>NZ_JBEWYY010000001.1:0-758653 GCF_041366435.1 Sediminibacillus sp. JSM 1682029
ATGCATGTACACACAACTCCTATCTGCTTGCTTGTTTCTTAGTCAATTCAAGTGTAGTAGAGATAGGAGCTTGTGTGTATTTTTTATGCGGAATTTTTCTAAAACCCCAACAAATATTGTAGAGCCTTTAAAAAAGCGCCTCATTGAACTAATCGTCAATGAGGCGCTTTTTTGGCAGCAACAAAAGAGCTGCATTCCGGGCCTTCGAATAAATCCTGCGTCCCTCTTCTGTGTGATAAAAACCGCTCTTTCCGGGCTTGTCTTTGTGTCGCAATTGAAAACACTAGGAAGTTTTCTCTTCTTCTTGTTGTGAAATTAACACTGCCCTTGGTTTACTTCCTTCATAAGGGCCGACAATTCCTCTTGCTTCCATGGCATCGATCAACCGGGCTGCTCGGGTGTAACCAATCCGGAATCTTCGCTGTAACATCGAAACGCTCGCGCTTTGCATCTCTAAAATCATTTGTACCGCGTCGTCAAATAATTCATCATCTACCTCTTCGTTCACTTCCGCTTCTTCATCCGGTATCATTTCCTCTTGGTACTGCGCTTTTTGCTGATCAATACAGTGGTCCACCACCCGTTCTACTTCCTCGTCGGAAAGAAATGCCCCTTGTATTCTCGTCGACTTGGATGAACCGACAGGAATGAAAAGCATATCTCCCCTTCCAAGAAGTTTCTCTGCTCCACCGGAGTCCAGAATGGTCCGCGAATCAGTGGCAGAAGAAACACTAAATGCAATCCTGGATGGTATATTGGCTTTGATGACACCGGTTATGACATCTACGGATGGACGCTGTGTCGCTATGATCAAATGGATGCCTGCAGCGCGGGCCATTTGTGCCAGACGCGTGATCGCATCTTCGACGTCGTTGGAAGCGACCATCATCAAATCTGCCAGCTCATCCACCAGTACAACAATATATGGTAACAGCGGCTGGTTGTCTTGATCTGTTTGATTATGTTTTTTTATGAACTCATTATACCCTTCAATATTCCTTGTCCCTGTATCAGAAAATAATTCATACCGTCTTTCCATTTCTGACACGACTTTCTTCAAAGCGCGCGAAGCCTTTTTGGGGTCTGTAACGACCGGGGATAACAGGTGCGGAATGCCATTATAGACATTCAACTCCACTTTTTTTGGATCGATCATCATCATTTTTACTTCATGCGGTTTTGCCCGCATCAAAATACTCGTGATGATCCCGTTGATACAAACACTCTTACCGCTTCCGGTTGCCCCTGCGACCAGTAAGTGCGGCATCTTATTCAATTCAGCCATGACTGCATCACCCGATATATCCCTGCCTAACACAAAAGAAAGCTTGGACCCTTGCTGTGCCTGCTTGGTTTCTAAAACTTCCCTTAAAGATACAGTCGCCACTTCCCCATTCGGCACTTCAATTCCGACAGCGGATTTTCCTGGAATTGGAGCTTCAATCCGAATGTCCTTAGCTGCCAGAGCCAACGCCAGATCATCATGAAGGTTGACAATTTTACTAACTTTCACACCGACATCCGGATATACTTCATATTTTGTCACTGCAGGTCCGACATGCACTTTCGTTACTTTCGCTTTTACTCCGAAGCTTTGAAAAGTCTTTTCCAATTTTCTTACCACAGCCTGAATTTGAGATCTTTCCTGCTGCTGGGTATTATATTCAGGCTCAGCCAGTAACGACATGGTCGGCAGCTTATAATCAAGGTTTTCCGCTTCCGTCATCGGCAATGATTCAGCTATTTCTCCATCCTCTGTATCTTTCTTTTGTTCGGAGGTGGTTTGTTCTTCTTTCTCCTCCGGTCGGTTAACTGTTTCTGCTGTTTGGACATCTGCAGAATAAGCGATATCCGTAAAATCCTGGATTACTGGTTCTTCAGCTGTCGATTCACTTCCATCCACCGTGGTCTCAGCTAAGCCTTCCTCCGTACGATTGGACTGCTTCTTTTTCTTTCGACCAGATCGATTATTCTGCTGCAACTTTTTCATTTGTTGTAATTGATTGCGAAAAAAACTGTTTGTCCGCTGCCAAACTTTGTCCAGTATTTCGCCTATCGACAGCTCCGTAACGAACAGTGCTCCAATTACTATCCCGAACACAGCTACAATTTTCGCTCCGGCCGCTGAAAATAAAAAGTAACAAAAAGCAAATAATAATGCACCGGCCATGCCGCCTCCGAGATTGGCTGAAGGTACGTCTCCGCCTATATAAGAGAGGATGTTGTCCCACGTTGTGACGATGATGGAAGTGTTCATCGATTCCTGCAATATGGATTCAAAGGTTTGGATATGAGTGATCAGCAATATCCCTGAAAAAATGATATAAAATCCAATCATGCGTTTATGCAATAGATATGGCACCCTTCTTTTGATGATCAATAATATCCCGGTCGTCAACAAGAACAGTGAAGCTACAAAATACCATATCCCAAAGAAAAAGCGAAAAATGTTTTCCAGACCTGCTGGAACAGCTCCGTCACTTATCGCACTCGCTCCACTACCCAAGACAGCCAAGAACACAAATAAGATACCAGTAAGTTCATATTTCACTTGCTTTTTTAGTTGAGATTTCTTTCTTCTGTTTTTTTTCTTTTTCGCCATATGATTCACCTCTGCACACATAAATAACAGCCAGTCTTCTTATGTAGTACAACCCTTGCCATCACGATGACAAGGGTTGATAACCTGAAATATTGGCAAGATTCCCCACTGGTCTCTATTGTTATTATAGCACAGAGTACGCGGATTGAGAGAAATAGAATTCTTTTTATTGACCAGAAATAATGGTTCCCGGTGTATAAGAATCATCAAGGTAATCCTGTGGATCAGTCGAAATCAGCTGTAAAATTCTGAACGATCCGTCTTTGTTCCTCTCAGCATGCACAGTCCTTCCGTTTATGTTTATAAATTGCCGATTGGCAAATGCCTCTTGATCGACACCGAATATCTCTTCCTCTGTCATGGGGGTATATAAAATCATTGCAGCATCTCCCCTGATTGTTTTTCCTTTTCTATCAATTCGTTCAACTTGTTCATGGCTTCCATGACTCCGCCGACGTCATCAATCAAGCCATACTTCACAGCGTCTGCTCCGACTACGTTCGTACCTATATCTCTTGTCAGATTCCCTTTCGCAAACATCAAGTCTTTAAATTTTTCTTCTTCGATATCGGAATGTTGCTTGACGAAATTGATAACCCTTTCCTGCATTTTATCCAAATATTCAAAGGTTTGGGGTACACCGATTACCAGTCCCGTCAATCGGATGGGATGGATCGTCATGGTTGCCGTCGGAACAATAAAGGAATAATCAGTCGAAACAGCTATGGGCACCCCGATTGAATGCCCCCCTCCCAGTACGATGGAAACGGTAGGTTTTGACAAGGATGCAATCATTTCTGACAAGGCAAGACCCGCTTCTACGTCTCCGCCTACCGTATTCAGCAAAACGATTAATCCTTCAATTTTAGGGTTTTGCTCTATTGCTACAATTTGCGGAATTAAGTGCTCATACTTCGTTGTCTTATTTTGCGGCGGCAGCTGTACGTGTCCTTCAATCTGCCCGATAATCGGCAGTACATGGATATTGGAATCCGGGGCCTGTGGTACAGTAGACTGACCAAGCTGCTGTATTTTTTGTACTAATGACGATTGATTATTTTGGTCTTGATTATCTTGTTTTGATGTATCTTTTCCCATTATTCATCCACGCTCCTTTTCAAGCATGTACCTAGTATGTAACAGTATGACTGCTTACATACACATGGTTGAAGGGAAGTTTTACGTTGTTTTTATGTTGTAGAAGTAGCTTTAATGGGCGAATTCTGTGGTTGATTTTTCTCCGTTAGTAATAGAAATACGCTGACCTACCACCTCCTATCTTAAAGTTTCTTGTTATAAGGATTTAGAAACTTTATATTAATTGGAAATCCGCGAGCATATTAATGTCTTGTTAATAGAAACTGCAGCCGTAACTTTAATGGAGTGTCATTGCCTATTCAAGAAGCGTGTTACCCAACGCTTCGGTAGCATACTTCGCTTTCCGTGGGCACGGCTTCAGCTAACTTGGTAAAGAAAAGCCCTTTACCAAGTGGATCTTCAGCTCGCGCTGTTCCCGCTGGAGTCTTCGTATGCTACCTGCGCTAAGAAGCATGCTGATTACGCAAGCGTAGAGAATTTTTCTTTTAGACCCAACAAGCCATCTTAAAACGGTTGTCTGAAAACATGTACTTCTTTTCATAAGGCTGTTTTCTAAAAGATTGTTGTTTTTAGACAATATTTTAGAATTTGAATTTTCAAATAAAATTAAGGTGATTTTGAAAACTTTAGGCTTTTTAATTCGTAGGAATATATTAAGGGAGGTTTTACTATTCTAAAAAAAATATTAGGTGTTTCAACAGTGATTGTGGGAATGATAATTTTACTTTACTTAATGGTTGGTAATTACTATGACCTCCAAATAGCTTCACAAATGGCATCAGAAAACACAAAAATCCTCCTTATAGTAATGTCTTTATGGGCATTCCTATTTGGTGTATTGATGGAATGGAAAGGTTTAAGGAGCCTTTTAAAAAGACAGTTTAACTTTAACTGGAAACTTTTTATTCCAACTGTTATCTTGACTGTTCTTGTGTTCATACCAAACATCTATTGGGTGAAGTGGTATGGAGTATCACAGGACATTTACCCCAACGTCTTTTTACTACCTGAAACACATATGATTTTATCGGTTTTAGCAGGAACAATATTGGTTCGTTCATTTACAGACAAAAATTAAGTGTTTCTATCGACTGACCTCTTTATCGGAGGTCTTTTCTTATGCACCTTTTAACATTTCAACTGTTGTATGATTAGATTTTTGACACGCTGAAATAAGCATTTGTTCTACTCGTTTATAAAAAGCCAAATCCTTGCCTATTTCAGGCCATCGGAACCAATAGAGTTAGTTGTGTCCAAATAATGAGTATCCACACCTTGAAAGCACTCCAATCAGCCTTTCAAACCGTTGTGGAAGTTATTAACGTGTTGGATATGGAATATCCCTTTCTTCACCCGTTGTTTTTGTCGGCCATTAACTGTTTCGTGCAACAGCCCTTTTAGTTTGGCGAACTTCTTATAGTTAGTGGCTGTATCTGTGCATAGCAAAGCAGACGGGGGAATATACTCACCTATCACAGTGCGATTTCTTCTGCTCTAGCACGACCTGTTCCTGCTTTTCGAGCAATCATATTACCATTTCTATCTTGTGCAACTACAACAGCAATTTAAAGGTTAGAAACACCTCTTATTTTGTCTTTTTCCCACGTTTCTTAGCTGATTTCTCTTCGACCTTTTAATGACTCATGAAAGAAGGTTTCGTCACTTTCTACGATACCTTGCAACTGATTGAACCCAAGACCTCCTAATGCGTTCAAGATTTAACGGTTCATAGAGGAACATGAATAAAAAAACGTCTAGTACGCGAGTTTCTAAACAGGAAACTGGTCCCAGCGAAGGAAATACCCGGAGACTCCTGCGGGAGGAAAGGCCACGGTGAGATCCCGCAGAGCGTCAGCTCGAGGAAGCTCACCAGCCACCCGCGGAAAGCGCAGGGTATTTCCGCAGCGGAACTCCCACTCAAAGGATGCAAGTAGTTAGGAAGACAAATTCAAACTATGTCGTAGTTTCTATCAACTATGATATTAAAGACCCTTGGTGAATAACCAATTTAAAAAAACGCGCTTGGATAAGCACGTTTTAAAAAGGGAATATATCCATTTATGGAGTTTACTTTGAATCATTTACCAGATAATAATTGTGTTAATTGTTTTCTTTCCTCTCCCGTCAATGGAACAAGCGGCAGACGAACACCTCCGACGTCCATCCCTTTAATTTGAAGAGCTGTCTTGACAGGCGTTGGAGAAGGAGCCATGAACATGCCTCTCATGATCGGTAGCAGTTGACGATGCAGCTGGGAAGCTTTCCCTGTTTCTCCTGTTTCAAATGCTGTAAGCATTTCCTGCATTTCTTTCCCAATGATATGTGATGAAACCGACACAACACCGTTTCCGCCAACAGCCGCTATCGGAAGTGTCAAACTGTCATCCCCACTGTAAACCGAAAATGCATCGCCTGTATTTTCGATAATTGTCGAAATAGCATCCAAATCGCCGGTAGAATCTTTTATAGATACTATGTTCGGTATTTTTGCCAGCTCTATTACTGTTTCCGGTTCCATTCGTACAACCGAACGTCCGGGAATGTTATATAGCATGATTGGCAAGTTCGTTTCCTTGGCGACTGCAGCAAAGTGTTCATAGATCCCTCGCTGACTAGGTTTATTGTAATAAGGGACGACCAGTAATGCAGCATCCACCCCGACTGCTTCTGCTTTTTTTGTCAATTCTATAGTGGCATAGGTGTTGTTGCTCCCAGTACCGGCGATGACAGGCACACGTTTATCCGCGTCTTTCACGACCTGATTGAATACAGCTATTTTTTCCTCCGAGGTAAGGGTCGGCGATTCACCGGTAGTTCCTGCAATCACGAGTCCATCGGAACCGTTTTTTAATAAATAATTCACCAATTCTGTTGTTTTTTCCAGGTCAACGTTCCCCTTGTTGTCAAACGGGGTGACCATTGCTGTTAGCACTCTGCCGAAATTCATGGCAATACGGACTCCTTTCATTTTCACTTCATCTTTTCGTTTCTTTAGTCAAGAGTAGCAGGTGGCAAACCACCTGCTACTATGCTGCATCTGCTAGTAAATCAATCGTGCTGAATATCCAGCTCAAAAGTATTATGAAGTGCATTTACCGCTGATACAAGGTCTTCCTGATGGATTAGCACCCAAATGGTCGTATGACTGTCTGCTGATTGAAGGATGTGAACCCCTGCATCTGTCAATGTCTGGACAATTTTTGCAGTCACTCCAGGTACGCCTGTCATTCCGGCACCCACTAAGGATACTTTTGCACAATCTCTGGTAATGATCGGTTCGTAATCCAAGCCTTCCAGCAATTCGACCGCCTGGTCTGTAAACCGCTCTGGTATAGTGTATACCACACCTGTCGGAGAAATATTTATAAAATCGACGGAAATTCCGGCGGCAGCCATTGCTTTAAATACCTCTGAATGCAAGCGGTAAGGTTCCTTGTTCGTATTTACCCTCACTTGTGTAATATCGGAAATATGGGCAATCCCCGTGACAAGCCTGTCAGGTATATCTTTTCCTTTTGCCGATTCACGTGAGGAGGTAACCAGTGTTCCGGTATCCTTAGAATGAGTGGAACGTACTCTGATTGGCACTTTTGCCTGCATCGCAATTTCGACCGCGCGTGGATGGATGACTTTTGCACCCTGATAAGCAAGATTGCAAATTTCTGAATAAGTAACCACATCCAATATTCTTGCTGTCTCTACAACTCGAGGATCCGCGGTCATGATTCCTTCTACATCCGTGAAAATATCGACATACTCGGCTCCAAGTCCTGCTCCCAATGCGGCGGCAGAAGTATCACTACCCCCTCTGCCAATCGTGGTTATTTCTCCATCTTCCGTTTTTCCCTGGAAGCCTGCCACCACAACGACATCATACATTTCCAATTCTTTCTTCACTCGTTCCGGATTCATTTCTTTGATCTTCGCCTCGGTAAAATCCCCGCTTGTAATAAAACCAGCCTGCGCGCCGGTAAGGGAAATGGAATGGATTCCTGCTTCTTTCAATTCATTGGAAAAAACCACCGAGGATATAGTTTCCCCGCAAGATAACAGCAAATCCTGTTCCCGCTTCGTAATTTGTGTCCGCGGAAACCCGACAAGCTGAAGCAGAGCATCTGTCGAATAAGGATCCGGATACCTCCCCATGGCTGATACCACCACTACTACTTTATAGCCTTCGTCTATCGCATCTTTAATATGTCCGGCGGCACTTGCACGAGTGTCTTTGTCCCGCACTGACGTACCACCGAACTTTTGAACTAATATTTTATTCATACACACACCTCAAAGTTACAGCAAATTATTTTTTGTAAGACTTTCTGCGATTTGCACAGAATTCCATGCTGCCCCTTTTAGTAGATTATCAGATACGACCCAAAGGTGAAAGCCTTTCGGATGGTCTGGGTCTTTTCTCACTCGACCGACAAAAACGTCACTTTTCCCTGCTGCGCTCAACGGGGTAGGATATTCTTGCTTAGATGGATCATCCTCCAGTATGACGCCATCCGCATTCCGCAATACTTCTTGGATATCGGCTGCCTGCAGTCCCTCTTTCTCTACCTCAATATATACACTTTCAGCATGAGAAGTGAAAAATGGAAGCCGGACGCACGTTGCTACTACAGGAAGATCCGGTGCATGCATGATTTTTTTCGTTTCATTGATCATTTTCATTTCTTCGAATGTATAGCCGTTTTCCTCGAACGTATCAATCTGCGGAAGGGCATTAAAAGCAATCGGAAAATGTTTTTTATCTCCTTTAACTGGCAGAATTTCCGCTTGCATATCTTCACCATTCAAAAATGCTTTCGATTGTTCTCGTAATTCTTCCGCAGCTGAAGTACCAGCGCCCGAAACTGCTTGATAAGTAGAGACGATTACTCGGGAAATACCATGATTTTTCTTGATCGGCTGGAGTGCAGCAACCATCTGTATGGTTGAACAATTCGGATTGGCGATAATTCCTTTGTGTTTGGAAAGATCTTCTTCGTTTACTTCCGGCACGACAAGCGGAACTTCTTTATCCATGCGAAAAGCACTTGTATTGTCGATGACCACGGCTCCTCTGTTTACTGCTTCGTGTGCCAGGCTTTTGGACACAGAACCCCCTGCTGAAAACAAAGCGATTTGTACTCCTTCAAAACTTTCAGGAGTGGCTTCTTCTACAGTTAATTCCTCGCCTTTAAAAACTATTTTTTTACCAGCCGAACGACTGGAAGATAATAACTTTAAACTTTCTAAAGGAAACTCTTTCTTTTCAAGTGTTTCCAACATTTTTTGTCCTACTGCTCCCGTCGCGCCTACGACGGCAACATGGTATCCTTTTTGGTTTTGCATGCTAAAAAATCTCCTCCCTGATTGATTCGGTGTCTGCTAATATGTTTACAGATTTTTCTCATAGTCTTTATTCTAACATAATAGAAGGAAGGAAGGTATAGAAAGGGTGCGGATGCTTATTTTCTTTCAATGATAACCGGTTGCAACTGTTGGTATTCCAGGGCGCTTTCTACCGTATTTTGCAATAAATCCATTTCTGCTACCAAGGAGTTCGGCTTCTTGAAAGGATCGTCCTGTCCATAAGGAATGAAGTAAATCAATTTCGTGGCCATCAACCGCATTAAATTGACCCCATTCAATCCCAAAGCATCGTTTGTCGAGATACCTAAAACTACAGGATTGCCATTACGGATGGTCGCTTTTGCAGCCATCAGGACTGGGGAATCTGTCAAGGCGTTAGCAAGCTTACTCATCGAATTACCGGTCAACGGGGCTATTACCATACAATCCAAAGGATATTTCGGCCCTAAAGGCTCTGCTTCTGGAATGGTTGTAATCAGTTCTTTACCAGTAATCTCTTTGATCCTTTGTAAATGTGCTTTTGCCTCTCCAAAATGGGTGTCGGTATGTTGAACAGTATAGGAAACTATCGGTACTACTTCCGCTTTTGCCTTTACCAGTTTTTCCATTTGAGGGAAAACTGCATCATACGTACAATGAGAACCTGTAAGACCAAAGCCGATTCTTTTTCCTTCTAATGACATATTACCTTCTCCTTTCCGAAAAGTGGGCCGTCAAAATTTGAGAAACTACTCTGCCAAGGATGGCGCCCGCTGTCTTTGGAGCGACAATTCCCGGCAGCCCGGGTGCGGGCATGGCTTTGATTCCCCTCTTTTCAGCAAAATCAAAGTCAGTTCCTCCTGGTTTGGAAGCCAAATCAATGATCAAGGTATGTGATTTCATCGGCTGGATTACTTCCCTGGTGACGACTCGTGCCGGTATGGTATTGATCAGCAAATCGCAGTTAGGAGAATGCGTGGCAAGGTCTTCCAATAAAACAGGGGTCAACCCCATTTCTGTAATCCTGGCAAGGTCTGGTTGATGCTTGGATCCGACAGAGACACGCGCACCTAATCCGGAAAACTTGCTGGCAAGCGTCATACCGACCCTCCCCAATCCCAAGATGATTACATTGCTTGAATGGATGGTAAAATCAGTATGCTGGATGGCCATCATGATGGTCCCTTCTACTGTTGGGATTGAGTTGTAAATCGCCACATCATCCCGATCGAATAACGGAACCAACTGTATAGCAGCCTCTCCAGCTGCTTCATCTAAAAATGGAGTAGTAATGCCAGAAAATACGATACAGTCTTTTTTCAACGCGTGAAACCAATCTTTTTTCAGCTGGATCTGTTTGTCGGAAAAAACAGTTTCCACATATCCTTGATGGTCTGTTCCTGGGACAGGAAGAATCACTGCATCTAGTTTACTTGGTTCCAAATCTTCCATTTCCGCTTGTTTGGCTCCTGTGAAACCCTGATCCAGTTGATCATAACCGATTATTGTCAGTTCCATTTGGGGATTTTTCGTTAAGTGCCTGATTAATTCTAAATATCTTGCGTCACCACCAATAATGGCGATATTCATTTTGGTATCCATTACTTCACCTCGCGTAGGGATAATGCGTCTCTGTTTATACTATGAAATCCGCCATAGTTAGTGACTGTACACTCATCCCGGTAGTATTCAAGGTAAAGTGAAATTGGCAAAAAAGCGAAAGCCTCTGTTTAAAGGATACAGGTGAATTCGCCATCTCCTGTGGCAACGCCTGCACAGGCCGCTTCGTTCGGGCCTCAGGCAAGCTTGAGACGAGCCCAGGCGTGGCAGAAGGATTGCCTTAGAACTGCCGGGAATGGGCACAGGAACTGGAAAAGAGCTGGTCCTGCCAACAACTGTCCAAAAGTCCATATTCTTTGATTTTCCTGGACACAACAAAAAAGCTTGCAGAGAAGCCGGAGTCTCTGCAAGCTTTTTAAGGTACCTATTATCACTCAGGAATCTATAATTATCATATCTTCACCGATTTTTTTGATATCACGCCAATTAATCCTTACATTTTCCCCTTCTTTTTTCATTCCGAACCATTTATAATTCGGCAGAATGAAGGATTCAATCTGACCGGTTTCCTCGTTAAATTCTAAATCGGTATGACCCAAAACGCCGAGTCTTGTACCGCTGCTGACATCGACGATTTCCTTGCCACTCAAGTCCTTGTATCTCATTTGTTCACCTATCCTTCCAGATCGCTCAGGTTTTAGAAGTCTTTGCTCTTATTTTATGTGGAAGAATGAAAAACATGATGATAAACATTTACACGGACCTTAGAATATCAAGGTGCAATCAACGCACTCGAATGCTCTTGTTCAAACAAAGAATGGATGATGTGACTGGTCGACTCATGTGTTACTTGATCAATTTCATCAATGATTTCATCCAGCGTCCGATGCCTGTTTAATATCAGTTCATTTTTGCCATTCCGGCTCATTCGGCTATTTGTACTTTCCAAACTCAGCATCAAATTGGCTTTCAGCTGTTCTTTGCTGTTATGAAGCTCTTTGTCAGTAAGTCCATTCAATTTGAAACTTTCGATAGTCGCTTCCATTGTTTCCTGTAGTAAAGTCAACTGTTCTTTTCCCGTCCCAGCATAAATAGTGAGCAATCCGTTATCGATAAATGAACTATGATAGGAAAAGACGGAATAAGCGAGCCCTCTCTGCTCTCTTACATCCTGAAACAATCTGGAACTCATACTGCCGCCCAGGACGTTATTCATGATGATTAAACTGTAGATGGATGGGTCATCGACTGGGAGACCTTGATAACCCAGACATAAATGAGCTTGCTCGGTATCTTTCTTGCGTTCTACATGCTCGGCCAGGAACATTGGCTGTTGATATTCGAATCCATTGCTTTTTGCATGATAGTTGCCGAATAACTTTTCGACTTGCTTAAAATAGCGGTCGTCAACATTGCCGGCTACAGAAATAACTACATTGCCCGGTGTATAATGGCTGTCCTTGTATCGTTGCAAATCTTCCCGGTTGAAAGAGGAAAGAGTTTTCTCAGAACCGAGAATTGGATACGCTAAAGGATGGTCACCGAAAGAAACATCTGACAGCATGTCATGGATAATATCGTCCGGGGTATCCTCGGACATCTTTATTTCTTCGAACACGACCTTCTTTTCTCTTTCCAGCTCTTCTTCTTCAAAAGTCGAGTTGAAGAACATATCCGCCAATATTTCTAAAGCAAAATCTTTATAAGTATCGAGCACTTTCGCATAAAAGCACGTGTACTCTTTCGAGGTAAAAGCATTGACCTGTCCGCCTATGGCGTCAAAGGCTTCTGCGATATCCCGGGCCGACCGCGATGTTGTTCCTTTGAAGAACATATGCTCCAGGAAATGGGATATCCCGTTATTTTCCAACGTTTCATTACGTGACCCTGTTTTGATCCAGATACCCACCGTGACGGATCGCACCGCCGGTATATCTTCTAATACTACTCTTAACCCATTGTCGCACGTATATTTTTTAAGCAAATCAAATCCTCCTATTTCTTCCTGCCTCCGTTTTTATCGTTGTTCGCTCAACAAACGTTCTATTGCAGCAATCTTGTAGCCTTTCCGTTTTATCATATCGATCAATTCAGCCAATCCGCTGTTCACCACATCTGTTGGATGCATCAAAATCATTGCGCCAGGATGCACTTTTTCCTCCACTCGCTTCAGCATGACAGGGACAGTGGGGTTTTTCCAATCAATTGTGTCAACCGACCAAAGGACTGTTTCCATTTCAAGATCAGCCGCTATTTGAACAACTTGTTCATTGTAACTCCCGCTTGGAGGAGCAAACCATTTCGGAGTCTCACCTGTTATGGCTTTGATTATTTCATTCGTCTTTTCTATCTGTTCCCTGTTTTCTGCAGTTGCTAACCGCTTCATGTCTGGATGATTGTAAGCGTGGTTTCCAATAGTATGCCCTTCTTCTTGGATCATCTTAACCAAGTCAGAATTCTGGCTCGCCCATTTACCCTCAATAAAAAAATTTGCCTTCACATTTTTTTCTCTTAAAGTTTTTAGCATACTTGGGATATTTTCAGTTCCCCAGGAAACGTTGATGAGCAATGTGACCATTTCTTTTTCCGGGTGTCCCCGATAGATCGGGGCTGCCGGAAGATCTTCAAAAGCAATCCGGGGCGGGACTTGTTCCAAAACAAGAAGCGACTTATCGAACTTTCCTGCTTTTTTCATTTTATTGACGGATTCTTCGATATTTACCTGTAAACCGTTTCTCCCGGGCATTTTCTTCCACACCCTGTCTATTTTTGCATTGTCAGCTTTCTCGTTCAAATGCTTCGCTTGCGTTTCTATTTCGCTGCGGAGCGATTCCTCTTCAGGACTTGTGACAGGAAGCGCTTCTGGTAGAACTTCCAGGTTGTTGTATTTAAATGGATTGGCAGCCGTCGGGAAAAAAGCGCCTGCCAATAGTAGAAAAACACCTATCTGGATAATGAACCGTTTCACTTTGATCCCTCCTCTTTTATAAATATGAGGGACGGGGACAAGGTAGAACAAAAGGGAATCCCAGTAGATCGCCTGCCTGCACAGCCAATTTTAAAGAAAAGCGAAAGCAACGGTTGAAGGGAGAACAGGGTAAATACGCTGCATCCAGCGGCAACGTCTGCATGTCCACATCATATGAGTATCCGACAAGCTTGAGTAAAGCCTTGAAGTGGCATTCATTGTCCACATAGCTTTGCTTCAGAACTCGAGGGGGGTAAGCACTGGAGCAGGACATTTTTATAATTGAAACTTTCTATCGTTCAAAAAAGAAATCTCGAACTTACCACTTTTATTATCGCAAAAAAACAGAGAAAAATTAGCCAAAAGAAAAAAAGAAACTGGGAGACCAGCTTCTTGTTTTTGCGTTTATTGTTCGTCTTCCTGCTTTTGTTCTTTGAGCACTGCTTTTCTCGATAAATTAACACGGCCCTGATTGTCGATTTCTTTTACCTTGACCATTAACTGGTCACCAATCGAAACGACATCTTCAACCTTTCCGACCCTTTCTTCAGCCAGTTCGGAAATATGCACAAGACCGTCTTTTCCTTTGAACAACTCAACAAAGGCTCCGAACTTCTCGATACGTCGTACGGTGCCAAGGTATATTTCGCCCACTTCCACTTCGCGTACAAGATCTTCGATGATTTTTTTGGCTTTTTGGTTCATGGACGAATCGGTTGAAGAAATAAATACTCTTCCGTCTTGTTCGATATCGATTTTAACTCCAGTATCCTCGATGATTTTGTTGATTTGTTTACCGCTCGGTCCGATTACATCACGTATTTTATCGGGATTGATCTCCATGGTAAGAATCTTCGGTGCATACTCGGAAAGCTCCTCTTTCGGTTCACCGATGGTTTCCATCATGTGATCAAGGATGTGCATCCGTCCTTTTTTAGCCTGGCTCAGTGCTTCGTCAAGTATTTCTCTGGAAAGACCTTCAATCTTGATATCCATTTGCAAGGCAGTCACACCTTTGGAAGTTCCTGCTACTTTGAAATCCATGTCACCAAGAAAGTCTTCCATGCCTTGTATGTCGGTGAGGATGGTATAATCTTCATCCTGCTTTACCAAGCCCATGGCTATTCCTGCTACCGGAGCCTTAATTGGAACGCCGGCATCCATCATTGCCATGGTGCTCGCGCAGATACTGGCCTGCGAAGTCGATCCATTAGACTCCAATACTTCGGAGACGAGTCTAATTGTATAAGGAAATTCCTTTTCAGAAGGAACCACTACTTCCAATGCCCGTTCCCCTAAAGCTCCATGACCGATTTCCCGACGTCCTGGACCTCTGATCGGGCCGGTTTCCCCTACACTGTATTGCGGGAAGTTATAATGGTGCATGAATCGTTTTGACTCTTCCAAATCCAAACCATCAAGAATTTGCACATCGCCCAACGCACCAAGTGTACACACACTTAAAGCCTGTGTCTGACCACGGGTGAACAACCCGGATCCATGCGTACGCGGCAGGACACCGATTCGGGAAGATAGAGGACGGATTTCGTCTACTTTTCTCCCATCCGGCCGTACCTTTTCTTTAGTTATTAAACGGCGTACTTCCTCTTTCACGAGCTTGTCCAATACACCTTTAACCTGTTTGATTTTTTCTTCTTCCGCCTCGGCTTCTTCATAACTTTCCACGACGGCTTTTTTAGCTGCATCGATTGCTTCTTCACGGGCATGCTTTTCTTGAACTTGGATGGCTTGTACAAGGGATTCTTTTGCTTTGGCTTCTACTTCAGCCGACAAACTTTTATCCAACTCAAACAAGGTCACTTCCATTTTTTCTTTCCCGACTTCGGCTATCACTTCCTCCTGGAATGCAACCAGCCGTTTTATTTCTTCGTGTCCGAACATGATTGCTTCCAGCATGACTTCTTCCGGCACTTCTTGTGCTCCGGCTTCCACCATATTCACGGCATCTTTTGTTCCGGCCACTGTCAAATTGATATCACTTTTTTCCAACTGTTCGATCGACGGATTAATAACGAATTCTCCGTCTACACGGCCGACAATCGCCCCCGCAATAGGTCCGCCGAACGGAATATCAGAAACGCCGAGTGCCAGGGATGACCCAATCATTGCCGCAATCACGGAAGAGCAATTTTGATCGACGCTCATCACCGTACTGATTACTTGCACTTCATTTCGAAAACCGTCAGCAAACAACGGACGTATCGGACGGTCGATCAAGCGGGAAGTCAGTACAGCTTTTTCACTTGGACGTCCTTCCCTCTTGATAAAACCTCCTGGAATTTTGCCTACTGCATATAAACGTTCTTCATAATTGACTGTCAATGGAAAGAACGGCAGGTCTTTCGGTTCATTTGATGCGGTCGCTGCCGTCAAAACAGAAGTGTCGCCATACTGAACCATACAAGCACCGTTGGCTTGCTTCGCTAACTCTCCGACTTCGACCGTGAACGGCTGTCCGGAGATTTCTGTAGAAAATACTTTCTTATCTGCCATCATCTATACTCCTCTCAATAAAAATCAAGCTTTCAGTTTCGGCAAATACTTTTTCACTTTGTTATAGCCATACTGTCAGTCTTTGCCGATTAAACAGTTTGCATACCCTGCAGCTGCCTCATGTCCTTAGACAGAGTGCGTGTACCATTGCGCCCGAAAGAAATCGGCCGTGCCGATTCACTCCGCGAAAATCTGCTTGAAAGCTGCTTTATGTAATGGTTTATAAGTACAGAAAAAGCGGGAATACTCCCGCTTTCCCCTGAAAAACTTAGCGACGGAGGCCAAGTCTTTGTATTAATTCGCGATAACGTGTAACATCTTTAGCGCGAAGGTAGTTCAACAAGTTACGGCGTTTACCTACCATTTTTAATAAACCACGACGTGAATGGTGGTCCTTTTTATGAACACGCAAATGCTCATTTAAATTTGTGATTTCTTCCGTTAGGACAGCGATTTGAACTTCTGGAGAACCAGTGTCGTTATCGTGTGTTTTGAAATCATTGATGATTTCGTTTTTGCGTTCTTGTGTGATTGCCATCCTTTTCACCTCCTATGAATTGTAAAACCCCAATCTCCCAGCAAGCGTCGGAGTTACGCGTTGCCAAGGGATGGTTTCCGTATTTTAGATTAACGCTTTTATTGATAAATTGCAAGTAATTATACAAAATCTCTTCAGGATATGCGCATTTTTTTAAAAGCTAGCCTTTTCAAAGACAAAGGGGTGTAGATAATAAACATTCAATGCCTTTCACGCCTCTTCCTGCTATCCTTTAGGATGAGTGCTAATTCAATCTTGCAGAAACACAAAGCGAATCTGCAGAACTTAAAACCCACTCAACGAAGATTTATTCAAACGGTTTTGCTGTTTTTTATCAAATTCAGTCCTGCTCATAGTGAAAAACCTTGGCTGGTTTCGTCATGCCAGCTTCCGAAGGATGTGGTTGATAAATAGCCAGCAGTTTTTCGTCTTGCTGTATCCGGAACTGTTTCGTCCCATGCAATTTTTCCGGCATTTTCAGTTTTTGACCGTGAAACACTCTGGCCGCCATGTCTGCATCAGCTTCAATCTTTTCTAAATGAGCTACTCCTTCTGATAAAGGAAGAAGCAAATCCAAGTGCTCATTTCTTTCTTTTGCCCGTTCAACTTCCTCTATTGTATAACTCCTGTTTTTATCAAAGGCCCCTGTTTTTGTCCTTACCAATCCAGACATATGCGCCGGATATCCGAGTTTTTCACCGATATTCACGCATAGTGTCCGCACATATGTGCCTTTCCCGCACTCCACAAGGAAACAAAAACGGATACAATCCCCTTCCTTCAGAATATCTGATAGGAGCTGGATCCGCTCAACATGCACAGTTCGCTCTGGCCGGTTCACCGTAAGACCTTCTCTTGCATACTCGTAAAGCCTTTTCCCCTTGACTTTCACTGCTGAATACATTGGGGGTATTTGAACAATATCTCCGATAAAACCTTCCAAAACCTGTTGGACGCGTGCAGCGGAAAAATCTTCCTGTACTGCAACCTGTTCAACAGGTGCTCCAAAACTGTCCTCTGTTTCTGTAGAGGCACCCAATGTTACTTCGGCGATATAAGTTTTTTTGGTATCAGTCAAATACGGGACCAGCTTGGTCGCCTGACCGATGCAAATGGGGAGAACCCCTTCCACTTCAGGGTCAAGCGTGCCGGTGTGGCCCACCTTCTTTGTACCATATAGCCGCCTTAGTTTTGCTACACAATCATGTGAAGTCCATCCCTTCGGTTTCCATAAAGGAAGAATTCCATCCATAGCCCTTTCCTCCGCCTCTAGATAATTTCATCAGAATCGATTCTATACCTGCCTGCAGTCGAATTCGCTCCATCTTCATCTCCGAGTATCTCAAGATGGAGAAAGCGACAACTTCTGATACGCCGTGCCTTTCTTTCCCGCCACTTTCTCGCAGTGGCTTGCACAAAGATAAAACCCTTGTTGGATGACAAGGGTTTTACCATCAGAAAAAAGCGATTTATTCTTCTGAATCATTTAATCGGCGAAGTATATGCTCAATTCTGTTTCCTTTTTCAATTGCATCATCAAATTCAAAGTATAATTCGGGTGTTTTACGTAAACGAATCCTCTTGCCGATTTCCGAACGGATAAACCCTTTTGCTTTGGCCAGTCCGACAAGCGTATCATGCCGTTGCTTTTCGTCGCCAAGCACGGAAATAAACACTTTAGCCTGTTGCAAATCACCGGAAACTTCCACATCAGTCACTGTGACAAAACCGACCCGAGGATCTTTGATTTTTCTTCCGATTATATCTCCAAGTTCTTTCTTCATTTGTTCCCCTACACGGTTTGCGCGTATTTCATTCATTTTCTATCACCTCTATTATGTGGAGGGAAAGTAATTTCAAAGCCACTCAAAGTTGGTAGTGGTTCGCTCCAATTCGGGAAAAGAATCAATGAGTTTCAACGCCTGATTAATCACCTTTTCCGCCTGGATTTTGTCAGCAGAGACGGTCACCAGGCCAAGGGCTGTTCTTTGCCATAAATCCTGGTGATCAATCTCGCTTACAGCAATATTATAATCATTTTTCAACCTTGTTATTAGGCTTTTAACCACAGAACGCTTTTGTTTTAGCGAATGGGGTTCATAGATAAAACAATTTACTTCCGCGTATAAGATCATACACGCTCGATTTCCTCCATGACATATGCTTCGAATATATCGCCTTCTTTTATGTCATTGAAGTTTTTCACCGTAATACCGCACTCATAGTTTTGGGCGACTTCTTTCACATCATCCTTAAATCGCTTGAGTGTATCGATTTCCCCTTCATAAATGACGATTCCGTCACGGATCACACGGACCCCTGCATCTCTGGTCAATTTCCCATCGGTGACATAGCTTCCGGCAATCGTACCGATTCTGGAAACCTTGAAAATCTCCCGCACTTCCGCTTGCCCGATAACTTTTTCCTCAAATTCCGGATCAAGCATTCCTTTCATGGCAGATTCTATTTCTTCAATCACCTTGTAGATGATGCGGTGCAGGCGAACGTCCACATTTTCTGTCTCAGCAGCTTTTTTGGCATTGTTATCCGGACGAACGTTGAATCCGATCACAATTGCATTGGATGCAGAAGCAAGGATAATATCCGACTCTGCAATCGCACCTACACCTGTATGGATGATATTTACTTTTACGCCTTCCACATCTATTTTTTTCAGTGAAGATGCCAATGCCTCAACAGAACCTTGTACATCTGCCTTCAGTACAAGGTTTATATCCTTGACTTCCCCTTGTTTGATTTGTTCAAACAAATCATCAAGGCTAACTTTCGCTTTATCACTGCGCTTTTCTTCGATTTGTTTTTGCTGACGTGCTTCACCGACTTGACGGGCTTTCTTTTCGTCAGCAAAGACAACAAACTGGTCACCTGCCTGCGGCACTTCGTTCAAACCGGTGATTTCCACAGGAGCTGATGGCTCAGCTGTTTTCACCCTGCGTCCAAGATCATTGACCATTGCCCGAACTCTTCCATATGTGTTACCGACAACAATCGGGTCTCCGACACGCAAGGTTCCATTTTGCACCAGCAAGGTCGCTACAGAACCTCGTCCTTTATCCAGCTGTGCTTCGATTACTGTTCCACTGGCATAGCTGTTAGGATTTGCTTTCAGTTCTTCCACTTCGGAAACAAGCAAAATCATTTCAAGCAGATCGTCGATTCCTTCTCTTTTAATAGCAGAAAGTTGAACGAATATAGTGTCGCCGCCCCAGTCTTCCGGAATCAATTCATGTTCCGTCAGTTCCTGCATGACACGATCAGGATTGGCTCCCTCTTTATCCATTTTATTGACAGCAACAATGATTGGTACTTCAGCTGCTTTGGCATGGTTGATCGCTTCCACTGTCTGCGGCATGACTCCGTCATCTGCTGCGACAACGAGTATGGCGATATCCGTTACCTGTGCGCCGCGTGAACGCATGCTGGTAAAAGCGGCATGGCCTGGTGTATCCAAAAATGTTACTTTCTTGCCATTTTCTTCTACTTGATATGCACCGATATGCTGCGTGATGCCTCCTGCTTCGCCTTCGGTCACTTTCGTGTCGCGTATCGAGTCGAGTAACGTTGTTTTACCATGGTCCACGTGGCCCATAATCGTCACAACAGCTGGACGTTCCACGAGGTCTTCTTCTTTTTCTTCTGGTTTGAAGTTTTCCAGATCCGTTTCATCGACTTCGACAACTTGTTCGGCTGTCACTCCGTATTCATCACAAATCAATTCGATTGAGTCCTGGTCCAAATCTTGATTTTTTGTTGCCATGGTTCCCAAAAACATCAATTTTTTGATGAGTTCAGAAGCGTCTTTATTTAACTTATCAGCCAGTTCACTAACGGTCAGCGAATCGGTGTACGTGATTTTATCAGGTGTTTCCTGTTTTTTGCCTTTCGATTGCTGTTTGTTTTGGCCGGAATGTTGGTTGTTTCTTTTTTTGTTTTTGTTGTTCTTATTGTTTTTGTTGTTTGGATTCTTTCCATTTTGTTGCGTACGGTTGTTTCTGTTTTTATTATTTTGATTGGCATTTGTTTTATTGGAGGAACTATCTCCACTGACTGGTTTTGCTTGTTCTTGCTTTTTGTCAGCCTGTTTATTGCCGCTGATTGCTTTATCCAGCGATTTGATTGTGTCTTCTGAAATGGTCGACATATGATTCGACACTTCCACATTCAACTCTTTTAATTTATCTATGACCACTTTACTGGATAGATTGTGTTTTTTCGCATATTCGTAAACTCTTGTTTTACTCATACGTTCACCCCCGAATAGATTCATCGAGCAACGATGTCATTTTAGCGGCGAATCCCGAGTCGAGAATTGCAACAGCAACTCTTCCTGACTTCCCAATAGCTTGTGAGATGGTATCGCGGTCGTCTACTAAAAAAAAAGGGATTTGATAATACGTACATTTATCGGTAATCTTTTTTCTTGTCTGCGCTCCCGTATCACTTGCTAAAAGAACAAGTTTCGCCTTCCGCTTCTGAATGTCACGTATAATGGCCTCTTCTCCCAATGTGAGTTTCCCCGCTCGAAAAGCAAGGCCCAACAAATTCAGATAATCTTTACTCAATTTTCTTACCTTCTATAACTGTTTTTAGTTGTTCATAAACCGACGAATCGACTTCCGCATTCAAATGACGGTTCAATATACCGCTTTTTTTCGCTGTCTCCACGACATCGATACTTCTGGTCAAATAGGCTCCACGCCCGTTCTTTTTTCCGGTTTCGTCCACAAATACTTCGCCTTCTTTATTGCGGACGATGCGGATTAATTCTTTCTTTGGTTTCATTTCCTGTGTTACTACACACTTTCTAAGAGGAACTTTTCTGGTTGCTGCCATCCTTTTCCCCCTCCTTATTCAAACAAGTTATCATCGATATCTGAATAAGCTTCATCAACATCGGAAGAACCTTCTTCCGATTCTTCCAACAAGCCTTCTTCCCGAGCTTCACTCTCGCTCTTTATGTCTATCTTCCATCCGGTCAGTTTTGCAGCAAGCCTTGCATTCTGTCCCCTTTTGCCAATAGCGAGCGATAACTGATAATCAGGAACAATTACAGTAGTGGCCTTCTCTTCTTCATTGACAAGCACTTCGATCACCTTTGAAGGGCTGAGTGCATTGGAAACATATACAATCGGGTCCTCGGACCACTCTACAATGTCAATTTTTTCGCCCTTCAATTCATTGACAATTGTCTGTACCCGTTGGCCGCGCTGGCCTACGCATGAGCCGACCGGATCCACTTCCGGGTCTTCGGCGTGGACGGAGATTTTGGAACGGTCCCCGGCTTCCCTGGCTACAGATCGAATTTCCACGGTTCCATCATAAATTTCCGGAACTTCCATTTCAAACAACCGCTTCAATAATCCCGGATGGGTACGGGAAACGTATATCTGCGGTCCTTTGTTCGTATTTTCGACTTTTGTAACCAACACTTTAAGACGGTCGTGAACCTCATACCGTTCCGTAGGCATTTGCTCACTCTCGGGGAGTCTCGCCTCGATTTTGCCGAGATTTACATAAATAAAACGAGGATCTTTTCGTTGGATGATGCCCGTCATAACATCTTCTTCCCGGTCTGCATACTCACTAAAAATAACGCCTCTTTCTGCTTCCCGGACTCTTTGGGTGACTACCTGCTTCGCTGCTTGAGCGGCGATTCTTCCAAAATCCTTCGGAGTCACCTCTTGCTCGATTACATCCCCGATTTCATAGTTAGGGTCTTTCTGTTTTGCTTCTTCAATGGATACCTGCTGCAATGGATCTTCCACTTCTTCGACAATATCCTTACGGGCATAAACATGCATGCTTCCCGTTTCTTCATTTAAATCAACCCGGACATTTGTGGCTGATTTAAAGTTTTTCTTATAAGCGGAGATAAGAGCGGCCTCGAGGGCTTCCATGAGGATATCTTTATCAATCCCTTTCTCTTTCTCCAAATAATCAATTGCATCAAAAAGCTCGCTGCTCACCGTTTTTTCCCCCTTTAGTTAAATGATACCGCCAAGCGCGCCTTTGCAACTTTATCGTACGGTAATTGTATCTCTTGTTTACGGGTCTTTACTTTCACTTCTAATGTAATGGTTTCATCTTGGAAAGCTTTCAGAACACCTTCATACTCTTTTTCACCATTTATCGGTTCATACAGTTTCACGTAAATAGTGTTGTCGATATTCGCCCGGAAATCTTCTGGCTTCTTCAGTGGCCTTTCGGCTCCGGGAGACGAAACCTCCAAAAAATAAGGCGTGCTCACCGGGTCTTCGGCATCCAATTTTTCACTGAGCTGCTCGGAAACCTGGCCGCATTCTTCGATATCTACCCCGCCTTCTTTATCCACGAAGACACGCAGGAACCAATTTTTACCTTCTTTTTCAAATTCAATGTCCACTAATTCTAAATTCATTTCTTGCAAGATGGGTTGGACAAGTTTTTCTGTTGTTTCGGTTACTTTTGCACTCAATTGGCACCCTCCTTTTACCACCTATACTATCCTGTCATGTAAAAATAGTATACTCAATTAGCTGCTGTTTCATTTTGAACGGAGAACCTTTCCCGCTTCCTGCTTCTTCATTACAAAACCCTTGCCATTTAGATAATTGACAAGGGAACTCATCAGCTTCCAACCTATTACTGTGTTAACAAAAAGTGAGAAACAGAGGCCTCAAGCAATGTGATAAGCAACACCGGCAGCTTCAACACGAAACAGAAATCCATCCGTTTGTGCCCGCTTTCTGTTCAATCAACAAAAGTTCCATTGCAGAAAAAGAAAATGGTATGAAGAAAGAGTGGGCTTCACCCACTCTTTCTGCTTACGTATCAATGCTTACCATAGAAAATATACCATATCTAACAATTTAATGCAAGATAGTGGCTTTTTAGAGCCGTGTGGTTAAAACAGAGATAGTTGATTGGCGTCTGCCATACCTTCCAGACAACCGTGATTATCCAGATACTCTAAAACGGTTTTTGAAATCCTGCTTCGCTCACGCAAATCTTCCTTCGACAAAAACTCTCCCTCTTCCCGGGCTTTGACTATATTCAACGCTGCGTTGGTGCCAAGGCCATCCACAGCATTGAACGGCGGGATCAAAGAGTTTCCATCGACAAGAAAATCTGTGGCACTTGATTTATACAAATCGACTTTTTGGAAAGTGAAACCTCTGGCATTCATTTCCAAAGCAATTTCCAATACTGTCAGCAAACTCTTTTCTTTCGGAGAAGCATCGTTTCCTTTCGCCGCGATTTCCTGGATCCTTTTTCTGATGGCGTCCGCCCCTTTGATCATCGTTTCCAGTTCAAAGTCGCCGGCTCTGACGGTGAAGTAAGCTGAATAAAAGAAGATCGGGTAATGGACCTTGAAATAAGCAATGCGCACGGCCATAAGCACATATGCTGCAGCATGGGCTTTCGGGAACATATACTTGATTTTTTTACAAGATTCAATATACCAATCAGGCACATTGTGTTTTTTCATTTCCTCTATCCATTCATCCTGCAGTCCTTTTCCTTTCCTGACGAACTCCATGATTTTAAATGCAAGCGATGCATCCAAGCCCTTATGCATCAAATATACCATGATGTCATCGCGGCATCCGATTACGTCAGGCAGTTGACATATGCCGTCGTTGATCAATTGCTGTGCGTTTCCAAGCCAAACATCGGTACCATGAGACAATCCGGAAATAATCACTAATTCTGCAAAAGTTTTGGGGTTCGTATCCTCCAACATTTGACGCACAAACTTTGTACCGAATTCCGGCACACCGAGTGTTCCAGTTTTGCAATTTATTTCTTCTGCAGTTACGCCGAGTGATTCCGGTCCTGAGAAAATTTTCATCACTTCCGGATCGTCTGTCGGTATTGTTTTCGGATCGATACCGCTCAAATCCTGAAGCATACGGATGACAGTCGGATCATCGTGTCCGAGTATATCCAATTTCAGCAAATTATCATGGATGGAATGAAAATCAAAATGCGTGGTTTTCCATTCCGAGTTCCGATCGTCAGCCGGGTATTGAATAGGGGTGAAATCATAAATTTCTTTATCATCAGGAACGACGATGATACCCCCAGGGTGCTGCCCAGTAGTACGCTTCACGCCTGTACACCCCTGGACGAGACGATCGATTTCGGCATTTTTGTATTGTAACTGATGGTCGCCTGCATACCCTTTTACATAACCATAGGCAGTCTTTTCGGCGACCGTGCCGATCGTACCTGCACGATAGACATTGTCCTCTCCGAACAAAACTTTCGTATAGTTATGTGCCTGTGGCTGATATTCGCCAGAAAAGTTCAAATCGATATCGGGGACTTTGTCGCCCTTAAAGCCCAGGAACGTTTCAAACGGTATATCCTGACCATCCTTCTTGAAAGGTTGCCCGCATTTTGGGCAATCTTTATCCGGCAGGTCGAAGCCGCTGCCGACCGATCCATCATTGAAAAATTCATTATGTTTACATGAAGGACAGACATAATGCGGTGGCAACGGATTGACCTCCGTAATTTCAGTCAGTGTTGCAATCAACGAAGATCCCACAGATCCCCTGGAGCCGACGAGATAACCATCGTCCAGTGATTTTTTCACCAGTTTGTGCGAGATCAAATAAATAACCGCAAAACCATGTCCGATAATACTTTCTAATTCTTTTTCAATCCGGTTGACCACTATTTCCGGAAGCTCTTCGCCATAGATGCTTTTCGCCATGCTATAGCTCATTTCCCTGATTTCTTCTTCTGCACCATCGATGTTCGGTGTGTACAAGTCTTCTTTGACGGGAGAGACTTCTTCAATTAGATCATTTATATACTGGCTGTTGTCGACAACGACTTCCTTTGCTTTCCCTTCGCCCAGGAAGGAAAAACAATCGATCATTTCCTCCGTTGTCCGGAAATGGACATCCGGCAATGTCTGACGGCTCAATGGGTTACCGTTCTGGCTTGAAATCAGGATTTGTCTGTACAGTTTTTCATGCGGGTCAATGTAATGCGTATTGCCTGTAGCAACGGCCTTCTTCCCCATACCGTCTGCCAACTCGACTAAATTTTTCAAGATGTCATATAATTGCGCTTCATTTCCGACCAACTCTTTTTCAATCAAATGGTAGTAATTTGAAGGCGGCTGTATTTCAATGAAATCATAGAAATCAGCAGCTTTTTCTGCTTCTTCCTTGGATTTTTGCATCATCGTTTCAAATACTTCCCCTTTATCACACCCGGAGCCAACCAGTATACCTTCTCTCAGCTTTTGTAATTGAGAGCGGGGAATACGCGGTACTCTGTAAAAATAATCGACATGAGACACGGATACCAGTTTATAAATGTTTTTCAAGCCCTCCGGGTTCATTGCCAGCAATGTGGCATGAAATGGTCTTGATCTCTGATAGGCGTTTCCTTCTCCCATATGCTGATTGAATTGATTGTGGTTGACGATATTTTTTTGGAATGCTTGTTTTATCAGTTTCCAAAGCATATACCCTGTTGCCTCGGCGTCATATATCGCGCGATGGTGTTGAGTCAGCTCGATATCAAGCATTTTACATAACGTATTCAATCGATGGTTTTTCAAGGACGGATACAGAAAACGGGCAAGCTCTAACGTATCGATCACCGGGTTTTCTGCTTTTTCAAAACCGATTTTCTTAAGTCCTTCATTCAAAAATCCCATATCGAAGCTCGCATTGTGGGCAACCAACACTCCATCACCCATCCATTCATGAAAATTCTTCAATACCTCTCCGACATCCGGTGCGTCTTTTACCATATCATCGGTAATGCCAGTCAAATCAATTGTCGTCTGTGACAAAGGGTGGTGCGGATTGGCAAAGGCTTCAAAACGATCAATGATTTCCCCGCCTTGCACCTTAACGGCCGCCAGTTCGATGATCGTATCATAAACTGCTGATAAACCGGTTGTCTCTACGTCAAATACGACATAAACAGCGTCCTCCAAATTTAAGTCCGCTTCATTATATGCAATCGGCACACCGTCATCGACAATATTTGCTTCCAATCCATATATGACCTTCACTCCATGTTTTTGCCCCGCCGCATAGGCTTCCGGATAGGACTGGACGACAGCATGGTCTGTAATCGCAACCGCGGGATGCTTCCACTCTGCGGCTTGCTGTACCAGCCTGCCAGCCGAAACAACAGCATCCATTTGACTCATCGCAGTATGAGCATGTAATTCTACTCGTTTTTCCCCTTCAGGGGCATTGTCGTTTCTCTTTTCTGCTTTCACTTCGTTGATATCTTGGACCATCATCGTCAATTCATTGGTGAAATTATCTGTTTGAATGCTTCCTCGTGCTTTTATCCACATACCCTGTTTTAATTTGGCAAATTTCTCAGCGTCCTGATCCCCTTTGGAAAACATCTTTAACTGGAAGGAGTCCGTATAATCCGTTACCTTTGCGATCAACAAATGTCTACCTGACCGAAGTTCTCTGACTTCAGAACTGAACACATACCCCTGCACTGCCATTTTCCGCTCTTCTTCCACGATATTTTCCATCGGAACGATTTCATCCTGGATTCTGTAACCGATGGTCAGCGGTCCTTCAAAGGCACCTTCGGCTTTTTGCTTCTCTCTTTCCTGCTTGTCCTTCACAGCCTTCTGAACAAGCTGCTGATCTTCCTTTGCTTTTTGTTCTCTGAATTTTTGTATGTTCTCCTGTTCGTCTCCGACTTCGACCGTCAAAAAATAATTCATTGCTCCGATTGTTTGACAGTATCCTTGGAAGCCGGGCTCCAATCTTTTTCGAAGGGCGTTGGCTTCTGCTTCATTCCGCGAAGTTAACATAATCTTATTACCGTTCACTTTTGGCACTTGTTCATGAACCAGGTCCCGGTAAGCCGGGGATAAATCTGTAAGTGAATGAACAAAATGTTTCCAGTAAGTACAAACATCAGTATCTGACAAAGCTTTGTTTTCTGCATAAATCGTCCATTTGATCGCTGCAATTTGAGAAAAAGCTTCCTGCAATTTTGCGGTGAACAACTGATAGACAGAAGGTGGTAAAATTCGTGGTACATTTATATGAAAATGCCATTGCTTTTGCTTTGTATGGACTTCCAATTTAGCTAGATAACCATCCTGAAAATGCTGTTGGATTAACTCGTCGGGCATATCGATTTGCTTCAACAGTAAACCAAGCTTTTCTTTACCTGATATGTCCATTTTTCTTCCTCCCCATTTGCGACCATCTAATTTGATTCAGCAGCATGGCCCGTCTTCTCCGACCTGCATGCAGGCTGAAAAAGCTCTTATTTTACAATTTTACTACTTTAGAAAACCCTTGTCATTAGAAAACAGACAAGGGTTTTGATTGCCAATCAGACCAAGTTATTCAATTGTCCCGACAATTCCGACTCATGAATTTCTGTTTGTTCTCCTGTAGCCCGTTGTTTAAGTTCTACATATCCTTCTCCAGCACGCTTACCTACAGTTATTCTGAGGGGAACACCAATTAAATCACTATCGGCAAATTTGACGCCCGCCCTTTCCGCACGATCATCAAAGAGCACTTCAACTCCGGCCGTCTTCAAGGAATCGTATATTTTTTCGGCCAATAGCTTTTGCTCCGTTTTTTTCATATTCAAAGCCAGCAGATGCACTTGGAATGGAGCTAAATGGGCCGGCCAGGTAATGCCTCTATCATCATGATACTGTTCTACTATGGCAGCAACTGTGCGAGATACGCCAATACCATAGCAGCCCATATTCATCGTTTTGGCTTTCCCCTGTTCATCCAACACCGTAGCGCCCATTCGTTCGGCATAGATACTTCCCAGTTTAAAAACGTGTCCCACCTCGATTCCGCGAGCGAATTGGATGGTTCCCTTGCCATCAGGGGAAGGATCGCCTTGTTGAATAAAACGAAGGTCGGCATAGGTGTCAACTTTAAAGTCGCGGTCCGGATTGACATTGAGATAGTGATATCCATCTTTATTTGCCCCACAGGTAACATTGACGGCACTTTTTACCGCCTGGTCGGCGACAACATCCACATCGTCCGGCACCCCGACCGGTCCCAATGATCCAAACCCGGCACCAAGAGCAGCTTTTGTTTCTTCTTCTGTCGCAAGTTCGACTGTCTCAGCTTTGTATAGGTTCTTTAACTTAATGTCATTTACTTCATGATCACCCCTGGTAACAACCAATACCAAATTTCCGTCGACTTTGAACATCAATGCCTTAAGTCCTTTATCAAGCGGATGTTCTAGAAAGTCGGCTACTTCCTGCATCGTTTTTTTACCTGGAGTTGCTACTTCCTGCAAATCTTTTAATTCATCCTGTGCCGTTTGGTGTGGCGTGATGACAGGAGTCATTTCGATGTTGGCAGCATATTCGGAGGTGTCTGAATAGGCGATTGTATCCTCGCCCACTTCTGACAATACCATGAATTCATGTGTGTCTTTGCCACCCATTGCTCCTGAATCAGCGATTACAGCCCGGAAATTCAACCCGCACCGACGGAATATATTCTCGTACGCTCGGTACATCTTGTCATATACCTGGTCAAGGCTATCGAAGGAATCATGAAACGAATAGGCATCCTTCATGACAAATTCTCTGCCTCTCATCAATCCGAATCGGGGACGTTTTTCATCTCTGAATTTCGTTTGGATTTGATAAACGGTTAACGGGAGTCGTTTATAACTCTTCACCTCATCCCTGATGAGACTTGTTATGACTTCTTCATGTGTCGCGCCCAAAGCGAATTCCCGGTCGTGACGATCATTCAACCGCATTAACTCCGGGCCAAAATTATTCCATCTTCCTGTTTCTTTCCAAAGTTCAGCGGGCTGCATCGAAGGCATGATCATTTCATTGGCACCGATGTTATCCATTTCTTGTCTTATGATTGTTTCTACCTTGCGAAGCACTCGTTGGCCCATTGGCAAAAAGCTGTACACCCCTGAAGCTATTTGACGTATGAACCCTCCGCGGACCAACAATTGATGGCTTTTGATTTCCGCATCAGCGGGGACTTCTTTAAGTGTCGGAATCAGCATGTTACTTTGTCTCATATGTATGTCACCTCAATTTTCTTCCGTCATAATAAAAACCTAACCAACTCCGAAAGACCAGCCTTTACGGAAAGGCTGGCTTTCAAAAAATGGTGGATTCGTTCAATAAACAAATCGCCGTAGAAGACTACGGAAAAGCACGCTTTTCGAAAGATAGTCAAATCGTGCTATCACAAGAACAACCGCTGAATATCATTCCAAGTTACCACTATCATGAGCAGCATTAACAATGCAAAACCGATAAAGTGGACAACGCCTTCTTTTTGCGGATCTATCGGTTTACCTCTGACCGCCTCGATTCCGACAAACAGCAGCCTACCTCCGTCAAGAGCAGGCAAGGGCAAAAGATTAATGATCCCAAGGTTGATGCTTAAAGCCGATGTCCACATCAGCAAATTGAGCATCCCTGTTTGGACTACTTGATCGGTGGCATCATAGATGCCTACCGGACCAGACAGCATGTCGAGAGAAAACTGTCCGGTAACAAGCATACTTAGATTTACAAGAATCAGTTTTATCCACTCGTATGTCTGATTGATACTGTATGGAATTGCCTTTAATACTGATTTTTCCGTAGCAGCCTGGACCCCGATCTGGCCAATTTCTTGGTCCTGAGCCACATTGCTCTTCGGTACTACCTGGACATCTACTTGCTCATTGTCTCTTTCCACCGTCATGTCCAGTTCTTCTTCCGGGTGAGCCCGAACGATTTCTGTGAACTCTTCCCAGGTAGATATAGACGTATCCCCGATGCGGATGACCTCGTCTCCATTTTGAAAGCCTGCTTCCTCAGCCGGACTGTCGGATACGACATTGCCGATAATAGCCCGATCGGCAGGCACACCGTTCAACATTCCCAGCAAGAAAAAAATGACGGCAGCAAGCAGAAAATTCATCATCGGACCGGCAAATAGCTGCATCGCCCGCTGCAATTTCGTCTTTGAAGCAAATTGTCTGTCATATGGCGCGATTTGTGTTTCCACCTCATCCATCACGAAACCAGCTTTTGGATCAATTGAAAAAGACAGTTTTTCCTCTTCGTCGATTTCATAACCTTCGATGATAAGCCGATGATCCAAGTCCGCATGCTCTACTTCAATCACTCTGGCATCCGGGTGCTTGGACTTGTTGTTTACAATGATTTTGCTTACCGTTCCCCCAGGATTGAACTCTAATCCTATATGCTGACCCGGCTTCAATTCTATGATTTCCGGGTCTTCGCCTGCTACACGGACATAACCACCGATCGGCAGCAGCCGGATGGTATAGAGGGTTTCGTTCTTTTTATTTGAAAAAATTTTAGGACCGAACCCTATGGCGAATTCCCTAACAAGCATTCCTGCCCGTTTGGCGAAAATAAAATGTCCAAACTCATGAACGAACACAAGCAGGCCAAACATTAGAATGAATGCAATAATAGTATTCAACTGATGCACCTTCCTTTAATCTAAATAGGATAACACCTGTGATCTTGTCTGGCTATCCACTTCCAAAATAGTCTGCAAATCAGGCTGTTTAATGGATTGATGTGCATCCAGTGCTCTTTTGATCAACTCTTCTATTTGCAAAAAAGATATTTGATCTTGCAAAAACAACTGTACTGCAGCTTCATTTGCTGCATTTAGGACGGTGGTCATCGTTCCTCCTTCTTTACCGGCTTCATAAGCCATTTTCAAGCAGGGGAACCTATTCTGATCCATTTCTGAAAAATGCAGCTTTCCTACTTCAATTAAGTCTAACCTTTTTGTCCCTGATAATTCAAGCCTGTCAGGATAATTCAGTGCATATTGAATCGGGACGCGCATGTCCGGAGTGCCTAATTGAGCAATCACACTATTATCAGCAAATTCAACCATCGAATGGATGACACTTTCTTTATGCATGATAACATCTATTTTATCGTAGGGTACATCGAACAACCAGTGGGCTTCAATGACCTCCAGCCCTTTATTCATCATGGTTGCCGAGTCAATGGTGATTTTTGCTCCCATATTCCAATTGGGATGTTTTAGTGCGTCTTCCCTCGTAACCCCGACTAAGTCTTCCCGCGTTTTGTCGCGGAAACTTCCGCCTGATGCAGTTAAGATAAGCCGATTCAACTGCTTTTCGTTCTCTCCGTTCAAACATTGAAAAATCGCCGAATGTTCACTGTCCACCGGAAGAAGCCGCACACCATATTGTTCGGCTTTCTCCATGACAAGATGTCCTGCCGTGACCAATGTTTCTTTATTGGCCAAAGCTATTTGTTTACGATGCTCAATCGCTTGCAATGTAGCCTGCAATCCAACACTTCCCATAACGGCGTTGACGACGATATCCGTTTCATCTGCCGTGCTTATCGTTACTAATCCCTCTTTCCCGGCTACCACCTCGAGCTCGGGGAAGATATCTTGCAATCGCCGTTTGGTGTTGTCGGTCCCGACCACTACGATTCGCGGATTGAACTCTTTAATAATCGGTATAGCCTTATCAAGGTTTTCACCAAATCCCATCGCAAACAAGGAAAAGGCATCAGGGTGGTCCCTGATAACATCAAGGGTCTGGATTCCAATGGAGCCAGTTGCCCCTAAAAGTGTTATATTTTTCATGTGACACGCTCCTATATCTATTCCTGGTCAGGAAATAAAATGAATGAAATGCAACACCGGGAAAATAAACAGCCAGCTATCGAACCGGTCGAGTATCCCACCGTGTCCCGGAAGGATTTTTCCAGAATCCTTCACATCGTAATGCCTTTTAAAAGCTGATTCGACCAAGTCTCCGATCTGACCTGCTGCCGACGCTATGATGGTCACCAAAATGATGATCGGTAAAGAATGCGGGAGCGGGAACAACCAGTCGAAAAGAACGGCGATGACACAAGCGAGCAAAACTCCCCCGATTGCACCTTCCACTGTTTTATTCGGGCTGATTTGCGGCCAAAGTTTTTTCTTTCCAAAGGCTCGTCCAAAAAAATACGCCCCTGTATCGGTAGCCAACACAACGATGATGCCATAAAAGATAAAAACTGCACCTGCATCTCTTGCATTCATGAAATAATAAAAGCCTGTACCGATATAAATGGCCGATAACACTAAGAACCCTGCATCTTCGAATGTGAATTTATTTTTGACCAATACGGTATATGACAACAGAAGCAGGACGCCTATCAGCGTTATTTCAGCTTTGGTAGTGGACAATACATCCATGAGTTCCTGTCCGGTTACAGGGATTAGCAGTCCCCATAAAAGCAAAATGGTAATCGCAAAGGGCACTACATAGTTTATGGTCATTCTCATTTTAATCAGTTCCAGAAGGCCGATGGTTGCAATCAAATACACAAGTGCCTTGAATCCCCATCCTCCATAAAAAACAATGGGAAAAAACAATACGATTGCAACCAAAGCGGTAATTATTCTTAATTTCATTTATCTCTCATCACCTTATATCCCACCATAGCGGCGTTTTCTCTTTTGATAGTCACTCAAAGCTTTGTCAAACAGCTGCTCGTCAAAATCCGGCCACAGGACATCTGTAAACCATAACTCTGTATACGCAGACTGCCACAATAGAAAATTACTGAGCCTTTGTTCGCCGCTGGTGCGAATCAGCAGGTCAGGATCCGGCAGATTGTTTGTGTGCAAGTATTCGGAAAAAGTATCTTCACTGATGTCTTCCACTGACTTTTTCCCTGCCTGGACTTCTTCCAGGAAGCATTTCATCGCCTCCATGATTTCATTTCTACTACCATAGTTTAATGCTATATTCAAGATTAATCCAGTATTGTCCTTTGTTTGCTCCTTTGCCTTTTGGACTGCGTCCCGTGTATGCTTTGGCAGACCGTCAAACCTGCCGATTGTTTGTACTTTGACATTTTTCTCGACGAGTTCCGGTAAATATGTATTCAAAAATTCCATCGGCAGTTTCATCAGGTAATCGACTTCTGTTTTGGGGCGACGCCAATTTTCTGTGGAAAAAGCGTACAAGGTCAATACATCCAAATGATAGCCGGATGCAGCCGACACGATTTTCTTCACATTACTCATGCCTTCCTTATGACCGGCAACTCTGGGCATGCCTCTTTTTTTCGCCCAACGTCCATTGCCATCCATAATGATCGCTACGTGTTTCGGCATCGTGTCTTTATTCAATGAGGGTTGCTCATTTTGTTTATATTTCTTTTTCTTGCTTAGAAAGGGAAGTTTGATTGGCATTGTAATCCTCCATCATGGCCTTACATTCCTTTTTGCTCTGACCGGGCAGGGCATCACGCTAAGGGTTTAGCTGTATTTTCCTTAACGTGCAAAAACCCCCTTAAGTAAAGAGGGTCTTTTCTACTTATTATTTTACATGTTATGCGGTCAAACTTCCATAATTTCTTTTTCTTTTTCCTTGGCAAGGGAATCAATATCGGCGATATGTTTGTCAGTAGCTTTCTGGACATCATCTTGAAAGTCCCTTAAATCGTCTTCTGTCAAATCCCCGTTCTTTTCTGCCTTCTTCAGTTGATCATTGGAGTCACGGCGGATATTACGGACTTGAACCTTTGCTTCTTCACTATACTTTCCTACGACCTTGACTAAATCTTTGCGGCGTTCTTCTGTCAAAGCAGGAATATTAATGCGGATCACATTTCCATCACTTGAAGGTGAAAGACCTAAATCTGCTTTTTGAATCCCTTTTTCGATATTTGCAGTGGCAGATTTGTCAAAAGGCGTTATGACCAGCAGGCGCGCTTCAGGAGCCGAAACAGTCGCAAGCTGGTTGAGCGGTGTATTGGCTCCATAATAGTCGACATAGACACTGTCCAACAAAGAAGGATTCGCCCTCCCGGCCCGAACAGTTGCAAGGTTTTTGGAAAAAGCTTGTACTGCTTGTGTCATTTTGTCATTTGTGTCTTTGATAATAGCTTGAGTCATGTTATTTCCCCCTTATTATAGTTCCGATTTTTTCACCTAACACGGCTTTTTTGATATTCCCTTCTTCCATGATCGAAAAAACCAGCAGCGGAATATCGTTGTCCATACATAAAGTGGAAGCTGTCGAATCCATCACTCCCAGTCCCTCATTCAGAATTTCCAGATAAGTGAGCTCTTCATATTTGCGTGCCGTTTGGTCAACCTTTGGATCGGCAGTATAGACTCCGTCCACGTTGTTTTTAGCCATCAAAATGACATCTGCCTCCACTTCGGCAGCTCTGAGTGCAGCTGTGGTATCAGTGGAGAAATAAGGATTGCCTGTACCAGCAGCAAAAATGACTACCCGTTTTTTTTCAAGATGACGAATAGCCTTTCTCCGAATATACGGTTCCGCCACCTGCCTCATCTCAATTGAGGTTTGAACACGCGTCGGGATTCCGAAATTCTCCAGGCTGTCCTGTAATGCAAGGGAATTCATCACCGTCGCCAACATACCCATGTAATCGGCATTAGCGCGGTCCATTCCCATCTCGCTGCCGACTTTGCCTCTCCAGATGTTGCCTCCTCCGACAACAACAGCTACTTCTACGCCAAGTTCTGCAACTTCCTTCACTTGATCTGCTATTGATTGGATGATTTTTGGTTCGATTCCGTATCCCTGTTCACCGCTGAGAGCTTCTCCGCTTAGTTTCAAAACAATTCTACGGTAGCGAGCTGTAGTCATAGGTTACCTCCAGTAATATGTATTTATTTTAAAATGAAAGTTCGCTGAAAACAAGCAACAAGCGCCCAGGGCAAGTTGCAGACTGGTTTCTGTCAATCCGATGCGGAAAGAGGGAACACTAAGTGTCCCCCCGTCCCTTACATCATTATTTTTTCACTTGGCTCATTACCTCTTCGGCAAAGTTGTCTTCACGCTTCTCCATGCCTTCGCCAACTTGATAACGGATGAATCCTTTGACAGAAGCACCTTTATCTTCAACGTATTTTTTCACTTTTTGATCTGGATCTTTTACAAAGCTTTGCTCAAGCAGGCAGATTTCTTCGAAAAACTTTCCGAGACGGCCTTCTACCATTTTTTCGACAATATGCTCTGGCTTTCCTTCGTTCAATGCTTGCGTCTTCAATACCTCGCGTTCTTTTTCCACTTCTTCAGCAGAAACTTCGTCTCTTGAAACATAACGAGGGTTCACTGCGGCAATATGCATCGCGACATCTTTAGCAACCGCTTCGTCGGTAGTTCCTTCAGCAACGACTAAAACACCAATGCTTCCTCCCATATGCGTGTAAGCACCGAAGGCATCGTTATCTGTTTTTTCAGCTAGGGTAAAACGACGAAGAGATAGCTTTTCTCCGATTTTGGCAATGTTGGAATTGATATATTCCTGAACAGTTTCCCCTTCACCGTGAAGTTTTTGTTCCAAAGCAGCTTCGACGGATTCTGGTTGTTGCTCCAACAGATGCTTCGCCAACTCGGAGAGCAAATTCTTGAACTGGTCGTTCTTGGTGACGAAGTCGGTTTCGCAGTTCACTTCAAGGATCACAGCCTGGTTGCCTTGCACTTCAATGTGGGCAGAACCTTCTGCTGCAATTCGGTCGGCTTTTTTGGCAGCCTTTGAAATACCTTTTTCACGAAGATAATCGACCGCTTTTTCAAGATCGCCGTCCGTTTCTTGCAAAGCTTTCTTACAGTCCATCATTCCTGCACCAGTTTTTTCACGAAGTTCTTTTACCATTTTTGCAGTTACAGCCATAAAAAATTCCTCCTTATGATAGACCAGGAACATCCACTTCCTGGTATTTATCCAGACTCTTAAGAAAAGCGCAGCCGCCTTGCTCACCTCCGACAAGTTTAAGACAAGCCCCGGCGTGGCTTTCTTTGCCACAGAGAGGGTTGAATTAAGAGATCGAGAGGTAGGCGCTGAAGCTAGACGTCTCTGAAATCCATATTTACTTAACTCTTAAAAAAAGGTGATAAAAGGTCCCCCCCTTATCACCCACAAACCTTTTCTTACTCTTGTGCTGCTTCCTCTGTTGCAGTTTCTTCGGTTTCAGCTTCGGCTTCCGCTTCTACTTCCTCTTCTCCCTGCTTTGCTTCCAGAATGGCATCCGCCATTTTAGAAGTAAGAAGTTTCACAGCCCGGATAGCATCATCGTTAGCCGGAATAACATAGTCAATTTCATCAGGATCACAGTTTGTATCTACAATTCCGATAATAGGAATGTTCAATTTATGAGCCTCGGCCACAGCAATACGCTCTTTGCGAGGATCGATAATGAACAATGCATCCGGAAGTTTGTTCATCTCTTTGATTCCGCCAAGGAACTTGACTAGTCGTTCTTTTTCTTTAAGCAATCCTACTACTTCTTTTTTAGGAAGTACATCGAAAGTGCCGTCTTCTTCCATGCGCTCGATGTCCTTCAGACGATTGATCCGTTTGCGGATTGTCTGGAAGTTAGTAAGCGTGCCGCCCAACCAGCGTTGGTTGACATAGTACATGCCAGAACGAGTAGCTTCGTCACGAACTGATTCCTGTGCTTGTTTTTTAGTACCTACGAAAAGGACAGAGCCGCCGTCTGCAGCAATATCTTTAACGTATTGATAAGCTTCATCAACCTTCTTAACGGTTTTTTGCAGGTCGATGATGTAGATGCCGTTACGCTCTGTGAAGATATATTTCTTCATCTTCGGATTCCAACGGCGCGTCTGATGTCCAAAATGAACACCAGCTTCAAGTAGTTGTTTCATTGAAATAACTGCCATGAAAAATTCCTCCTAAAATGGTTTTTTGATCCTCCGCCTGCGTCCTCTTTGAGCAGGAACTAACCGATTGGCCAGCACCTCCTGTTCAAATCTACAAGCGTGTGTATTAACACCAAAAGTAAATATACCACATGGGTTTTCTGCAATCAAGCATAATATCAGTTTTTTCGATGAAATTTTACCATTAGTTCGACTTCTGTTTTTCCTTTGTCAAGCTTTTTGGCGATTTCATCGACTGTATATCCTTGGTCGTATAATGAATATACTTTCGCCGTTACTGATTCTTCTATCGTATCCTGCTGTACCTCGGGAATTGGCGGAACATATTCCGGATGATCTGCCGTTGTGGAGGTATGAGGCTTTCTGTGGCTTGGTTTATATGGTTGGACCCGTTCTGTCTTATTAGATACAGGAACAACCTCCTCATCTTTCGGAACAGATTGCTTATAAGTGGATGGATTTTGATCCAATCCTTTCAACAGACGGTCGTTCTCTTCTCTTATTTCGTGCAAAAAAGCGCTTAAGATTTCCTCCGTTTGTTGAAGGGTATCAGTCTTCTCCTGTCCTGCATAGCCATTTTGCTGCAACTTTTGGAACAGTAACCGAATCGCAATGAATGTGAATATGTGCAATAGTAAACTGATAAACAGTAAAAAAGTCAGCATGTAAATCCCCTAACCACTGAAATCGATTTTCCGCCCGAGGAATGGATGATCGTTGCCTGTTTTATCCTCGTCGGTTTTTTTCTTTTCTTGATCATTCCTTGAGTTAAATTGTTTTTCCTTTTTCGCTTTGTTGTTTACATCCGCTTTGTTCACGGAATGATTGACCTGCTTCCGCTTGACTTCTTCCAGGTTCTTTTGTGCCGCAGCAAGTAATTCTTGCGTTTGCTGGCCCCGCTGCTGTAATTGTTCCTGCATCTTCGCTGCATCCTGGACTCTCGGAAGTGCCACTTGCATTTCCACCGATTTCCAGCTCATCTCCCCGCACCCTTCGAATTCCCCCGAGACAGTACATGTGCATTTGTATCATGTTTTCTCCGAGGACACTTTTTAGTAAAGGCATCCTTTCCATATCAGGAATGGTGACAACCAACATTGCCCAGCCCTCTGTAAATAGTTCTCCTTCCAGGTGCAAATCTCCTGCTGCATGTCCAGCCGAAGGTCAATCATTTATTTTGTGTGAAAAACGCCAGCGATCACTGGCTAAGTTTATTCAGAGAGTTTTTCAATTTGAAAATCGCCTTGCGGTGGATCTGTGAAATTCTCGAAGTCGTAAGACCGAGGACCTGGCCGATCTCTGTAAGGGTCAATTCTTCCTTATAAAACAAACTGACCACCATCTGTTCATTTTCGTTCAACTCTCTGATGCCGGCTTCCAATTCCGCGTAATCTTCTTGCTTAATAAGGCGCTGTTCCGGTGTGGATGAATGATTATCCGGCAATGTATAGCCAATTCCTTCTTTATGATCGCCAGCGCCATCTTTTGGTTTATCTTCCATAGATAGAACATTGGCAAACAAAGAGTCCTTGACAGCCTCTTCCACTTCCAACACTGACAACCCCAAATAATCGGCGATCTCTTTTGAACTTGGCGGCCGTTGAAAGGATTGCTCCAGCATCTGTGCAGCTTGTTCGACTTGTTTTGCTTTATCCCTTACGGAGCGCGGCAGCCAATCCTCTTTGCGCAAACCATCCAGTATCATTCCACGGATCCTGAACGAAGCATAGGTATCGAACTTCAAATCGCGTTCAGGTTCGAATTTTTTTAGAGCATCGAACAACCCCATCATACCAAGGCTTTTCAAATCATCTTTACTGACACTGCCAGGTAGATGGGTGGATATCCGGCTGACATGGAAGTTCACTAAATAGATATATTTTTTTATTAGTTCGTCGGCCGTTTCACTACTTTTTGTTCTCATCCAATTGTCCCACAATTGCTCTTCTAGAGGAGATGTTTGTTTGGACATGGTTATCCTCCTCACATTATCATTCTGTTCCTGAAAAGAAATACAGTAATGTGTCTTATATCTCTGATTCTCCCATATTGACAGTCCTGATTTTCAAAATACCGCTTTCCGGGGAAAATTCTATCGTTCTCCCGTTATTTCCACCGACATCCTGTGCAGTTATCGAAACTCGATGATGTTTCAACCGTTCAGTAACAGCCTCCACATTCCGATTGCCGACCCGCATCATGTCACTGGAAGTACTGAACGTAAACATTTGCGCACCGCCAGCTATTTTCGACTTCAAAGCATACCGGCGGGCCCCTTTGTCCAAAAGTTGCTTGATCAGCAAATCGATTGCCGTATCAGCGAATTTCATTTCATTCAATTCACCGTTCCTGGACATGGTGGAATCAGGCAACATGACGTGCGCCATGCCCGCAAGCTTGATTGAGAGGTCGTAAACGACTACTCCTACACAAGAACCCAATCCCGTCGTCCGGAGAGAATCCGGAGCATTGGCGATTTTCAAATCCGCTATACCTACTTTGATTATTTGATTGGTGGCATTCATTGATCATTGACTCCCAGGGCCTTGAATATTCGCTCGAAAGATTCCGGATCGGGAAGCAAAAAGAAATGTCCTTCAATGTCTTCTTTGTCACTTTCCGGTTCCTGTATCATTGTATCGATAATGATGGCATGATCGCTTTCTCTGGAAAGCTCCATCAATCCTTCCGAAATAATCGCCCCAGCCATATCCATCGACAATGAGGGCACTGAAGGTTGCATGTTAATTTTGGTAAAATCGGAAAGAGCAGTCAAATAGGAGCCGGACAAGATATTTCCTATTTCGTGCAAAATCGATAACCCCATATCCGGATATGGCGGATTGGCAAACGAAAATTCATCATTGCCGGTTATGTGATGTACAAATTGTTCTGCTTGTTCAGGCGAAAACAGATAGAACATGCTGCCGGGCGCTTCTCCCTCGATCCGAAGGAAAACAGAAACAATGACTTTCTCTGCCCCCCCTACCAATTCCATTGTTTCATCGAAACTGGCAATCCGGACAGCTGGCGTCTGCATATCAATTTTGCGATTAAGCAGCTTTGACAGAGCCGTGGCAGCATTTCCGGCTCCTATATTTCCGATTTCTTTTAAAGTATCAAGTTGATAGGTTGATAATTTTTCAATAAATGACATGGCTGTTTATCCTTCAACAGTTTTCAACGCCTGGACTTCATCATCGGTTAAAACATTATTCAGATTCAATAAAATCAACAATCTGTCTTCCAGTTTAGCAACTCCTTCGATATAATCCACATCGACGGCGCCCACTACCTCCGGTGCCGGTTCAACCGCATCCTGTGGTATATCGATGACATCGTACGCTGCATCAACGATTAATCCAACTTCCATATCCTCCATATATACAATGATCATACGGGTACTGTCAGTAAATTCTGCTGCGTCAAGCCCGAAGCGTTTCCGTAAATCGATGATCGGGGTGACCACCCCGCGCAAATTGATAACACCTTTTACAAAAGATGCAGTTTGTGGAACTCTGGTGATATGCTGCATCCTTTCAATTCCGCTGACTTGCTGTACGGAAATCGCAAATTCCTCTTCGTTCAGCTGGAAAATTATCGCCTTAATATCCTGTTTATTATCTTGTGGCATTCCTACGTCCTCCTCATATTGATTCTTTATTTTTGATGAAACGGCATTTACTTAATTAAACAATCAACGAGTTACTATCGATAATCAACGCAACTTGACCATCCCCCAGAATGGTTGCTCCCGAGATGGCAAATACATCGGTCAAATAATTTCCGAGCGATTTCAAAACGACCTCTTGTTGGCCGATGAAGGTATCGACAATAAGACCGGCCATCTTTTCGCCTTTTCTGATGATTACTACGGAGCTGTATTCATCATCGAGCTTTTCTCCAGGCACTTCAAAGACGTCCTGCAAATCGATAAGTGGAACAACATTGCCCCGGAAATCAATCACTTTTTTATTATGGGCCGACATGATATTCGATTTCTTAATTACAGCAGTTTCGATGATCGAAGACAAAGGTACTGCATATTTTTCTTCTTTGATTTCTACCAGCATGACGGAAATTATCGATAATGTGAGCGGAAGCTGGATAGAGAAAACAGATCCTTTGTCAAGTCCTGAATCGATTGTAATATTGCCGCCTAAAGATTCAATCGTATTCTTGACAACATCCAATCCTACTCCCCGGCCCGATACATCTGAAATTTTGTCTGCGGTGGAAAATCCGCTTTCCATGATTAACTGATATACTTGTTTTTCTGTTAAATTTTCGGCCTGGTCGTTGGTGATGACACCATTGGACACTGCTTTGTTTATCACTTTTTCACGATTGATGCCGGCTCCGTCGTCACTGATTTCGATAAACACATGGTTGCCGCTATGATACGCGTTCAGCTTCAAAGAACCTTCCCGCGGTTTGCCTTTTTGCTCTCTTATGTCCGGTAACTCAACACCATGATCAAGAGCATTCCGAATCAAATGGACAAGTGGATCACCGATTTCATCTATCACCGTTCGATCCAGTTCTGTTTCAGCACCCTCGATTTCCAGATTGATTTGTTTCCCTAAGTCTTTCGCAAGCTGCCGCACCATACGCGGAAATCGATTGAATACTTGATCGATTGGAACCATCCGCATGTTCAAAATGATATTTTGCAAGTCTCCGGATATCCTGGTCATCCGTTCGACTGTTTCTTGCAGTTCTACATGCTTTAAACTGTCCGCAATCTGTTCCAGTCGTCCGCGGTCGATGACCAACTCTTCGAACAAATTCATAAGAGCGTCCAACCGATCGATATTTACTCTGATTGTCTTGTTGCTCACCGGCGCTTTTTTCGCAGTATCTTTTTCCTGCTTGGCAGGTGCCTCTGCTACTGCTGTCGCTCCGCTTCCCTCCGCTGCTTCTTGTGTATCCACGGGGCTGTCGGATTTACCGGATCGTTGATCGATGGAAAATTTTTGCACTTTCACCGATTCTATTTCGGATACCTTCATCACTTTCTTCTCTATTTCTTCCGCTTTTTCTTTAGTCACCAACAAAACGGTAAAGGATTGTTCAAACAATTCTTCCTCTAGGTCCTGGACAGTTGGATCCGATTTGATGACTTCACCTGATTGCTCGAGGATTTCGAAAACCATGAAAACTCTTGCAGCTTTAAGCAGGCAATCCTCTCGTAATGTTATATGTAACTCCAGGTTTTTATAGCCTTGGTCATTTGATTCCCTCAAGACAGTCAACTCAAATTCATCAAGGGTGGAAGCCAAATCGGACGCAGAGGAATTTTGGACGGGTTCCGAAGCTGGTACAGCGGCCTTGCTGCTGTCTTCCGGGATGGACTCGCCTCGTTCTATGGCATTCAATTGCTCAACCAATCGTGCGACATCTTTGCTTCCCTCACCTCCGGAAGCAATGTCGAGGACCATTTCCTCCAGTTGGTCCACCGCTTCGAAAACGATATCCAGGATTTCCGTAGTGACTGTCAACTGGTGATTGCGCACGGCATCAAGTACATTCTCCATTTTGTGGGTCAGATCTGCTAAATCCTGGTATCCCATAGTTGCCGACATTCCTTTCAACGTATGGGCGGATCGGAAAATCTCATTGACCATCGTCAAATCGGAAGGATTTTTTTCCAGTTCCAGTAAGTGGTCATTCAAAGACTGGATATGCTCCTTGCTTTCATCAATAAATACCTCTAAATATTCATTCGTTTCCATGGTTCATTCCCCCATTTGCCTAAAATTGGTCTACCAAAGCATTGCTAATATTCTCAAGATCTTCCACTCTGTCGACACAGCCTGTTTTCACAGCAGCCTGCGGCATTCCATACACGACTGAGCTGGTTTGGGATTCAGCGATCACCACCGTATCGGCAGCAGCTTTTTTCATTTGGACTATTCCAGAGGAGCCATCTGCCCCCATTCCTGTCATCACCACTGTAATCATTTTATAGAGCGTTTGTTTTGACAAAGACTCAAACAGGATATCAACAGAAGGCCGATGTCCTTTGTGTGGCGCTTCCTCCGTTACATGGGCTGCCAACGTTCTTCCGACTTGCCTCACCCGTAATTGATACCCGCCGGGTGCGATATACGCGGTGCCATTTTGCAGGACTTCTCCGTTTTCCGCTTCTTTGATATGTAGTTGGGACAAGGAATCAAGCCTGTTAGCCAACGACTTAGTGAAGTTAGGCGGCATATGCTGGACAATCACTATCGGAGCAGGAAAGTTTCCCGGGAGGCGGGTCAACACCTCATGCAACGCTTTCGGCCCCCCTGTAGAAGTTCCGATTGCAACTATCTTTTTTAGCGGCTGCTGTTTTGGCACCTTTATCGGCTGCGGTGTGACAGGACGTCCTGCAAACTCATTTCTCTTCCTGTCGTTTACTCTTACTCCAGCCGCGTGGTAGACCTTGTCGATGATTTCGTCTCTGACATTGTTGATATCCAAGGAGATAGAACCGGAAGGCTTGGCGATAAAGTCCACCGCGCCAATTGACATGGCCTCCAAAGTGCTGTCAGCGCCCCGGCTTGTAAGACTGGAGAGCATCACCACAGGCAAAGTCTGTTTCTCCATGATCCGCTTCAACGTGCTGATTCCATCTAAAACCGGCATTTCGATATCCAAGGTAATTACATCGACAGCCAAATTCTCCAGCTTGTCCAATGCATCCTGCCCGTTACGTGCGGTTCCGGTCACCTGCAATCGCGGGTCGGAATTCAATATATCCGATATCATTTTTCTCATGAATGCTGAATCATCTACCACCAGTACCCGTATCGGTTTCATGTTAACTACCTCTCTTTGATGAAATGTGTAAGCTTTTTGATAAAGGAAGAAGACGTTCGCCTGCCACCCGGCAAATCACCATCAAGAAATAAATCCGCCATCTCCCGTACAGCCTTGGCTGCAGCGGTTTTTGGGCTTTTTTCTACAAAGGGAGTCTGACTGATGACTGCCTGGACCACCGCTTTATCTTCAGGCAGCATCCCGAGGACGGCTAATTCTTTTCCTAAAAACTGACCAGCAACACGCTGAAGCCGGGCTGCAGTTTGTTTGCCGACACGCTGATTCGGAATTCGGTTGATCAGTAAAAACAACGGCAATACCGGGTCTTCCCTTGTGATATGTTTGATCATCGCGTAAGCATCTGTAAGGGAAGTCGGTTCAGGAGTGGTTACGACAATCGCTTCATCTGCCGCCATCAAAAAATTGGCGCTTCCTTCCGTTATGCCCGCCCCCATGTCGAATACAATAAAATCGAACAAACCTGTCAGCATTTCATATTGACTGATAAAATAATCAAACTGGTCATCGTTCATGGAAAAAATGTTCATCAGTCCCGAACCAGCAGAAATATAGGCAAAAGAGTCGGATATACGTTCAATGACGTCGTCAATCGGCAATCTTCCTTCAAACATATCGACAATGGAAAGCTTGCTGGTTTTTCCTAACAGAACATCGATATTCCCCATGCCGATGTCCAGATCAAACAACAATACACTTTTTTGTTTCTTGGATAGGGACAAACAGAAATTCAAAGCAAAGTTGGACTTACCCACTCCACCTTTTCCGCTGACGATAGCGATTGTTTTTGCCTGTTTTGGATTCCTCGATGCCTCTACTTTTCTTCGTAAATTAGCAGCCTGATCATACATCGGCAAACCCGCCAACTATCAACTTCGCAAGTTTTTTGACATCGACCGACTCGATATCATCCGGAACATCCTGACCGGTGGTGAGATAGGCGATCCCTTTGCCGGAAGTCAAAGTCAAGCCGGCCATCGCTCCATAACTCGCTGTTTCGTCTTTCTTTGTAAAAATCAATTGTTTGATCGGCACTTTTTCAAATTGCCGGTAAATCTCCATCAAATCATCGCTTTTGGCAGCGAGGGATAAAACCAGATATGTATCGATATCATGGTTCAAGTCGATGATTTCCGCTAATTCATTTACGTACTTTTCATCTCTGAAATTCCTGCCCGCCGTATCTACCAGCACCAAGTCAAAATCTTTGAATTTTTCTCTTGCCGAGCGATAATCATCAAGGTTGTAAGCTATTTCAATCGGTACATCCAAAATCCTCGAGTACGTTTTCAGCTGATCGATCGCTGCAATTCGATAGGTATCTGTCGTAATGAAGGCAACCTTTTTGTTATCTTTCAATACACTATTTGCTGCGACTTTGGCAATGGTGGTGGTTTTCCCTACACCGGTAGGTCCTACAAAATGAACAAATTTTTTGTCGTAGGAAATCCCCTCAAATGCATCTTGCTGAAATTTGCTTTCCAATTCTTCTGCCAAAAGCTCCACAAAAGAATCCCTGCCAGCTTCTGGATTCCGCTCATACATACTCGAAACCAAATTTTCAGCTGTTTTTTCTTCCATATCCTGTTTGAGCAAGTGTTCATAAAACAACCGGTAAGCGGCAGGGTATTGAGGCAAGCTTCCCGTATTGCTGTTCAATTCAATCAAGCTCTTCAAGTCTCTCAATTCCTGTAATAAGCCCTGATCTGCTTTGACGCGATCAGATTCCTTCCCTTTCACCTCTTTTATAGAGGCCGCCGGTTTTATTGCTTGCTGATCCGTTTGTTTGTGTCTTTCCGGCTCCTTGTCCAATGCGGCAACCACTTCTATGTTCCTTTTTTTAAACAAACCCAAAAACCCGCCAGTATGGATCGCCTTCGAATGCAGGATGACCGCATCGGCCCCCAGCTCTTTACGGACTTTCTGCATAACTTCCGGCATTGTCGGTGCTGTAAACTTTTTCACCTTCATGCGACATTCACCACCCCTATGCTTTGTACTTCAAGGTTTGGTTCCAATTCATTATAAGAAAGCACAATAACCTGCGGAAAGTAACGATCGAGCAATTGCTTTAGATACATCCTGATGGAAGGAGCACATAAAATTATCGGTGTTTCTTCCCGAAGCGATGCCTGTTCCACCTGTTCGGTCACAGATCGGATTATCACCTGCTGTGTATCCGGATCTAATGATAAATAGCTGCCATGTTCCGTTTGCTGCACATTCTCCGCCAATACCTGTTCTACATCGTTTGAAATGGTAATCACCCGAAGCATACCACTCTCATCGACATACTGACTGGTTATTTGAGAGGCAAGAGACTGTCTTGCATATTCAGCCAACAACTCGGTATCAGTAGTCATCTTGCCAAAATCAGCAAGTGTTTCAAAAATAATCGGCAGATTTCTAATTGAAACATTCTCACGCAACAGCTTAGCCAAAACTTTTTGGATATCTCCAGTAGACAATGGTTCTGGTGTCACTTCCTCGACCAAAATCGGATAACTTTCCTTCAAGTGGTCGATAAGCTGTTTTGTTTCTTGCCTGCCAAGCAATAGATGCGCGTGCTGCTTGATCACCTCGGTGATATGGGTAGAAACAACCGAAGGCGGATCGACAACCGTGTAACCTGAGAGTTCTGCTTCGTCTTTCAATTCTTCGCTTATCCATTTTGCCGGCAGTCCAAAAGCAGGTTCCTGTGTATCTATTCCTTCTATTGTATCATCATCGATACCTGGACTCATTGCCAAATAATGATCCAGCAATAATTCGCCTGTAGCCACTTCATTCCCTTTCACCTTCAAACGGTACTCATTAGGGTTAAGTTGGATGTTATCCCTGATTCTGACTACCGGAATGACCACACCCAGTTCAATTGCCAACTGACGCCGGATCATCACCACCCGGTCAAGTAAGTCTCCTCCCTGACTGGTATCTGCTAGAGGAATCAACGCATAACCAAACTCAAACTCGATTGGGTCCATACTTAACAGCTGGACAACATTTTCGGGAGACTTCATATGATCGGTGTCCGCTTCCTCTTCTTCTTCGACCGTCGGCAAATCCGGCTGCTCCAACTCCTTGGAAAGCCAGTACGCTCCAAAAACGAGGATGCCGGCAATCATTGTCGTCAGCAAAAAATTGATCGGAGTCAAACCAAGGAAGAAAATGGTGCCGGCTGCTATGTACAACAATTTTGGATACCGAAAAAGCTGTGTGGTGACATCTGTTCCCAGGTTCCCGTCCGAAGCGACTCGGGTTACCACGATTCCGGTAGCAGTGGCAATAAGCAGTGCCGGTATTTGACTCACCAGGCCATCCCCTACTGTCAACTGCATATAGGTGCTGATTGCTTCTTGAAAGCTCATATCCATCTGGACCATACCTATGATCAGACCGAATATAATATTGATCAAGACAATGATGATTCCCGCAATCGCGTCCCCTTTGACGAACTTACTTGCACCATCCATCGCGCCGTAAAAATCCGCTTCGTTCTCAATTTTTTCTCGACGCTCCTTGGCCTGCTGCTCCGATATCATGCCCGCATTCAAGTCGGCATCGATGCTCATCTGTTTACCAGGCATCGCATCGAGGGTAAACCTTGCAGCAACTTCGGAAACCCGCTCTGCTCCTTTCGTGATGACAAGAAACTGGATAATCACCAATATGGCGAAAACTACAAAACCTACTAATGGATTATCCCCAATTACAAACGTGCCGAACGTTTCTACGACTCCCCCGGCATCCGCTTTAGAAAGGATGGAACGGGTTGTCGATACATTCAGTCCTAGCCGGAACAGAGTCATCAGCAGCAAGAGTGACGGGAAGATTGAAAATTGCAATGCCTCTGTCGTATTCATGGACACCAATATGACAATAAGCGCTAAGGATATATTGCATAATATGAAAATACTTAATAGCCATCCTGGCAAAGGGATGACCAACATAATAATAATTAAAATGACACCTAATAAAACCGATAAATCTCTGATTGCCATGTAACTCTCTCCTTAAATCACTTACTTGAGGCATTGTGTCCCATTTTATATACATAAGCCAGCACTTCAGCTACAGACTGGAAAAATTCTTCACTGATGATGTCGCCAATTTCGATTTCTTTATATAATCCACGGGCCAATGGCCGGTTTTCCACCAACATAACATCGTTTGCCTTAGCTATTTCCCTTATACGAAAAGCGACATAGTCTACCCCTTTTGCCACGACATAGGGAGCGTCTGCTTTTGTTTCATCATATTTTATCGCGACAGCATAGTGAGTCGGATTGGTGATGACCACATCCGCCTGAGGTATCTCGCTCATCATTCTCCTCATGGCCATTTGCCGCTGTTTTTCTTTTATTTTTGATTTGATTAAAGGATTTCCTTCAATATTCTTGTGTTCATCTTTTATGTCATTCTTGGACATGCGGATACTTTTTTCAAAATCGTATTTTTGATAAGCATAGTCCAGTACTGCAATAAGCAAAAGTGCAATCGAAGCTGCTATTCCCATAGTTACGGTGGTATTCCCGAAAAACGCCAGCGAGCTGTCCACATCCTTTCCAGCAAGCTGCATCATCTCATCTTTCCGCATCCATATTACAGCGAAAGTGATCGCTCCGATAAAAACGATTTTCAATAAAGATTTGACTAATTCCACCAAAGCACGTGCCGAAAAAATTTTTTTTGCACCTTGGATCGGGTTGATCTTACTCAGTTTCGGCTTAAGCGGCTCGCCAGTGAATAAAAATCCTATTTGCATAAAATTGGAGGCAAGGCCAGCAACAATAGCAATTCCCATAACAGGGGCCATTGCTTTGCTCATTTCTATGGTCGTTTCCAAGAAAACTTTGTGGGTGGTTGTTTCGGTTACCTCCCAGTTGATATATTCCGTAAACGAATGTTCATATATTTCCATCATAATATTTTTCAAAAAGCCGCCCAGGACTATAAAAAGAAGAAAGACGAAAAACAATAAAATTGCTGTGTTTACATCCTGACTCTTAGCAACCTGTCCTTTTTTTCTTGAATCCTGACGCTTTTTCGGGGTTGCTTTTTCTGTCTTTTCTCCAGCAAAAAATTGCAAATCCAGCTTTAATTCCAGTTCAAGCACCTCCGAATAGCTGTAACAGACTTTGCATGGTCTGAAGCATCGTTTCAAACAAGTTTTTCACCAATCCTACATACAGACCAAGAAAAGGTAAAAGGACAATAAAACTGACAAGAATTTTCAAGGGAAGCCCCACTACAAAAACATTGAGTTGGGGAACCGTACGGGCGATTATTCCAAGAGCAACATCGACCAGGAATAAACAACCGACCACTGGGATCGCCATTTGAAAAGCGATCAGGAACATCTTGCTGAATGTTTGGGTAACCAGCTCTGCAATAGCTTCGTTTCCCCAAGGGATGAAAGCATCTAACGGAACCGTTTGATAACTGTAAAAGATGCCGTCTATCAACAAATGGTGACCGTTAACAGCCAGCAGAAACAATAAAGCAATCGTATAAAAGTACTGTCCGATCAACGGACTCTGTGCCCCTGTCTGCGGATCGATCACATTCGCGATGGCGAAACCCATCTGAAAATCGATAAAGCCACCGGCAATTTGAAGTGCCGCAAGAATAAGATAAGCCATCAACCCAAGCAGCAAACCGACAAGTGCTTCCTTAAAAACTAATAAGATAAAAGTTTCATCCAATGCTATATCGGGTATGGATATCGTATAATACATAATCCAAGCCAAAAAGAAACTGCTCCCTATTTTGAAATGGGCCGGAATATTTTTATAGGAAAAAATAGGAACAGTCACAAAAAAAGAGGTTACCCTGACTAGTATCAATAAAAAAGCCGGAACACTGGATAAGTTAATTAGATCCAACATCTATTTCAACCTACGAACTGGTTCAGGTTCTGGAAAATATTTGCTGCAAATTCTACCATCCTTGTCAGCATCCAGGGTCCGAAAAACACCAGTCCTACAAGGACCGCCACAATTTTCGGGATAAAAGCCAGTGTTTGCTCTTGAATTTGAGTAGTTGCTTGAAAGATACTGACCAAAAGCCCGACTACCAGTGCCAAAAGCAGCAATGGACCGGTTACCATCAATATCGTGTATATCCCTTGCTGTGCCAGGGAGATGACAAAATCACCGCTCATAAAATCATTCTCCTTTCCCTAGTTAAAATCCGCTCAATAAAGAATGGGTGATCAAGTACCAGCCATCCACCAAGACGAATAGCAGAATTTTAAATGGCAAAGAAATCATTACCGGTGGAAGCATCATCATACCCATGGACATTAAAACACTTGCTACAGCCATATCGATTACAAGAAAAGGAACGAATATCATAAATCCCATCTGGAATGCGGTTTTCAATTCACTGATGGCAAATGCAGGCACCAATGTTGTAAGCGGGATCTCCTCAACGGTTTCCGGCTGATCCATTTGAGCATAATTCATAAACAAAGCCAAATCCTTCTGTCGCGTATGACCGGCCATGAATTCTTTGATTGGCATACTGGCATTTTCATACGCTTCATCCAATGTAATCTCTTCATTCATCAATGGAGACAAAGCTTCCTCGTTAATCTCTTGAAATGTCGGCGCCATGATAAAAAATGTCAAAAACAGGGCTAGCCCGATTAGCACTTGATTGGGTGGCATCTGCTGTGTAGCCAGAGAAGTTCTGACAAACGACAGAACGATGATGATTCTCGTGAAACATGTCATCAAAATCAATATACTCGGTGCCAATGAAAAGACGGTCAGCAGCAAAATCAATCGGACAGAGGTCGATATATTGCCAGGGTCTGAACCGGAAAATACATCTATAAATTCATTCATCGCTATCTTCACCCTTATTCTGTCGGCGGTCAATCAACCTTTTTCTGCCTTGTTTGAGTTTATCCAGCTCCGTCTGGAATAAAGAAGAGAATTGTTGCTGCTCTTCTCTTTCGTTATCGACTGCTGATTTTTTTTTACTTCCCACCACGGAAGTCAGGAAAGTGACTGGGTTGAAATCACTACCCCCGCCATCCGTCCTCATCAGATTTTCCTTCGTGGCTTCATCGGTTATTTCAGACAACATTTCCACGTTGTCTCCGACGCCAATCACGAAAAGTTTCTCCCCTATTCGGACAATTTGCAGCGATTTCTGCGGTCCCAGAGCGATACCGCCAATATTCTCCAATGCCCTGACTTTTTGGAACATTTTATTTTTACGGTTTAAAAATTTCAGCAGAAAGTAAATCAACGCCAAGACCAGCCCAAGCGCCAGTACTAACCGAATGAAGTAATAGAATAATCCGGAAGAAGACTCCTCTGCCGGCTCTATTTGACCATCTTGGTTCCCTTCATTTTCATTGCCTTCTTCGTTTGTCGTTCCTGTGTCTGACTCGCACTCATCACTCTGCGTTCCCACGCAGTCCTTTACACTGGGAGCCGCCGAAAACGAAGCCGGAACAAACCAGAGGGAAAGAAAGACAAATGCCAGCACAAAAAAATTTTTCAACATTTTTCACCACTTGTTTTCAGTCTAATACTTTTTGAATTGCCTCTATTACACGGTCCGCCTGAAATGGTTTGACAATAAAGTCTTTCGCGCCTGCCTGGATCGCATCGATAACCATCGCCTGCTGTCCCATGGCGGAACACATGATGACTTTAGCATCTGAATTGATTTGTTTGATTTCCTTCAACGCGGCAATACCATCCATCTCAGGCATGGTGATGTCCATTGTAACAAGGTCTGGTGTCAGTTCCTTGTATTTTTCGACTGCTTGGGCACCGTCGGGCGCTTCCCCTACTACTTCAAAGCCGTTTTTACTCAAAATGTCCTTGATCATCATCCGCATGAAAGCTGCATCATCTACTATTAATACTCTCTTACCCATTTAAACTACCCCTCTCGAATTCTAGTTCAATTTTTTTATACGATCCCTCGGGCTCACGATATCCGTAACCCTTACGCCAAAGTTTTCATCAATGACTACTACCTCACCTTTAGCAATCAACTTTTCGTTCACATTGATGTCGACTGGTTCGCCAGCAAGCTTGTCCAGCTCGATAATCGATCCAGACGAAAGTTCCAAAATTTCCTGTACAGAACGTTTTGTCCGTCCTAACTCCACTGTTACTTTTAGCGGGATATCCATGAGTATATCCAGGTTGCGCTGCTCCTTGGCAGGTAATTCCGCTTGCTCAAAATTGGAGAATTCGGCCTGCTGGACATCGGCTGCTTTGCTGGATACTTTGCCTCCGATATGTTTCGGCTGCTGGTTCTGAACGCCAGGTGCTGCATTGTACTCGGCCCTTGGTTCACTTTCCGCTTTCGCTGCCGATGGCTGCTGTGCATTTTCCGGCTTGGATGCAGCTTGTTCCTGTTTTGTTTCCTGATTGTTTTCCTCGGCAGGATTCAACAATTGATCAACTAGATCTTTTGCAAAATTGACAGGCAGGAGCTGCATAATATTTGAATCTATTAAATCGCCGATTTGTAATTGAAAAGAAACCTTTACAAGAATATCTTCTGAGTCAATCGGTTTCGTTCCTTGGTCCGATTCCACATCCAGCATGCTGATCGCCGGTGGTGAGATATCGACTCTTTTGGTGAACACGGTCGACATACTGGTCGCTGCAGTACCCATCATTTGATTCATCGCTTCCTGTACAGCGCTTAGATGGATGTCGTTCAATTCCTCAGAAGGAGCTTGTCCGTCGCCACCCAGCATAAGATCAGCTATGATCGCAGCATCTCTTGATTGTATGACAAATAAGTTCACTCCCGAAAAGCCTTCTGTGTACTCCACTTCCACTCCCACATAAGGCTGCGGAAATTCATCCTGCAGATTTTCCTTGTGAATGACAGAAATCGTCGGCGTTGTGATGTCCACCTTCTGGTTCAACAAAGTGGAAAGGGTCGTTGCAGAACTGCCAAAAGAAATATTCCCAATTTCTCCTAAAGCATCTTGCTCGATTGAATTTAAATAATCGTCCACCGGGGGATTTTGAACTGTATTTCCTTTTGTTCCTTGTTCCGGTTCCTCGTCATCCGTGCTCTGCAAAAGAGCGTCGATCTCTTCTTGGGACAGCATATCATCATTCATCATTGTCGTTCCCCCCTTGTATTTCTTCTAAGACTTGGACAGCCATCTTATTTTTTTGTTTACCAGGCTGTATATAAAACTTCGGTTGTTCATCCACTTTAAGCGTCATCGGCTGGTCGATCGCCTGATCGAGCTGAATGACATCGTCTTTTTTCAAGTTGAGTAAATCACTCACACTGATTGTCGAATCTCCCAGTATTGCTTTGACGTCCACTTCTGCCCTGCTGATTGTATGAGCCAAATCCTCATACTCTTTTGGATCGCTTTCCTTTGTATTCGTCTGCATCCAATAATGGACAGACAACTTGGAAATGATCGGTTCCAAAACGACATGAGGAATACAGATGTTGATCATCCCACTGCTTTCTCCAATGGTGGTGTTCAAGGAAACAACCACCACGGTTTCATTGGGGGACACAAGCTGAAGAAATTGGGGATTCACTTCAAATTCTTCAAACATGGGATCTATATCAATGACTGAACTCCACGCCTCCTGTAAATTTTCCAAGGCCTTCTCGAATAACTGTGACATTAACGTGGTTTCAATCTCAGTCAAGTTTTCCACTTTATTCACGCTGTTGCCTTTTCCGCCCAATAATCGATCAAGCATGGCATAAGCGATATTCGGATTGAATTCAAAAATGATTCTTCCTTGCAATGGAGCCATACTGTATATATTCAAAATGGTCATTTTCGGAATCGAACGAATAAACTCTTCGTAAGGTATCTGGTCGACAGAAGCCACCGAGATTTGCACGTATGTCCGCAGCTGAGCAGAAAAATAAGTAGTCAACAGTCTGGCGAAATTTTCATGAATTCTTGAAAGGCTTCTTATTTGATCCTTTGAAAAACGCAGTGCTCTTTTGAAATCATATACTCTAACTTTTCTTTCTTGTTCTTCTTGCTGTAAGGTGCTCGCATCCATCTCTCCTGAAGACAGAGCAGATAGAAGGTCATCTATTTCGTTTTGGGAAAGTACTTCCTGCGCCATATCCGCCACCTCCTATCAGGAGACTTTCTACCTTATTGTAAAACTTTTTTGATGGTGTAAACATCGACGATATTTCCCTCTTGCATTACTTCATTTAACTTATCCTTCATCATTGCTTCGAGATCGGATAAACCGGTTTTAAATGCTTCCCGGTCCATTTTCGCCAACTCTTTTATCAGGATATTCTGTGCTTGAAATTGGCGTTTTTCTACTTCTTCTTTGGCCTTTTCACTGTCTGTGACAATTTGGAATTGAATGCGGACAAAGCTGCCGTCTTCCAAATCGGTGCTCATTTCTTCTGTCTGAACAGAGTTTTCAACCATTTCATCCAACGACTGTTCATCCGGTTCTTTTTCCTCTCCGTCTGCATTCAATACAAATACCATGCCGGCCGCTCCGCCGATAACCAGCACCAGCAGGACGATGATCAGCGTTTTAATCATTTTACCGCTCATCAACATCACCGGCTTCTTTGACACAGCCCTGCAAACCAATAGTTTGATAATACTTTTGAATCAACATATTAACTTCATTCTCCGTTTCTCTTACAACTAGTTTTTTTCCTGTTACAAGACTGATGGTCGTATCAGGAAAAGATTGTATCTGCTCAATATAAACTGCATTTAAACTGAATTTATCACCATTTAATCGAGTGAGCTTGATCATTTATTTGAAGGGGGCTGTTCACGCCCCCGTTCCCCCTTTTAATTAACGTTTCAGGTTGACCAGTTCCTGCAGGATTTCATCCGAAGTGGTGATGATCCTGGTATTTGCCTGGAATCCTCTTTGTGCTGTAATCATCTCCGTAAACTCTTCTGCCAAGTCGACATTGGACATTTCCAAGGCACCAGAAACAACGGACGCCCCGCCATCTTGTCCAGGAATGACCAAATCATCGATGCTGTCAAAGTTGCCATCATCCGTGTAGACACCTGCGTTTGCAGTCAGCTGATAAGTATTAGCTCCCAGCTTTTGCAAGCCCCCTGGATTCGAAAATTTAGCAAGTCGGATCGTGCCGGCTGTTGTGGCTCCGTCGTCCGGATCCACATAAGTCACTTCTCCAGTTCCCTGTATGCTGAAGCTTTCAGCATCCTCCGGAATCTGGATTTTCCCTAATCCGCCGCCTTCTACTTCTCCCAGCAGATATTTACCATCCGGGTTGACGATATAACCATCGTCATCTAAATAGAAATTTCCTGCTCTGGTAAAGGTCATTTCGTTTCCGCCAAAGGTGAAGTTTCCATCCGCATTGGCATCTTCTCCTAAAACGAACATGCCGTCTCCTTCCAAAGCAAGGTCTAATGCACGGTTGGTTGTCTGACGGTTCCCTACGGTATGTATGTTGTCAATCGAACCTACCTGAGAACCCAAGCCTACCTGAGAAGGATTCACACCTCCACGGATAGCATTCCCTCCTTGCATCACGGGGCCTTCTGCTCCTGATAGAGACTGGCTCATCATATCTTGAAAAGTAACCCGGCCTTTTTTATAACCGGAAGTGTTTACGTTGGCGATATTGTTTCCGATAACATCTAATTTGGTTTGAAAACCGTTCATTCCTGAAATTCCTGCATACATTGAACGTAACATTTAGCACAACATCCTTTTTCAGTATTTTTTATTCCATTTGCCTCATTCACTCAGCAAATTTCGGCCTCCCTTTCGGGTCCAGCCTAATCATCCATAACAATGGTTCCATTAATATTGGTGAATATTCTGCTGCCGGCTTCCGAGCGATCCATGGCTGTCACGACGGTATTGTTTTTCGTGCTTACCAACAAGGCTGCGTGATCAGTCAATACCAAGGAATCTGTTATTCCCTTTTGTTTCGCTTCTCCTACTTTTGCCGTGATTTTTTGCCATAGCTCACTGTCGATTGCAATATTTCGTTCGTTCATACGTTGCTTTGCATGTTTGCTAACCTTTAAACCTTGTACATTTAACAATGCATCTTTAAAATTTGTTTGTTGTTTAGATGTTTTGGTTTTCGTTGAGTTGGGTAATAAGGTTATTGGGTGTTGTAAAGATTGTATTCGGTGCTCCATGTTTATCATCCTTTAGTCAGATGATGGGCTGCTCACCTTTAATACCGAATCCGCATATATCTTTTCACCGTTGCTCAATTCCAATATGGCTTTTCCGTCTGACTGGCTGACTGCGGTCACCTCGCTTGTCGGTGTTTCGATTACTTGGCCTGTCTCTTCATCATACCGGTTATAAGAAACTTCTTTGCCGATTAAATGGCTATATTGAAGAACCGGAGAAATGGTTTGTGAATCAACTAATCGATCCATGGAACTAGACATGTTCGTCATTTGTTCCAGGGAGGAAAAACTGGCCATTTGAGATACGAATTCCTTGTCTTCCATTGGATTCAGCGGGTCCTGGTTTTGCAGCTGGGCCATCAAAATTTTTAAAAATTCGTCTTTTCCTAAATTTGAACTAGTCGTGCCACGCGGCTGCTGGCTCAAATAAAAGGAATTATCTATTTTCGTCACTTTTGTCACCTACACTTTCTCATTCATCAGAAAATCAGAGAAGCTTTTACCTTCCGAGTCTTCTTCTGAAGACTCCCTGGATTCATCCTGCGGGTAGCCGTTTTCTTGTTCTGACTGATCCATGTTGCTGTTGCTCTGCTGCCCATTGTTCCGATTATCTTGTTGCAACAATTGAGCATCCTGTTTCTCGACAACTACTTGCTGCGGGGAGAACATATGCTTGAGCTGATGAAGATTTCCTTCAAGCATGTCCTTGGCTGCTTGGCTCGTCACTGTTATTTTGACGGTCATTTCCCCATTGAGCTGGGTCATCTTCACCATTACATCCCCCAACTGAGCAGGACGCAACTTGATGGAAAGCTCTTTGGTGCCATTGCTTTTCAAGAAATTGCTTTCTTGTATTGCTTTTTGCAATGTTTCTGTCATTTGTTTTTGATTAGCTTCCTGACTCCCTGTTTGGTTTAGGTGGACTACATACTGTTCGAGTTTAGAAACCGGCATGCTGTTGGCATGTTGCTGTGAAAAAGTTGCCTGATTTGTCGACCCATCTTCCGACTGTCTAGCCAAGGCCTGTTTAACCCATTTGCCAATATCTGCTGCAGTTACAGAAGAATTGCCTGGATAACGGTTTTGCGCAGAAAGGTTTTCCCGGCTGCGAAAAGTTGTTACAAGCTGTTGCCAAACGTTTTGCAATTTCGCTTCCCCTTTAAGATTGCTATCCTGGTTAAAAGTAAGTGGCATGGTTGTTTTTCCAGCCGTTTTTTCCTGATTCACCCACTGCTGAAGTAATTGCTTTAGGGCCGTTTCCTGCTCTTTAGTAGGGTTGCCCGCTTCTATTTTGCCGAGAATCACCTTTGCTTGCTCCCAAATCAACTGAAAACCTTGCCTGCTATCTTGATCCACTTTCGTTGCTACTGGGTTAACCAAAACAGCCTGTTGATTTTGAAGCATGGCGACCGCTTGTTCAGAAGTCGTTGGTGAAGCTACGATGGTTTTACTTGATGCCGGTGTTCCTTCAGCCGGATTCGCCTTCTCGATTGCACTCTTGACGCTTTGCGCAAGAACGGCGATCAACTCGGTATTTCCGAGTTCCGGGTAGTCTTCACTAAGCTGTTGCATCGTGGTTTCGTTATGGAGCATTTCAGAAATCACTTCTTGTACTTGTGGAGACAAAGCATCCAATTCTTTTATGTCTTCCTCCGTTAGCTCGATACCCAGGGAGCTCAATGCAGAAAGAATTCCGGCGAGCATACTGTCCTGACTTTCACTTTCATCTTTCTGACCTTCCGAATTTTGCAGCATCAAGTCTTTGAAAGCGGTACTCAGCCCTAACATGCTGGTATTATCTTCCGAAGTAGATGGTTGGGTCAGTGGTACGTTCGACTGGACGGTTAACATTCCGATACTATTCACTGTTTCACCTCCTTTCAGTGTTATTGCGCTTCCCCAGCTGCGTATGCATTTGTCAGTCTGGCAGCTTCATCTGCATCCATTTCGCCAAGGATTTCACCCAAGGTCTTTTTGGACATTTGTTCCATGACCGCCAACGCTGTATCATCCTCTAAATTAGCCAGTATTCCCGCGGCTCTTTCTGCCTCCATGTTTTGAAAAGAGGTCGAAATATCATTTATGGGGTCGGAAGCAGTTTCCTCGGTTCCTTCTTCCTTTGTTTCCAGCTGTTGGTTGAGCGTGTTGATTTGTTCGTTCAAATCTTCCACATCCGCTTCTCTTGCTTCCAATTCCGATTCCAATTGCTCGATTTGTTCATCCTTGCTTTCGATAGCAGCAGTCAATCGTTTTTGCTCTACATCTCCGCTTTCTCCGCTTTCTTTTTCCTCTTCAGAAACCAACGAAGAAACACCTGGCACTTGATTTGCATACTTTTTGGCAAATCCAGCGACATCAATCCCGGCAGCAATCATAATGATCGTTGCGATTGTCGCTGCCAAGATCAAAGGAATTAATATAAATAACAACCATTGAAGGATTCCTGGTTTCTTTTTTTCATACTCGGATGTACTAGCCATAACTCACCAATCCCTGTTCTTGTTAAACTGTACAGTGGATATTTCGTCCATCTGCTTTGATTCTTCAGCTTTGATGATTGCCTGCTGTTTTTCTTTCTTCCGTTCAATCATCCGCTCAAATTTCTTTGTTTCGACATATGCAGCAGTAAGTTTATCCTGCTTTGCTTCCATATCCCTTCGGGCATTGCCGACTGCCGTCTGCATACTGGAGATTTTCGTCTTCAATTTTGCTATATATTCAGAATGGAAAGTCAAATTCCCCACAGATGCGGGAGTTTCACCGATTTCACGCTGATATGCCACTTCCGCATCTTCTTTCTTCTTCAAAAGCAAATACATTTCCGAGGCGACGTCTTCAAAGTGTTCAACTGATAACTTGTAGTCTTTTTGAGCCGTTTGCTTTTCCCTATCTCTTAAATCCAATAATTTTTCAAATGTTTTTGCATCTGCCATTACACCTTACCACCTGCTACTAGATTAGAAGCTTGCAAAAATGCTTCTTTACTGGAGAATTTTTCGTCCGTTCCCTGCTTCAAATATTGAACCAGTTTCGGCTGAAACTGAATCGCCTCATCTATCTCCTTGTTCGTACCACGTTTATAGGCCCCTATCTGAATCAATTCGTGATTCTCTTCATAGGTAGCGAGCAAAGACCTGATCTTAGCGGCAACTTGGTATTGTTCAGGTGATATTACTTGCGGCATAACCCGGCTTACTGACTTTAAAACATTTATTGCCGGAAACCGGCCTTGTTCGGCAAGTTTGCGATCAAGTATGAAGTGGCCGTCCAGTATCCCCCGGACCGTATCGGCAATAGGCTCATTCATGTCATCGCCATCCACCAGCACCGTGTAAAAAGCAGTGATGGTACCTAGCTCACTAGTGCCTGCCCTTTCCAGCAATTTTGGCAATATTGCAAACACGGAAGGCGTATATCCTTTTGTCGTCGGCGGCTCTCCTGTCGCAAGCCCAACTTCACGCTGAGCCATCGCCACCCTGGTCACGGAATCCATCATCAGGTTGACATTGTATCCTTGATCACGAAAATACTCACTGATGGCCGTTGCTGTATATGCTCCCTTTATCCTCATCAATGCCGGCTGGTCAGAAGTCGCCACCACGACGATTGACTTACGCAGACCCTCTTCGCCAAGATCATTTTCGATAAACTCCCGGACTTCTCTTCCACGCTCGCCGATCAACGCAATCACATTGATATCTGCTCCGCTGTTTCTCGCAATCATTCCCAAGAGCGTACTTTTTCCAACACCGCTTCCAGCAAATATTCCTACCCTTTGTCCCTTTCCTACTGAAAGCATGGTATCGATCGCTTTCACCCCTACTTGGATAGGTTCGTCAATCGGCGGACGCAACATAGGATTGGGCGGTGACTGTTCAGAAGGATAAGAAGCCAACCCTCTCGGCATTTGTGATTTATCCAGAGGATTTCCCAAAGAATCGACCACCTTGCCGATCAATCCTCTTCCTACTTTTATGGATAAAGGCTGACCAGTTGCTTCGACCATGCAACCAGGTCCTATGTTTTTCAGCTGTGAATAAGGCATGAGTAAAACTTTCTCGTTATGGAAACCGACAACTTCTGCCAGAATTGTTTCATCCTGGTGTGTGCTGGCATGAATGTAGCAAACATCGCCAATGCTTGCTTCTGGTCCTTGGGATTCAATCATCAGACCAATCACACGGTGGATTTTTCCATAGCGCTTATAACTATCGAACCGTTCGATCACATCAAGGTATTTGTCAATCTTCATCTGAGTTCTCCCTTAACGCTTCAAATAATTTTTCCCTCAGTTCAATCAACCGCGTATCAACACTTGCATCAATTCTTCCAAATGTCGTTTCGATGATACAGCTTCCTCTTGTCAGCTCTATGTCAGGATAAAACTGGAGTTGCGCTTCTCCGACCACTATATTTCGCAATTCGTCCTGCTGACTGATCACAAGTTGGTAGTCTTCGGGATGAATATACATCGCAATATTTTCCTGTTGCTTGGCTTCCTTCAGCACCTGTTTGACAATTCCCAAAAATGCATCCGTGGTTTCCAATTCTTGATGGACAATTTTAGAAGCGGCCTTCATGCTCAAGGTCAAGACTGCATCTTCACTTTGATTGAGGATCGTCTGGTAATCTTGCTGAGCGAGATCGACCAGCTCGCGTGCTTTGTCAACAAATTCCTCATATTCTTTTCGAGCATCCGAACGCCCAGATTCAAACCCAGCTTCATACGCTGCCTGTTTCACTTCTTCATATAACTGCTTTTTTTCGGATTCCCACTTGCTTCTTTCATTCGCAATCTGTCGCTCTGTTTCTTTTGTTAAGAATTCTGCTTCTTCCCTTGCTTTTTTCAAGGCTTCTTTGGCCTGCTTCAATTCTGATTCCGTTTGTTCAAGCCCTGTCTTTGAATTTTGAAGCTCGACTTTTTCTTGTGCAACAACGGGTTTAATCCCGATTATCTTCCTCCTGCTGTCGGGATGTATCGGATGGTTGTTAGACAATCACATCATCCCCTCCGCCACGGGCTATCACAATTTCACCTAGTTCTTCCAATCGGCGGATGACCGAAACAATACGAGATTGAGATTCTTCCACATCCCGCAATCTAACTGGTCCCATAAATTCCATTTCTTCTCTGAAGGTATCTGCCATTCGGGTCGACATGTTGTTGAATACAATGTTTTTGACTTCTTCACTTGCCACTTTCAAGGACAAGCGCAAGTCATCATTCTCTACTTCTCTGATCACCCGCTGAATCGCACGGTTGTCCAATGTAACAATATCTTCGAAGACGAACATCCGCTTTTTGATTTCCTCTGCGAGTTCAGGGTCTTGAATTTCCAAAGCATCCAGAATGGTCCGCTCGGTGCTCCGGTCTACACCGTTCAGCACTTCTACCACTGCCTGGATTCCACCTGTCTGTGTATAATCCTGCGTCACAGTCGCCGACAGTTTCCGCTCTAAAATTTGTTCCACTTCCGTAATGATCTCGGGCGAAGTAGAATCCATGACCGCAATCCGCTTTGCTATGTCAGCCTGCATTTCCTGCGGAAGCTCAGACAGGATCTGGCTCGCCTGCTCTGGATCCAAATAAGACAATACCAGCGCGATTGTCTGGGGATGTTCATTTTGGATGAAATTCAACACCTGTGACGGTTCAGCTTTACGGGCAAAGTCAAACGGCTTCACCTGCAGGGAAGACGTGAGCCGATTGATGATACTATCTGCTTCCGACTGGCCCAACGCCTTTTCCAAAACCGTTTTAGCGTAACCGATTCCCCCTTGGGAAATATAGTCTTGCGCCAATGCTATTTGATGAAACTGATCAAGAATTTGCTCTTTCTGTTCCGCTTCAACCTTTTTCACTGAAGAAATTTCCAACGTCAATTTTTCGATTTCCTCTTCGGTCAAGTGTTTATATACTTGCGCAGAAACATCGGGTCCGAGTGAAATCAATAATATCGCGGCCTTCTGTTTCCCTGTCAATTCTTTGTATCTTGCCATAAAGGTTGCCCCCTAATCTTCCGCAATCCAACTGCGAAGCAGTTTCGCAAATTCTTCCGGTTTGTCTTTCGCAAGTTTCTCCAGTTGTTTGGTACGGACCCCTGCTTCCGTTTCCGGGCTTTCTTCAATATCCGGAATGGCGACGGGTTGAGGAACATAGGATTCTTCTGTATATTCGTACTCTTCCTCTTCTTCCGTATTTCTTCTTCTCCAAAGCATCCAAATCAATGCGAGAATGATAACAACCAAAACTCCGCCGACGATGTACATCCAAGCAGGTATGGCTGCTTGCGGCTGGGCGGACGAACCCTGACTTCCATTGAATTCCTGCATTACAATCGATACTTTTTCTTCCGGATTCACCTCGCCATATTCTTCGTCAATCGAAGTAGTGATGATTGAATCAAGGATAGATGAAATCCCATCTTCCACCGTCGCTTCTTCAGCAGCCGATAGATATTCTACTTCTCCTGATTCTTCGTCGACCGATTTCGTGTTATCCACTGCCACTTGTATTCCAAGGTCTCTAACTTTATAAGGACTTTCGACTATTTCTTTCTTTATTCGATTGAACTCATTGTTAATCGATTCCTTGACCATTTCGTAATCGCCGTCCTGCCCTTCCTCACCGGCTGGATAATTGACGACTTCCTCTTCACCGGTTCCTGCGACACCGCCTTCCGGTGTGCCTCCTGTGTAAGTTTCTTTGATGGTCTCCACGCTTACCGGCAAGCCTTCCATATTCTCTTCATCAACAGGTGTCACCAATTCTTCTACCCTGTTTTCCTGAGTGAAATCAATGTCAGCAGTAACGGAAGCAATTACCTTGTTGTTTCCGACTATCATGCCGATCATTTGCTGCACCCGACGTTGAATATCCCGTTCGATATCCTGTTTCACATTTTGTTGATACGTATAGGTGTCCGTATTTCCTGCAGTAGCTGTGTCATTCAAGTCGAAATACTCAAAATTTTGATTCATGATGACGATATTATCTGTAGGAAGGTTCGGAACCGTCTTGGAAACCAAATGATATAAAGACTTGATTTGGCTTGGTTCCAACTGATATCCCGGCTGTGTGTTCAGAACGATCGATGCTGAAGCTTCCAGCGTCTGGTCACTGACAAAAACCGCTTCTTCCGGTTTGTTGATCATCACATTGGCATCCTGAATACCATCGATACCTTTTATGAGATTGGCGATTTCCGTCTGCATCGCATCCAACTGAATCACATCAAACTCATTATCCGTCATCCCCCATGAAGTGTTGTCACTGAAGAACGAATAATCAACATTTCCGCTGTTCGGCAATCCTTGGGCAGCAAGATCGACCAATAGTGTATCAGCGTCCTGTTCAGGAACCAAAATCGTTTTACCTGCATCCTGAAGTTCGTACTGGATCCCTTTTGCGTCCAGTTCTGTTTTTATTTGTCCCACTTCCTCCAAAGACAAATTGTTATAAAGAGGAACCATGTTGCTTTTGCTTGCAAGCAATGTCCCCCCGATAATCAAAAAAAGAACCAACAGGAAAGAACCGATCATGACTCCTTTTTGTCTGGAAGATTTGGAACTCCAGAATTTCGTCAATTTTTCTTTATAGATGTCAATTTTCTGTTTCATTCTCTTCCCCCAAAAAAAACGCACTTTTCCTTACCTGGAGCCGCCAATAAGGAAAAGGACGGTATACTCTATTTGCCTATTTATTTACACCTGCATCCTCATCACTTCATTGTAAGCATCAATTGCTTTTCGCTGCATCTCGACAGCAGTATTCAGTGTGATGCTTGCCTTTTGCGCTGTAATCATGACATCATGTAGGTCATCGATTTCTCCATTGGCTAGTGCCTGTGTCTTCTTATCCGATTCAACCTGATAATTGTTCAATGTATCGATAGCATTTTTCAAGCTGCTTGCAAATTGCCCTTGCGCTTCTCCCGGAGTGGACAGCTTTCCATTCTCCTGTCGTAAAGAAACGGCAGACGGCGATTGTAAATTCCCTACGTTATTGATTGTAACCAAAAGGTATCCCCCATTTCCGGTTTATCATTATTTTCCTATTTCCAATGCTTTAAGGAGCATGCTCTTTGTCGCATTTACAGAAGTGACGTTTGCTTCATAAGATCTTGTGGCACTCATCAAATCGACCATTTCTTCAAGCGGATCAACGTTCGGTAGTTGTACATAACCATTTTGGTCCGCATCTGGATGATTAGGGTTATAAACAAGTTTGAACGGCTCTTCATCTTCCGATATTTCACTTACCCGCACGCCTTGGCCAGGATTGGATGAATTCCCAGAAGCTTTTTGAAGAAAAGATTGAAAGCTGGGTGATTTTGCTTCCAGTGAAACCAGTTTCCTTCGATAAGGTTCATATTCCCCATTTTCGTTCACTGTCGCCCGTGTAGTATCAGCATTGGCAATATTGGAGGAAACAGTGTCCATTCTCAGTCTCTGAGCTGTGAGCGCACTTGCACTAGTATTAAGTGCATTGAAAATGCTCATTTATTATCTTCCTCCTTTTATGACTGTTTGCAGGCTTGAAAATTTTCCATTCAATCGATCTACCAATCCTTGATAATAGATTTGGTTTTTAGCCAGCTCTGTCATTTCCTTGTCAATGTCAACATTGTTTCCGTTATGGTTGTATGTAGTGTTGGTATTGGAAACGATACGGAAGGATTGCTGTGCAGTATCAGAACCGAAGTCGATATGTCTCGTATCAGTGCGTTTAGTTTGGAAGCCGCTGCTCATTTCATTGTTCAAAACATCTTTGAATGCGACTTGTTGCGCTTTATAACCCGGTGTGTCTGCGTTAGCAATATTGTTTGAAATGGTTTGGTTCTTTAAAGAGGCATAATCCAATGATTTCTCTAAATTGCTAATGGTATTCCCAAAGAAAGACACTTTCTCTTCCCCCTATATTCAATTTGACTTTACTCGTACTGTTTTTATTTTTCTCAGAAACCGTCATAATTTGGCTTTCAATATCGAATATTGTAATTTAATTCTAATTCTGTGTCTATGCAATTTACTGATAATCTGACTTTAGGTCTGTAAAAAATCGCCTACTTCTAATACTTTAGTCTCATTTCCCATCCTATAATACCCAAACTCCCTCCTATACGTATGTGTCGAACCATGTCTTTTTTCCTTTGCTTTTATTATTGCACATTCTTGCACAAATGAAAATATGGTTGGCAAAAAAGAAAAAGAATTCCAAAATCGGACACATTCTCCCTGTACCTGCCCTCCTATGGACCTGGGTAATTAGACACAGGAATTCATTAGAGCACATATTTGCACCCGGCAAAAAACTTCCCATTTAAGATCGGGATTGATGATACAGTTCATGTCGGTTTATTCATTTTCAAATGGTTTTTTGAAGTGATCGCTGTCTTCGTGCTATGAATACTAGGGGGATACAGCCAAGGTTATCGGATATCGGGGGGGCTATCATCGTTTTAACACTGTTTTCAATCAGGTTTATAGTCTTTACCAGGAGCATGAAATGCTATACTTACTGAAACGGCCGCGCCCGTGAACAAAAAAGTCATCACAAAAAAACTTCTTGTCGAAATGACAAGAAGTTTTTTCAAATGAACCCAATCAATTGGATCTAATTTTTTCTAACTCTACAAGGAATTTATTGTTCAAAACTTTAATATAGGTACCTTTCATACCAAGGGAACGAGATTCGATCACTCCAGCACTTTCCAGTTTCCTTAATGCATTGACGATGACAGAACGGGTGATGCCTACTCTGTCGGCTATTTTACTAGCCACCAGCAAGCCTTCATTTCCATCAAGCTCCTCAAAAATATGCTCGATCGCTTCAAGTTCGCTGTAAGACAGCGAACTAATCGCCATTTGAACAACCGCTTTGCTTCTGGCTTCCATTTCGATTTCTTCTGTTTTTTCATGGAGGATTTCCATCCCGACGACAGTTGCTCCATACTCAGCCAACAAAAGGTCATCCTCGCTAAAACTTTGGGTCAGCCTGCTTAGAATCAATGTACCTAACCGCTCGCCGCCTCCGATAATCGGTACAATTGTCGTAAGACCCTTCTGGAACAATTCTTTGTTTTCTACCGGAAAAGCAGTATAAGGGCTGTCTATATCAATATTTGAAGTGGTTTCCTGAATATTGAACAGGCTGTCGGTATATTCTTTCGGAAATTGTCTTTCTTCCAACATTGATTTCATTCTTTCATTCTCAATTTGCTGATTGATAGCGAACCCTAATAGTTTCCCTCTGCGGCTGACGACAAAAATGTTTGCCGTAATGATATCTCTTAGCGTGGCAGACATCTCATTGAAATTGACTGACTTTCCTGTAGTTTTTTGTAACATTGAATTGATTTTTCTGGCACGATTTAATAAATCCATTGTTATCCTCCAATCTAGTATTTACAATATATACTGGCTTAAATCCTTATTTTTGGCGATAGTGCTCAGTTTTTCATCAACATATTGCGGAGTTATTTCAATCTTCTCCATATTGATATCCGGAGCTTCGAAAGACAAGTCTTCCAGCAATTTCTCCAAAATAGTGTGAAGCCTTCGTGCACCAATGTTGTCTGTTTCCTGGTTAACATTGAATGCTACTTCGGCGATTCTAGTCACAGCATCGTCCGTAAATTCGACTTTTATACCTTCGGTTGCCAGTAGGGCTTGATACTGTTTCAGTAATGCGTTGGATGGTTCCGTCAAAATGTTGCGGAAATCCTCAATCGACAATTTATCAAACTCTACCCTTATCGGGAATCGTCCCTGCAATTCTGGTATCAAGTCTGACGGCTTTGCCATATGAAAAGCCCCGGCAGCGATGAACAAAATATGATCAGTCTGGACAGGTCCATGCTTTGTGACCACCGTCGAGCCTTCCACAATCGGCAGGATATCACGCTGTACTCCTTCACGGGACACATTTGCCGACTGGTCACTCTTGCCAGCTACTTTATCGATTTCATCGATGAAAATCATACCTGACTGCTCCACTTTTCCGACTGCATCTTGCGCTACTTCGTCCATATCGATTAGTTTTTGGGCCTCCTGCTGGGTCAATACCTTTCTTGCTTCCGAAACGGACAGTCGCCGTTTCTTTTTCTTTTTCGGCATGAACTGTCCAAGTGCATCCTGCATATTCATCCCCATTTGTTCCATGCCCGATCCTTGTAACATATCGAACATGGATGGCGTCTGTTCATCCACTTCGATTGTGACCATCCTGTCTTCCAATTCACCGAGATCGAGCTGGTGCCGGATGCGTTTTCGTCTGCTTTCGATTTCCTGATGGTCGCTCTCCTGGTCTGCCTCTTGATTTTCTGTGCCTTGCTGTGGGAAAAACATTTCTAGCGGGTTTTTAAAATTGTTCTGCTTTTTCTCTTCTGGAACCAGTATTTTGACAAGTCGTTTATTCGCCTGTTTCTCTGCTTTATCCATCACCGTTTCCATTTTTTCTTGCTTCACCATGCGAACTGCCATTTCAACCAAGTCACGTACCATCGATTCAACATCGCGACCTACATATCCGACCTCGGTGAATTTCGTGGCCTCCACTTTTACAAATGGTGCTCCGACAAGCTTTGCCAGCCTTCTGGCAACTTCTGTTTTCCCTACACCGGTCGGTCCAATCATCAAAATGTTTTTCGGTACGATTTCATCACGCAATTTGTCATCAAGCTGCATCCTTCTATAGCGATTACGCAGTGCTATTGCTACAGATTTTTTTGCGTTGGTTTGACCAATTATGTACTGATCGAGTTGTTCGACAATTTGCTTTGGAGTCTTATTCAGCGCCATTAAAGTAAGCCCTCCTTTAATCCAGTACTTCTAGGGTTATTTGATCATTCGTATACACACATATTTCTCCGGCCACTTCCATGGCAGCATGGGCAATAGCTTTGGCAGACAGGTCTTTGGCATGACGAGTCAATGCACGGCCTGCACTTAAAGCATAGTTTCCACCTGAGCCGATTGCCAGCAATCCATCGTCCGGTTCAATCACTTCCCCCGTTCCGGATACCAGAAGCATTTCTTCTTTATCCATGACAATCAACATAGCCTCGAGTTTACGCAGTACCTTGTCGCTTCGCCACTCTTTGGCTAACTCTACCGCTGCTCTGGACAGATTTCCATTATACGCTTCCAACTTCCCTTCAAACTTTTCAAACAAAGTGAAAGCATCCGCTACCGATCCGGCAAAACCCGCCAATACTTTCCCTCTGTACAACCTGCGGACTTTTTTGGCTTTATGCTTCATGACGACCGCATTCCCTAAAGTAACCTGACCATCTCCGCTCATTGCACATTGTCCATTGTGACGGACAGCGAATATAGTCGTGGCGTGGAATTGTTGTGACTCCATCCAGCCTTACCTCCTCTACGAATCATTCTTCTGCTTCGCCCTTGGATGAGTATTCATATAGATATTGCGAAGCCTGTCTTTAGTGACATGAGTATAAATCTGGGTCGAAGATAAATGTTCATGGCCCAGAAGTTCCTGAACCACTCTTAAATCCGCTCCTTCATTCAACATATGTGTAGCAAACGTATGTCTCAATTTGTGAGGATGAAGATGGATGGTCAAAGCAGCTTCTTTCACCATCTTTTCCAGTACCAGTCTTACCCCCCGCGGCGTCAACGGATTTCCCCTGGCGTTTAAAAAAACGGCAGAAGATGGCTTCGCCGTTTTCTGTAACAGTTGATTCCTACCATCGTTTATATAGTTTTGCATGGCGGTTTCTGCAAAACGACCAAATGGCAGGTACCTTTCTTTCTTGCCTTTTCCCGTTACCAGCATAGTACCAATGTCGAAATCAATGTCCTCGAGACTCAACCCTGTACATTCACTTACGCGTATTCCAGTAGCATAAATCAATTCCAGAATTGCCTGGTTTCTTTGGCCAAGCGGGCTGGTCAAGTCACTGACATCAAATAACCGTTCCAACTCTTCTGCATATAAAAAACCTGGTACGGGCTGGTCAGTCCTCGGGAGTACCACCTGTGAGAAAGGATTAGCTGTGACATGATTTCCCCGGTCCAGGAACTTGTAAAAACTGCGCAGACTCGAAATTTTTCTGGAGACGCTTCTCCTGGATAACTTCTTTTCATATAAAGTAGTCAAATAGGTCCTAACTACATGATAATCAATTTGTTCCAATTGACCGATGGATTCCTGTTTCAGAAATTCATAAAAATTATCTATATCACTTTGATAATAATCAATTGTGTATTGGGAAGCGTTCTTTTCAATTTGTAAATATTCTGTAAAGGCTTTCTTTGCTTCAAACCAGTTCAGCATTTCCCCCACCTCGCTCAAGGCGTATAAATAGTAACACAAGTATCCCAGTCCATGCAATAAATTTTACTAAATTGTAACAAAATTCTGAATTGTGCCTTCTGTTATCCCATTGTCTTTATCATAACAGTAGGGCGGCTGTGGTTGAAAGGAATTTTCGACAACCTTCGCAACAACAGCCTGAAACTTTCCCTGTCAAGTAAAGCTTCTTACAGAACGGTAATTATAGCTGGTAAATTTACACGTGTCAACTCAAATCCTCTGGTCTGTTTTCGAGAGAAGGCATTGATTGTCTTTTTTCTTCCAAAATACCGATTTCTTCAATCTTTTGTTTTGTTTCGGGAGTCCCCAAGTCATAAATACGCTGATAAATATTTAACATCTCGTCATCATATTTTTTTCTTTCCTGGTCTGCCTTCACTTCCTGGAATGGAGCCTCATAATGTAATTCCGCTGAACGGCTTCCTGCTAAATGTTGTTCATGGAACAAATTCTCCAGGGTGAGCTTGTCTTCATAATCAGCTTCGATTTCGTATTCGACACTGTTATCATAAGCAGGGGTCGGTAGAACTTCTCCGGTATCCACCTTCACATAATATTTTTTGTTTTCAGACATATTATCCCTCCTATTCATTATTTTCATACCCTGTTCGCAGAGAAATGTAACTAAGAAGTTTTTTAGGAGGTCCATATAACAGTGTGCTTTTTTGCAGACTATCCGTTAGACGCCGGGAGGAAAAGTGGTGAAAACAGAAAGTGTACCCGCCACCAAGAAGATATATTTGATGCAACAAATGGCGCAGGCATCTGTTTAACATAATCTACAGGCAGAATGCGCACCTCCTGTGACAACCCCTGCCATACCATCAATACGCGGGAGTGACATTCTTTGCCCGGGGATAGGCGGTGCAATTAAACGGGGCAGTTCCTGCCGATAGTTAATTAAACATAGAATTGGAAATGTCAATCCTATTCGTTCGTTTTTTTCTTAAGAATTCAATTAAACTTCTTTTTTTCCTGTTACTTGATGCGCGCTTCGTATCGGAGTGGAACACGATTCATCAGAGAAAGATAAGAATGGTTTGCTTTTTTTAACAAAAACCGAACGAATTAATCGTTCGGTTTCTATGTTGGTCGCTATGCTTTTGTCTCAAGCTTTTTCTTTCATCAATTTTGTGTCTCTTCCTTATAGTCACAATTCGTGCATTGTATCTGTGTACCTTTTTTCGATTTTTTCTCTACCAGCAAGGAATCGCATTTTGGACATGGACGAGCAATCGGCTTATCCCAAGAAATAAAATCACACTCTGGATAACGATCGCATCCGTAGAAGGTACGGCGTTTTTTCGATTTTCTTTCGACAACATTTCCTTCTTTACATTTTGGGCACTTTACCCCGATTTCCTTGAGGATAGGCTTTGTATTCCGGCACTCTGGAAAATTCGAACAAGCTAAGAACTTGCCGTATCTCCCCATTTTGTAGACCATTTCATGACCACAGTTTTCACAATCGATACCAGCCGGTTCATCTTTGATCTCTACCTTTTCCATTTCCTCTTCCGCTTTTTTCAGCCGTTTATCAAACCCTTCATAAAATGCATCAAGAATCTTGATCCACTCCGTTTTCCCATCTTCAATGGAATCCAGGTCACTTTCCATTTTAACAGTGAAATCCACGTCGATTATTTCCGGAAAAAATTCACTCAACAAATCGGTGACAATTTCACCGAGTTCGGTAGGTACAAATCGCTTATTATCGAGGGTGACATAGCCTCTTCGCTGAATCGTATCCAACGTAGGCGCATATGTCGATGGCCTCCCCAGCCCTTGTTCTTCCATTGTTTTGACTAATCGTGCTTCTGTATACCTGGGCGGCGGCTGAGTAAAGTGTTGATTGGGACGGATTTCTTCGGCTTTTATTGCCATCCCTTCCTCCAAATCCGGGAGTAGCTTATCTTCTTCTTTTTTATTATCATCCCGGCCCTCGATATAAACTTTCATGAACCCTTTGAATTTCACTTTAGAGCCTGTGGCTCGAAATTCGACCCCTTGATTGACAAGGTGAACGGTCATGGTATCCATCACCGCCGGAGCCATTTGACTGGCAGCGAAACGATCCCATATCAACTTGTAAAGACGATACTGATCCCTGGATAATATGCTTTTCAGCGACTTAGGATCCCGGTTAATCGAAGTTGGGCGGATTGCCTCGTGTGCGTCTTGAGCTCCTTCCGCATTCTTGTTCTTTTTATTGGAACCCAGATACTCTTTTCCAAAGTTCTCTTCGATGTAGGAAGCTGCCTCTTTCTTCGCGGTTTCCGATATCCGTGTGGAATCGGTTCTCATGTAAGTGATCAAACCTGTGATGCCTTGTTTCTTACCGAGGTCTATCCCTTCATACAACTGTTGAGCGACCATCATCGTTTTTCGGGCACGGAAATTCAATTTTCTTGCTGCTTCCTGTTGAAGCGAAGATGTCGTGAACGGCTGTGCCGGATTCCGTTTACGTTCCCGCTTATTTACTTTGTCGACGTTGAACTCTTTTCCTTTTAAGGTTGCAAGAACTCGATCCACTTCCTCTTTGGTGCCCAGTTCCTGTTTTTTTCCATCGATTCCATAAAAGGCACCTTCAAAGGTATCTTTGTCCTTCAAGAAATCGGCCTCTATCGACCAGTATTCTTCAGGTTGAAAGTTGTTGATCTCTCTTTCACGCTCGATGATCATTTTGACGGCCACCGATTGAACCCGTCCGGCACTCAGTCCTTTTTTTACTTTCTTCCATAAAAGTGGACTAATGTTGTAACCGACCAATCTATCCAGAATTCTTCGGGCCTGCTGTGCGTCTACCAAGTCCATATCGATCGAGCGCGGATGTTTGAAAGATTCCTTGATTGCATCCTTGGTAATCTCATTGAAAACGACACGGCAGTCCGAATTTTCATCAATATCCAAACTATGGGCAAGATGCCAGGCGATGGCTTCCCCTTCCCTGTCCGGGTCGGCAGCAAGGTATACTTTTTTTGCTTTTTTTGCAGCACTCTTCAGTTCTTTCAAAACCGGTCCTTTGCCGCGTATGGTTATATATTTTGGTTCAAATGAATTTTCTACATTGATTCCCGTTTGACTTTTTGGTAAATCCCGCACATGCCCCATTGACGCTTTCACTTGATACTTCTTCCCCAAGTAACGTTCAATTGTTTTGGCTTTTGCAGGAGATTCTACAATTACAAGATAATCTGCCATGTTTGTTCCTCCCAAGAGGTATTCTGTCTCTATGTTCAGTAATGATTTTCATGTTTCATGTGTTATTTTGCTGCATTGTCAAAAACTGCAAATGTTTTCTTTGATAAATCTTCCCTATTATTAAATACTTTTTTATGATTTGTCAAACATACAAGTAGTTTTGTTTAGAAAAATCGAAAGCGATTTCTTTTAATTTTGACACAATTCGACTTGTTTTGCTACTTTTTCACTGCCATTCTTCTAGTATATCATAGGTCTTTCGTACTAATTTGGCGCCGTCTTGAATCATTTTATTGCAACCATCTGTTTCAGATTGTGTCGGTGAACCGGGAATGGCAAAGACTTCCCTTCCCTGGTCCAGTGCCTGATCCACTGTTATCAAACTTCCGCTTCTTTCCTTAGCTTCTACCACCAATGTGCCAAATGTCAAACCACTTATGATCCGGTTTCTTTCCGGAAAATGGTGACGGCGGGGCGGGCTGCCCGGTGGATACTCGGAAATGACAAGCTGTGTTTTAGATAATGTGCGGAACAAGCTTGTATTTGATTTTGGATAAACATGCTGAAACCCTCCACCGAGGACGGCTATCGTCTTCCCTTTGGAGCTTAGTGCCAGGCGATGGGCCATTGCATCTATTCCGATTGCCATTCCACTGACAATCAGCCAATTGTCTTTGATCAAAGGGGTGAGGATACTATTCATTTTAGAGTAGGCTTCATTTGTAGGCTTACGTGTGCCGACCACACTTAAGGAGGGAGTATGGGAAAGTAAATCGATATCACCGCATAAATACAATACTAGGGGACGATCAGGAATGTTTCGTAACATGGCGGGAAAAGCGTTGTCGAGGATAGTGACAGTTTGATATGTTTCCAAGTCTTTTCGTAGTTGCAAGTATACCCGGGAAGAATGGAGATCTTGATAAATAGTGGATGAACGATGGTAAGGAAGGAAAAACAGCTTGCGGAAATCATCCATTGAATATTTATACAATCCTTCCAGTGCAGGATCATGTTCAAGCATCTTTTTGATCAACGATCTGGTGACTCCACTACACCGATGCAAATGGAGTAACTTCAGACGGGTTTCTTTCACAAAGAACCACCTCTTTTTAAAAAGCCGGCCCAAGCGCAAAGCTCGAGCCAGCAATTTTCTTAATGGGTTTTACATTTATCATGCAATCCTTTATCCTTAAGAACGCCAATCAGGGTTTCTCCCATGACTGCAGGCGTTTCGGCAACCTGGATTCCACAATCGTTCATTACTTTGATTTTTTCATCAGCCGTTCCTTTACCACCGGAAATGATTGCTCCGGCATGACCCATTCTTTTTCCCGGAGGTGCTGTAGCGCCACCGATAAAGCCTACTACAGGTTTCGACATGTTAGCCTTTACCCACTCGGCTGCTTCTTCTTCCGCAGTCCCTCCGATTTCCCCGATCATCATGACTGCTTCCGTATCCGGGTCTTCATTGAAAGCTTTGAGTACATCGATAAAATCGGTTCCGTTTACAGGATCCCCGCCTATTCCGACAGCAGTGGATTGTCCGAATCCTTGCTCCGACAACTGATGAACTGCTTCATAGGTCAACGTGCCGGAACGAGAGACAACTCCGATATGCCCTTTCTTATGGATATAACCAGGCATGATACCGATTTTGCATTCCTCCGGTGTGATGACTCCCGGACAGTTCGGCCCTACCAGTCTCGTTTTCTTTCCTTCCATATAACGTTTTACCTTTACCATATCCATTACAGGAATGTGTTCAGTAATGCAAATAGCAAGATCCAACTCGGCGTCAACCGCTTCCATAATAGCGTCAGCAGCAAACGGCGCAGGTACATAAATGACAGAAGCATTGGCACCTGTTTGTTCAACGGCTTCCTGTACCGTGTCGAACACCGGTACTCCCTCGACTTCCGTGCCGCCTTTTTTAGGAGTCACCCCGCCGACGATTTTAGTTCCGTAATCCAGCATTTGCTTTGTATGGAAAAGTGCTGTAGAGCCTGTAATACCTTGCACGATTACTTTGGTATCTTTGTTAACAAATACGCTCATCTTCGTCCGTCCTTTCTGATATTTACTAGCCGGTTCCAAGCCTTAACTAGGACAATAAATAGTTGATGGTTCCGGAATTGTCTTCTTGCACATTACTTAACTGACGATACGATTTTTTCTGCGCCGTCAGCCATCGATTCTGCTGCAGTGATGTTCAGTCCGGAATCAGCGAGAATTTTCTTGCCCAGATCCACGTTGGTTCCTTCCAAGCGGACAACAAGCGGAATCTCCAGTCCTACTTGTTTGGTTGCTTCGACAACACCTTCTGCGATGACATCACATTTCATAATTCCACCGAAGATGTTGACCAGAATACCTTTGACATTCGAATCAGACAGAATGATTTTAAAAGCTTCTGTGACTTTTTCAGCAGTTGCGCCGCCCCCTACATCAAGGAAGTTCGCCGGATCGCCGCCATAATGCTTGATAATATCCATCGTAGCCATGGCCAAGCCAGCTCCATTGACCATACATCCTATGTTTCCATCAAGTGCAATATAGCTAAGGTCGTGTTTGGAAGCTTCGATCTCTTTTTCATCTTCTTCATCCAAATCGCGGTATTCAGCAACGTCTTTCTGGCGAAATACAGCGTTATCATCAAAGTTCAGTTTAGCATCCAAAGCGAGAACATCTCCATCGCCCGTTGTTACAAGTGGATTGATTTCTGCAATCGAACAATCTTTTTCTTCAAAAACGGTATAAAGTCCAAGCATAAATTTAACCGCTTTTGATAAATATTCTTTTGGAATGTTGATGTTGAACGCCAGTCGTCTTGCCTGGAAAGGAGTCAAACCGACAACGGGATCGATGACTTCTTTAAAGATTTTTTCTGGTGTCTCAGCTGCCACTTCCTCGATTTCGGTACCGCCTTCTTCAGAAGCCATCATGGTTACGCGCGAAGTTGCACGATCCAGAACCAACCCGACATAATATTCTTTCTTAATATCGCAGCCTTCTTCGATTAGTAAACGCTTAACTTCTTTGCCTTCAGGGCCTGTCTGGTGTGTAACCAAAGTCTTACCGAGAATCTCCTCGGCATATGTACGGACTTCGTCCAGGTTCTTTGCAACCTTGACCCCGCCAGCTTTCCCTCGGCCGCCTGCATGGATCTGAGCTTTTACAACGGATACGTTGCTGCCAAGTGCCTTTGCGGCTTCAACTGCTTCATCTACCGTATAAGCAACACGGCCATTGGGCACTGCCACGCCGTATTTTCGCAATAGTTCTTTGCCTTGATACTCGTGAATGTTCATCTTCCATCCTCCCATCAAAATTTCACTGCAAATCCATTGTATAAAAAAACGTCATAAATTGTCTACACATTACCATCACTTATCGATAGATTGCTTTGATACCAGTTTCATAGTTTCCGGTCCGCCCGGTATACAAAAGCGAACACTTCCGCTACCGCCTGGTACAGTTCTTCTGGTATCGTTTCATTGATATTCAGCTCTGCCAGCAACTCTACCAAAGTCGAATCCTCCTGAATAGGAACATCGGCCGCTTCAGCTTTTGCGATGATATTGTCGGCAACATACCCTTTTCCCGCAGCTGTCACTTTGGGTGCAGCAGCTTTGTCGCCCTCATACCTTAATGCTGCTGCTTTTCTTTTTGGTGACTGAGACTTCATATGCGGAAATCCACTCCTTGTTTTCGATTCCATTCAGTTTGTGCAGCTTGAACCAGGCTGCCGGTATCTGATTCCTCAAAAGGCTTCCACTGGACAGAGGTTAAGTGGTAATCCAGTTTCTCCAATCCTTCATGCAGTTTATTTTTCAGTAGAGGAAAAAGCTTTTCCAACTGCTGATTCTCGTTAAACACAGTGATGCGGACCATTCGTTTTTGAATTTGCATATCGATAACCGTTTCCTTCATTTTCTCCAGGTCCAGATAAAAAACAATGTGACAAAAATCAGGGTTTATTTTTCCTGTTTCATCTTTGTTCCCTTCAAAGTCGATTTGGATGTCATTTTGCACCCCGATATGGTCCCCGGGAAGCATTAAATGGACTTGGACTGTATTAACCGTCTCCTGGTGATGGGTCAACTGCAGACCATTCAAGTAATGAAGCAATCCTTCAAACTTCTCGGGGGTCTTATTTCCCCCATCGTAGATTGCTTGAAGGAGAATCGATTTCAACGTTTGCTCTTTCATCGGCATTTCAGCAAGCTGATTGTTCAATAGATTATTCTCATGGTTCACCCCTGAAAAAAGAAAGACCTGTTCCAGCTTTCTCAGAAAGTATTGCTTTGGATCTGAAAGCAGCAGAGTCTGTCCCTCTGTAGAATCGGACAGTAGTTGTAGCAGCAAGTTCGCTGAAGTCTTGGGAAGCTGCCGATCGATCACCTGTCTGACAAGCTCTATATTTTCACGGGCGGGCAAGTCATTGACGATGAGTTGACGGATAGCTTCCGTAAACTTTTGCGGCAAATGTGTCGAAATGCTAGACAAAAAGTCACTTTTAGAAAGCTGATTCTGCAAGGATGCCATTTTTTGCTTTTCAACTGATGTGAGCTCTGCCTTGACTTGACTTTCTGCCAGGTCTGTCAGTGATACCAATAGCTCTTGAAAACTTTTGGAATGGGATAATTGCATTTGTTGCAATTGATGAAGCCCCTTGGCCACTTCACGAGGTTCCATGTATAAGGCAGGCGTAGCATTCATCTGACCAGTTGACGACTGTGACGTTTTCCAGGAGTTCAGCACTTCTGAATTGGTGGTGGATTCATTTACAACACCAGACTTCCTCAAAACCTGCAGCAAAGTTGTTTCCCCTCTTTTTCTTTCTTCCTGTATTTCCGTTTGCAATAGTTCCATCAGTGGATCGCTTTTTTGGTAGGTGAAACCATTCAACCGATTTGTCAGCGCTTCTCGTAATGTCTGGGAGACCTTATCCCCACTCAGCAGAAATTGGTTGTCGGCCAGCAAAACGCCAAACTGCTGCTGCTTTTTCGCCTGTACTGCTTGGAGAACAGATTCAGTAAGGGGGAGTTTACGGGAAATCATTTCGACAATGAGAGAACGGGCTGCAGATTTGTTCCCCTGACCTTCCATTAGTTGAAATGCCTGAAGAATGGTCTCTTTTTGAAAAGGCAACTTCTTACTTAAGAGTTGACTTAACAGCGCTGTCCTTTCTTTTGTGTTTTTTATCCCCAATTCTTCCAATAAAGCAGCAATACCCTGACTCGATTGATCGGCGGCTGTTCTATTGGAAATGACTTTCAGGCGGATCACCTCTCCGACAGTGGCAACCTGGAACCAGTACTTCCCATTAGCGGTCAACGGGGCTTCAAGCTGTGCTATCATTTGCTTTCCGCCAAATTGAATAGATGCCTTTTGATCCGGATAAAGTTTCACTACTTTCCCTGCCAATATTTGGCCTGGTTTAACCTTGGAAGCTGCCTGAAAATTATTCTGGCTATGTAAGTTGTTGAATAGTTTAGCAGCGACTTGATTCATCGAAGGCATCTTCTTCCCCCTCTCACTCTACGATTTGCTCACGGACCGGCGAGAAACTCTTCCTATGGCAAGGCGCTGCACCGTATGTTTTCAATGCTTCCAAGTGCGCTTTCGTGCCATAACCTTTGTTTGATTTGAATTGGTACATCGGATAACGATCGTCCAACGAGTCCATCATCCGATCTCTGGTCACCTTGGCAAGGATACTTGCTGCAGCAATCGAAATACTTTTTTGGTCCCCTTTTATGATTGCTTCGACTGTACATGGTACTCCATCGAGTGGAACAGCATCTACGAGAATATGATCTGGTTGAAAAGCGAGTCCCTCCACTGCCTTCCGCATAGCGTGCTTGGAAGCCTGATAAATATTGAGCTTGTCGATTTCCCCGCTTTCAACGACTCCTATTCCGTAAGCCTCTGCATGTTGAATGATATAATGGTAATAGTCCTCCCGGGTCTGTTCATTCAATTGTTTGGAGTCATTCAAACCAGGCAGGTAGAAAGATTCCCCCAGAATGACCGCTGCAGCGACAACAGGACCTGCCAATGGGCCCCTACCTGCTTCATCGATACCTGCTACCATATTACCGAGCTGATGATGTTTTTTTTCAAACACACTCATTTTCACAAAGAGCTCCTGCAGCATGAATTGTTTTTGTTTTCGTTTTTGATAGCCTGCTATTAATTTATGTACTCCCTTACGGTCATCTTGCTTCAACTCGTCAAGAAACGAGTCAGAAACTTGATCCGCTTCCAAGAGCTCCCTGATTTCAGATATTTTCATATCGGATACCAAATTCAATTCCCCCATATCCTTTATATCGACTATATTTTCTGGTAGTGAAGCACAAAAGACATCCACATTACGGATGCCTTTTACAAAACATTTGATCTGGCGAACGCTTTTTGGTCCAATTCTCTTATTCAGGACCCTCTAAAGTCAATCTGCCCAGCCGGCCAGACCGCAGATCCCGTATGATCACTTCTGCCGTTTTCTCGAAATTGACCCTTCCTCCACTTTCCAGACAACCTCTGGAGCCGCCTATTTTTTCAAAGATGACTCCCATGTCATTTTCCTCTTCTAATCCATATCGCTCATGAAGCAGAGAAGGGTAAGCTTCTTTTAGATAGTTGACAATAAAAGCTGCAATATCTTCTTTCGGCAGCAATTGATCTTTAATCGTTCCGATAGCAGCCAGACGATAGCCGACCAGTTCATCTTCGAATTTCGGCCATAAAATACCCGGTGTATCCAGTAGTTCAAAGTCCTTCTTCACCTTTATCCACTGCTGGCTGGTGGTCACTCCAGGCCTGTCTCCGGTTTTAGCTATTTTCCTGTTCACCAGCCGGTTAATCAGTGTTGATTTACCCACGTTCGGAATTCCCAGGATCATTGCTCTGGACGCCCTCGGCCTGACTCCCTTTTTTATTAGCTTTTCCTGTTTTTCTTTGCCCATCTCTTTGGCTGCAGCGATTACCAGCTGTACATCTTGCTTGTTCTGCACATCCACTGCAACTGATTTGATTCCTTCTGTCTCGAAGCGATCCATCCACAGACGAGTGATTGCGGGATCAGCTAAATCCTTTTTCATCAATACACGCATGCGAGGCTTGTTTTGCAATACCTCTTGCAGCATGGGATTTTGTGAGGAATCCGGCACCCGGGCATCAACCAATTCGATAACAAAATCCACTAATTTAAGTTTTTCCTGAACTTCTCGTTTGGCTTTTGCCATATGTCCTGGAAACCATTGAATTGTCATAGTATCCCACCTATTCCTTTCCATCTCTATCAAGAAAAAGCGAAGACGGTTGCGTTCATTATTACCTTTACGCTGTTACGTAAATAAACGGAATCGGTCGAACGGCCAATATAATAACTGGACTTCACCTACCAGTTGATCATAAGAAATCATTCCCAGCAAACGACTGTCCGTTGAGTTGCCCCGGTTGTCACCAAGCACCAATAAATGATTTTCCGGCACCTCCTCATATCCGCCCGGCAATTCTTCCAGGCTGAAGTCGACGGTATAGTGCTGGTTGCCCTCCATCATTTGCTTCGCTGACTCTAAAAAGGGCTCTTCCACTGCTTCTCCATTTATATAAAGGGTGTCATCTTTCACCTCTACATGGTCGCCCGGTACTCCTATGACCCGCTTTATATAGTCTTTTTGAGCCGTGGCATGAAACACGACGATATCGAATCTATCCGGCTCACCAACTAGATAATTGAACTTGTTCACAATCATATGGTCTCCATTATGCAACGTAGGCAGCATGGACGGTCCATCTACTACAATTGGAGCGAACAAAAACATCCTGACGATGACAGCCAGCAACCCGGCAATCAAAAGCGCCTTCACCCAATCCAGCCATTCATTCTTTTTTTTGGCCATTATCTTCCCTCCATAAAACAGCTATTCCTGAACTTCTTTTTGTCCGGCTTAGAGAAATAATCGTTCGCCAGATGACCTTATACACCATCCGATTGCTGATTTACCAATGTATGATAGTTTTCACCAAACCGGTCTAAATACCTATTTTAAGTAGAAAAAAGGAGCTTGACTTTTCAAGCTCCTTTCCTGCATTCAAATTAGCGAATTTCTTTAATACGTGCAGCTTTACCACGCAGGTTGCGTAGATAGTAAAGTTTCGCACGACGTACTTTACCGCGGCGGCTCACTTCAATCTTGTCAATGCGCGGTGAATGTACTGGAAAAGTACGTTCAACGCCTACGCCGTAAGAAATCTTACGAACAGTGAAAGTTTCGCTGATTCCGCCGTTTTGACGCTTGATAACAACGCCTTCGAAAACCTGGATACGCTCACGGTTTCCTTCCACGACTTTAACGTGGACTTTTACCGTGTCACCAGGGCGAAAATCAGGATGATCAGTGCGAAGCTGTTCTTTTGTCACTTCTTCAAGAATATGTTGCATCCTGTTACACTCCTTCCAAACCAATGTTCTTAACTTAAGAATAAAGAAAGCGGAACATTGTTTATCCTGCTTAAACTTTTGTTTAAGCACAACAAATAATATATCATATCCAATGGTCTACTTCAACTATTTATTCATGATTACCGGAAATAGAATCAATCAACGACCAGCAGCTTCACCCTTCACTTGTCATCCAAGCTTTCCAGCCATTGTCTATCCTTCTCGGTTAACGGATAATCGTCAAGCAAATCCTTACGCCGCTGATAAGTTCTTTTCAAGGATTGCTGGCGTCTCCATTCCTCAATTTTGCCGTGGTTTCCCGATACCAGCACGTCCGGTACCCGCATCCCACGAAAGTCGAGCGGTCTGGTATAATGTGGATGCTCCAGCAGACCAGTGGAAAACGAATCTTCCTGAGCGGATGATTCATTACCCAGAACGTCTGGAAGCAATCGGACCACACTGTCAACAACAACCATCGCCCCCAATTCTCCGCCAGTCAGCACATAATCACCGATCGATATTTCATCGGTCGCGATATGTTCCCGAATCCTTTCGTCATAACCTTCATAATGACCACATATAAAAATTAAATGCTCCTCGTTTGCAAGTTCCATCGCCTTTGCCTGATTAAAAGTCTCACCTTGAGGACTCATGAGCACGACACGCGGTTTCACGGATGCTTCCGATGACAGATGTTCCACAGCATCAAACAAGGGTTGAGGGGTGAGAACCATACCCGCTCCGCCTCCATATGGATAATCATCCACCTTTTTATGCTTGTTTTTCGAATACTCACGGAAATTGACCAGGCGATATTGAAACACATCCGATTCCTGTGCTTTTTTTAATATCGAATGGTTCATTACTCCATCAAACATTTCAGGAAACAGTGTCAGTATATCTATTTTCATTCGTCAAGCAGTCCCTCCATCGGCTCTATGATGACCCGCTTATGAGCGACATCAATGGTTTTAACAATATCCTCTATATAAGGAATCAATAAATCCTTTTTTCCTTTTCTGCTGGCCACCCATACATCGTTGGCACCTGGGGAAAGAATCTCTTTGATTTTTCCCACCTGATCACCATCCGTGGTATGAACTTCACAGCCGATGATTTCATGGTAATAAAATTCGCCTTCTTCCAAAGGCGCCAGTTGCTCCTCCTTTATTCGCAACAGGCCATCTTTCAAATTTTCTGCATCATTAAGAGAATCATATCCGTTAAAGTGCAATAAATCGAAGTTTTTATGTCTGCGGTGACCATCGACAGTGAGGGCTACCGGGCTCCCTTTTCCATCAGACCAGTATAACCTGCTACCGATTTCAAACCGCTCATCAAAATCGGTAATCCGGACTACTTTTACCTCTCCCTTAATACCGTGGGTGTTTACAATTTTTCCAACATTGAACATTTGTTCGCTCATATCTTCACCTGCTATGTAATTTGAATCACGATGCCATCTTTGACGATAATTGCTTTGTTATCGGAGATGTCACCCCAGTTTAATCCTTCTTCAACCTCAACAAGAGTTTCAACTTCTTCTTCTGTTATTTCACTGCCAATAGGCAGGATTACCAATTGTTCCAATTGAAATTCAATCCACTTGATCTTGTCTTTGCGTCGTTTAATTTCCTGTTGGAACCGTTTTGCCACTTCATGCTTGGAAACCCCTTTTTTATTTTGTAGTTTCCGTTGTTCAAACTGCAATTGTTGACACTCTTGTTCAAGCTGCTGTTTATTTTGGTTGAACTGTTCCGCCAGGCTTTCCTTGCTTCTCTCCGTGATTACCTGCTTGACAGGAATCTTCCGAATAATTTTCAATAACAGCCCCTGCCTTTCCGCCATATTGTCCAAACCATATCCGTGACTTGAAAGGATTACCGGTCGTACTGTACAAAAGACCTGTAAAAGCTGTCCCCTGGAGCAGGCTTGTTCTAGAGAGGCAGTGAAAGGATGACAACTTTTTTGAATTTGGAAAAAAGGGAAAGGTTTTCCCCTTCCCCTTTTCACATGATATCCAAATAGATTCGCTTTGTTTCGGCTGAACCGGCAGCATAGACCACCGTCCGGACAGCTTTTGCGATTCGTCCGTTTTTTCCGATCACTTTTCCGACATCATCCTGGTTGACAGTCAAATGGTAAGTCAATCTATCATCTTCTTCCTTGACTGTCACCTGGACATCTTCCGGATGATCAACCAACGGAGCCACCATCGTTTCGATTAAGGCTTTCATGATATCACTCTACTTTACTTTTGGTTTTTCGTATCGTGGAATTTCGTCATGATGCCTTGCTTTGAGAAAAGGTTGCGAACTGTATCACTAGGCTTAGCGCCTTTAGTCATCCAATCAAGCGCCTTTTCTTCATCTAGTTTTACTTCAACCGGGTTGGCTACCGGATTGTAAGTGCCAATTTGTTCAATAAAACGTCCGTCACGAGGAGAACGTGAATCAGCTACTACTACGCGGTAAAATGGATTTCTTTTTGAACCCATACGCTTTAAACGAATTTTAACAGCCATGTCTTGCACCTCCATTATTAAATATTGCTTATCACAAGTTTAGATTCTATCAGATGTTCATTTGTCTGTAAAGTGTTTTTCCATTACATGAATGGAAATTTCATTCCTTTGCCTTTTTTGCCCTTTTGCATGTTGGTCATCTGCTTCATCATTTTCTTCATTTCTTCAAATTGTTTGAGAAGACGATTGACCTCTGACACCGATCTTCCGGCACCTTTGGCAATCCGCTTCTTCCGGCTGGCATTCATGACGCCAGGATCCTGACGTTCTTGTTTTGTCATGGATTGAATGATTGCTTCGACATGGGAAAGCTGTTTCTCGTCGAATTGAACATTTTTCAATCCCTTCATTTTGTTTGCGCCGGGGAGCATCCCGATTAAGTCTTCCAGTGGTCCCATGTTACGGACCTGGCCCATCTGTTCCAGGAAGTCGTCAAAGGTGAAGGAAGCGGATCGCATCTTTTCTTCCAATTCCTTCGCCTTATTCTGGTCCACTGTATCCTGTGCTTTCTCGATGAGCGACAGAACGTCTCCCATTCCCAGGATTCTTGAAGCCATCCGTTCTGGATGGAATGCCTCAAGCTCATCCAGTTTTTCACCCATTCCGGCAAATTTTATCGGTTTATTTGTAACTGCTTTTATCGACAGGGCAGCACCGCCACGGGTATCGCCATCCAACTTCGTCAATACCACTCCTGTGACGTCCAGTTGTTCATTGAAGCTTTCCGCTACATTGACAGCATCTTGTCCTGTCATTGCATCGACAACCAAAAAGATTTCATCCGGATTTACATTGGACTTGATTTGCTCCAATTCATCCATTAAATCGTTGTCGACATGAAGGCGGCCAGCCGTGTCGATGATAACATAATCCTGATGTTCGGCCTTTGCCTGTTCTATAGCCTGATTGGCGATGTCGACCGGATTTGCTTCCGTTCCCAAGGAGAACACCGGCATGTTCAATTGCTTACCCAGTGTTTCCAACTGGTTGATTGCTGCCGGTCGATAAACATCCGCTGCAACCAAAAGCGGATTTCGATTATATTTTTTACGGAGCAAGTTGGCAAGCTTGCCGGTGGTTGTCGTTTTACCTGCTCCCTGAAGCCCCACCATCATTATGACGGTAGGAGGTCGGTCGGCTACTGCTATTTTGCTCTGTTCGCCGCCCATCAACTCTGTCAGTTCGTCCTTTACTACCTTGATAACCTGCTGGCCGGGCGTCAGACTTTCCATTACTTCCTGCCCGACTGCGCGTTCTTTTATGCGTTTGACAAAATCTTTCACGACTTTGAAATTGACGTCTGCTTCCAATAAAGCAAGCCGTACTTCTCTTGTCATTTCCTTTACGTCCTGCTCGGTGACTTTCCCTTTTCCTTTAATGCGCTGGATTGTCCCTTGCAGGCGTTCGGCCAAGCCTTCAAATGCCATAGAAGGAGCCCCCCTAATCTAATTCTTTAAGTGAATTGACCAATCCTCTTAAAGTAGTGTCCTGACTTTCTTGCAGTGCTTCTTCCAACTGTCCTAGCAGCTGGTTTCGCGCTGTGAATTTCTTATACAAATGGAGCTTATCCTCATAAGCTTCGAGCATCGATTCCGTCCGTCGGATATTATCGTACACGGCTTGTCGTGATACATCAAATGTTTCTGAAATTTCACCGAGTGAATAATCCTCTAAATAGTACAGCTCCATATAGTTTCGTTGCTTTGGGGTCAGTAGTTCTTGATAAAAATCCAATAAAAAATTGATTCTGGTCGTTTTTTCCAGCAAAGCGAGCACTCCTTGTTAAGTGAAATGCCTTTACAATGAAATACTACCTAATGATCTTATGCGCTGTCAAGATGTTTCCTCTTCCAGCATATCTGCAAACAAGCCGTAAACAAAGGCGTGTGCATCGAAAGCCTGTAAATCAGTTACTTTCTCTCCTAAACCGACGTACTTTACAGGAATCTGCAATTCGTTTCGAATAGCAAGCACAATGCCGCCTTTCGCCGTTCCATCCAACTTGGTCAGAACTATTCCTGACACATCCGTCGCTTCGGAAAAAGTTTTGGCCTGGCTCATTGCATTCTGGCCGGTGGTTGCGTCAAGGACGAGCAACACCTCTTGCGGGCCGTTCGGCACTTCTCTCGAGATGACTTTTTTCACCTTGGCAAGTTCATTCATTAAATTGACTTTATTCTGCAAGCGTCCTGCCGTATCACACAACAATACATCGGCTCCTCTTGATCTTGCCGCCTGAATTCCATCGAACACTACCGCAGCAGGATCACTGCCGGCATTATGCTTGATCACATCCACGCCAGCCCTTTCTCCCCAAACTTCCAGCTGTTCGATTGCTCCTGCCCGGAACGTGTCTCCAGCAGCCAGGATTACTTTTTTTCCTTCCTGCTTCAACTGGTGGGCCATTTTTCCAATGGTCGTTGTTTTTCCAACACCATTTACACCGACAAACAAAATGACGGATAAACCATCTTCATGAAGCTGCAGTTTTTCCGGTTCTTCATCTTTGTCCCCGTAATAAATATCCACCAATTTTTCGGAAATGACTTCTTTCATTTCCCCACTGTCTTTGATGTTTCTCCGTTTCACTTCCATTTTCAAATCATCGATAAGATCCATGACAGCTGTCACGCCAACGTCTGCCGAAATTAATATTTCTTCCAAATCCTCGAAAAAATCTTCATCTACTTTGCGATAGCGCGCAACCAGGTCATTTATTTTGCTGGAAAAAGAGCCTCTTGTCTTGGAAAGCCCTTCTTTATACTTTTCAGGCTGTGCCTCTTGTTGATTCCCTGTATCGCCACTGAATTTTTCTTTTAGTTTTTGAAAAAAGCTCATAATACCTTCCTTTCTGGTGCGTTTATGCTTTTACTAAAGCAGGCGCATCTTCCAGCCGTACCGATACAAGGCGGGAAACCCCCGACTCTTGCATGGTTACGCCGTATAATACGTCGGCTTCCTCCATTGTACCCTTTCTGTGGGTAATCACAATAAATTGTGTTTTTTCGCTAAACTCCTTCAAGTACTTTGCAAACCTGCTGACATTCGCATCGTCCAGAGCAGCCTCCACTTCATCCAGTACACAGAAGGGAACCGGACGGACACGCAATATGGCAAACAACAGCGCGATAGCTGTCAAAGCCCGTTCCCCACCAGATAGCAATCCTAGGTGCTGCAGTTTTTTTCCCGGTGGCCGTGCGATAATATCGACGCCAGTTTCCAGCATGTTTTCAGGATTCGTCAATTTCAATTCTGCACTTCCACCTCCGAACAAGGCAGAAAAGACGATGGAAAACTCTTCTTTGATTTGAGTGAAGGTGGTTTCGAATCTCCTGACCATTTCCTCATCCATCTCGGAAATGACTCCGAACAGTGTATCCTTCGCCTGCACCAAATCTGTCTGCTGCTCTGTAAGAAATTCATATCTTTCACTTATCCGTTCGTATTCATCAATCGCTCCAAGATTGACCGTACCAAGTTCATCGATAGAACGTTTGACTAATTTCACCGACTGTTTGGCCTGATCGATATCCTCCGCCTTTTCATAATTTTGAGCCGCTTTTTCATAACTGAGCGCGTACTCGTTTTGCAGATGGTTCAGCCGGTTTTCCAATTCGACATCGAACCTGGCCGCTTTCAGTTCTTTGTCTTGCAAATCCTGGACCAGCGACTGGTAGATCCTGTTTTTCTCTTTGATCTCGCGTTCTTGATCGCCGGCCGTTTCCGTTCTTTTCAGCCGTTCCTGACGGCGCGCTTGAATCAATTCGGCCACTTTATCCTTTTGTTTTTGTTTCTCTTCAAGCTTTGCGTCGATTTCCTCTTCTGTTTCTCGGTTATTCTGAAAATCGAACATTTGCTCCAATTGTTCCGTGTTTTCCCGAAGGGCCTGATTCACTTCTTCAAGCTGATGATTCAATGCCTTGCATTTTTCTTTTTGACTGTTCACGTTGGCATCTTGTTCTGCCAGGGTTATCTGCAATCGATGATGTTTTTCTTGCAGCTTCTCCTGGTTTTCCTGATAATCGGCTTGCCTGCGGTCACATTCATCGATTTCCCCTTGGATAGCCTCTAGTGTTCTTTCTAGATCATTCAATTCATCTTCCAATTTCGCATTCCGTTGTTTCAAATCAGTAAGATCTGTTTCGTATTGATTGGTATCCTGATCGTATAATTTCAAGTTTTCGTTATAATGAGCAACATTCACTTCCATTTCTTTCACGGCAGTTCGTGTTTCCTGTTCCTGTTGCTGTGCGGCTCTTATCGCCTCTCGCTGCTTTTCCATCGCTTGTTCCAACTCTTCATTCGCTTGTTTCCGTGCTTTGACCTTCTGTTCGAATTCCAGCGCTTTTTGCTGAAATTCGTTTAGTTTGTCTGTCACTTCCTGCAAGTCTTTTTCACGTGAAAACAAGGATTGTCCCGACTTTTTCTTCGCTCCTCCGGTCATCGAACCGCCTGGATTGATGATATCTCCATCCATCGTCACCACCCGGAATTTCCGGTGCAGATGTACAGCAATTTCATTCGCCGCCTTAAGGTTGTCGGCAATGACTACATTACCCAACAGGTTTTCTGCTATCCCCTTGTATTTCTGCTGAAAAGAAACCAGCTCTGCACCCACGCCGACAAAGCCTTGATGATTTTTCACCCCTGCCAATAAATCGGCGGGAATGTATTTACGTTTAATGGCTGTGACAGGCAAAAAGGTCGCACGGCCTTTGTTATGTTTTTTCAGCCAATTAATCGCCGCTCTCGCTTTGGATTCATCTTCCATAACAATATGCTGAGCTTGGCCTCCTAGCGCTGTTTCGACCGCCGGGATCAACTTGGCCGGAACGTCGATCAATTCAATCACCGCTCCGTCGATTCCAGACAACTCTTTATCCTCTCTTGCTTTCAATACTTCTTTGACTCCGTGGAAAAAACCTTGATACCCTTCCTTCATATCTTCGAGCATTTCTTTCTTGGATTTTAACTTTTCAATGTACTGATAGCCTTGATAAAGCTTTGTCTGCAACTCCTGATAGGCTGCATTATCCGCTTCCAAGTTTTTTCTTTGTTTCTCATAGGTATGTTCAGCCGCCAGCCGGGTCTCGGCTTGCTCTGCCAATTTCGTTTTCAAATCGGCTAGTTTCCTCTCAAGCTGTTCCCTTTCAGAAATCAGGCCCTTGAATTTATCTTGCTGATTGTCTTTTTTCAGGTTGATCTGTTCCAACTGCCTGGAGATAGACTGACGTTCGTTCCTTTTTGCGGCTTGTTCATTCAATTTTTCAATGTAGTCACTTTTTAACTCTTCGATTTGCTCCTCTATGTTTTGCTTCGAAGTGGACAGCAATTCTGCAGTCTGCTTCAGACTTTTATTTGTTTCACGCCTTTCGGCTTCCAGACGGGACAACTTTTCCTGCTCTTCTGTCAAACCCGTTTCCAACTTGTCCATCCGCGTTTTTAATTGGCCGTTTTCTTCTTCCAATTTTGATTTATTATCTTCGAAATGCTTGAAGCGCTCATTACTCAATTCTTTTTTACCTTGTAAATTTTCAAGCTGTTTAGTCAAATCCAATAGGGATTCTTGCAAATCCTCGATAGACTCATCCAGCGCTTGAATTTGACTGCGTCCTTCTTCCAAACCGGCCTGTTTTTGTTGAATGCTCGTTTGAAGAGCGACTTCCTTTTCTTTTTGGGCTTCTATTTCCGCGAGCACCGATTTCCATTTCCCATGCATCTCTTCAATCTCGGCAATCAAAAGAGCGATTTCCACTTTTTTTAATTCGTCTTTTTTTTGCAAATAATCCTTCGCTACTGCCGCCTGCTCCTTCAATGGTTCCAACTGGCCATCAATTTCAAAGATGATATCTTCAATACGGTTAAGGTTTTCCTGTGTTTCCGCCAGTTTGTACTCAGCCTTTTTCTTTCTTTGCTTATACTTGAGCACACCTGCCGCCTCTTCAAAGATCGACCTTCTTTCTTCTGGTTTCGAGCTCAGTATCTCCTCGACTTTCCCTTGACTTATAATCGAAAAAGCTTCTCTTCCAAGCCCTGAGTCCATAAAAAGGTCAATGATATCCTTTAACCGGCATGTCTGTTTGTTGATTAAAAATTCACTTTCCCCTGATCGGTAAACCCTTCTTGTTACACTCACTTCCTGATAGTCAAGCGGCAACGCCTGGTCACTGTTATCCAGTGTCAGTGTTACTTCCGCAATATTCAAAGCCTTCCGCGAATCGCTTCCCTGGAAGATGATGTCTTCCATCTTCGAGCCCCGCAGAGACTTGGCGGATTGCTCCCCAAGCACCCAGCGGATCGCATCCGTAATATTACTCTTCCCGCTGCCGTTAGGGCCGACAACCGCTGTTACACCTGGCACAAAATCAACGGAAACCCGTTCGGCAAAAGATTTAAATCCAACTGTATCTAATCGTTTCAGAAACATATCCATTCTCCTATTTCACTGATTAACTGTTTCTCTATCGGAATTTTGCAGACGAGACAATCTGCAATAAGTATGTAAAAAATTAAGATTAATTTGCATTTCAACTTATTTATTTTATCATAAAGAGTAGGGTCATAGAAGGAATCATAAAATATTGAGGAGTGTTAATGTGAGTTTGCAGGAACCATCAAGGGAAAATTTGGCAATTATCATTGATAACATGGCGAAAAAGTTACAGGTCGTGAACCGCTCGATCATGAAACCGGAAGATTACGATTTAGAAAAATATCAAGAATTGAAATCGCTGCATGATATGCTGGAGCACAAAGGTCAGTTAAGCGTTGCAGAAACCCAGGCTTTCATTCAGGAACTGGCCGGTCATCGCAAGCAATCATAAACGAAAGGAGGCTGTGCTTGTCACTCGATCAAGCCCACGCCTCCTTTTCTTCAACCTGCCTCATAACTGTCGAGCGCTTTTTTAGCTGCTCGTTGTTCAGCTTCTTTTTTCGTCCTGCCGATGCCCGTTCCAGCCACCGTTCCCTGTATGTGTACCTCGGCAACGAATTCACGATTATGAGCCGGCCCGCGCTCCTCCGTGATTGCATAGTCAATACTGCCATCTTTGCTTCGCTGAACCAATTCCTGCAGCTGACTTTTATAATCCATCGCATGCGAAAAAGCACCTTTGGTAATTTTCGGGTAGACATACTTTTCCAGAAAGTTGATGGAAACGTCAAATCCCTGGTCAAGATACAATGCACCGATAAATGCTTCGAAAACATCTGCCAGCAACGCTGGACGGTTTCGACCGCCAGTCATTTCTTCCCCTTTTCCAAGCAACACGTAAGGAGAAAAATCCAAGTCATTCGCAAAGCTTACCAAGGATGGCTCACAAACGATAGAAGCCCTGAATTTTGTCAGCTCTCCTTCTTCCATTTCCGGGTACTCACGGTACAAATATTGAGATACACCGAGTTCTAATACTGCATCGCCCAAAAACTCTAATCGCTCATTATCCTGGTAATCTTTTTTCCGATGCTCATTCACATAAGATGAATGGGTAAATGCTTGTTGTAAAAGCCTTTCATCATTGAAAGTGATGCCAAGCTGTTTTTGCAGCATAGAAAAATCCAATGCCTCACACCCCCTTGCGGTGAATATGGAGAAAGCCCCGCAATTGCGCGGGACTTTTTGTACTGCCATTTCCATAAACAACATATCGCTGCCTAGCTAAATAAATAAGTACTATTTATTATTGAATGCTGTTTATGTAATTAACAGCATCACCTACTGTTTCAATTTTTTCAGCTTCTTCATCAGAAATCTCCATGTCGAATTCGTCTTCTAACTCCATAACCAATTCAACAACGTCTAACGAATCAGCTTCCAAATCATCTTTAAAGGAAGCCTCCATCGTGATTTTTGATTCTTCCACATCCAGACGATCCACTACGATTTTCTTGACACGCTCAAATGTATCTGCCATTTCATTCACCCCCTTTCAAAGCAATCGATAGAGTTTTTACATCACCATACCGCCATCCACATGGATGGTTTGACCGGTAATGTAATCGGCATCCTCGGAAGCAAGAAAACGTACAACTTTTGCTACGTCTTCACCTTTCCCCAATTTCGCCAGCGGAATAAGATCCTGCATGCCTTGTCTCTGTTCATCTGTCAATTGATCAGTCATATCCGTTTCGATAAAACCGGGAGCAACCGCGTTTACCAAGATGTTTCTGGAAGCAAGCTCCTTAGCCGTGGATTTTGTCATCCCGATGACTCCTGCCTTCGCTGCCACGTAATTCGCTTGTCCCGGATTGCCACTTACACCAACGACAGAAGCGATATTGATGATCCGACCGCTTTTTTGTTTCATCATCTGGCGGGTGACACCTTTCGTACAAAGGAAGACACCTTTCAGGTTTGTGTCGATGACCTGATCGAATTCCTCTTCTTTCATTCTCATCAATAGATTATCTCTCGTGATTCCTGCATTATTCACAAGGATATCCAAGCTGCCGAAGGAATCGATCACATGTTTGATCATTTGTTTGACTTCCGTTTCATCTGCAACATTGGCCTTTACCTTGATGGCTTCTCCGCCTAGCGTTTCTATTTCCTTTACTACTTCTTCAGCCTTCGCTTCGTTTCCTGCAAAATTGACCGCAACTTTAGCCCCTTGTCTGGCAAGTTCCAGCGCAATTGCCTTTCCTATCCCTCTGGAAGCACCTGTCACTAATGCAGCTTTCCCATTTAGCATGCTCAAGATTCCTCCTTATACCATTCAACAAATGCCTGAAGTGATTCCGTATCTTGCACGGAAAAAGTTTTCATGCGTCTGTGGATTTTCTTTACGAGTCCTGTCAATACCTTTCCGTTGCCAACCTCGACAATCGCATCCAGCTCTTTATCCAGCATCGCTTCGATGATTTCCTGGAATCTTACTGGTGAATACAACTGTTGGACTAACAATTCTGCAATCTGTTCCCGTTCTGTCACAGGAGCTGCCGTAACATTCGCATAAACAGGGATTCTTGCATCGGTTAAATTTGCCTGTTGTAACTCTTCGGCGAACTTTTCAGCTGCAGGCTTCATCAAGCGAGAGTGAAATGGCCCGCTGACGTTAAGAGGTAGCACCCTTTTAACCCCATTTTCTTTCAGCTTTTCTCCAGCGGTTTCGATGCCCTGCTTTGTACCGGAAATCACTAGTTGACCAGGGCAGTTGTAATTTGCAGCATCGACAATCTCTCCTGTTTCTTCATTTACGGAATCAAGCACAGAGGTGATCGTCTCCATTTCACCGCCTAATACGGCCGCCATTGCTCCTTTACCTGCGGGAAAAGCCCTCTCCATCAGCCTCCCGCGCAACCGGACAAGCGGCAGCGCTTCTTCCAAGCTGATCGCTCCTGCCGATACGAGCGCGCTGTACTCTCCCAAACTGTGACCTGCTGTCATGACGGGTTCCACACCCTGTTCCTTTAATACGGAAGCTATAGCAGCACTGGTCAACAGCAAGGCGGGCTGTGCGTTTTCTGTTTGAGTCAACGTTTCCTGCGGTCCTTCGAACATGAGGGTCGTCAAGTCGTCGTCCAGTTGTTGATCCGCATTGCGGAACAATTGCCTAACCGATTCAAAGTTCTCGAATAAATCTCTTCCCATTCCGGCTTCCTGCGAACCTTGTCCCGGAAAAACAAAAGCAACACGTTTCATGTTATTCCTCCTCTTCCAACTGCATTTCTTTTATCGTTTTTTCAATCGTTTCTGTAACATTTAACTCGACCATATTGCGTGCTTGTTTGACAGCATTATAGATAGCCCTGCCATTGGATGAACCATGGGCTTTGATGACCGGCGCCGCCAATCCGAACAAGCCTGCCCCACCATACTCAGAATAATCCAGCTTGTCCTTCAATTCCTTCAGCTCCGCTTTTACCAAGCCGGCTGCCAATTTGGATTTCCAGTTTGACATGAACGTTTGTTTCAGCATGGAAAACATCGTCATCGCCGTTCCTTCAATCGTTTTTAAGGCAATGTTCCCGTTAAACCCATCGGTTACTACTACATCAGCAGCACCTTCGAGCAAGTCCCTCGCTTCCACATTTCCCACAAAGTGAATCGGCGCGTTTGTAAGTTCAGTAAAAGCACGCTTCGTCAAATCATTTCCTTTTCCGTCCTCGGTCCCGACATTCAAAAGACCGACACGGGGATTGTCTATCTTTCGGACCTTTTCGGAATAAACGGATCCCATTATTGCATATTGCACCAAATGGATTGGCTTTGCATCGACGTTTGCTCCCACATCAAGCAATAAAAAGCCGCCGCCATCCTTGGTGGGCAATGTCGGACTTAAAGCTGGACGATCGATCCCTTGCATTCGCCCTACCACAAATAAACCGGCACTCATCAATGCTCCGGTATTTCCAGCTGATATGCAAGCATCTGCTTTACGTTGTTTTACTTCCTCCGCCATTAATACCATAGAGGAGTTTTTTTTGCGCCTTACTGCCCGGACGGGTTCATCTTCTCCGGTGATCATTTCCGTAGTATGTATCACATGTATTCTTTCCGCACCTTTTAACAGTGGGGATATTTTTTCCTCGTCCCCTATCAGGGTCACTTCCAAATCCCGCCATTCTTTCACGGCCTCGATCGCTCCGGAAACAATTTCATCTGGGGCATTGTCGCCCCCCATTGCATCAATTGCTATCTTCATTGACTTACTCTCCTTTTTGATGATGGGAACGGAACATCAGGAAGTCACCAGAAAACACTTTTTCATTTTCAACAAAACTGTTGACCTCCACGATTGTTCTCCCTTTCGCATCATTACCACTCACCGCCGCCTTGGAAATCACTCTTTCACCTTGCTTCACCTGTCTGGTGAATTTGATTTCCGCTTTCGCTGTCAAAGCCAGTTCATCATTGATCACAGCGACTGCCAGAGAGTTTGCTTGCGCAAATAAATGATGCCCCCTCGCAATGCGGTTTCTGGAAAAAACATGCTCGCTGCCGATGTCCAATATTGAAATCGCCCGCACATCCAGCTCCAAATCGATCACTTCCCCGATTACTTCGTCAATTGGCAGAGCTTTCACGGTTTCATTCCATTGACTGGCAGCGACCGATTTAATCCGCTCGCGTAGTTCTGGTATCGACATTTCCATCCGGTCAAGCCGGATTGTTTGTATGCTGACTGCGAATTTTTTGGCCAGCTCTTCATCCGTTATGAAAGGCGTATCTTCTATTGTTTGTTTCAACAGCTGCTGCCTTTCCTTTTTCGTTCGCTTCATCTCTCCACCGTCCATATTATGACTAGGTACTAATAGTAATATATAATACCAAATGCGAATATGCAAGCATAAATCACCTGATCAACTGGTCCTCAGTCGAGGGTTTCTCCCTTGACGATTTTATCGTTATATACTTGCATGGCAAGCTGTTTGAATTGCGGGTCTTCATCAAGTGAACCTGATTCCAGGATTTTTTGTGCGTCCATTCTTGCTGTTTCCAACGCCCGGTAATCATGGACCATGTCAGCGACTCTGAATTCAGGTATTCCGCTTTGTTTTTTGCCGAAAAAGTCACCGGGGCCACGGAGTTTCAGGTCTTCTTCCGACAACTCAAAGCCGTTTGCCGTTTCGGTCATGATTTTCATCCGCTCTTTTCCGACCTCTCCTTTTGGATCGGCCACTAAAATACAGTAACTCTGGGCTTCTCCTCTGCCCACACGCCCTCTCAGCTGGTGAAGTTGGGATAACCCAAACCTTTCAGCATCATAAATGACCATGACACTTGCGTTGGGCACATTTACCCCTACTTCCACTACAGTGGTGGAGACTAACACTTGAATGTCATTGGCAGCAAAATCCCGCATGACCTCCTCTTTTTCGTCGGAAGGAAGCCTGCCATGCATCAAGCCGACATTGGTTTTTGGAGCATAAATCTCTTTTAATTGCTCATAAAGTTCGACGGCATTTTGAATGTCCAATTTGTCAGACTCTTCGATCAGAGGACAAATAACATATGCCTGGTGACCGTTGTCGACTTCTTTTTGGATGAATTGCAAGACTCTGTCGAGCATGTTTTCTTTTACCCAGTAAGTTTCAACCTGCTTTCTTCCTGACGGCATCTCATCGATAATGGACACATCCATGTCACCAAAAGCCGTGATAGCCAAAGTGCGCGGAATAGGGGTCGCAGTCATGAACAAAACGTCGGGATGAAGTCCTTTATCCCTCAAAATGCGTCTTTGTTCCACACCGAACCGATGCTGTTCATCGACTATGACAAGGCCAAGGTCCCTGAAGTGAACCTCGTCCTGGATCAAAGCATGCGTACCGACTATGATATCCGCTTTTTTCGCGGCGATTTCTTGCAGGATTTGCTTTCTTCTCTTTCCTTTGACAGAGCCAGTCAGCAATACAACAGTTGCCTGATCGGCAAACAATTCTGTCAAGGATTGAAAATGTTGTTCGGCCAGAATTTCCGTCGGGACCATTAACGCCCCCTGTTTCCCTGCAGTAATTGCAGCATACAAGGCAATGGCCGCAACAGCGGTTTTCCCGGAACCGACATCCCCCTGCAACAAACGGTTCATCCGGTATGGGGATTGCAAGTCCTTCAAGATTTCTTCAAGTGAACGAATTTGGGCGGCGGTTAGCCGGAAAGGGAGTCGTTCGACAAATTCATCCACGGCTCCTTTTTCATACTCGAGGCTGTTTCCATGCGTGGATTCCCGCTTACGCTTCCTGAGCAGCTGCATTTTCAATTGAAAAAGCAAAAACTCCTCATACGTGAACCGCCTTCTAGCATGTTTCAAGACCTGGTGGTTATCAGGAAAGTGCATTTGCTTCACGGCTTCCAAGCGGCCTGGAAGTTTATATGCAGACAAATAGTCCTGAGGCAAAATCTCCTGGAGACTATCCTGAAATTGAGATAGTGCTGTAGTGACAGCCTTTTTGATCTGAAGGTTGGAAACATCACTTTTCAGGGCATAGACTGGTTGTATTTTTGCGTCGCTTTTTGCACTGCCCTTCTTGTAATTACTGACAGTTATTTGCAGGCGATGTTGATCCCACTTTCCTGTCACCGTCACTAGATCTCCGACCTGCAATTGCTTCTTGGCAAACGATCGATTGAACATGACAGCTTTGACTGTCACATGTTCTACTTGTAAATTAAATGAAAGACGCGACTTTCTTTTTCCATAAAAAGCAAGGGAAGGTTCACTGATCACCTCTCCCTCGATGGTTACCTTGTCATTGTGCAACAGTTCACTTAGCGGTTTTATTTCATATACGTCGTACCGGGAAGGAAAGTAAAACAGCAGATCTTCTATAGTGTGAATCCCTAAGCTGTTCAACCCTTGCCCCAACTTTTCTCCGATTCCTTTCACATTTGTTACCGGGTCATTCAACAAGGTATTCACTCTTTCTTCATAGGAATTCCGTATATCTTGGCTTCCAGCGCACGGCCGGTAGGAGTGGCAGCCAATCCGCCTTCAGCCGTTTCTCTATGAGCCGAAGGCATAGCTCTGCCTATCCGATACATCGCACCGATCACTTCATCACACGGTATCCGGCTCGTAACTCCCGCCAATGCCATATCCGCAGATACGATTGCATTGGACGCACCCGCTGCATTTCGTTTTACGCAGGGAACTTCTACAAGGCCGGCAACTGGATCGCAAACCAGCCCAAGCATGTTTTTCAACGTAATAGCAAACGCATCGGCACTTTGTTGCGGGGTGCCTCCTGCCATTTCCACGATTGCCGCGGCCGCCATGGCAGCCGCAGAACCCACTTCGGCTTGACATCCGCCTGCGGCTCCCGATATAGAAGCGTTGTTGGCTACGACAAAGCCGAATGCGCCAGCCGTAAAGAGATAACGTATCATTTCTTCCCTTGTTGGATGAAGACGGTTTTTAACAGCGAACAGGGTACCCGGTACACAGCCTGCACTTCCGGCAGTCGGTGTGGCGCATATGGTGCCCATTGCTGCGTTAACCTCGTTAGTAGCAACCGCCTTGCTCACTGCATCCAAAAGAAGCTCTCCAGATAACGGTTGCTTTTCCTGAAGATACTTTTGCAAGAGGACAGCATCTCCGCCAGTCAGACCAGAATGAGACTTTACTCCTTGGAGTCCTTCTTCCACAGCTTTTTCCATGACCGACAGGTTTGTTTCCATTTGGGCGAAAACTTCTTCCCTAGTTTTATCTTTTACGTCCATTTCCTGACGTATCATCACTTCTGAAATTTTAATGTTTTCGTTTTCTGCAATTTCGACTAGTTCAGCAGCATTTCGGAACACATGTAAAACTCCTCTCTGTTGATAACTGCGTTTGACTGCTTCGCAAATACAGACCTGCTCTATCAATCTATGATTTTAGACAATTGAAGAATATGCGAAGCATTTTCCAATTCACGCATTACCGTTTCTTCTACGTTTTGGTCCACTTCAATGACCATGAGTGCCTCTTTCCCAACATCCTTACGCGAAACTTCCATCCGACCGATGTTGATCTCATGTTTGGCAAGTATCTGTGTTACGGAAGCAATCGCACCATGACGGTCGTTGTGCATCACAAGAATAGCGGGATGGTTCCCGGACAAATTCAACTCGAAGCCATTCAATTCTGTTATCTCGGCCTTTCCCCCGCCTATGGAAATGCCTACAAGTTCTAGGTCACCCTCGCCGTCACCGATTTTGATCCGGGCGGTATTAGGGTGTTCTGTGGCAGCTTCATCCTCGTGAAAGGAAATTTTCATTCCCTTTTTTTCCGCCGTTTCGATCGATTTGCCTATACGCTGATCGTCCGTATCATAGTCCAATAAACCACCAACAATAGCTACATCTGTCCCATGGCCTTTATATGTCTTGGCGAACGATCCATAGAGATGTATTTCCGCCCACGCAGGTTCCCTTCCGAACAAATTTCTTGCAGCTCTTCCGATCCGGGCGGCACCTGCAGTGTGCGAACTGGATGGACCAACCATTACCGGGCCGATGATATCAAACACAGATTTGTATTTCATACTTCCATCTCCTTCCCCTTTTATTGTAAAGGCTTCCGCTTACGAATACCAGCCAATTATCCGTAATAAAACCGTTGACAGACGGTTTCCGGCCAAGTTGTAGCACAGCTTGGCAACGGGCAAAAAAAGCCCTCTCCCAAACGAGGGGAGGGCTTTGCTTTTTTATTCGACCGCTATGATAAATGCATATATAGGTTGATCACCTTCATGAATCTCGACTTCTAAATCTTCAAAGTTCTCTGCTAAAAAGGTTTCAAGAGCTTCCACTTCTTCCTGGTCAGCGTCTTCTCCCTGCAAAATGGTGACAATTTCATCGTCTTCGTCTATCATTTCATGCAGCAAATCCTGTACCGTTTTAAGCTTGTCCTTATTCGTGGATTTGATTTTTCCATCCGCAAGGCCCATAAAACTACCGTTCTCGATAGAAAGACCATCGATTTGCGTATCCCTTACAGCATAGGTTACCTGGCCGGTTTTTACATGTTTGCTTGCTTCCAACATGTTTGTCTGATTTTGTTCGAGTGTAGCATCCGGATGAAAGGCCAACAACGAACTCATGCCTTGCGGGATGGTTTTCGTGGCTACGACAGCTACATTTTCTTCCGCAAGATCGGCGGCCTGTTCTGCTGCCATGACAATGTTTTTGTTATTTGGCAGAACAATCACATTCCGTGCATTTGCTTGTTTAATGGCATCGGCAATATCTTGTGTACTTGGGTTCATCGTCTGTCCGCCTTGAATGACAACCGTTGCCCCCAGACTTTCCAGCAATGCTTTGAGTCCATTTCCCATGGCCACCGACACAATTCCATATTCAGCCGGCCCATCGGTATGCTTCCGTTTCTTTTTCTCGCCGACAATCGAAGTATGTTGTTCCCTCATGTTTTCAATTTTCAAATTAATCAAGCTGCCAAACCGTTGACCAAGTGTCAAAACTTCTCCCGGGTATTCAGCGTGAATGTGAACCTTGACGATTTCCTCATCAGACACGACCAAAAGGGAATCGCCGTGTTCCCCTAATTCATTACGGAAGGTTTCTTCATCGAACGGGTGGTCCTTTATTTTTTCTTCTTCGAGTTTTACCATGAATTCGGTACAATATCCAAAGGTGATATCCTCTGTATCCATGAAATCCTGCGCCATTTTGTGATGCTCGGCATTCACCAAGTCATCTAAATCGACGGTGGACCCAGTGGATTCTGGAAGTTCTTCTCCTTTCAAGGAGGCAAGCATCCCTTCATAGATAGTTACCAATCCCTGACCGCCGCTGTCCACTACTCCGACTTCTTTCAGGACAGGCAGCAGTTCAGGCGTCCGCTTCAGAGATGCTTTCGCTTCGTCCAACACTTCTTCCAGAAATTCCGTCATGTCTTCAGCGGCCGGCGCTGCCTTCGTCGCCTTAGCTGCTGCATCTTTGGCAACTGTCAATATTGTTCCTTCAACCGGCTTCATTACTGCTTTATAGGCTGTTTTGACACCCATTTCCAAGCCTTCCGCAAATGCAGCGGCATCCAACAAAGCTTTTCCTTCTATGCCTTTGGCGAATCCCCGGAACAGTTGAGAAAGGATAACCCCTGAGTTGCCCCTCGCCCCCATCAATAATCCCTTGGACAATGCCTGGGCGATTTCCCCAGCTTGATCCGAATCGGTGTTTTTAACCTCATTCGCCCCAGAGGTCATCGATAAATTCATATTTGTCCCTGTATCTCCGTCTGGTACAGGAAATACATTGAGAGAATCAATCATTTTCGCATTATTCGTCAGGTGCTGAGATCCCGCCAATACCATTTGGGCAAAAGCAGCACCGTCTATTGTCCGTACCGTCACTAAAACTTCCTCCTTCTATCAACTAACTGGACAGCTGTCCAACCTTCCAATTGTCCGGCTGGTTACCTGCCTTTCTTTTTAAGTACGTGGATTATCCACAGCAATATACTCTTTTCAATCAATCGTCACCCGCACGCCCTGGATATAAATGTTTACCGAATTGACTGACAATCCCAATGTCTTGTCGAGTGTGTATTTCACCTGTGATTGGACATTATGGGCTACTTCGGAAATTTTTGTTCCGTAGCTGACAATAATGTACATATCTATATGAAGATTTTCCCCATCCTGCCTTACTACAACACCCCGGGAAAAGTTTTCTTTTCGAAGAATTTCCGCCAATCCATCTCTAAGTTGGTTTTTAGAGGCCATGCCAACAATGCCATAGCATTCAATTGCCGCTCCTCCAGCTACGGTGGAGACAACATCATTGGTTATCGTTACGTGACCATCCTTTGTCGTGAGTTCAATGGACATCATGACTCCTCCTTGTTTCTAAAAGTCTAAAGTAATTTTATTATAACATAAGCCAGATGAAAGCAGTTTCACATTATACAAACCCCTTTATACAATGGACGAAAACAAACCATCTGTCAAGCTGATTTTCTTGATATTGCGAGAAAACAATAATTGCATTATTCGATGGCATATGATAAATTGTATAAGTATGTGAAGATATTTACGGTTTTAGGAGGGATAAACATGGGACGTAAATGTGTTGTTACAGGTCGTACAACTCGTTCAGGTAATACCCGTTCTCATGCCATGAACGCGAATAAACGTAATTGGAAAGCGAATGTTCAAAAAGTGCGCATTATGGTAGATGGCAAGCCGAAACGTGTATATGTTTCTGCTCGTGCATTGAAATCTGGTAAAGTTGAACGCGTATAATGTAGACATTCAGTAATGCATGCGTTCTGCAGAACGCATGCATTATTAAAATGGTTGAAAGCAAAAAGCACCCTGTCCGGGTGCTTTTTGCTTTTTCCATAATGAGCTACAGACGTTACTGTTCAACTGCTCAATCTTTTTTAATGGTACCGATGAGTGCTCGGACAAATCCTCCTATGAACCTCGGGAGTTTAAAGGTATAGAACTTCATGAAATCCCCCTCCTCTTTTCCGGATGGCTGCGCAGTCACTTTGTACAGTATATGACTTTATTCATCTATAAGTACATCACGGCTCTTTATAATCATTAATATGCCTTCACTGAAAGAAAAAGTACCTTTTTCTGAAAGAAGCTGGTTGGACATGCATAAGGTGGATCCCCACTCCAAGTATCCACTTTCCAATGGATAGTAGAAATGTTGCAAAGTTAATTCGCTGACGCTGTGTGTAAAGGGCAGAAAAGAAATATAAGGGTACATATTGTCTTTCCTGACTTGAATGGTTCCCGGAAAAGCAAGGGAAATTTTGTTTCCTTTATCGATGATTGTTCCCTGGATGTTTTGTTTTTCCAACCTGTATAGTTGCTGTACATTGGCCAAGCTGTGGTCCAGTCGTCCGCCGGTCACGCCAAAGAAGTAAATGGATGAACCTTTCCGTTGGAGCGCTTCCAGTACCGCCAGCTCCAAATCGGTCTCATCCTTTTCAGGCGGGAAAACTTTCACTTCCCTGGCATAAGCCCGTATCATCTTCAATTCTTCCTTTGTGACGGAATCAAAATCACCTAAAGCCAAATCAGGACTCATACCTTGTTGAATGAGTGTAACAGCCCCTTTATCGGCTCCGATCCAACATGTCACATCCGGATATGCTTTCAAGTCGGGGACATAGCTTTCAGGACCCCCTCCTACGATTCCAATTGCCATACAATACTTTTCTCCTTTGCAGTGAAAATTGCTGATTGCCGCCCAACCTTCCGAACATCCCGACACTGCCTCATGGCAGGATAGAAAAAGAACGACTACATGCATTCTGGTGGTTATGTAAGGGAAAACTAAAGGAACTATATTCCGATATTTTCTTTCACCCTGTTGTTTGATGATTGCTTTTCAGCGCTCCTGTCTGCTATTTAGTGATCATCTGTAACATCTGATGATGTGATTTCCACTCCACCAACTCTTTATCGCAAGGCTTCTTCCGTCAACGGTAAATGTTTCAAGTTATATGGAGACGCATAAGAAAATCGAACGAGTTCGATTTTTTCGAGTACTCGTTCGGATTTCCTCTGGATCTTCCTGTAGTTTATAAACCGGTCATGCCTGCCGCAGTACAGCTTCTGCACCCTCCCGTCCAGAGTTCAAGCCCTTGTCTTATTGAAGAAAACAAGAAGCTTTTTTCGGGCTGCAACACGGTATAACGAGCTTTCTTAGTAGGAATTTCTTATTTCTTGGATCGCTTGTCGTCTATCTTCTTTTGAGAAAACCGCACTTCCTGCCACGAGCACATCCGCTCCTGCATTTACACAATCGGCTGCTGTTTCAGCATTTACTCCTCCATCCACTTCGATTTCAAAATCCAAATTCATTTCTTTTCGCCATTCCGAAATCGTCTTCACTTTTTCCAAAACTTCGGATATAAAGCTTTGGCCTCCAAAACCTGGATTAACGGTCATCAATAATACGAGGTCTACATGTTGCAAGACTGGCTTGATAAAATCCGCGGGTGTAGCTGGATTGATAACGACTCCTGCTTTCACATCGGCTTTCTTTATCAGTTGCAGTGTACGGTGCAAATGGGTGCACGTCTCCTGATGCACAGTGAGAATATCCGCCCCGGCATCTGCAAAGGCCTGGATATACTGTTCAGGCTGCTCGATCATTAAATGGACGTCAAGCGGCAGGCTTGTAACGGGCCGGATTGCATCTACGACCAGTGGACCTATTGTGATATTCGGAACATAATGGCCATCCATCACATCCACGTGGATATAGTCAGCACCTGCAGCTTCAACCTCTTCTATCTCTTCCTTCAATTTTGCGAAATCTGCTGATAAAATCGATGGTGCTATTTTCACGCTCATTAGTTAGTACCTCGGCTTTCTATTCTGAATTTCTTCTATAAATTGCAAGTAATGTTGATACCTGTACTCCGGAATTTCATTTGCCTCCACAGCAGCTTTCACTGCACATTTAGGCTCTTTGAAATGCATGCATCCCCGGAATTTACAGTCCCCCTGTCTTTTTCTCATTTCCGGGAAGCTGTCGGGGAGATCCTCCAGCTCGATTTCTGTGAAATCCAGCGAACTGAACCCAGGCGTATCTGCCACCAACCCATCGTTTATTTCTACCAATTCAACATGTCTAGTGGTGTGTTTGCCCCGACCGAGACTTTCCGAGATTTCATTTGTTTCCAAATTAAGACATGGATTTACCGCATTTAGGAAAGAAGACTTCCCTACACCGGACTGTCCGGCAATCACGGATATTTTTCCTGTGATCATCTTTTCTACACTGGCCAAGCCTTCCTCCTGTTTCGAGGAAACCGGCTGGACAAAGTATCCTATTTTTTGGTAATCCTCTCGATAGCGTTCAATAACTGCCGTTTTTTGCTGATCAAGCATATCCATTTTGGATATAAGAATGATCGGCTGGATATGTTTAGACTCTATCAACACAAGAAAACGATCGAGCAAAAGTGTGCTAAAATCGGGTTTTACCGCGGAAACCACAATGATAGCTTGATCAATATTAGCTACTGGCGGCCTTACCAGTTCATTCTTTCTCGGTTGGATATCCACGACATACCCTTCTCCAGGATTGCTTTCCTCGAATTCCACCATATCCCCAACCAGAGGATTGATTTTGTTTTTCCGAAAAACCCCTCTGCCGCGGCATTGGAATACATCGCCGTTTTCTGCTTTCACATAATAAAAGCCGCTCAATGCCTTTATGATCTTGCCCGCTGTCATTTAGTCACCTTCCCCGTCCTCATATGGAACTGTTTTCTCGATTATCATTTCATCATCTCGCATGACGCGGTATTCCGCATCCTCTCCTGGAGGAATCGTCAGTTTGATTGTGAACTCTGTATCTTCCGTTATCGTTTCCTCTTTAAAGAGTTCTGTGATATCACGATCCAGATCACCGACATAGATCCTCACTTCCTGTTCAGGCTTTTCTTCCTGTTGTTCGTCGTCCGGAATCGATTCATCTCCTGTATAAGGCACAGTAAAAGTAACGGAATGGTTAATCGGCGGCTTTTCTTCCGGACCAGTGGAGACGAAAATTTCCACTTCAGATTCCAGCGTGACATCACTATATGGTTCCGGTTTCTGGCGAATGACATTTCCTTCTTTCACATCTTCAGAATGCTCTTCCGAAACAGCCACCCGCAGCCCCTCGTCTTCAATGGCTTCTCGTGCCTCTGATTCAGTCATCCCTTCATAGGATGGCAATGTAACAGTTTCTGGACCTTTGCTTATTTCAAAAATGACATTCGTTTCATCCGGCACTACTTCTGCATCCGGCTGAGGTTGTATCTGTGTGATAATCTCACCAACTGGTCTATCGGAAAACTTTTCATATGCATTGATATTTTTATAACCGGACTGTTCCAGCAGACTTTCCACTTGACTGAAATCCCTGCCGATATAATCATCAAAAGTAACTTTTTCCTTCCCGTCACTTGTAAAGACGGTCACTGTGGACCCTTCTTTTACGGTCGTTCCCGCTTCCGGATCGGTGCTGATGACACTTCCTTCAGGAACTTCATCCGAAAACATGGCTTCACGTTCCACTTCCAAATTAAGATCATCCAGCTTGCTTAAAGCTTCTTCGTATTCCATTCCGCTTACATCGATTAATTCAACATCTTTGGGCTGCAGAAGGCCTGGTATGAAAAACAAAGCCGCAATTATGCCGCCCAAAAGGACAAACATGCAAATGGCAACCCATATGAGAGTCTTTTTGCGTTTTCGCTTTTTATTCTTTTTCTGCTTCTTATTCTTTTTATCTTTTGCACCGTTGTTTTTCGTATTGTCGTGCACGATGGTTTCTTCCGTGGATTTTGTTTGGAATGTGTCCTCTGTAATGATTGGAATCGCTTTTGTTTCTTCCCCGTTTTCGTCTGGCGTCTTGAATATTTCCTCATCCATTCTTTCCGGGTCCAGAGCTGTTTCCAAATCTTCTTCCATTTCATGCACCGTTTCATAACGATAGAAGGGGTCCTTTGTAGTTGATTTCAAAACGATGTTCTCGACACTTTGTGGTATGTCAGGCTCCCATCTTTTCACAGACGGCGTTTCACTCTGTAAGTGCTTCAAAGCGATGGAAACTGCCGATTGACCAGAAAAAGGCAATCGACCGGTCAAAAGTTCAAACAGGACGATTCCCAGCGAGTATATATCTGATTTTTTATTTGCCATTCCCCCTCGCGCCTGTTCCGGTGACAAATAATGGACCGAACCAAGCACGGAATTGGTCTGCGTCAATGAAGTGGCACTCAACGCAACGGCAATGCCGAAATCCGTAACTTTCACATTTCCATAACTGTCGATCAGGATATTCTGCGGCTTGATATCACGATGCACAATATCATTGGCATGGGCGTGGGTAATCGCAGACGTGACTTGTTTCATAATGGTTATAGCTTCATCGACAGCGATAGGGCCATACGTTTGTATGTATTTTTTCAGCGTCATCCCATCTACATATTCCATTACCATATAATAAATGCCTTCTTCTTCCCCGACGTCATAAATATTGACGATGTTCGGGTGGGAAAGGCTTGTTGCCGAATGTGCCTCCCGATGGAACCTTGCAATAAATTCGTCATCATTGGCATATTCCAGCCGCAACACCTTGATGGCAACATCCCGCTCAAGGATGATGTCCCTGGCAAGGTAGACATTTGCCATTCCTCCGCCGCCGATCGTTTGCTTTATTTTATATCTTTCATTCAAAATTCTCCCGTTCAGCACTATGATTCACCTTCTCCCGATGAATCATAATCCACCAGTACCACGGAAATATTGTCCTCCCCGCCTCGTTCATTGGCCATATCGATCAATTGCCGGGCAGAATCTTGAAGAACTTCGGAGCTGCTCAACACTCCTTCTAATTCCTCATCACTCAATTTATTTGTCAAACCATCAGAGCAAAGGAGCAACTTATCCCCCTTGTCCCATCCAATCGACTGAATGTCAGCCTGAACGCTCTCTTCTGTTCCAAGAGCTTTCAATAAAACATTTTTCCTTGGATGATGTTCAGCATCATCCTTCGAGATTTGGCCGGAACGGACTAATTCGTTGACCAATGAATGGTCTTCGGTAACCTGTTTAAACCCCTGTTCGTTTATCAGGTAACATCTACTATCTCCTACATGGGCTATCGTAATGAAATCTTGGGCACAGATAACAGCCACTATGGTCGTTCCCATCCCCTCACATTCTTCATGGCCACGGGAATAATCCAAAATAGATTGATTGACTCGCAACAGCGTGTCGTCCAGCCATGACTCGGCATCTTCCGGAGAAGCAAGTTCAGCTGTTTCTTTCCATATATCGCTTAGCAAGGAGGTCGCCATTTGACTTGCCACATCGCCGGCTTTATGGCCCCCCATGCCATCTGCTATCACAGCCAACCCTTGACCGCCCGCGTTGCTGAAATAGCCGCCGGCATCTTCGTTGTGCGCCCTGACTTTCCCTTGATCGGTCGAATAATAACCGTTCATTCGCTCACCTTCTCTCCTCAAGCATAACTTCGTTTGCTCGATTAGCTAACGTGCAACCAGTTTTTATCGATTACTTCTTTGTAAGTCTTGTTAAAAAGAATCCGTCTGTACCATACTCGTAAGGGAAAATTTGAAGCCCCCATTCACTGAGACCGTCCCCATTTTTTAAATCTCGAGGCAGTTCATCAACAAATTCCCTGTCGATTTGAAATTCTTCATGACCAGCTAAAAACTCTTTTATCACAGCTTCATTTTCAGCTTTATCAACAGTACACGTACTATATACCAGTTTACCACCTTTTTTTAACAAAGCGGACACCTTTTCCAACAATTCACGCTGAATGACAGACAAAGTTTCGATATCATTCACATTTTTATGGTATTTGATGTCCGGCTTGCCGCGCAATACTCCTAAACCGGAGCAGGGAGCATCCAGCAGTATCCGGTCAAAATGTTCCGGTTCATACACTTCCGCCAATTGCCTCGAATCCGCTTGTTTTGCTTCGACAATCGTCAAATCCAATTCCATTGCCCGTTTTGATACGAGCTTTGCCTTCTTGCTATGAAGATCGTAGGCATGGACTTCTCCACGGTTGTTCATTTTTTCTGCAATGTGGGTCGTTTTTCCTCCTGGTGCACTGCATGCATCGAGGACAATCATTTCGGGACCGGCAGACAGAACTTCCGCTGCCAACATCGAGGTCTGGTCTTGAACAGTAAGCATCCCTGTTTGGAATAAGCTGCTTTTCAGTACGTTTCCCGACAATACATTGATTCCTTGTGGAGAAAAAATCGATGACTCTGCCTGATATCCTTCTTCCTCCAATCGGTTCAGTGCTTCTTCCCTGGATATTTTCAATGGTTGAACACGAACACTGATCGGTTTATGCTGCAGGTTGGAGTGGCACATTTTTTCTGTAGTATCGAACCCGTACATGTGGATCCAACGCTCTACAAGCCATAATGGATGGCTCGTCTCGACGGAAAGCTTTTTTGACTGGTCTTCGATTTCTGTCAAATCGGGAAAACCATTTCGTTGCACACTTCGCAGGATACCATTGACAAAGGAAGAAATACCTTTATGCCCTTTTTGTTTGGCAATTTCGACTGACTCATGGATGATGGCATGATCCGGGACTTTGTTTAAGTAGTTCATCTGGTACATCGACATATATAACAACCATCTTACCCAGCCATCGACTTTTTTTCTGCTGTCCAGAAAATGATCCAAAAAATAAGCCAGTGTGAGTTTGCGTTGTATAGTCCCATAAACGATTTCTGTAAGCAAGGCTTCATCCCTCTGATCGAATTTTTGCTTTCGTATGGCCTGGTCGATCAGTAAATGGCTGAATCCACCCTTCTCTCCCACCCTTACCAAAATTTCGAGGGCAGTTATTCGCAATTGATATTTAGCCATTTTCTTCTCCTAACTTGTCCCCGTACTTGATATTGCTGCCAGTCCCCCTGAGAAAGTCTCCTGTATCCATACGTTTTTTTCCGGCGGGCTGCAAGCTGGTCACTTTTACAGCCTGCTTGTCGCCACATAGCACAAACATGCCGTCGTCGGTTAAATCGACAATTTCGCCTGGTTCGCCATCGAAAGACCTGTCGACCGGTTCCGCCCACCATATTTTCATGATGTGATTGTCATAGGTGGTGAAAGCAACTGGCCATGGGTGTAAACCACGTATCTGGTTGTAAATCTCGATCATTGATTTTGTCCAGTCGATCTTTTCATCGCCCCGTTTAATATTCGGAGCGAAGGTCGCTTTCGTTTCATCTTGTTCAACTGCTTGCAGCTCGCCTGCCAAGAGCTTTGGCATAGTGTCGCTCAACAATCGGGCGCCGGTTTCCGAGAGCTTGTCATGAAGCGTTCCGACGTGATCTTCCCTGTCGATGGACACTTTGCTTTGTGTCAATATTGCACCGGCATCCAGCTTCTCTGCCATGTACATGATGGTTATTCCCGTCTCTGTTTTGCCTTGAAGTATAGCATACTGGATCGGCGCTCCACCACGCAGTTCAGGCAGTAACGAGGCATGGACATTGATGCAACCATAGGCTGGATAATCCAAAAGGGGTTTCGGCAAAATTTGCCCAAAAGCAGCCGTCACAATCAAGTCTGGGTCCTGGTCCAGCACATATTGGTACTCGTTTTTTATTTTCTCCGGTTGATAGACGGGAATCCCGAGGCTTTCCGCCTCCACTTTTACCGGCGGGGGTGTCATCACTTTTTTTCTTCCTTTTGGGCGATCCGGCTGTGTCACAGCCAAGACAACTTGATAACCGTCCTCGACAAGCTGCCTCAAGACTGGAACAGCGAAATCCGGAGTACCCATAAAAATTATCCGTTTCATGTAAGTCTCCTCTCTACATTAATTGATAGGGTTGCATATCTACGTTGATCAATAAATCATTTTGTCTGATTTCTTCTTCGAACATTGCTAGAATTTTCCGGATAGACTTACCTAGGCCTGGTTCATTTCTGTATTTTATCATGCATTGATAACGATATCTATCTTTGATCCTTGTCAGTGGTGAAGGTGTAGGCCCCAAAATCGAAGTTTGAGGAGATAACGCATTATTCAACAGCAGTGTGATTTTCTTAGTGACTTCAATTGCTTTCACCTGGTTTGGATGTGAGACTGTTATCAAGGTCAAGAAAAAATATGGCGGATAATGAAAAGCTCTGCGCATCTCCATTTCTTTTCGGTAGAAGCTTGGATAGTCATACTGGCTGGCCAGCTCGACACTGTAATGTTCCGGTGTATAGGTCTGGACGACCACTTCTCCAGGTAAAGTATGTCGACCAGCCCTGCCGCTGACCTGAGTCAAAAGTTGAAATGTTTTCTCGGCGGCACGGAAATCCGGGAGATGGAGCAACGAATCAGCAGCCAGTACACCTACTAGCGTGACATTGGCAAAATCCAGTCCTTTTGCAATCATTTGCGTTCCGAGCAAAATATCTGCTTCACCGTTGCCAAACTGATTCAACAGCTTTTCGTGTGCCCCTTTCTTTCTGGTAGTATCTACATCCATTCTGATGATCCGTGCTTGAGGAATTAGTTTGGTCAAAGATTCCTCTACCTTTTGAGTCCCAGTTCCAAAATAACGGATGGTTTCGCTTTGACAGGACGGACACTGAACGGGCATCGGTTCTTCATGAGAGCAGTAATGACATTTCAACCTTTCATTTTTGCGGTGATAGGTCAGTGCTATATCACAGTGAGGGCACTCGACAACATGCCCGCAATCACGACACATCACAAAGGTCGAGTAACCACGCCTGTTTAAAAACAGGACAACTTGCTCTTTTTTCTCCAGTCTATCTTCTATCGCTTCTTTCAACCTCATGGAAAACATCGACCGATTTCCCGCGTGGAGTTCTTGGCGCATATCCACTAAATCCACGGTTGGCATGCTTGCATTGTTCATCCGCTTGCTCAAGGTCAGCAACTGATAAACGCCTTTCTGTGCACGGGCATAGGTTTCCAGCAGCGGTGTCGCACTTCCAAGGACTACAGGACAGTTGTGGTGGGCGCCCCGGAAAATGGCGACATCTCTGGCATGATACCTGGGATGATCTTCCTGTTTGTAACTTGTTTCATGTTCCTCATCGATGATAATGATCCCGAGATTTTCGAAAGGAGCGAACACAGCCGAGCGAGCGCCGACGACAACTTGCACTTCTTTACGTTGGATCTTTCGCCATTCGTCAAACTTCTCACCTGCCGAAAGCGCACTGTGAAGCACAGCCACGTTAGAGCCGAACCGTCCCTTAAACCGCTGTACTGTCTGCGGTGTAAGGGCTATTTCTGGTACCAATACGATTGCCTCTTTCCCTTTTTCTATCACTTTTTGAATTGATTGAAGATAAACTTCTGTTTTTCCGCTTCCGGTAACCCCATGCAACAAAAATACATCATGCTCATCTTCGGCGATGTCTTGTTGAATCGGATCAATGGCATCAGCTTGTTCTTCTGTCAGTTGTAAAGGAAACGTCCGTTGGTAATTTTCATCCTCGTAAGGGTTTCGATAAATTTCCTCCTGGTAGTCAGTGAGCAATCCCCTCTCGATTAGCTGTTTGATGGGTGCTCTAGTTGTATGCAGTGAGGAACACAGTTTTTTCTGACTTACGGGTTCTGAAACTTCGGCCATATAGGAAAGGATTTCTTTTTGCTTGGAAGCCTGCGGAGGAAGCTCCGCTATCGCAGCTTCCAATTCCATGGAGTCCCTTATAGCTTTGATCATCGTTTCTGTTTTTTTGGTTTCTCTGGATTTCACCAGATACCGGACTTCAATCAGCCCTTCCTGTATCGCTTTTTGTAATGCCGCCAGATTTCCCTGCCTTTCCATAAACTCTTCATAAGCCAGGGTGTCGCGATGGGCAAAGATTTCCTCTAAAAGATCGGGCAGTTCTTCGTTTGTCAACCGCAGCAATTCTTTCTTGTATTTTGCTTTCAAAACCTGCGGCAGCATAGCCTGGTAAGCAGAAATATAAAAACTGAGCGTCTTTTCCGATATCCATTTTCCAAGCTCCAACAGTTCCGGCGTCAACACGGGGATGACATCCATTACATCGCTTATTTTTTTCAGCTTGTCAAATTCAGACCGGTCTGTCAATTCCAAGACAAACCCCATGATTTTCCTGGGACCAAACGGCACGACAACGCGCATACCGGGGCGGACAGTGCCGATGAGGTGGTTCGGAACTAGATAGTCGAATAAACGATTGGTTTGACTAGCTGGTACATCTACTACTACTTTGGCAATGTTCACCGGCTCTCATCCTTCAATGCTGTAGAAATCAAATGGAGTATTTGACCGGCCACTTCGGTTTTTCCGGCAAGTTCTATCGTTTTTTCTAAACCCAGGTGGTTAATATAGGTAACTTCATTGGTATCTGTTCCGAATCCTGCACCTTTTGTTTTGATATTGTTGACGACAATAGCATCCAGGTTTTTCGCTTCTAGTTTTTTTCTCCCGTATTGCAATGGATTTGCTGTTTCTGCGGCAAATCCCACCAGGTACTGATCCTGTTTCCTTTTTCCTAACTCTTTCAGGATATCTGCGGTTCTTTCCATTTCGATAGTCCAGTTGCCTGGTTTCTTTTTCATTTTGTCATCATAGGAAGTCGCCGGACGATAGTCAGCGACAGCTGCAGCTTTAATGACGATATCTTTTCCATCAAACTGATCCATCATTGCCCGATACATTTGCTCAGCTGTTTCTACATCGATTCTGTGAACGCCAGAAGGGGTGTCCAGGCTCACCGGTCCAGATACCAATGTCACCTCCGCCCCCATTTTTGCCGCTTCGCCGGCGATGGCAAAGCCCATTTTCCCTGATGAATGATTGGTGAAGTAACGTACCGGATCGATTTTTTCTTTTGTCGGTCCAGCCGAAACCAAGACCCGTTTGCCTTTCAAAATCGGTGCAACGGTTTGTCGCTCCAGATCATTTTTTAGTACTTCGACAATCGCGTCCGGTTCCTCAAGACGCCCTTTTCCTACATAACCGCATGCAAGCAGACCATCTCCTGGTTCTATGAACCTATATCCCCAACCTTCCAGCTTTTTCATATTGTCAACAACCGCCGGATGGGCATACATGTGGACATTCATGGCAGGAGCAATGTAAACAGGAGCTTGTGTAGCCAGCATTATCGTGGACAGCATATCATCCGCCAGTCCATTTGCCATTTTCCCGATTATGTTGGCGGTAGCAGGCGCTATCAATACTAGATCTGCCCAGTCGGCCAGATCTATGTGTGCGATTTTCGCCGGATCTTTTTCATCGAAAGTATCCGTAAAGACAGGATTTCGTGAAAGCGCCTGAAAAGTCAATGGTGAGACAAATTTGACAGCACTATCTGTCATAATCACCTTCACATCAGCACCTGCCTGGGTCAGCCGGCTTGTAAGTGTGCATGCCTTGTATGCAGCAATACCGCCTGTGACACCCAATACGATTTTCTTCCCCTTAACCATTATGGTTATCCCCTTTCATGCAACACATTGTGCTGATCCATTTTAACAGATCGATTACTCGACATTCTTGTCCTTTTCTTTTTCATCAATGAAAGCAAGGTGTTGATACAGCAAGTTTTCCATAAGTGGTCTTCCTCGCTAATCACAGCAGTGCTCTGTCTTGAAAAAAAGGAAGCCCTTGCAGCCGGAACGCAGCAAGGGCGGGTTGTGGTTTCCTCCTGACAGGAAGAAAAACTGATAACATACCGGGATGGATTACTGCCTATTCCTCTTCCCGGCTGAAAGTGAGCTTTTCATTCTGAATCTCTTCCAAGGCAATACCTACGTACTTATTTGATTTAGGCTTATCTACCATGTAACTTTTCGTTTCCTGCATTTGCCTTGCCCGCCGTGCAGATAATGTCACCAACGTGTATTTTGAATTGATTTTCTCCTGCAGTGCGTCGATTGACGGTTCTAACATCATCCTAGTTCAGCCTCCAGTACTTTTTTATATTGTTTCGCTACGCGATCGCGTTTGCAATGCTCACTCTTTACAATAGCTTGAATTTTATCTACTGCATTCTCGATTTGGTCGTTTACCACAACATAATCGTACGCATCCATCATTTCGATTTCTTTTTTTGCTTCTGTCAATCTGTTATTCACAATATCTTTTGTTTCTGTTCCTCTATTGATGATTCTATTTGCCAATTCTTCCAGGCTCGGAGGAAACAAAAAGATAAAAACCCCTTGCGGGAAGTTTTCTTTTACTTGAAGTGCTCCTTGGACTTCTATTTCCAAAAAGACATCTTTCCCCGATTCCAGGGTCTCCTCTACATAATCTCGAGGTGTCCCATAATAGTTGCCGACGTATTCCGCATATTCCAACAGTCTGTTTCCATTGATCAATTCCTCGAATTCATCTCTGGACTTATAAAAATAGTCGACTCCTTCCACTTCACCTTCACGCTTTCCACGTGTAGTCATGGAAATGGAGTACTTCAATTCCGTATCCCGGTCAAACAATGCCTTCCTGACTGTTCCTTTTCCTACACCAGAAGGACCTGACAAAATAAATAATATCCCTTTCTCTTTGATCAAAACGCTTCCTCCTACCTATTCATCCGAAATCTCATCGTTACTGATCACCCGCTGCCCGACAGTTTCAGGCTGCACAGCAGACAACACAACATGGTCACTGTCTGTAATGATAACTGCCCGAGTACGACGTCCGTACGTGGCATCCACTAACTTATTATTGTCTCGCGCTACCGTGATGATTCTTTTGATTGGTGCTGATTCAGGCGATACAATCGAAATAATCCGATTCGCCGACACCACATTGCCAAACCCAATATTTATCAATCGCAAGCTCACCATGTGTTCCCCCTAAATTCCAGGCTCTCCGCCCAGACTGACATAATTTTCGATTTTCAGACCGATATTCAAACTACCGAAGGATTATTCAATGTTTTGTGTTTGTTCCTTCACCTTTTCTATTTCACTTTTCAAATCGACTATCCTTTCGCTAATTTGTACATCGTTTGATTTAGAGCCGATTGTATTCGTTTCCCGGAGCATTTCCTGTAGGATAAAATCAAGTTTCCTGCCGACTGGTTCCCGTTGTAGAATCGTCAGCCGGAATTGGTCGACATGGCTTAAGAGCCTGGTCACCTCTTCTGTGATATCCCCCTTCTCCGCAAGCAAGGCAGCTTCTTGAATAATTCTCGCATCATCCTTGGCATCCTTGTCTAAATAACCCTGAATCCGGTTGATTATCCTGTCTCGATACTCCATTATAACAATATCTCTGCGTTCTCCCAACCATTTTGACAGTTTTTTAATGTTTTCCATGCGTAAGAGCATGTCTTCTGCCAATTGACCGCCTTCCTTGCTTCTCATCTCGCAAACCAGGCCGCAGGCTCTTTCTATCGTTTCAATGATAGCTTCTGACAGACCGCCTTGCTCCTTTCTTTCTTCTTCGATCCGGAACAATTCAGCATGGCCGGCTGCCAATTCCAAAGGGATATCACCAGACAAATGATACCTCTCTTTTATCTCTCTCAGATGATTTATGTATTGACCCATCAATTCCCAATCGACGGATAGGTTCCTCTTCATCAAACCCTCCTCGTCCAGATGAATGTGCACTTCGACGCGTCCCCGACTGAAGTACCCCTTCACCGCTTTTTTTATGGTGCCTTCCAAAAACAAAAGCGACTGGGGAATTTTGAGCGAAATATCTAAAAAGCGATGATTGACACTTCTTATTTCTACAGTAATTCCCGTTCGATCAATGGTGCATACCTCTCTACCGTACCCTGTCATACTACGGACCATCGATATCCCGCCTTTATACTATGGATGAAATATTCCAACAATCTGTACAATCCTCGTTCATCATAACAAACTTTGGTGATTCTGCCTATCAACTAAGCCCTTTTGACCTATACAACCAGGTTCTTCCCTCTTAAAAATTATTTTTACAAAGGACATTTTTGCAGGAAGGTTTCCCTTTTCGTTTGCAAAGCCCGGCGCTTCAAACCATCATTTTACAGAGAAACACACACCTTCGCATTCAATTGAAATTCTCTTAAAACAACCTGCAGCACGTAACAAGCAATCATTTTGTACCGGTGTATCGATTGAATATATCCCCCTCTATAGCTGCTTCGCGGTTCAGGTAAACGAAAAATGTTACAGAGAGGAGAGACAATCCCATACAACAAACGAAAACAAGACCCTTGTTTAACCGAGGCCACTGAAAAAGTCCTTTCTAACCTAGAAGAGATTTTAAAGTTTGTTGTTGATTTTCATGAATCGCTTATCGATGGATGCTTGCCGCGGGCACGGCCTCATCTTCGGGTCTCGAAGGCATGCGCATGCAAGGCGCGATGGCGATTTTCACAGCTAATGTGAAACGAATCGTTAAACGAATGAAGGAATAGAGGGCACAAATCACTTGAAATTAGATAAAAAGCGGTCTGTATGGAAATTAAATTCCATACAGACCGCTTTTTTAAAATTCTACTTTTCAAAGACCTTCAGTTTTTCAGTGACCTCGTTTAACATCAGGGCCTTGTTTTTTTACTTTTTGGAGAAACCGAACACTACTGTCGGTATTGCTGATAAGGCGAGGATCAGGATCCAATCTTTCAAGGACAGATCCATTGTATGGAACACTTCCTGCAGTGGTTCAAAATATAATACGACTAGCAATAACAACATCGAAGAAATCACCGCACCGACTAAATAAATGTTCTGGAATGGATTCCGGGAAAAGACAGATCGCTCCGAACGACAATCAAACACATGTATCAATTGAGCCATAACCAGCGTAGTAAAAGCCATTGTCTGTGCATACCGCAGGTTATCAGGATTGTCTTGATAGGCGGTCATGAAGGCAACCAGTGTCACCAAGCCGATCAACAACCCCCTGCTGATGATTTTAAACCCCAGTCCTCTTGAAAAAATTCCTTCCCTGGGACTTCGAGGTTTTCTGCGCATGACATCCTGCTCAGGCTGATCAAGACCAAGGGCCATTGCAGGCAAGCCATCGGTAACCAGGTTTACCCAAAGAATTTGAACAGGTATGAGTGGTAACGGCAAAGCCAACAACATCGCAAATAACATTACAAGTATCTCCCCGACATTGGAAGCGAGCAAGTATCGGATAAATTTCCGGATGTTCTCGTAAATATTGCGCCCTTCCTTGATGGCAGATTTAATAGTGGCGAAATTGTCATCCAGCAAAACGAGTGCGGATGCTTCTTTTGCTACATCTGTTCCGCTGTTTCCCATACTGATACCGATGTCGCTCGCTTTTATCGCTGGAGCATCATTTACTCCGTCTCCAGTCATCGCCACGACATGTCCTTTTTTCTGGAATGCTTTCACAATTTTCAACTTATGCTCAGGGGTCACCCGGGCAAACACATATACATCGTCAATCACATCGCTCAGTTGCTCTTCTGTCATGTTGCTAAGTTGACTGCCTTCCAGCACTTGTCCACCGGCAGGAAGGAGTTTTAAATCCCGGGCTATCGCTCTGGCTGTCAGGGCATGGTCGCCAGTGATCATCACCGTTTTTATTCCTGCCTGTTTACACTCCGCTATTGCCCCTCTCACTTCTCTTCGCGGGGGATCAATCATCCCGGTTACACCAAGTAAAGTTAAATCCTTTTCCAGACTGAAATCATCCGGTGTCTGACCGGAAGGAACTGATTTCACACCAATTGCGATTGTCCTGAGCGCTTTTCCTGCCATCGCGGCAACCGCCTGCTCGATTTTCGTCTGATCAGCCGCTTTCATTGCCCTGCGTTGACCATCAACTATAAATGCCGTCCGGGCCATTAAAACATCGGGAGCGCCTTTCGTAATGGAAAACCTGTTTCCTTTTTCATCTTCGACTAGAACAGTCATCCGCTTCCTGTCCGAATCGAACGGAATTTCTTTAATGATTTTGAAGGAAGCAAGCGTTTCGTCCGTAATGCCTGCTTTGCGGCCGGCCACCAGGATAGCGCCCTCTGTCGGATCCCCATCAACTCCCCATTTACCTTTCCTCTGTACCAGGGATGCATGATTACACAATGTACCATATAGCAACATTGAACGGAGTTGGTCAGGAAGGGTTTCCCTGTCGTTTTCGTAGAAAGACCCATTGGTGTCATATCCTTCTCCTGTAATATGATACCAGTGGCCCGGGGTGAAAATTTCTTTTACCGTCATCTGGTTTTCCGTCATAGTACCCGTTTTATCTGAACAGATGACCGATGCACTTCCTAATGTTTCTACAGCCGAAAGCTTCCGGACGATCGCTTTCCGTTTGATCATCCGCTGCACTCCCAATGACAATGCCACCGTAACAATCGCCGGAAGCCCTTCCGGAATCGCTGCAACTGCCAAAGATACACCTGCCAGGAACATTTGATATAGCGGATGGCCCTGATAGACTCCAATCAATACAACGAACAGCGTCAGTAATAAGGCAATGATTATCAGCAATTTCCCCAATTCAGCGAGCTTTTTCTCCAACGGGGTCGCCATTTGTTCCGTTTTCACTAATAAAGAGGCAATCTGACCCATGGCGGTATTCATACCTGTTCCGACCACTATTCCTTCACCGCTGCCCCTACTGGAAAGTGTTCCCATGAACAACATGTTACGTTGATCCTGGGGCTCTAACTGATGCTGTCCGAGCGGGTCGACCATTTTAGCTACAGGGAGTGACTCGCCTGTCAATGCCGATTCCTCCAACTCAAGACTGCTCGCTTTAGTCAGACGCACATCCGCCGGCACACGATCTCCACTCGAAATTTTGATCAGATCACCTACGACTACGTCCTTTGACGGGACTTTCACCCACTCCCCATCTCTTTTCACATGAGCCAACGGTGCTGAGAGCTCTTTTAGCTTGGCAAGTGATTTTTCAGCACGCTGTTCCTGGAAAAATCCGATCAACCCATTGATCAACACGATGATCATGATAGCTATTGCATCAATATATTCTCCTAGCAAACCGGATATGAGGGTTGCGGCTAGTAATACCAACACCATGAAATCCTGAAATTGTTTCAGAAAAACCAGCAATAACGAAGTCTGTTTTTCATCTTCAAGTACGTTTGCTCCCATTTTTCTTCTTCTACTTTCAACTTCTTGGTTTGAAAGCCCCTTTTCAAGGTCGACTCCTAGTTTGCGGGCTGTTTCTTCCGCCTTTAATTGGTACCATTTCACATCACATTCCTCCATGTCCTAGTCTGTCTGTTGTATATGTATTCAGACTCGTCCAAAAAAATGCTATAATTACGGACGAGGTGATTCCATGGCTTTTGATGGAATAGTCACTCGGGCTGCTGTACGCGAATTAAACAATCAACTGGCAGCAGGGCGGCTACTTAAAATTTATCAACCAACCGAAACAGAACTGATTCTCACGATCAGAAGCAACGGAAGCAATAAATCATTGCTGCTGTCCGCCCATCCTAGTTATGCAAGATTTCATTTGACGGACGATGTGTACGAGAATCCGAAAACCCCTCCCATGTTTTGCATGCTGTTAAGAAAGCATTTATCCGGAGGATTTTTACAAGATATCGTTCAATATGAAAATGAAAGAATTGTCATGTTTCATTTTAGAGGAAAAAATGAACTCGGTGACGAGACAGAGAAAACATTGATCATCGAAGTAATGGGAAAACACAGTAATATATTGCTGATCGACAAAGAAAAACAAGTCATCCAAGACAGTATCAAGCACGTACCTCCCGCACAAAACCGGTACAGGACGATCATGCCAGGAAGTCTTTACAAACTCCCTCCAGACCAGGGGAAAATCAACCCAGTTGAACTGGATCCGGAATCGTTTGTCCGAAAGTTGGACTTTAACTCCGGCAGGCTGGATCAGCAAATAGTGAATCAATTCACAGGCTTTTCCCCGGTGATTGCTAAAGAAATCGTCTATCGGTCCGGACTGGGTGGAAGCGATGCTTTCAGGCAGGTTTTTTCAGCTATACAGGATAAACTGATACACCACCATTATCGACCTGTGATTTATCGTGAAAACAAAGAGGATTTCTATGTGTTACTGCTGGAGTCTAAAGATGGTGAACCTGTCCATTGTGACTCAGTCAGTAAAATGCTGGATATTTTTTATTCCGGAAAAGCAGAAAGAGATCGTGTAAAGCAACAATCCGGAGACCTTTCACGTTTTTTAAAAAATGAACGGGATAAAAACATCCGCAAAATCAAAAAACATGAACAAACGCTGAAAAAGGCTGAACAAGCCGATAAGTATCAGCGGCTTGGTGAATTGCTGACTGCCAATATGCATCAGGTTAAACCAGGTGATAAACAAGTAGAAGTAATCGATTATTATGATCCGGAACAAAAGAAAATCACCATCGAATTGAATGTAAATAAAACGCCGAGCGAGAATGCGCAAAGTCTTTTTAAGACTTATCAAAAACTTAAAAAATCCAGACAAGTAGTCCTCGGAGAAATTTCCAAGGCGAAGCAGGAAATAGACTACCTTGATGATCTGCTGCAACAAATCGCAGAGGCAAGAGAACAAGATATCGAAGAAATACGGCAGGAGCTAAGGGAAGAAGGTTACTTAAAATCCAAGCCTGCCCGAAAGAAAAAAACCAACAAACCTGCAAAACCGGAACCGGAGCAGTTCTACGCAAGCGATGGCACACTGCTTCTTGTCGGAAAAAACAACAAACAAAACGAATACTTGACCAACCGTGTGGCTGCTCGAGATGATATTTGGCTTCACACGAAAGACATACCTGGTTCCCATGTGGTCATCCGGGATCGTCATCCAAGTCAGGAAACATTATATGAAGCGGCCCAACTGGCAGCAAACTTCAGTAAGTCGAAGCATTCGTCGTCGGTCCCAGTCGATTACACGTTGATTCGCCATGTCAAAAAACCAAACGGAGCAAAGCCCGGGTTTGTCACCTATGACAATCAGAAAACCTTGTTTGTGACTCCTGAAGCTGACTTGATTGAAAGATTAAAGAAAAAACCCGAGTGAGCGAGGGTGGTCCGAATAAAACTTCGAGACCAAAACAAAAACGGACGATGATTCGCAGTGGCACACATGCGAACTCGTCCGTTTTTTGTTTAAAAGATAAGAAAGTATAAATCTCAGCGTTTCCTTTATCCTCCCCACTCTTATGCAAAGCCTCTGTGTGGCAAAAGAACGCCACGCCGAGGCGTTGTTCAAGTTTGTCGGAGACCTAGGCGAAGCAGTTCATGAATGAAAGGAATTCATCAAAGGAAAATCCATCCTGTTTCATTTTTTCATTGAGGAAAAAGCATCCAAAAAGAAGGTCTTCTCATACCTCCTATCCCGTTTCGTTCGGTTATGCGAGTGATTTTTCGAGTTCCGGCCACTTTTTGCTGGGTCCCAAATACTTTCATGATCTGGCCGCCTGTTATTCTATTTTCTTGAAAAATGAAACCTAATCTTATTCTCATCCGTAAGATCATCCGTAAGATAGATAAGCTGCAGCAATCATAAACAGACAATAGTTAGGAGAATTTACATGATGGGAATACTACTGGCAACTATTTTATCCTTTCCTTTATTTTTCTTATTCAGTGTGTTGGCTATGATCAGAAGAAAGCCAACACCAGCGATGATCCGCAACTGGATCATTATATTCATTACAGGCTTTGTTCTATGCGGCCTTTTCAACTACCTTGCATTGCCGGCACTGACAGCACCTAATCTTTTGGTCGAAAATTTCATCGTTTGTCTGGTGCTTATCCCGCTGCTTTATTATAAAAACGGAATGCCTTTTTCATACAAGAAGCCTCACCGATCTGCATCGGGAATTTTAATCATCCTAATTATACTGGCACTGCCGGTCAGCTTTTTTATTGGCTTGGCAGCGCTTGACAACTCATATGAATCGATTGCAAAACAAGAGGCAGGAGAGGCGGAACCTTTCAATGAAGATGACACGCCTATAACTGTTTCGCCTGAATTCGCCCGCAACAAAGTACAAAAAGCAATGAGCGTTGTGCCGAACACCCAGTTCTATGATTTAGGAAAGCTGCAGGTTCAAAAAATCGATAATGAAATCATGTATGTGGCACCAGTAGAATTCACCGGCTTTTGGAAGTATCTGCGCGGAAAAGAGACAGAAGGATTTTTCACCATTCCAGCGGACAATATCGACGCCCAGCCTGAATTCGTTGAAAGTAAAATGCTATTTACAAATTCAAGCTTTTTTAATCATAACGTGCAACGGATCATCTATAATGAATATCCAGACTATGTGCAAAGCGGCGAAGCACAAATCGAAGTGGATGACGAAGGGAAACCATGGTATGTCCAAACTGTATATAAACCGATCAAGCTTACGAACAAGCCAGACATGGATCAGTTAAAAGTGGCAGTGGTAGACCCTGAATCCGGAGATGTACAACTTTATGATCCAAGCGAAGCACCCGCATTCATCGACAGCCCTATCAGTTCGGAAATGGCTGGTAAACAGAACAATTACTTCGGAAAATATGTGCATGGCTGGTTGAATTCCTTGTTCGGGAAAAAAGATGTGAAAATACCGAATGAATCAGGTACGGAAAATACCGTCACGCCGATCTTCGACAATAAAGGGGAAATGTACTATTTTACAGATATGGCCTCCCCTAAAGAGAACATCGACTCAGCATTAGGTTATACACTAATCAATGCCAAAACAGCAGAGTTGACCTATTATAACGGCAAAAAAAATAACGGAATAATGGATAGTAAAGGGGCTAAACAGATTGTAAACAAGGAATTTCCCGAAAAGAATTGGGAAGGATCCATGCCCATCTTGTACAATATTGATGGCAGTCCGACATGGGTCGTGAACGTACTGGATCCAAATGGCCTGTTTAAGCAATATGCGTATATCAAAGCCAATGATTCTGACTTCGTCGTGTTCGGGGAAACAGCCGAGGAAACCCTTGCAGCGTACCGCATGCAGTTGGCACAAGAGGCCGGTAACCCGGAAGCTAGCGAAGATGTTGAAGCAAAAACAATCAGTGGCGAAGTGAACCGATCATTGGTTACTTCCACTACATCAGGTCAGTCCGTTCAATTTTTATTGAAAGATGATACGACGATTTACACCGTAAATGCGAGTAAAGCACCGCTTGCCATTTTTCTGCAGCAGGGAGACAGAGTCGAAATGGATGTGAAAATTCGCGAAAACGGAGTCGGAACCGTGGAACAAATTTCCATAGCTTCACTGGATGAAAATTAAATAGAGCATTTTCTGTTTGGTTTGTGTCAGGAAATTGCCGAATCATTTCGCCCCAACATTCAAAACGCCCATGGTTCCTTGTCTGAACCACGGGCGCTTTTTCTTGTCGAGCAATTAATGAGGCTGATTGTATTGGCTTGTATCTGAAGAACCATTTACCAGTTGTTCTTTTGCATCCTTCACTTTGCTGCCTACGTCTTTTGCAGTTGATACGGCTTCTTGAGTATCGTGCTGCACGTCCTTCAATTCATTTTTAAATTCACCGTTGACTTTATTATAAAGTTCTTGAACATTGTTGGCAGCATCCTTTAGTGCATCTGTAGCTGCTTTTACTCTATCCATAAGCTGATCTTTTGTTTCCCGAGGATTTTGTTTAACATCGGCAGCCATGCTAGACACTGATTCTTTCATACCACTCACATTCTGCTTCACATTTGAACGAGTGTTGGAATTAAGCATTGCAAGGGCCGCTCCTGCCAAGGCTCCGGCAGCCATACCTACGACCAGTTTACTACCATTTTGTTGTTGGGATTCCATGTTTGTCACTCCTTTAGTAGACTTTGTTGGACTATATTCCTTTTCATTTGTTCATTTACCACTTGTCTGCCCTGACTAAACAATCTTTCCCCATGATGAAGCTCCTTCTGGGATACCACTGAAAAAATTTCTTATTAATTTAAAATAGCTGTCAACATTTGTTATAGAATCTACGAATTACTTGTCCGTGCACACTTGCCGCAGCTAACTTGGTCAAGAAGGGTGCATGACCGAATAGATATTCGGGTCTCCAAAGCATGAGCATTCAAGGTACCTTGGCGATTTTCACCGCAAATGGGAAACATATCGTAAACCTTCTGAAGCATAGAGGGCGCATTCCACTCAAAGTTAGACGAAAAACGGTCTGTATGGAAATCAAATTCCACACAGACCGTTTGTAAACTTCAGTTTTTCAGTGGGTCTCAGTTTATGTAAGCAGCTTTTAAGAACGATGTGCCGATCCCTGTAATGCTTCACGCCATTCAAATAATTGCTTGCTTTCCTTCTCTGATACCCCTCCTTCTGTTTCCAGGATGGTTACCAACGTTTCGAAATCTGTAATGGTTGATAACGATATTCCTTGTTCAGCAAATGCTTCAGCCGTGCCGGCAAGTCCATATGTAAAGATAGCAAATACCGCCATCACTTCTGCACCTTTCTCTTGTAAAGCCTGGACAGCATTCAAAGCAGATCCTCCTGTAGAAATCAAATCTTCTATTACAATCACTCGTTGTCCTTTTTTAATGTCGCCTTCGATTTGATTGCCCTTTCCATGACCTTTTGGCTTTGAACGTACATAGGCCATCGGCAAACCTAGATGATCCGATAACCAGGCGGCATGCGGAATCCCTGCAGTAGCACATCCTGCAATGACTTCGAATTTTTTATCCATCTGGTCTGTCATGTCGGCAAAGGCCAATGTCAGCTTTTTTCTTACTTCTGGAAAGGACATCGTTAATCGGTTGTCACAATAAATTGGCGATTTCATTCCAGAGGTCCATGTAAACGGATCATCAGGACTGATTTTCACAGCTCCGATTTTTAATAAATCTTTCGCTATTTCATCTTTTCTTTCCATCATTCCACTCCTTCATAACTTGCTGGTACTTGCTTTTCGGGTCGGAAGATGCTGTTATACTGCGTCCTATCACGATTGCATCTGCCCCGTTGTGCCTAGCTTCAGCTGGGCTGGTGATCCTCTGCTGGTCTTGATGATGATCACTTTTCAAACGGATGCCTGGAGTCACGGTATAAAAGGAAGATCCACAACTTCTTTTAATCATAGGAACCTCCAACGGTGAACAAACGACTCCGTCTGCTCCACTTTCTTTAGCCAAGTTCGCCAGGTTTAGAGTCGCCTCTCCTGCACCAACCGGAATCCGCAGCTCTTCTGACAACATGCGATCGTTCATGGAAGTTAACACGGTCACCGCGATTAATTTACTGTTTAGTCCCGGATTACCTTCTAGAAATCCCTGTTTGGCAGCCCGAATCATTTCGCTTCCTCCCGAGGCGTGGATGTTCACCAAATCCACCCCCAATTTCGCCAAATTCTTCATCGCTTTATAAACCGTATTCGGAATGTCATGTAACTTTAAATCCAGAAATATGGAGTGACCGTCATCCTTCAGTTTTTCAATCACCTGTGGCCCTTCTCGATAAAAAAGTTCCATTCCCACTTTCACCGGTACCCCTTGCAGTCGATTGCTCCGTAGGAAAAGTTCCGTTTCCTGCCAATCTGGAAAATCAAGAGCGAGATAAATCGGCTTCATGTCTATTTCCTCCCTCTATTGCTTCCTCCATGTTTTGAAAACCATACTTTTGCAAAACTTGTGGAAGTCTTTCAATTATCTTCATGCAAGCAAACGGATCATGGATGTTCGCAGTGCCCACGGCTACAGCGCTGGCCCCTGCAAGGAGAAACTCCAACACATCTTCAGCGGTGGATATGCCGCCCATGCCGATGATTGGAAGTCCGCTATGCTGCCTCACTTCGTAAACCATCCGGATAGCGATCGGTTTGATAGCGGGACCGGACAACCCCCCTGTTTGATTGGCCAGCAATGGCTTTCTGGAAGGTAAATCGATTTGCATGCCTGTCAAGGTGTTGATCATCGATAACCCATCCGCTCCGGCGGTTTCCACTGCTTTTGCCATTTGCACTATATCAGCTGTATTTGGGGATAATTTGACATAAACCGGCGTATCAACTGTCTTTTTCACCTGTGCTGTCACTTCTGCGGCAAGGCCCGGATCCATGCCGAACTGGATTCCCCCTTCTTTTACATTGGGGCAGGATATATTAAGTTCCAAGGCTTGAATCAGGCCGGTTTCGTCCAGCATTTTCGCCACTGCCACATATTCCTCTATCGTACTTCCGGCTACATTGGCAATCACCGGTATATCGAACCGGGAAAGGTACGGTAACTCTTCTTTACAAATTGCTTCTACACCGGGATTTTGTAAGCCTATGGCATTAAGCATACCTGCAGCTGTTTCGGCTACACGCGGTGTCTGGTTACCGTATCTTGATTCATAAGTAGCTGCTTTGATGACAACAGCTCCAAGCTGGTTCAAATCAAATAGTTCACTGAATTCACGGCCGAAGCCAAAACAACCGGAAGCGGGCATGACCGGGTTCTTTAGATGCAAACCTGGAAGTTTTGTTTCCAGAGAGATCATAAATTCACCTCATTTGCCGCAAATACTGGTCCGTCTTTACAGATTTTTTTGAAACCTGTCTCACTTTTAGACGGAACTACACAAGCATAACAAGCACCGATTCCGCACCCCATACGCTGTTCGACTGAAATATAGCCCCGTCTGCCGGAAAGCTTTTCCGTTACCGCACGAAGCATTGGTGTCGGTCCACATGAAAAAAAACAATCAAACTCTGCGGTATGCTTTGACATATAATCCGTGACAAATCCTTTTTCCCCAAGACTTCCGTCATCTGTCACAATAATGGTTTCTCCAAGATTCATAAATTTCTCCTTATAAAATACCTGGTCCTCCTTCTGGAATCCAAGGATGGAAATGACCCGGGTACCCCGGGATGCCAACGTTTTTCCCAGATAATACAGGGGCGGGACGCCTATTCCACCACCGATTAGCAAGGCTGTATCCAGATTCAATTCTTCAACTGGATAACCTGTACCGCATGGCAGCAAAGCGTCGATCTGACTCCCGACAGATTGTTTACCCAACATATCTGTACCGCGGCCTGATATTTTGAATATGATGGTTATATTGCCGTCACTATCCATATCCGCAATGGAAATCGGCCTTCTTAGCATTGGCGTGTCTGCTTCTCCCACTTTTACGTGAAGAAACTGCCCTGGCATAAACTTTTCTGCCTCTGTCACCAGCTTATCGCTGGCCAAACCAAGCTGCATCTCGATTGTTTGTTCTGCTATCTTGTTATTTGCCAATACGGTCAGCTCTGTCTGTATCATGTCGTGAATACCGCCCTTTTTTCAGACACTGGACTTGCCGTGAAGGTAGTGGAATCAATGACATTCAATATGGCCATAGCAGTATCCAGACTCGTCAGACAAGCAATTCCATGTTCTACCGCTTCCCTTCTGATCCTGAAACCGTCTGAACGGGGCTGTTTGCCAGAAGTCAACGTGTTGATGACAACCTGTACCTTGCCTTCTTCTATAATGGACAATACGGTTTCACCGGCAGCTCCTACTTTGCCGACTTTTTGGACAGGAATGCCTTTCTCCGCAGTGAATTCACTGGTCCCTTCGGTTGCATAAAGTCTAAAACCGAGCATATGAAACCGCCTGGCGATTTCGATCATTTCCTGTTTATCTTTATCGGCAACGGTCAAAAGCACCGCTCCCTCTTGCGGAATCGACAGTCCGGAAGCAATCAATCCTTTATAAAGAGCTTTTTCCAGTGTTTTGTCCCTTCCGATTGCTTCTCCAGTCGATTTCATCTCCGGCCCCAGCATCGTATCGACACTGCGAAGCTTTGCAAAGGAAAATACCGGGACTTTAACCGAAACCTGTGGCAGTTCTGGAAGCAATCCATTCGGAAATCCCGCATCGGCAAGGCTTTCTCCTAAAATACACCTTGTAGCCAAAGCTGCCATCGGCACTCCTGTTATTTTGCTTAAAAATGGAATGGTCCTGCTTGCCCGGGGATTCACCTCTAAAACATAGACCTTGTCTTCATGTATGACAAATTGGATATTGATCAGGCCCTTGACACTAAGTCTTCTCGCGATTTTCATGGTAATTTCCACACATTCCCGCTTGGCACTGTCCGAGATTCGTTGTGGAGGATAGACGGCGATAGAATCACCGGAGTGCACTCCCGCCCGTTCAATGTGTTCCATCATTCCCGGTATAACAATATTTTCTCCATCACAGACAGCATCGACCTCCAGCTCGATACCCGTCAAATATTTGTCGATCAAAATGGGATGGGTATGCTTGATATGATTGCTTTTTTTTAGATAAGCAGCTAATTCATCATTGTTATAAACAATCTCCATTTGGCTGCCTCCGATAACATAAGAAGGACGGACAAGAACTGGATAGCCGATTTGTTCAGCGACTGCGACCGCCTGATCAAGTTGACGGACACTTTTTCCCTGTGGCTGCAAAATATCAAGTTCATTCATTAGATGTTCGAATTTATCCCTGTCCTCCGCTGTGTCAATCGCTTCCAGGTTGGTTCCCAGGATTGCCACGCCTCTTCTTTGCAATCCTTCCGCCAGATTGATTGCAGTCTGACCACCGAACTGGACGATAACCCCTTCTGGTTTTTCCAATTCAATCACATGCATGACATCCTCCAATGTCAGCGGCTCGAAATATAGCTTGTCAGAAACACTGAAATCGGTAGAAACTGTTTCCGGATTGCTGTTCATGATGATCGCCTCATAACCAGCCTGTTTTAAAGCAAGTACAGAATGAACAGTCGCATAATCGAACTCGATTCCTTGACCGATTCGAATCGGTCCTGATCCGATTACAAGCACTTTTTGGCGTTCAGACACAATCGATTCATTTTCTTCTTCGAAGGTACTATAGAAATAAGGGGTTTCTGATTCAAATTCCGCAGCACATGTATCGACCATTTTATATACCGGTAACAAACCGGATTGCTTGCGCATTTCATAAATGGAATCAACATCTGTTTCCCAAAGTCTGGAAACTTGAGTGTCGGAGAATCCTGCTTTTTTCGCTTCCATCAATCGTTCCATGTCATTTTTGTGTGCTGAAACGTCTTTTTCCAATTTGATCAATCTCTGTATTTTCGTCAAAAAGAACGGATCGATTTTCGTCGTCTCAAACAATTCCGTTACCGTACAGCCGCGCCGGAATGCTTCCGCTATCACAAAAATCCGTTCATCATCCGGCTTTTTCAAGCACTCGATTAACTCATCCATCGTCTTATATGTCCATTTCTCCATCCATAGTTCTTCGGTTCCGATATCAAGGGAACGAATGCCTTTTAATAAGGATTCTTCGAAACTCCTGCCGACTGCCATTACTTCTCCAGTCGCTTTCATTTGGGTTCCAAGACTGCGATTCCCGCTGACAAATTTATCGAAAGGGAAGCGTGGCAATTTAGTGACCACATAATCAAGCGCTGGTTCATAACATGCATACGTTGTTCCGGTTATTGGGTTGATTATTTCATCAAGTGTTAGCCCAAGTGCAATTTTTGCTGCCAGCTTTGCTATTGGATACCCTGTCGCTTTTGAAGCCAAAGCCGATGAACGACTGACACGCGGGTTCACTTCAATAATGTAGTATTGAAAACTGGAGGGATCCAGTGCCAGTTGGACATTACATCCCCCTTCGATTTCTAAAGCCCGGATTATTTTCAAAGATGCATTGCGCAACATTTGATACTCGCGGTCACTGAGTGTTTGCGAAGGGGCGGTCACAATCGAATCGCCGGTATGGACACCTACCGGATCAACATTCTCCATATTACATACGACAATCGCCTGGTCTTGTTTATCACGCATCACTTCATATTCTATTTCTTTAAAACCGGAAATGTTTTTTTCAACCAAGCACTGTGTTACAGGTGATAAAGCCAACCCGTTTCTGGTAATATCCATCAATTCATCTTTGTCGTAACACATGCCTCCTCCTGTTCCGCCCAATGTGTATGCTGGTCGAACAATCAGTGGAAACCCGATTTCTCCTGCGAACTCCAGAGCCTCTTCGACAGAATGAACGATTTGGCTCTCCGGTACAGGCTCACCGAGTTCGTGCATCAGGCTGCGGAACACTTCCCTGTCTTCTGCCTTTCGTATCGCCGAAAGGGACGTTCCGAGCAACTCGACATCATACTCCTCAAGAATGCCTGTCTGCTCCAATGCCATGGCCATATTGAGGCCGGTTTGCCCTCCCAGCGTAGGCAAAATAGCATCCGGCTGTTCTTTACGAATGATTTTTATCAAAAAGTCGGTAGTCAATGGCTCCATATATACTGTGTCGGCCACTGTATCATCGGTCATGATGGTCGCCGGATTTGAATTAGCCAAAATCACTTGGTAACCTTCTTCTTTCAACGATTGACAAGCCTGTGTTCCGGAATAATCGAACTCTGCTGCCTGCCCGATGACAATCGGTCCTGAACCGATCACTAAAATCTTGTTTATATCTGTACGCTTCGGCATGATACTTCCTCCCTTTTTTCTTCCGATTGATGGGTGATGATGTTGGCAAGAAATCGATCAAATAATTGATACGTATCTTCCGGTCCCGGCGAACTTTCCGGATGATACTGCACCGAAAAAGCCGGATAGCGTTTATGCGCCAATCCTTCTACTGTTCCGTCGTTCAATGCTAATTGGGTCAATTCTAACTCTGTCCCGGCAAGAGATTCTTTCGTCACGGTATAACCGTGATTCTGTGAAGTCATGACGGTTTTCCCTGTTGTCAAGTCTTTTACGGGATGATTGGCCCCCCGGTGTCCGAAACGGAGTTTTTCCGTATCCGCGCCGCACGCTAAGGCAATCAATTGATGACCGAGACAAATGCCGAACACTGGAATGTCAGGGATGATTTCTTCTATCATCCGAACAGCGTCCGGGACATATTTTGGGTCGCCAGGTCCATTAGAGAGCATGACCCCTTCCGGTTTAAGCCTTCTGATTTTCTCCGCTGAGTAATGATGGGGAACTACCGTTATGTGACAGTTTCGTTTGGTCAACTCTCTTAATATTCCGTGTTTCATTCCGAAATCGACAAGTACGATGCGTCTGCCTCGACCGGGCACCACATATGGTTTCACCGTGGAAACACGTTCTACATGGTTGGTGATACCGATTTCCTGATGAAGAAGTTGCAAGGCCCTCTCCACAGAGCAGTCTGCTGATGTGAACAAGCCTTTCATGGTTCCATGATTCCGAATCAATCTGGTCAGTTTTCTTGTATCAATCCCGGCCAGTCCCGGTATGTCATTGGCCTTTAAAAAGCGGTCCAGCGTCTCTTCTGATCGATAATTGGATGGTAAGTCGCATACCTCTTTCACAATCAATCCATGAATGGAAGGGGTTATCGTTTCAAAATCATCCCGATTGATTCCATAGTTACCGATTAACGGGTAAGTCATTGTTACGATTTGCCCACAATAAGAAGGATCCGACAAAATTTCTTGGTAACCTGTCATACCTGTATTGAAGACAACCTCACCACTAATTTCCCGATCACTTCCAAATCCAGTTCCCAAAAAGCGAGTGCCATCTTCAAGAACGAGCTGCCGTTTTTGCATCCTTTTCATCCTCCTCATAAACAATTCTCCCAGCAAATATAGTCAACTTCGGCTTGCCGGTCACATCCCAGCCTGCAAAGGGGGTGTTTTTTCCTTTAGAAGAAAAATCGTTACGATCGATTGTCCATTCTTCTCTTATGTCTAACACAGCAAGATCAGCTTTTCCTCCGATTTCCATTTTTCCATAAGGCAGGTCAAATACTTCTGCCGGTTTTATCGTCAGCCAGTCTACCAGCTGTTTCAAGCTACAAACCCCTGGCTCGACCAGTTTCTTGTTCAGCAGAGCAAAAGCCGTTTCCAAACCCACTATGCCAAAAGGCGCGGCCATCAATCCCATGCTTTTTTCTTCTTCCGTATGGGGTGCATGATCTGTTGCAATAAAATCGATCGTCCCATCCAGCAACCCTTCAAGCAGGGCCTGCTGATCTTCAAGGGATCGCAAGGGCGGATTCATCTTGTAGTTAGCATCATCCGTCCGGATATCTCCTTCATTGAGTAACAGATGGTGCGGAGTCACTTCTGCTGTCACCTGTATCCCCGCCCGTTTAGCGTCCCGGATAACCCGGACGGACTCTTTGGTACTAACGTGACAGACATGGTAATGACAGTCCGCAGCCTCTGCTAAAAGGACATCCCTGGCAATTTGGACCGATTCACATACGGATGGAATTCCTGGGACACCCAGGTTTTGGCTGACCATTCCTTCATGTACTACACCTTTATGTATTAAACTGTTATCCTCGCAATGTGCAACGATTGCTTTTCCAATGGCTGCCGACTGATGCATTGCATGAAGCATTTGATCTGCCGACTGCACACCGACACCGTCATCAGTGAAAGCAAATGCTCCGGCCCTCTGCAAAGCTTCCATATCGGTCAGCTTATCCCCAAGCAGCCGCTCCGTAATAGAAGCATACGGCAACACCCTGATATGGGCTCTGTCAGCAATCATTTCCTGAATTTGCTTCAACGTTACCTTGTTGTCGGGGACTGGCCTGGTGTTCGGCATGGCGCATACCGTTGTGTAACCGCCACGGGCTGCTGCCAAGGTTCCGGTTTCTATGGTTTCTTTCGCTTCGCCGCCAGGCTCTCTAAGATGGACGTGCACGTCGATGAATCCGGGTGTTATCAATCTCCCTTGACAATCTATCACCTTACCCCGCGGCTCCTCGATCTTACCTGCGATTTCCAGGATATGTCCATCCTCCATGATTACTTCACACTGTTCCAATTGGTTATCTGCTGATAATTGCATCCCGTTGATCAATGTCAATGTCATCGATAATCCCCCTGTCTGTTAATAGGTGCTTAATCACTGCCATTCTTGCAAATACACCATTTTCCATTTGTTTGAAAATCCGTGATTTCGGACTCTCAACTAATTCGTCAGCTATTTCGACACCCCGGTTCACCGGTGCCGGATGAAGAATGATTGCGTGCTGCAGCATTGTACGTTCCCTTTCTACCGTCAAGCCGTAATGCTGAAGATAGTTTATCGGGTTTCTCCCATTGTTCAGTCCATGCCTTTCATGCTGAATTCTCAATAACATGACCACATCACAAATTTCCGCAGCTTCATCGATTGATACATAAGAATAAGGAAGCGAATGATCTTCCCATTCCGGCTTGCATGACAAGTAGATTTCCGCTCCAAGTGTTTTTAAAGCCAAAGCATTTGATCTAGCCACCCTGCTATGTTTGATATCGCCGACTATGGCTATCCGTAGACCTGAAAACCGATTGAATTCCTGATAGATGGTCATAAGGTCAAGGAGTGACTGGGTTGGATGTTCTCCTGTTCCATCTCCTGCGTTGATGACCGGGATGGATAAATCAGCGGCCAGCCTCGCAGCCATGTTTTCTTCGGGATGCCTGATCACCAGTAAAGACGCCCCTATGGCTTCAAAAGTTCGGGCCGTATCATAGATGGTTTCCCCTTTTAAAAGACTCGAAGATTCACCGGTGAAATCCAGACTTTCCAAACCAAGCCTTCGTTCGGCAACTGCAAAGCTCATTTTCGTCCGGGTACTCGGTTCAAAAAACAAATTCCCGGCAAACAATTGCTTTTCAAAAGGTTTCAGCCCATCTGCTTTAATTGCCTCCGCTTCCTTTAACAACCTTAAGATTTCATGTTCAGAAAGATCTTTCATCGATAAAAAGTGGTCCATCTTCATCTCCTCCTCCTTTATAACGAGGGACTGTCCCTCTCGGCTTGCGAGAAGAATACAGTCCCTCCATTGTTTGTCAGGTCAATCTTTGCCTTCTCCTTCTGTAACAGGTTCCGGCTCGGTATCACTGAACATATTTCCATTTCCATATCCCTTCTCTTTTCCAGGCAGAGCCAGATTCAGCAAAACACCGATGAGGGCTGACAACGCCATCCCGGCTATTTGCAGGTCATCCGTCACTTGAATAAACGCCCCGCCAATCCCGATTACTAAAATAACAGAAGAGATGATCAAATTTCGCTTATCTCCTAAATCCACTTGATTGTCAACCAGCATACGTAAACCGCTTGAAGCGATAATACCGAATAATAAAATCGATACGCCTCCCATCACTGCGGAAGGAATTGCACCTATCACAGCTGTTATGATTCCGACAAATCCGAACAAGACAGCAAGACACGCAGCTCCTCCGATGACGAACACACTAAATACCCTGGTTATTGCCAGTACTCCGATATTTTCACCATACGTAGTGTTAGGCGGCCCACCGAGCAGAGATGCAATGATCGTAGCTGTCCCATCGCCAAGGATGGAACGGTGCAGGCCTGGCTGCTTGATGAAATTCCTGCCGACGACCTTCGACAGGACCATTTGATCCCCTGTATGTTCCGTAATCGTCACAAGGGCAACCGGCACCATCGCAAAAGCGATTTGCCAGCTGATTACTTCCAATGGAGAATAATCCACAAAAGGCAGAACAAAACCGGGATTTTGAAATAAAGCAGCGAAAAACTCTCCGATAGAGCCGGCTGAGGTCAACGAAGCCCACTCAGCAGCAATTTCGCTTGTGTCGACAATTCCTTGAAACAAAGCAAAGATATAGCCGCCGATGATGCCGGTCAAAATCGGAATAAGACCGAAGAAGCCTTTAAAGAACATGGTGGCGATGATGGTGATAGCCAGCGTGACTAATGCCACAGATAAGTGCGTCCCGCTGTACACCTGCTCATCAAGTCCCGGTACATACATCGCCATATCGATCGCTGTCGATGCAAGACTTAAACCGATGACGATGATCACTGGTCCTACAACGATTGGAGGTAAAATCCGCATGAGCCAATTCAATCCAGAAGTGCGGATAAGGAGTGAAACCAGACCATATACCAGACCTGCTAAAAAACTTCCTACCATGGCACCGGGGATGCCGCTTGACTCACTGACGACCGTTAGCGGGTAAATAAACGCAAAACTCGAGCCTAAATAAGCCGGTACTTTTCCTTTGGTAATCACAAGGTATGCCAATGTTCCCACTCCACTGGATACAAGCGCTATTGCCGGAGACAATCCCGTGAGAAAAGGCACGAGAATCGTTGAACCGAACATGGCGAATAAATGCTGTAAACTCAAAGTAAGCCATTTATGAATTTTAGGAATGTCTTGTACATCCATGACGATTTGTTTGCTGCTCATTTTGTTTCCTCCTCTGATGTAACCTTGTTGATTTAATCTTTGTTTCCAACAAAAAAACCTCCTTGCTAGATCGCAAGGAGGTAAACGTGTCGAAATTACGCACACGTATCCAATCGCGACCTTGCAAGCCTCACGGGACTCGATTTAAAGGTCCGTATATTATCTTTTATTATTTTTCGTAGATACTTACATCATCATGGCTGTCTGTTTCATCCAGTTCCACCACTATGATTTCTTCCTTGGATGTCGGAATGTTTTTTCCTATGAAATCAGCCCGGATAGGTAGCTCCCGATGACCTCTATCAATCAACACTGCTAGTTGTATTTGTTGTGGTCTTCCTTGATCGACAATAGCATCCATCGCGGCCCGGACTGTTCTCCCTGTATATAGAACGTCATCCACCAGCACCAGTGTTTTCCCGGAAATGTCTCCGTCAATCTTTGTTTCATTCAAACGCGGTTCCTGATTTTCTTCCACATTGGAAAGATCGTCCCGGTAAAGCGTGATATCCAATTCACCTATCGGTACTTCGACACCCTCAATTTGGGCGATTTTTTTTTGGAGACGCTTTGCCAGCGGGATACCACGCGTTTTTATACCGACAAGAATCAAGCCCTGTACCCCTTTGTTTTTTTCTAAGATTTCATGGGCTATTCTTGTCAGCGACCTGCCTATTGCCGCATCATCCAAGACTGTAGCTTTTTTTTCCATCGTGCTGCAACCCCCAGTCAAACTTTTAATTCATAAAAAATCCCTTCTTTCGCGAGCGGAAAGAAGGGATTTGGACATACTTCAACCATTGCAGTTTGTCAACTATCCGTTCCTTTCCAGCCTCACGGGACTGTTTTAAAGGATTCTATTCAATTATCGTACAACGTAAACTCCTAATTGCTACAATTTCTATCTACGATTATTTCAAAAGAACCGACTGCTGTCAACCTCATTTTCTAAGTTTCGCTAAAATTGTTTGTAGTTCATCCGGCAACGGAGCTTCGAACTCCATCCGTTCTCCCGTTTGCGGATGAGTGAACCCCAACAATCCGGCATGCAGTGCCTGGCCTTCGACATCCAGTGTTTTTTTCGGTCCGTATTTCGGATCGCCCGCCAAGGGATGTCCGATGTATTTCATGTGTACCCTGATCTGATGGGTGCGCCCGGTTTCGAGAACACATTCTACGTGGGTGTAAGACCCGAATCGATCGATAACCTGAAAATGTGTGACAGCAGACCTTCCATCACGTACTACTGCTTGTTTTTGCCGGTCTTTTGGATCTCTTCCCAATGGGGCATCGATCGTTCCATATTCATGTTGGATATCCCCGTGAACGATAGCCTGATATTTTCTGGACATGGTTTTATCTTTCAATTGTTCAGCTAATGACAAATGAGCCTGGTCGTTCTTAGCTACAACCAACAGACCTGTCGTGTCTTTGTCGATCCGATGAACGATCCCCGGCCGGATCACCCCGTTGATTCCGGATAAATCATGGCAATGGTAAAGAAGTGCATTTACCATGGTTCCATTATAGTGACCTGGAGAAGGATGAACGACCATTCCCTTCGGCTTATTTACCACTAAAAGACTCGAATCTTCATAGACGATGGGCAAAGGAATATCCTCTGCTTTTATTTCCATTTCTTCCGGTTCCGGAACTTCCCAGGTGATTTTTTCTCCTTCCAAACATTTATGATTGCTTTTAACCAGACTTCCATCGACATAGACAAGTCCATCTTTTATCCATTCCTGTACTTGCGACCTAGAAGCACCTTCATTGACCTCAGCCAAGAGTTTGTCGATTCTCATGCCGGTCTGGTTGGCTTGTACCGTATGACTGGAATTCGTCATTTTGCAGTTCTTCCTTTCTTCTTCTCATCAACAAAGGTCATGATTAAAATAATGATCACTCCGCAAACAAGTGCGGAATCAGCAACATTGAATATAGGATAGTCATAGCTGCCTAAATAAACATCAAAAAAGTCTACGACCTCTTTCCGGAACAAACGGTCAATGAAATTGCCGACCGCTCCACCCAGAATTAATCCCAGTGCCAATCCCATCCACTTGCTGGTTCTTGCAAACTTCCTGATATAGTAAATTACGATCAGTACTACAATAGCCGTAACAATATAGAAGAACCACATTTGTCCTTCCAACATGCCCCATGCTGCACCTGTATTTCGATGAGAGGTAATATAGAAAAAATTCTCTATAACAGGAAACTGCTCGCCTATTTCCATGTTCTTGATAATCCACCATTTTGAAAGTTGATCTATCAGGACAATGATTACTGCCAGTATGTAATATTGCACACTGCTTCCCCCGTTCTTATCGCTTTCTTTTACAAACTAAAGTTTACCACAAATCAACGTCCTGTAAAAATGGAGCTCCTGTTTTAGTGCTAAAGGTTCTCTGTCAAATGTGGTGGTGTGGTATTCACTCCACCCTTTCTTTATCGAAAGGCTCATTCCAAAAAACAGCTATTTTCCTGCGGCCGCAGCGGAACGAAACTCGCTTTCCGCGGACGAACGCCCAAGCCTCCTCGCCAAGCCCGCTGTGGGGTCTCGGTCGTCCGTTTTTCCGCAGGAGTCTCGCTTCGTTCCTCTGCTACGCTATTTCGCTCTATAGAGACTTTTAACCGCTTGCTGCCATAAAATTTTGTTTTTATCGTTCAAGTTTTTGCTTCCAAAGGAATCTCGTTTTAAAACTTTTCGGGGTCACCACCACATTCAGTTTAGAGCCGTGCTAAACCGCGTGTCATCAAGCAACAATCCTCAAGAAAAAAACGATATAAAAAAGGCAGCCGGGTATCAGCTGCCTTTTTCTGCTTGAAGCTAGCCGTTTCAAATCAAACGATATCAGCGTAATGCTCTTTCACAACCTCCGCACAGCGGGAACAAAGCTCTGGATGCTGTTCATCATCTCCGACTGTATTCGAGGATACCCAGCATCGTTCACATTTTTCTCCTGGATGCTTTTCAACCTGAACAGAAACATGTTCATATTGTTTGGCTTCCTTATTGCTTTCCTGGATTTCCAAACCGGAAACAATCAGTAATTGTTGGAGATGTTCGATACTGTTGAGCAAATCCTTTGTTTGAGAATCATTTGGCACAACGTGAATCGTTGCCTCTAACGACTTTCCGATGACTTTCTCTACTCGCGCTTCTTCCAACGCCTTCAGAATATCATCCCGAATATTCATAAACCGATCCCATTTTCGCTTTAATTCATCCTGGCCATCAAATTGTTTTGGCTCCGGCATATCGGTCAATTGAACACTTTCCGCTTCTGTACCAGGGATATACTGCCAAACCTCGTCTGCGGTATGGGAAATAATCGGTGACAACAATTTCACCAATGCTGTCAAGATTTGATGGTATACCGTCTGGATGCTTCTTCTCCTATGGTTGTTTGCCGACTCGATATATAGCACATCTTTGGCAAAATCCAAATAGAAAGAACTCAGAGAAATCGAACAGAAGTTATGGATATTGTTGTAAATAGTCGAGAATTCATAATGATCATAAGCGTGTTGAACTTTCTCGATCAGTTCCTGCAATTGGATCAGCATGTAGCGGTCGACTTCCTCCAACTCTGCATAGGAAACTTTATCACTCGAAGGATCAAAGTCCTGCAGGTTTCCGAGCATAAACCGGAACGTATTACGGATCTTGCGATACCCTTCAGAGGTCTGCTTGATGATTTCGTCCGAAATTCTTACATCTGCCTGATAATCGACAGAAGCAACCCATAACCTTAAAATGTCCGCACCATACTGTTTCATGATTTTAGAAGGAACGACAACGTTTCCTACTGACTTACTCATTTTTCTGCCTTGGCCGTCCAGGGCAAATCCATGGCTGATAATTGCTTCATATGGAGCTTTGCCTGTAACTGCCACCGCGGTGGAAATGGAGGAATTGAACCAACCGCGGTATTGATCGGAGCCTTCCAGATAAACGTCTGCCGGACGCTGAAGCTCCGGGCGCCCTTTCAATACTGCTTCATGGGAAGAACCGGAATCGAACCAAACATCCATGATGTCTGTTTCCTTTGTAAACTTCCCATTAGGACTGTGCTCGGACGTATATCCTTCCGGCAACAGGTCTTTTGCTTCCCATTCAAACCAGATGTTCGATCCATGCTCACTGAACAATTCGGAAACATGATCAATCGTTTCCTCGGTGATGATCGGTGTACGATCCTCTCCGTAAAACACCGGAATCGGTACTCCCCACGCCCTTTGACGTGAAATACACCAATCTTCCCTGTCACGGACCATATTATACAACCTAGTTTCACCCCAGCCTGGATACCAATCGATTCGTTGGATTTCATTCAGGATATCTTCACGAAAATCTTTGATAGATGCAAACCATTGATTGGTCGCTCGAAAAATAGTCGGTTTTTTGGTTCTCCAGTCATGAGGATAGGAATGCGTAATGAACTCAAGTTTCAGCAAGGCACCCACTTCTTCCAGCTTTTGCGTGATCTCTTTATTGGCAGAATCATAAAACTGGCCTTCGAAACCTGGTGCTTCATCGGTGAAGTTCCCTCTTTCGTCAACGGGACAAAGCACTTCCAGGCCATATCTGTTGCCTACATGAAAGTCGTCTTCCCCATGTCCGGGTGCTGTGTGGACACATCCTGTACCACTTTCCGTCGTAACGTGCTCACCGAGAACTACAAGAGAATCACGATCATAAAATGGATGCTTCGTGACGATCCGTTCTGCATCCCTACCTTTAAATGTCTTGGTTACTTCAGGTTCACTCCATTCAAGCACCTGTGTAACGGTCTCCAGCATGTCATGGGCGATTACATACTTGTTATCATCCACTTTCACCACAGCATACTCCAGATCAGGGTGCAGGCTGATCGCCAGGTTTGCAGGGATGGTCCACGGAGTCGTGGTCCAAATGATGAATTTTTCATCGCCATCCAGTACACCTTTTCCATCTTTAACATCAAAAGCAACATAAATGGAAGCCGATCGTTTATCCTGATATTCAATTTCCGCCTCGGCAAGCGCTGACTCGGAAGATGGAGACCAATACACCGGCTTAAGGCCTTTATAAATATATCCCTTTCTTGCCATCTCACCGAAAACTTTGATTTGAGCAGCCTCATAATCCTTATTTAACGTAATATAAGGATTCTCCCAGTCGCCGCGTACTCCCAGCTGTTTAAATTGGGTCCGCTGGTTATCGACTTGCTTCAAGGCATATTCCGCACACTTTTGCCGAAATTCAGCGACCGTCATTTTTTTACGGTTGACCTTCTTTTTTGCCAGAGCTTGTTCTATCGGCAATCCGTGGGTATCCCAACCTGGAACATAAGGCGCATGGAAGCCGGCCATAGATTTGTACCGGACAATAAAATCTTTCAGTATCTTGTTCAAAGCGTGACCCATATGCAGATCCCCATTAGCGTAAGGCGGCCCATCGTGCAAGACGAAAAGCGGTCTTCCTTCCGTACGCTGTTGGACTTTTTCATACATCTTTTTCTGATCCCATTCTTCTTGCATCTTCGGCTCTTTGTTCGGCAGGTTTCCCCGCATCGGAAAAGCTGTCTGTGGCATCAGTAGCGTTTGCTTATAATCCATATTTTCTTTCCTCCTTGTTAGCTGTGCAAATCCATCTGCAAATAGTCTAGACAATCCACGAATGGCAGGAAAATAAAAAAAGCCCTTCTCATCCCGAAGGGACGAGAAGGACTCGCGGTACCACCCTTTTAGAAGGACTTCTCAAAATCCTCCCACTTGAAATTCGTAACGTGAACAAGACGTCCGCCCCTACTCTATTTCAACGCGGATACTAAAGGGTGATCTTCCAGAAAGGCTCTGCTCCGGGCTTACACCGTCCCCGGATCGCTAATACAGACTTCTCTTCCTGTACTGTCCCTGTCTTCGTATTTATCAATCAATTTATTTTACAGAAATAGTAGCGTTTATGTTTATGAATTATATGTAAAATTCATGAAAACGTCAAGGTTTAATAATTATTTTCGACTGCCTCTTTTTCATATTCTGTTTCCGGATCTACTTCTGTGGTCAGCAATCCGTCCCAATCATCATTTTCAATCATGTCAAGCTGGGCTTCTACCAGCATTTTCAAACGTGTTCTGAAAACTTTTGCCTGTTTTTTCAATTCTTCTACTTCCATTGCGATCCGACGGGATTTATGCAATGCCTCATTGATAATCCGGTCAGCATTTTTTTCCGCTTCTTTGATGATCAGTTTGGATTCTTTCGTGGCATTTCCTTTCACTTCTTCGGCAGTTTCCTGGGCCACCAGGATCGATTTATTCAGAGTTTCTTCAATATTGGTAAAATGGCCCAACCGCTCATCTAACTGGTCTAACCTTTCTTTCAAATCCTTTTTCTCCCGAATGACCGTCTCGTAATCTTTGATCACCTGGTCCAGGAATTCATTCACTTCATCTTCATCGTATCCTTTGAACTTCCGGGTGAACTCTTTGTTATGAATATCTAGCGGTGTCAATGGCACATCGGCCACCTCCTGTCTGTTAGTATGAAATAAATATAAAAAAGTGCACTAAACTGTAACAGATAAATTCGACAAAACCGGGGGAAATCCTCCATGATTTTTGGCTATTTCAAAACTTCCGCAGTAATTTTCCATTTTTCTTTTTTACTGAGACCATGGATTTCCTTTACATGGCTTCTGCCTTTTCCCCTTAAAGACAACAAATCTCCCTGCTCAAGCATAAAAGCCGGAGTGTCGACGACTCGGAAATTGACTTTCACCAATCCTTTTTCGATGAATTGTACAGCTGTTTGCCGGGAAATATTATAAATCTCTTTGACCAGCACATCCAGCCGCAGTGAAGCCACTGTCATGTTTTTTTCCTGCCAATGCTCGCCTTTTTCCATTAATTGCCCAAACGACACTTCTTCAAAGTTGACGCTTGCTTTTTTAATGTTTGTCAAATTCATCCGGACATACGATGCGATTTCGGCAGCTGTTATAATTTGGATAAATCCATCCCGTACTATCAAGTCGCCGAGTTTTTTACGTTTGATTCCCATGGAAAGAAATGCGCCCAAAACATCGCGATGTCCAAGACTGACAAATTTCACAGGATAAGAAGCCTCAAGCAATGCTAATTCGAAATCACTCCCCGTTATTTCTTCATAATAAGGGGCCAGTATTGCTCTTTTTCTTTCTGATGACAGACTCCCGCCATTTAAGCGCCAGCGGAAGTCGTCATTATTGCCAATCAACGAACTGAAAACTTTTTGTTCGCGCGGATCTAGAAAATCCGTCAATTTCCGCTGATAACTCCGTCCTACTTCTTCTTGCCAGGAAAGCACCTGATCGATAAAGGGCTTTTCTTCTTTACGAAAATGTTGATAAATATCCATTTGTTCACCTAGCCGTATACTTTAGTTGGATGATGCGGGTTAAAAGCCGCCAAAGCCGAACAATACCGCCAATCCTCTTGTCGCGAAATTAAGCACCAGGATTGCAACAATAGGAGAAATGTCTATCATGCCAAGCGGCGGTATGATTTTTCGGAACGGCTCCAAATATGGTTCGCATATTTTGGCCAGAAAATTTCCAAACGAGGACTCCCTTGCCCCGGGGAACCAGGACATCAAAATGTAGGCAATCAGCGCAAAACTGTAAATCTCAATCGCATAAAATAATATTGTATATAGTTGATACACTGTGACTACCACCTTTTGTCTAAATCTTCTTCGAACATGTCGGAAATCGTGCCAGAGACATCAACATTATCCGGCGTACAAAGAAATGTGTGACTGCCGAGTTTTTGAATATCTCCGGAAACAGCATAGACGGTGCCGCTCAAAAAATCGACAATCCGCTTTGCCTGGTTATGGTCTACACGCTGCAAATTGATCACAACCGCTCTGCGATTGACAATGTTATCAGCGATTTCTTGTGCTTCACTGTATGTACGTGGTTCCAGAAGAACTACCTTTGATGCAGGCTGAACACTTTTCAGGCTCACAACGTTCTGCCCCTGGCCTTTTTGCTGGGAAGCAGCTTCCGGAACCTCCAATTCTTCTTCTTCCTCGATATACTCGTATTCATCATCCAATGTAAAAAAAGTTTTTAGTTTGTTTTTAAAACTCATTCTTTTCACCTCGAGCTATTTTTGGCCGACAAGCTTAGAACCAATTCTAATATGGGTCGCACCTTCTTCTATGGCCAACTGATAATCGTTGCTCATTCCCATGGACAGGTATTGACAAGGGGCATGCTGATAATGCTTTTGCGCTATTTCGTCGCGAAGCATTTTTAGCCTGCGGAAGGTTTGCCTGATAGTTGCTTCGTCTTCGACAAATGGCGCCATCGTCATCAAACCGACAACTTGGACTTTTTCATATTTCGCAAGCCCTTCAACAAATTCCAGCGCTTCCTCTGGTCCGATTCCATGTTTCGACTCTTCTCCGCTTGTATTGATTTGCACAAAGCAAGGAATCGATTTCTCGGCCCGTTTATTTATTTCTTTTGCCAGGGAGGACCTGTCAAGAGAATGGAGCATGTCTATCTTATTAATCATATCCTTTACTTTACGGGATTGCAATGATCCAATGAAATGCCAGGCGGCCTTATCACCGATTGCCTCATATTTTTGCGAAAAACCTTCCAGCCTGTTCTCTCCTAAATCGCGAACTCCTGCTGCCAATGCTTCCTCTGTCCGGTCAATTGTAACATATTTCGTCACGCCGATGAGTGTAATCTCCTCTTCTTTCCGGCCGGCCTTCCGGCAAGCTTCTCTTATATTTTGCTGAATTTGCTCTAGGTTCTTTGCTACGTCCACAAGAATATCTCCTTTCCACTAATTTTGCCAGCCGATAAAACCCAGCATCCGACCTGTTTTCCCCTCGTCTCTTCGATGAGAAAAAAATAAGTGGCTTTCTTCAAAGGTACAAAGTTGACTCCTGTTGATATTTTCAGCCGGCAAGCCTGCCTTCCGTAAAAACAATTCATTTAATCGCTGTAAATCCAAAAAAGTGCCCGTTTCTTTTTCCTGTAGGACGGCCTCTTCCATTCCGTCCGGCACCTGCCCGATTACCTTGTCATCCACTTGATAAGCTCCAACCCCGATGGATGGACCTATCGCCGCAACAAGTGTTTCCGGTTTTACACCGTTTTTCTGCAATAGGGAAACCATTTTTTCTGCCATTCCATTGACTGTTCCTCTCCACCCTGCGTGTGCGATTCCAATCCAACGGGATGCAGGATCAAAAAAATAAAGCGGAACACAATCAGCAAAGAAAGCTGTACACAAAATACCCGTTTGATTTGTAATTAAACCATCGACATTCAAGATGGCATCAGCTTGTGAATGAGATCCTTTTCCCTTGTCTGGTTCAGAAACGACTGCTATTTCGGTTCCGTGTACCTGCTGGGCAACCACCCAATCTTCCAAAGGAAACCCGGTGTGTCCGGCTAATCTTTGTCTATTAGCTATCACGGCATCTTGATCGTCGTTTACATGTAACCCTAAATTAAAAGTGTCGAAAGGAGGGAGGCTTACCCCGCCTTGCCTTGTGGTGAATCCTGCTTTCAATCCAGGTGCCCGTTCACTCCAGCCCTCGATAGAAAGAACCGATTCTTCTGATAGTTGAAAGGGGTCTTTCATGATTCTCCTCCTTATTTTTTCATTCATTTTATCATATTTGCAAGAATTTTTGCTGATGTTTGATATTATTCACTCTTTTCGGTGTACAAGGTGGGTTCTTTCTGCTTTTTGACAAGGATAACATCCGAACCGATCGTAACAATACTTTCCCACGGGATTACTACTTCTTCTTCCCTTCCGAAAAGCCCCATCATTTTTCCTTTCAAACCGATTACAAGAAACGTAATCCTGCCACGATCTACATCGATTTCCAGATCGGTGATATTTCCGAGCCTTTTGCCATCATCTACAACAATCACATCTTTAATTTGCAGTTCTGAAAGCGTGATCATGGTTACACCTGCCTTTTCTATTCACTATATGCAAACAAAGGGCATGTTTTTCGGAAAAAATGACAAGTTGGTCCCCTTCTTTTTCAAAGATGTTAAAACCAAACCGCAAATTATCAGCTGTCCATCCTTTTATATTCAAACAGACCATCTTTACCTCTTTTCTACTGAGTCTAGCGGAAATACCCTGTACATTCCGGAGGTGATTAGCTTCCTCGGGCTAACGCTCTCGCGGTTCACACCAAATTTTTACTCCTGTCTGGTTTTCAGGTATTTCCTTTGCCAGGGGGTACCTTCCTGTTCAGTGTATTAGCATATTATTTAGAAGATGAACAACTTGATACAAAAACCTTAGCTGACAAAACAAGCTAAAAACTCAAACAAAAAATCATCAGCAGTTTGTCTGTTTGCTGATGATTTTCTCGATATCTGGGTCAGTTATAGCTAGTAATTAACAAGGCCGAAATGCTCATTCAAACATTTCTTTATTCATTTCTTGAATTGCAGCTTTCTCGAGGCGGGAAACCTGGGCTTGAGAAATGCCGATTTCCTCTGCTACCTCCATTTGTGTTTTCCCTTGGAAAAAGCGCTTGTTCAGAATCATTTTTTCTCTTTCATTCAGCCGTTGCATACCTTCTTTCAACGAAAGATTGTCCAGCCAGGTGCTATCCCTATCTTTATTATCACTTAATTGATCCATCACAAAGATTGGATCGCCGCCATCATTATAAATCGGCTCGAACAAGGAGACTGGATCCTGGATGGCATCCATCGCAAAAACAATTTCCGAGTGTGAAATCCCCATTTCTTCGGCAATCTCCATAGGTGTTGGTTCTTTAGAGGTTTTGCTGATCAGTTTTTCTCTTACTTGCAGCGCTTTATAAGCTATATCGCGCAAAGACCTTGAAACCCTGATCGGGTTATTGTCTCTTAAGTATCTTCTAATTTCACCGATTATCATCGGTACTGCGTAAGTTGAAAATTTCACATTTTGGCCGAGGTCGAAGTTATCGATGGACTTCATCAAGCCGATGCAGCCCACTTGAAACAAGTCATCTCCATATTCCCCACGATTATTGAACCGTTGGATGACGCTTAAGACCAACCGTAAATTGCCGTTTACCAATTCTTCTCTTGCAGCAAGGTCTCCTGCCTGCATTTTCTTGAAAAGAATCCGCATTTCATCATTTTTAAGAACAGGTAATGTTGATGTGTCTACTCCGCAAATTTCTACTTTATGTCTTGTCATGTGCCTTACCCTCCCTGTTGGAGATGCTATTCATGGAACAGTATCTCCTCAGAGAGGATTTTTATGCAGTCCGTCCAACGCCCAAAAGTTGCTGGGAGCGTTTTAATTCAACGCCCCCCAAAGCTTCAGACCATTTTATTAAATTCTTTCTTCAACCTGCTGATAATCTTCTTTTCCAGACGGGAAATATACGATTGGGATATCCCAAGCATGTCGGCCACATCTTTTTGTGTTTTTTCTTCTTCGCCTATCAGGCCAAACCTCAATTCCATGATTTGTTTCTCACGTTCATTTAATTGTTCCAGGGCGCTTCGAAGTAAGTTTTTGTCTACGTTGGCATCCAAGTCTTTGGTGGTGATATCCTCATCTGTTCCAAGGACATCGGATAACAAAAGCTCATTGCCATCCCAGTCAATATTTAGCGGTTCATCAAAGGAAATTTCCGTTTTTAATTTATTGTTCCGGCGCAAGTACATAAGTATTTCATTTTCTATGCAGCGGGAAGCATATGTAGCAAGTTTTATCTTTTTTTCAGGATTGAAAGTGTTGACGGCCTTTATCAAACCGATGGTCCCGATGCTGATCAAATCTTCGATGTTGATTCCGGTGTTTTCAAACTTCCTTGCAATATAAACGACAAGCCGTAAGTTCCGTTCGATCAGCATCGCCCTTGCAGCCTTATCCCCGACCGGCAGACGCTTTAATAGCTCGTGTTCTTCTTCCTTGCTAAGTGGAGGAGGCAATGCTTCATTGCCTCCAATATAGTAAATTTCTTTGGATTTCACTCGCAGTTTGATAAGTAGTTTATACCACCATAATTGCAGTTTCAACTTCCATTTCCCCATCTGTATCCTCTCCTTTTTGCGATATTTAAGCAGATGTCGCTGTAGAATATTTAAGAATGCCCGGATGCAGGAGACAGTGATAACTGCCATCTGTCGCAAGGCTTCCAAACTGCATGCCGATAAGTATCCTGCTTGTGACAATTTGCTTATCCCGGTAATAGGTATCAATCAAGTCCGGCCTGAAAACAAGCATGAATGTACTCCTGCCGCCGACTCCCTGATATGGAACCAGGCGTAATTTGTCCGACCAAACCTCTGGAAGCTTCTCCAATTGCAGATTTTCCTGCACATCCCGAAACGCAGCAAGTTCTTCTTCACTAAACCATTGAAGTAATATGGACTGTTCGCAAATGATGACCGGCTCCTTCGACACCGGGTCTACCAGTGAATTTCCACTATCCATGTAACCGGTGGACGATACTCTTTTTCCACGGAATGTCAAAGTGATAGGAAAGAGATGATCGATTTGCAGTTTATCAAATGCGTGCTTGTCCATACGGTTCTTGGTAAACCACCAGACACAAGGGAAACCGATCAATACAAAGAGCCAGCTGACCTGATCTCCGAAACCAGTTTTGAAAGTCAGCATTCCGCTTGAGGATGCCAGTACCTGTTGCCCAATCAAAAAGTGAAGAGCCATCAAACTGCCACCAAGGATAAAGGAAACGAAGTAGAACCATACCAGGCTGGTTCGAAAAGACCTGGCATTGTGCCATCCAAACGCTGTCCAAACGATCAACAGGGAATAAAGTCCTTTGCCCCACCAAGCAGTAAAAAAAGACTCTGGATAAAAAATAGTTAGTGGTACAAGCAAGGAAGCGACAAAAGCACCTATAACGAGCCGTAACCGGTTCCGGGGATTTTTGGCTATATAATGGGTTAGGATTAAAATCATCCAATCCAACAGAAAGTTCAAAAGCCAGACAGCATCTAAATAGATTGTCACGTTCACTCTTCCTTTCAATCTACCAATCAGGACTTGTAGCAAGTATAACGAACTGGAAAATAGAAGTCTGTCATTTCTTGAACCATTAAAACAACTTATTTTCAGAGTTTATCAGTGATTTTGTCAAAATGTTTTCTTGATAAAACAGTAAGAATTTGTTTTCCTTTCTCTGCCAAACGGATGCAAGGATATGCTTTTCATCCCGCCGCCTCTTCATAAAACGCATTTTATCCAGACCTCAGAGAGCATCGCGACATTCAGTACAGAATCGTTTGTTCCATAAACAAAAAACCCTTCAAGCATTTAACTTGAAGGGTTTTTGCAGAACTTTATCTTCTGCGGTTTCTATTCCGTAAAAATGTAGGGATATCGAGAGTATCCTCTTCTTGTTTTACCTGCTGTCCTTGTACAGGAGTTTCACGTCGTGGTTCTTCTTTACGTTTTTCTCCGCCGGCAGTCTGTGTTTGGTTGCTTACCGCAGGACGTTGTTTGGGTTGGTTGGATTTCAATTGCGATTCATCAAAACCAGTCGCAATAACTGTTACCACGATTTCATCTTTAAGATCCTCATTGATCACCGAGCCGAAAATAACATTAACTTCCTGGTCGGCAGCTGAAGTCACTAGGTCTGCCGCTTCTTGTACTTCATACAAGCTTAAATTAGCTCCACCGGTAATGTTCATGAGTACACCGTGCGCACCATCAATAGAAGTCTCGAGCAGCGGAGAAGAAATGGCCTTTTTCGCTGCCTCAGTCGCTCTATTTTCCCCTGTTGCCACACCGATTCCCATCAATGCAGAACCTTTGTCATACATGATAGTTTTGACATCGGCAAAGTCAACGTTAATCAAGCCCGGCTTGGCAATTAAGTCGGAAATCCCTTGAACACCTTGGCGAAGGACATTGTCTGCTTCGCGGAATGCTTCAAGCATCGGGGTATTCTTGTCGACAATTTCCAATAAACGGTCGTTTGGAATCACAATCAAGGTATCGACGTTGCTTTTCAGTGCGTCTATTCCGCTTACTGCCTGTGTAGAACGTCTCCGGCCCTCAAAACTGAACGGCCGGGTCACAACTCCGACAGTCAAGGCACCGATTTCCTTAGCAACCTGTGCAATAACAGGGGCTGCTCCCGTTCCGGTTCCGCCGCCCATACCAGCAGTGACAAACACCATGTCAGCGCCTTGAAGGACTTCTTCTAACTGTTCCTTGCTTTCCTCTGCTGCCTTTCTGCCTACTTCTGGATTGGCACCTGCTCCCAGTCCACGTGTCAATTTTGATCCTATTTGCATCTTCACTTCTGCTTTTGACAAATTCAACGCCTGGGCATCCGTGTTGACAGCGATGAATTCTACACCTTCAACTCCATGCTCGATCATACGATTGACCGCGTTGCTTCCGCCGCCGCCTACACCGATTACTTTAATCGTTGCAAGCTGGTCCATATTTGTATCAAACTCTAACATTTTCGTTCCTCCTAATTTGCAAGATTACAAGATTCATCGAAGTTATAGATTCTGTAAGGGAACGCTTGTTTAATCAAAGAAGTATTTAAACAGATTAGCGATTCCGGATTCTTTTTTCTTGTTAGACGATGTATCCTTTTGATTTGCTGCCCGTTTCTGTTTCGTTTGTTTAGGTAAATCCTGTTCAGCTGGCTGTACAGAAGCTGAAATCTCTTTTCCTTGTATTTTCGCATTGTTGTATGCAAACTTCAAGATACCTACGCCACAGGTGAATTGTGATTCTCTGACACCTATGTAATCCGGTATAGCAATGCGGACGTTGGATTGGTATACATCCTGGGCAAGTTCCAATGCACCTGGAATGCTGATTGTACCACCGGTAAGTACATAGCCGCCTGCCAACTCCCTGTAACCCATTTTTCTTATTTCTCTTTCAGCATAAGCATAAATTTCTTCTAATCTAGCTTCAATCATATCAGAAATCTGCAGTTGATTAAATGTTTGTTTTTGATTGCTGCCGATTATGGTTGTATCGAACGTTTCCTCTTCCCGTGCATCATCAAAAAAAGCATGTCCATAATCCAGTTTGATTTGTTCGGCTTCCTCAGATGAAGTACGAAGCCCAATCGACAAATCCTTGGTTATATTGTCTCCGCCCAAAGCAATGACACTGGTGGCTGCTAAGTGGTCATTTTCAAATACGGAAACCGTTGTACTTCCGCCTCCTACATCAATCAATGCCACTCCCAGATTCTTTTCATCTTTGGATAGTGCGATGGAACCGGCAGCCAATGGCTGCAGACAAATATCGAGCACTTCAAGGTTGGCTCTTTCAACACATTTCAAAATATTATGTAATAAAGTCCTTGAGCAAGTAATGATAGTTCCTTCCATTTCCAGCCTGACTCCTATCATTCCCCGCGGATCATTTATTTCATCCAGCCCATCTACGATGAACTGCTTCGGTACTACATCTATGATCTCCCTCTCCGGAGGGATCGAAATCACTTGTGCCGCGTCAATCACCCTGCCGATATCCTCATTGCCTATTTCCCTGTTTTCACTCGAAACTGCCACCACTCCATGACATGGCTGCAATTGAATATGGTTGCCATTTATGCCGACGACGACCCGGTCAATATGCATATCTACCATTCGTTCTGCCTGTTCAACAGCCGTTTTAATCGATTGCACCGTTTGATCTATATCGACGATGGCACCTTTTTTCATTCCATTGGAAGCTGCTGTACCGACACCAATTATATTCAAAGAATCGTTAAGCACTTCCCCTATTATCACTTTGATTTTCGATGTACCTATATCCAGGCTGACTAGTATTTCACTGTTGTTCAAAGAAAGGCACCTCCCAGTCTAAAACATTTTGAATAGTTCACATCTTATCGAACATTTTTATTTTTTACAAAGAAAATAAGCTCTCCTATTAAGTAAAACATTTCTTGACAGTAAAGTATATGGAAATTTTAAGCTATCTGGCGACTGTAAGCAATAAAAATCAGCAATAATTTTAAAAATAAGCTTGTCAAAGCGGCAGCCAAACAAACAGATAGCCAACTTAGCCTATATTCCCATTCCATCGAGGATATAAACCCATATAACTACTATCCTATTCTACAAACTGCAGCGAATTCCTGTTAATTTCTCCGCCACTTGGCCAATTTCTTTGAAATATACTTTTTATCGATGACATATCGTCTGATTGCTGCGATATTTTGAAACAACCGGACTCCGAATGCAAAAACGGCAGCCAAGTATAAATCAATGCCCAGCTGTACACCTATGAATGCAAGAAGCGCAGCGAGCAATACATTGAAAAAGAAACCGCTCAAAAAAACTTTTTCATCGAATTTTTCCTCCAAGTAGGCTCTTATTCCGCCGAACAAGGTATCAAAAGCAGCAAGTACGGCAATCGATAAATAATCCGCATATACATCAGGAATGCGGATATCCGTAAGCAACCCCAATCCTACCCCGATGATTAAAAATAAAATAGGAAGCCACATTTATTCTTCACCCGCCTCTTCCAAAACTTGCATAGAATTAATTTGAACAGGTCCTTGATATCCAGTTAAGTTGACCTTTTCTTCATAGGTGAATTCCATATCGAGATTTTCTATGGCAAAGTCGTCCTTTGATTGGCTGACTTCCATATAGTCCTTAAGTCTTTCGGGATTGGTCGCCAACACTTTTATCTTCAGCGGGACCGAGGGCAATGGATGGTTATTGACATATGTCTCTCCATTGACCGAACGTACCGGTGTTATATCGACAATCCGTTCATTCGCTATTTGAATGTCTGTCGCCCCGTATGTGTTCAGCTCATTGATAAGACGGTTGAGCAGATCCGGAGCAATGGAAGGGTATGGTTGCCCATTCTCGTTTTCAACGAAAAGGGGAGAAATATCGATGACGATTCCTGGCTGCTGTAAATCCGTCAATCCAGCCTTGCTCCTCAATTTTTCCAATGAATCCTTCAGCGTCTGAACCTTTTCGGATTCTGATGTTTCTTCATACTGATCGATCGTCTGTTCCGCATCTCTGATTTGTTGATACAGATTCTGCTGGAATTTCTGTTCTTCCTGCAACTGGGACCTAATTTCCCATAGATCTCTAGTGTCCCGCTCGTCGGGTTCTCTGTTTGTTTGAAATTGTATAGCTACCATAAGCCCAATCAGGCCAAAAACAAGGGAGATGATTACTTTCTGTTTGATTTTCACTGCTATCCCCTTTCCTGGTCGACTCTGGCACTCATCTGGATATCTTCCATCTTTTCCATTTCTACTTCAATATTGTCACTGACCAATTCATCTACGAGTCCATCGGTTAAGTTAATGCTCGAGTACATGACTTCCTGGTCTCCGATCGCCGAAATGGAAAAAGGAGCCGGATGGGTAACCCCATCAACAGAGATAACCGGTCCAACACAATTTATATAACTGTCCCTAAACACGCGTTGGCCATTTATAGAAACTGCTTCCGCTCCTGCACTAAGTAATTCGTTCACTACGCGATGAATGTGACGTTCATGGACAATATATTGATTCGCATTTTCTTCTGAAGGTACATAATCGGCGTCGCTCAAAGTTATCTGGACACCTTTTCCGGTCACAGGCAACTCTCCGGTAATCATTTGTAATTCCAATTTACGATCGACAAAATTATCGATTGTTTCGGTCTGTCCCCCTAATTCTTCCTCAAGATTTTGTATTTCTTTTCGTTTGCTTTCCAAATCTTTTTTCAATTCTCGGTTCTTTTCTTCGAGATTGATCAGCTGCTGCCGGTAGTAATAATCTTTTTCCCACTCCTGATCATTGACTTGTACTACTTTCGATTCTTGTTTGGTGTGTTCGTAACTGATGGCTACTAAGAAACCGGAAACAAGCAAAACCAATGACAGAACGACATGTCTACCCCTCAGCTTCATCCTGATCACCTTCTTCTGTTGCCTGATCTCCCTCTTCTTCCTCTTTTTGATAGGATTCAAAGTAAGCTCCCACACCGATGTGAATGACTCCCTCACTTCCAGGCTCCAACTGAGCCACTATCGAAGGATAGGCCTTCATTTTCGCTGAAAAGTTGCGAATCGTTCCTTCAACCTCATAGCCGTCATTCATATAAAGGGAGATTTTATAAGGATTTTCATCTGTAGGTTCCCAGTTGATTTCCGAAATTAACCCAACGATGCTCGATGGCAAACGCTGGAGTTCTTTCGTCATTTCCTGCAAGTACGTTTCTTTATTGAAACCAGACAGTAGAGGAGCATCTCCATTCGCTGTTTTCATTTTTTCCTGTTTGAGACTTTTCCCGTTCTCCAGAACTGGATAATAGGCCCCGTCTTCCATGACATATCCCACTCTGTTATATTCCTTTATTTTTATTTCGATGGTAGTCGGAAATCGCCTTTCCACTTCCGCTTTCCGAATAATCGGATGCTGTTGTATTTTGTTGCTTACAGCTTGTTTGTCCACATTCCAAAAGTTGTCATTAGTCGACAACCCACTCAACGATTTAACTTCTTGGCTGTCTATGTACTGGTTTCCACCCACGACAACATGGCGGACTTGACTTAGGGGTGATTGCAAATAGACTACGATGGAAATCAAAACAAAGAAAATAGAAAGATAAAAAATCAATCGGCGGTTTGCTTTTTTCTTGCGTGCCTGTTTCAGTTTCGGGATCCGGTCTTCAATGGACACTACTTTTTTTTGACTCATTTTTATCTTCCTTTTTAAAATAAAGATGTGTTGATGGAACCATTTAAAACGAGGTATTTAATACTGAAACATAAACAAACGACATTCTGGATGCCGTTGCGATTGTTCCTGCTAAAATTATATCATATTTTCTTTATGCTTCGTCATATTTTAAAGTGATACTTTCGTCGCAATTAGGCTATTTCCCCCAATACCCCCTTAATCTCACCTCATTCGATTTGTAGTTGTAAGAAAGAAGTTGATAGAAACCCTGCGACATCGTTTGAATTTGTCTTCCTAACTTCTTTTACATTCGTTGAGTGGGAGTTCGGCACTGCGAAAATACCCTGCGCTTTCCGTAGGGAACGCTTCAGCCAGGGTGCTACATGAAACGGCTTCTTCGCTCCCTTGGGTCGAGGAATCCCGATGCAAAGCGTAACCGGAAGACACAGCCCCATGCCGACGGGGTCTTCATTCAAGTTGAAAAGCTTGCCCAAAAAAACAGGGCGATTTAGCAGGTAGTCCAAATACTGGTTAGAATAAATGCGAACACTGACCCGAGCGGTGTTTTCATAAAATAACAAGAGGCCAAATCACATAGGATTCGACCTCTTGCTTTGCAAGTTGCCCTGATAAAAAATCAATATTTTGCATACCGGCTGATATTTAACAAAATCCCCATGGAACATAGGGTCAACGTTAACGAGGAACCTCCATAACTCAAAAAAGGAAGCGTAATGCCTGTGACAGGAATCAAACCGATTACCACACTGACATTGATCATGATTTGTAAGGTAACCATCCCGACAATCCCTAAACCTAGCAAACTTCCAAATGTATCAGGCGCCGATAAGGAAATTCGGATTCCACGCCATAAAAACACACCAAAAAGCACGATCAGAAAGGTCCCTCCGATAAAACCGAGCTCTTCTGCGACAATGGCAAAAATAAAATCGTTATGCGGCTCGGGCAGGTAGAAGAATTTTTGCAGACTTTGCCCCAGCCCTAACCCCATCAAGCCTCCAGGACCGATTGCGTATAAAGATTGTATGATTTGAAAGCCATTCCCCAACGGGTCCTCCCATGGATTCAAAAAAGCAGTGATCCTGTTGATTCGATAAGGAGCTGACAAAATCAACCCAAGAAATCCCGCAATTCCCAGGACTCCAAGACCTATAAAATGCGAAATTTTCGCTCCTGCCACAAATAACATGACAAAGCAGGTCAAGACCAGGACAACGCCTGTCCCCAGGTCTGGCTGTAACATGATCAGCCCGAAAGCAGTGAATATGAGCAATAGTGCAGGGAGAAACCCTTTTTTAAAAGAAGTGATGTATTTTTGGTTGCTTGCCAAATAAGTCGACAAGAATATAATCAACCCAAGTTTCATGAATTCGGAAGGCTGAATGCTGAATGCCCCAACACCGATCCAGCTTCTGGCTCCTCCCCTCACCAAACCAACGCCTGGAATCAATACAGCCAGCAACAAAATAAAACAGATGAAAAGCAATGGTTTGGCATATTTCTGCCAAGAAGAATAAGGTACGTTCATGACTACAAGCATTGCCGCAATGCCGGCGCCCGCAAATAGCAGCTGCCGTTTCACAAAAAAATACCCATCATCAAATTTATATTCTCCCCAGATAGCAGAAGCGCTGTAAACCATGATCACGCCGATTGTGAGGAGAGTGAAAATCGTTACCGCAAGCAGATAGTCCGGAGAATTTTTTGCATTATTCACCCGATCTTCAGCCAAAAAAACACCCCCAATTCCCTTTCTTTAACGGTAATGGGGGTGAGTAGTACAAGCCCCCTACTCTAATGTATGCACAGCTTTTACAAACATGTCTCCTCTTTCCTCGAAAGTGCGGTATTGATCCCAGCTTGCACATGCCGGTGATAGCAAAATCACATCTTCCTCCACGGAAAGCTGATAAGCTTTTCGGGCAGCCTCTTCTACGTCATTAGCATATTCAATTGTCTTGATTCCTGCATCTCTCGCTGTTCCAGCCAATTTTTTTGCGGTCTCTCCGAAAACGATGACCGCCTTGACTCCTTCCAATGAAGGGATTAAATCCGTAAAGGAGCCGCCACGGTCCAGTCCGCCTGCCAGCAAAATCGTCGGCTGACTGAATGACGACAACGCTTTGCTGGTCGCCAGTATATTGGTGGCTTTTGAATCATTGTAAAACAACCGGCCATTTACATTACTGACAAACTGAAGCCTGTGTTTTACCCCAGTGAAGGTATTCAGTACTTGTCTGATTCCATCATTGTCAGCCCCGCTCAATTTTGCCGCACTGACAGCCGCCAGGATATTTTCCAGGTTATGGCTGCCGACAAGCACGATCTCCTTCAATGAAATGACCTTTTCCTGTCTAAAATATAAATATTGATCATCACACCAGGCGCCCTCCGGCATTCTTTCTGTTTTGGAAAAGGGGATTTTCACTGCAGCAGATCGAGCTGCAATATCTGCAATCTCCCTATCATCCGCATTAAACACGATAAAATCATCTTCCGTTTGGTTTTTCATAATGCCAGCTTTCGCCTGTTTATAATTCTCGAATGACTTATGATAATCCAAATGAGCTTCAAACAGATTGAGTAAGACCGAAATTTTCGGTTTGAATTGATCGATACCAAGCAACTGGAATGATGATAACTCAATAACCATCCATTCTTCCTCGGTCATGTGCCGGGCGACTTCGCAAGAGACATTGCCGATATTCCCGGCGAGTTGGGTTTTGCAGCCACTTTGATTGAGCATTTCATAAATCAGGGTTGTCGTGGTTGTTTTTCCATTTGAGCCGGTGATTCCAATGATAGAATCATTTACAAGTCTCCCTGCCAACTCCACTTCCGTGATAATCGGAATCTTTCTGTTTTCAGCTTCTCTGACTATTGGATTTTCATATGGTATTCCGGGGTTTTTTACTAACAACTCTACTTCATCCAATACAGAAAGCGGATGTCCACCTGTTACTACTTCGATTCCTAAACCGGTCAATTCTTGGACCTGATCACTGTCTTGATCAGCTTTTAAATCATTCACGCGTACTTCCTTCCCACTATCATGAAGCAATTTCGCTGCAGCCGTCCCGCTTTTCGCAAGCCCGAGTACAAGAATTTTTTCATATGGGAAATTAATCAATGTTTTCAAAACGACCACACCTCGATATAAATCCCGAGTGCCGCAAACACAAGTCCCACTAGCCAAAATGTCGTTACAACCCGCCATTCAGACCATCCCATCAACTCATAATGATGGTGTAAAGGGCTCATTTTGAACACCCGTTTGCCTGTTGTTTTAAATGATATAACTTGAATAATGACAGAAAGTGTTTCGATGACAAAAACACCGCCGATGACTATCAGCAATATTTCCATCTTTGTAAGGATGGCTATCGCTCCAATTGCTCCTCCAAGGGCCAGTGAACCGGTATCCCCCATGAACACTTTTGCAGGATGCGCATTGAATACCAGAAAACCCAACAAAGCACCGACCACTGCCAAAGAAAAAATGGTTACTTCGAATTGTGTAAACCCGTACCATGCAAGAATACCGAAAGCTCCAAAAGCTATAGCTGCCGTTCCTGCCAGCAGACCGTCAAGACCGTCAGTTAAATTCACAGCGTTGGAAGAGCCAACCAGGATGACAATGATCAGGATTGCATAAGCCCAACCGAGTTCCCATTGAATATTCGTACCAGGGATTTGGATATAGGTAGGGAAATCGTTCGCTTTCAAAATAAAGTAAAATATCAGGGAAATGACAATTTGTCCAGCCATCTTCTGCTTGGAGGTCAACCCAAGATTCCGCTTCATTGCTACCTTGATAAAATCATCCAGAAAACCCAGCAAGCCGAAACCAAGTAAAACGATAAGCAATAATACAATTTGGAAGCCGTATGGGTGCGGATTGAATTTACCGATCATCACGAGGGTCGTGATAGCCACACTGACGAGGATCATGATTCCGCCCATTGTAGGGGTTCCTGTCTTTTTCATGTGGGATTTGGGACCTTCTTCTCTAATACTTTGTCCAAACTTCAATCTACGTAAGAATGGGATAAATACTGGAGATATCAGGACGGTAATCAGAAAAGATATTGCCATGGTCATTAGTAAAACATATTCATTCACATTTATTTCCTCCTTTATTGCAAAAACCCGCCCATTTTGTTTTTCTAGCCATTTATTGATCGGCGATGTCTTCGAGCATCTGTTCCAGTTTCATGCCCCTGGATGCCTTTAAAAGGACAAGTGTTCCTTCCTCCAATAATGGCAGAAGAGCCGTTGTTAAATCACCCAGCGCCTCGAAGTGCTTTACAAGCCGAAGTTCATTTTTTTTCGCATCTGATATTTCTTGTGCATTGCTGCCGACTGTGAAAAGCACATCGATATCCTGATTAATGGCTTCAGCGACCTGTCGATGGAGAGTGGATGCCTGCTCGCCCAGTTCAAATATATCCCCTAGAACGAGAACTTTCCTTTGATATCCAGACAATTGCTGAACGACATTGATCGAGGCTTTCATCGAGGTCGGCGAAGCATTGTATGCATCGTTTATGATTGTGGAGTGATTCCTTCCGCTCACAAACTCGAACCGCATTCCGGTTAATTCCAGATTCGATAACGCAGATTTTGTATATTGCTCCGGGATTGCTAATCGATCAGCAATAGCTATCGCAAATAATGCATTCTTAACATTATGTTCTCCAAGCATATTTAATTCATATACGGTATGCCCATTAAATCGAAAAGTGGTCTTATCTGTGTGCATTCGTATATGATCGGCTGTTATCTGATTGTCAGGATGAAATCCACAACCGACGGTGTCCTTCCTTTGCTTCAGAGCGGATAGCAGCTCTTCGTCTCCGTCGATAAATAGAAGACCGTCTGATTTCAATCCAGCTAAAATCTCTGATTTAGCCTGTGCTATTCCTTCCCTGGATCCTAAATATTCAATATGCGATTCACCGATATTCGTAATCACCGCATAATCCGGTTGCGCTATTCTGGAGAGCAATTCAATTTCGCCAAACCCGCTCATCCCCATTTCCAAAACGAGCACTTCAGTTTGTGGAGGCATTGACAAGATCGTCAATGGAACCCCGATATGGTTGTTGAGGTTGCCCTTTGTCCGATGGGTGCGAAAGTAGGAAGCAGTAACTGTTCCAATTAAATCCTTGGTGGTCGTTTTTCCGTTAGAGCCGGTGATCCCGATAACGGTCGGATTGATTTGTTTTCGATACTCGCGTGCCAACAGTTGCAATCCTTCCAATGTATCATCCACATAGAATACCGGGAAACCGGCTGGGAGGAATTCAGGAAGTTCCCTGTCTTTTTCCCATAAAACTGCAACTGCCCCGTTATCGAAGGCTCCCTTTAAAAAATCATGCCCATCGAAGGACTCTCCGACAAGGGGAATGAATAACGATTTATGGCTTTGTCTGCGGCTGTCTGTGATCACTTCATTTATTTCGATGCCATCCTGGACAGCACCTTTGTGATCGTCAAACACTTCCGCCAAAAATTCGGTGGTAAACAACATGACTCAATTCTCCTTATTCCTGTTAAACTTGATTGCATTAGCTGCTACCAGTCTATCATCGAAATCATGAACCTCTCCATTAACAAGCTGATAGGTTTCATGGCCTTTTCCGGCAATCAGTACAATGTCATCTTCCTTTGCAATCCGTATTGCTTCATCAATTGCCTGCTTGCGATTTTCAATGACTTGAAAGTTATTCCCTTTGATACCAGCGACCATATCGTTCAAGATAGACTGCGGTTCTTCTGTCCGAGGGTTATCGGAAGTGAAGATAGCCAAATCAGCATATTTCACAGCTGCACCAGCCATCAATGGCCGTTTCGTTTTATCCCTGTCTCCTCCGCAACCAACCACGACATATACTTTTCCTTTCACGAATGAGCGTATTGTTTCCAACACATTTTCCAGGGAATCGGGTGTATGTGCGTAGTCTACAATCACTCCGAACGATTGACCGAGATTGACAGGCTCGAATCGTCCACTAACGCCGGTGGTGGTTTCCAGGGCGCGTTTTATCGTATGTAACGGAACCCCGGCACAAAGAGCGGCAGAAGCTGCCGCAAGCATATTATATATACTGAATTTCCCCATCAACTTACTAGTGATGTGCACTTCTTCATCGAATGATTTCAGCAAGAAACTGGACCCATTGGCGTCAAGCTTGACATCGACAGCTTGAATATCTGCCTGCTGCTCGATTCCGTAAGTGACAACAGGTTGCGAAGTGCTCTTCGCCAGCAACGCGGAATGGGGGTCATCATTATTGACTACGGCGAACTTCGGTTTTTTCTGATCATACCTGTTCCCCAATTGGGAAAACAACAAGCTTTTGGCATGCAAATAATCTTCCATGCTTGCATGATAATCCAAATGGTCTTGAGATAGGTTGGTAAAAACGGCGATATCAAAATCACAGCCATAAACCCGGCCTAAGTCCAGCGCATGGGATGAGACCTCCATAAAAACGGTGTCGATTTTCCTGTTCACCATTTGATGAAAACTTCTTTGCAAAAACAGCGAATCCGGGGTTGTGTTCTTGACATCGAAACAGTCATCTTCCATTTTCATTTGTATCGTTCCGATTAAACCGGTCTTTTTCTGTTGCTCTTTGTATATTGCTTCAAGCAAATATGTAACAGATGTCTTGCCATTCGTTCCGGTAATCCCGATTACGTTGAGCTTCTCTGTCGGATAATCATAAAATTTGTTGGCCAGAAGGGCTACTGCTTTCGTTGTATCATTCACATAAATGACGGGGATGGAAGCATCCACCGGTTTCTCAGCGATCAGTGCTGCAGCGCCTTGCTTCTCAGCCTGGTGGGCATACTGGTGGCCATCGACAGTGAAACCCTCGATGCAAATGAACAAATCGCCTTGTGCGACGTTTCTCGAATCTATCTCCAAGCCTTTTATTGTTATGTTTTCGATATCTTTCGTCTGTCGATAAAACTGCAAAGCACCGACAATCTCAGTAAGTTTCATATCATTACACATCCTAACATTCTATAACCAATTTCATCGTCAATTTCCGTGCACATTCATCCTGATTTCCCTTTTTTGCTCACTGTTAATCGCCCAATCGCCATAAGAGAAAGACTTCCCTGGACGATTGAACGATTTCAGTAACATTCATTAACATCACTTTATTATAACAGAAGTTTTTCCTCTTGACCGGATGGGCTGCTAATTTTCATCCGGTTTTTTTTCAGAAAGATATATTCTTACTTCTTTCCCCTGTTCTAATTTGGTCCCGGGTTCAGGCGCCTGGTCAATGATATACTCGCCCTTGCCGTTTGTTTCTATGGATAAATTCACCATGTATTCCATCAATTCGCTTTTTGTTAATCCAATTAAATCCGGGACCTCCACCAAAGGTTGATCAGGCCATTGATATTCCTTTTCCAATCCATCTGTGCGCTTTTCAACACCAAGAGCTCTCAAGCTGTCTCCGATAACCCTCCCGACTATCGGAGCTGCCACGACACCTCCGAATTGGACCGTATCTTTCGGGTTGTCGATGGCGACATACACGACAATCTCCGGGTCGTCGGCTGGAGCGAAGCCGATGAAGGAAACAATATGGTTATTGCTCATATATTTGCCGTCTTCCCCTACTTTTTGGGCAGTTCCCGTTTTTCCGCCTACACGGTACCCTTCTACATAAGCGCTTCTTCCAGTACCCTTGGCAACGACGCTTTCCAACGCTTCCCTGATTTCTTTAGAAGTTTCGTTGGATATCACTTGCTTTCGAAGGGTCGGCTCTGTTTTTTCAACGACTTTGTTTGTTTTTGGGTCAAGCCATTCTTCTGCAATATATGGTTCATATAAATATCCCCCGTTTACAGCAGCAGCCACAGCCATTACTTGTTGAATCGGCGTTACCGAAACACCTTGGCCAAAAGCAGTTGTCGCCAATTCGACCGGCCCGATATTCTCCGGTTTGAATAAAATCCCCGTTCCTTCTCCCTGTAAATCGATGCCGGTCTTTTTTCCAAAACCGAAATCATCAATATAGGAGAACAACTTCTCTTTCCCCAACCGTTCGCCTAGCGTGACAAAACCTGGGTTGCAAGAATTCTGAACGACTTCCAGAAAAGTCTGGTGGCCATGTCCGCCACTTTTCCAACAATGCAAAGTGGACCCGCCAACCTCGATCGATCCATCATCATAGAATTCTTCTTCATATAAGTCTACTGCGTCTTCCTCCAATGCCGCTGCAAGCGTAATGATTTTGAAGGTTGAGCCTGGTTCATACGTACTCCAAATCGGAAGGTTTTTATTATATACACTTGCATCATAATCCTGGTAATGCTCAGGATCGAAGTCCGGTCTGGAAGACATTCCAAGGACCCCGCCCGTTTTCGGATCTACAGCAATCGCAATCGCTCCATCAGGATTATATTTCGAGACAGCAAGGTCCAACTCACGCTCCATTATGGTCTGCACCCTTGAATCAATGGACAGTTTCAAGGAATCTCCGTCCACTGGCGGATTGTACACATCTGCCAAATCTGCCATCCGTTGTCCTTTGGCATCTGAAAAATAGGAGAGACTGCCCTTCTCGCCGCTCAACTGTTCATCATAATACTGTTCCAATCCCATGAGCCCCTGGTTGTCGATTCCACTAAAACCAAGCACATGAGCTAAATAAGACCCTTTTGGGTAGTGACGTTTGGAGTCTTCCGCTATATAAACCCCTTCCAGCCCCAATGCCCGGATGGCATCAGCCTTTTCTTCCGAAATTTTCCGCCCTTCCGGATGGAGCCTCACAATATTTTCATTTTTTGTTACCTCTTGATAAGCCTTTTCCTTGTCCATGTTAAGGATTTTCGCCAGGGATGCTGCAGTGTTTTCCGGATCTTTGATTTGGCGAGGAACCAGCATGACAGTAGGGGCAGAAACATTTTCTGCCAACACCTCGCCATTCTTGTCCAAAATATCGCCACGTTCCGGTTCAAAAATGATGTCCCGGCTCCAGAGTTCTTTCGCTTCCCCTGTGAGCCAGTCACCAAGGACAAATTGCACGTAACCAAGCCGGATATCGATGATTCCAAAAACTATAATCCCCAAAAGAAAAACAGTGACTAAACGTTTTCTCATTGTAACATTGGATACTCGTTTCATAGGACATCTCCTTACGAAGGTATGCTTGTATCCAATATATGAATGAGTGAAAACGAATAGAACACTGCTGTTTTCATTGTTCCCCGGCGCTCTCTTCGGAAGCCTGTAGGTTTTCTTCCTCTTTATCCTTATTATCCTCTTCATGGCGCGGCGGGGAGAATTCAGCCACTAAGTAATCATCTTTTTTCAGTGACGTTCCTTTTTTTATGCTTTGCTTAACCGCAAAACCGTTACCCATGGTTTCTATCTCGATATCCGATACATCTCCGAATTTGAGCACATCACGCATCGACCATCCGGTTATGTCCGGCATTTCTGGTTTATCGGTTAAAATAAAGATTTTTTCATTTGTCAGTAATTGTTCGCCAGGCCGGCTGCTGAAAGCTTCGACTTTTTCACCGCTTCCGATAACTGCGGCCTTCAGACCTTTTGATTCGACTTTTTCTTTTGCTTTATTAACGGACATGCCGTCTATATCCGGCATGCTGACCGTTTCCACTTTTTGCTCGCTCTCCTGGTCCGGCTCAATATTTAAATAATGCAGACTGTTTTCCATTACATTTTTAAATATATAGGATACTGGAGCCGAGCCGGATTCATTTTCTGCCAGATCCGGTTGTTTTACCGATACGTACATCATCAATTCGGGATCTTCCTTTGGCGCCATTCCAAGAAATGAGAATAAATAGTTCTCCTCTCCCGTCATATATCGCCCAGTCTCTGAGTCCGGAATCTGTGCCGTACCGGTTTTACCTGCGACGGAATAATCACTTAAGTTATAGATATTATGACCGGTACCATGTTCAGAAGTGATAACCGTCTCTAAAATGTCCTTCACTTCATTTGCTGTCTGACCCGAAACCGGCTGCCCCGATTGCTCAGGTTCATTCTCTTTCATCACCTGGCCAGTTTCTGAATTGACAATTTTGGAAATAACATAAGGCTTCATCATTTTCCCGTCATTGGCTATGGCAGAAGCCGCCATCATCAATTGTATCGGCGTGACAGTCGTACCCTGACCATACGCTGTTGTCACTTTTTCAATTGGCCAGTCATATAGAATATGTCCCGGTTGTTCATTCGGTAAATCGATACCGGTTGCCTGATCAAAATGGAAAGCCTTCAAATAATCGAGGAACTTATCGGGTCCCAGCTTTTCCCATACAAGTTTGGCAGCGGCAACGTTGGAGGATCGCTGTATCCCCTCTTTATAAGTGATGGTTCCCCAGTTCCTGCGCCAGTCATGTATCGGACTGTTCATTTGATCATTTTGATAAGAACCGGATTCAAAGGTTTCATCCGGATTGAAAACCCCTTCTTCTATCGCTGCAGCAAGGGTGAAAATTTTCATAGTGGAACCAGGTTCGAAGGGATTGGAGACAACGTCGTTATACCAGTTGCTCACTTTCCCCAGGTTATTCGGGTTATAACTGGGCCGATTGCTCATTGCCAGTATTTCCCCTGTTTTCGGATCCATTACCACCGCCGTCATTTTTTCAGGGCTGTACTCCTTGTCGACCTGGCTCATCGCATCCTCCAACAATGTCTGGATTTTTTGATCGAGAGTCAGGTAGACATCTTCACCGTCATCGGCCTGTTTGATCACTTCGTCAGGATCAAGCAGTTTTGTGTTAAAATTGTCCCGTTTATAGGAAATAGACCCATTCTTTCCACTTAGCACATCATCCATTTCGGCTTCTATCCCGTTTCTTCCTATCAGCTTGTCCTCTTGCTGTTGAGCTATGCCTATCACCTGGGAAGCAAAAGTGCCATTCGGATAATAGCGGATGGAATCTTTTTCGAAGTTGAGTCCCGGAATCTCCAATTCTTCTATTTTTTCCTTTGTTTCCTGGGTGATATTTTTTCCGTGAACGCCGAACTCCACCTGGAATTTACCCTGTTCCTGTCCCTTTTCCATGATATCGGCTATTTTTGCAGCATCCATATTCAGCAGCGGTGCCAACTGTTCAGCCGCTTTATCGATATCCTCTACGTGTTTCGTTTCTTCCAATCCTTCCGAATAGCTTTCATCGACTATGGCGGAAATCTGGTAAACTGCCCGGTCGTATGCAAGAGACATCCCGTTGCGATCCAATATTTGGCCTCTCTCCGCTTCAATCACATACGAGTTTGTCCGTTTTTCATCGGCCCACTCCTGCAAGGATACCCCGTCTACTTCTCCAGTTCCTTGTATGTATAAAAAGCGTCCCGATAAAACAAGGAATACGACGACGAACAACAACATAAACACCGATGACATGACATGGGTCGTTTTATTTTTTCGCACGCCATATCTCCATCCTTACTTATTCAGATATTTGTGTTGCCTGCTTCACTTCCGAATTTTGGATTTTCAAGCCGTTTTTCTTGGCGATTTCCAGGATCCGGTCCGGGTTGCTCAATTCTTTGGCTTTATACTCCAAATTCTGATTTTGTTCCTGCTGGCTTTTCACTTGCTGCTCCAGTTGTTGCACATCTCTATTAAGTGCATCAGTAGAGTTGCTCAATGAGACGGAAAAATACAATGCCCCCACTAGCACAGCACTGCATATAGTATAAATGAATTTCTCTCCGGTTGTAATCCATTTTTTCTTCTGGACTTTTACTTTGACCTGTTTCTTTTGATCTGGCAAGGTTTGCCGGCCTGTTTCTTGCCAGGACCCCTGCCAATTCTTCAATGGTGATGTGCTCATCTCTTATTCCACCCTTCTTGATAACTGAATTCATCGTTCCAAGGTTTTACTTTCTCTAATATTCTCAGTTTTGCGGAGCGGGATCGCCGGTTGGCATCCAGTTCTTCATCTTCCGGAAGAATCGGTTTACGATTGACTTGTTTGAACGGCGGCTTGCTTTCTTCGGGAATCACCGGAATATTCCTAGGCAGTGGCGGTGTAGTGCTCCACTTCTTGAAAGCCTGCTTGCAGAGCCGGTCCTCCAATGAGTGAAAAGTGATGACAGATAGCCGCCCATTTACAGAAAGGATTTCTGCAGCTTGATGGAGTGCCTCATCAAAAGCATTGAGTTCATCATTCACCGCTATCCTGACAGCCTGAAAGATTCTTTTTGCCGGATGCCCGCCCTTTCTTCTGGCCGGGGCAGGGATCGCTTCCTTAATAATATCGACTAATTCAAATGTAGTATCGATAGGCCTTTCTTTTCTACGTTCTTCAATTTTTCGCGCTATTTGTTTTGAAAATTTCTCTTCTCCATAACGGAAAAATATTCTGACGAGTTGCTCATACGGCCATTCATTAATAACCTGATAAGCGGTGAAATCCTGCGAGCGGTCCATCCGCATATCCAGACTTGCATTATGTTGATAGCTGAATCCTCTCTCCGCATCGTCAAGCTGTGGAGAAGAAACGCCTAAATCAAACAACACCCCGTCAACTTCATCTACTCCGTTTTTTTCTAATTCCAATTTCAAGTTCCGAAAATTCGAATGTATGTATAGCACTTTCCCTTGATATGGCGCAAGTCGTTCCTTGGCGGCTTGAAGCGCCCGATCGTCCTGATCGAAAGCAATCAGCATCCCATCCGCCCCGAGTTTGCTGGCTATCATTTCGGAATGCCCGCCCCCGCCGAGGGTACAATCTATGTACGTACCATTCGGTTTTACATTCAAACCTTCTACTGCTTCTTGCTTCAGCACACTAAAATGCTCAAACATACCATCACCCGCTAACGCTTTGTCTATTGTTAAATCAAATATCAAAATCCATCATGTTTTCCGCGATTTCTGCAAAGGAGTCTTCAGATGCTTCAAAATAGGTTTCCCATTCGCTGTCAGACCAGAATTCAATCCTGTTCGAGACACCGATAACCACGCAACCTTTTTCCAGCCCGGCGTATTTCCGCAAAGGTGCTGGTATATTTATTCTCCCCTGCTTGTCCACTTCACATTCCACGGCACCAGAAAAGAAAAACCTGGTAAACGCTCTGGCATCTTTTTTGGTGAGCGGCAGCTTTTTCAGCTTTTCTTCCAAAAGCGCCCATTCGTCCATAGGATAAGCAAATAAACATTGATCCAAACCGCGAGTAAGGACAAAGGTTTCCCCAAGCCCTTCCCTGAATTTTGCAGGGACGATTATCCGGCCTTTTGTATCAATATTATGTTGAAACTCCCCCATGAACATAGAGACCGCCCCCACTTTCTAAATTAATCGTACCACATTCCCCCACTATTCACCACTTATTTTTTATTAAAACTTATTTACAAGTAAAAGACCTGTAATAAACGCTTTTCCACACTGAAAAAAACTTTGGTTACAAGCCTTTCACCGCCAAGTCAATTTCATTTCTCATGCACCCGGCTTCTTTTTACCCAACACAAAAAAACGCCCCGCAAATGCGGCGCGTTTCTGTCATTCCAAATTATCCTGGTTCATCCAAATATAAAGTGGTGGAAAGTGGAGGTGTTTCTGTCACGCTTACAAATAAACAATATAGTGCGCTATACGATAATCAAAGGGCGATGCCGTGAGATGTTTGATAAAATCTTTACCATGATGATTGATCCAAGGCAGGGCATTCCAGGACCTCTCCTGCAATCCCCCTTCCGGATATAAGCAAAGATTCACCGAATCATAATCTTCCAATGTCTTACGGTGCATATCCTGCAAGGTTTTGTTGATCCTGTCTTCGATAAAATCGATATCTCCGTATAAATACTCCAGGTTTTTATCAGCAATATGTTTCAAGTCTGCCCGTATTTCTTCGGCGGCTTTCCGCAACGGCCGGTGCGCTTCCTCTATAGACTTCTTCACCTGTTCGGTCAGCGCCTTTATCGGTGGATTGGTTTGGGAAGCAATCCAGTTTGTTTTTTCAGCATGCACTCCCCTCCCCACCACCCTATCGATGGCTAAAGAAAGATTGCGGGCGACTTTTTCTGTGTTCTTATCAACCAATGTAAAGGACAGTCGCGGAAGGACTGGCGGCATCTTGACATCCAGGGCATGGAAAGCAGGTTTCAACACCGACCAATAGCCAACTTCACCGGGCCCGCCAAAGAAAGCAAGAGTAGGAAATAGCAATTCCTGCATCAATGGACGAGTGACCACGTTATTGCTTAACCTTTCAGGGTGCTCCATTGCAATTTGACGAAGCTCCGCTGTTGTAAAACTGCATTCATTTTGCTTTCCGGCCCACCTGTCCCCTTCCTCCTTGAACAGTAAAATTCTTTCCCCTTCAAGATGATAAAAAAGGTGTCCGCTATCCGGCTCGGCATCTAGTTCTACCGGATATCCTTCATTTCTGTTTTTTTGAATCGCCTGATATACACCCCGGCTGATCTCAGACTGGTTGTTTATCATGGCCAGAAAGTTGTCACTCTCCAGCTTTCTCACTGACGGACTTCCTGAATCCACCAACACCAGCCCATCTTCTCCAAACAAACGCAAAATTATTTTGGAAAAAAAATCCACATACGTGCCAGAACTTTTCAGTATATCCTGACAGCAAGAATATAAGCTTCTTGTATTGTCCGTTTCCTGAAGCTGCGAAAAAACTTTTTCCAGCCACTTTCCCGCTTGATCTTGATCTATTTCCAGGTCGGAGACGGATCTTTTTTGCTCTGGACGCTGTCCGACTTTGTTTTTTTTCATGCGGTCAGCCTGCGGCATCATGACATGATTGATTTCTTCGAAGTCATGATCCTCACCGGCAATCCAAAAAACAGGTATCACCGGCCTTCCCAACCGACTTTCCTGTTCCTTGGAAAAATTAATGATGGAAATGATTTTATGTATCGTAAAGAGAGGACCGGTCAATAGTCCAGCTTGCTGTCCGCCGACAACAACCATACTGTTTTCGTCTTTCAATCGTTCTATATTATGCATTGTCGCCTGAACTCCGCCCCAGTTTGCATTTAACTCAGATAAGACAGCGGACAGTCCCTCACGGTCGTATTGCTTTCCGCTGATATCCTTGGCCCTTTGCACATAAGTTTCCTGATGAAAAGGCCGATAATCGAATTTATCCTGAATCGCTTTGTCTCCAGATCTGTATCCAGAAATCAGTTTTGTTTGTGTATTTATTTCAATTGGATCAATCCGCACTATTACCTGCTCCTTTATTTGAATTTGCCTATTCGTATTTTACATAAAAGAATAGGCAAATTCACTTATTATGTTTACACGGAAAGAATCCCTGCAGTTATACCGTATATGACTAGCAGAAAGTAAAGCAGTGTGAAGAGAAGGAAGCTAAGCCTCCAAAACCGTCTCCAAGCGATCAGAAACAGCACTTCTCCCTTGGCTTTGTATTGCATGACGATAAAAAAGCCGAGGAGCACAACGAGAAAGATAAAAATGTATCCATAAAAAGTTGTGCCGTATAAATGATAAAAAATGACTCCTACTGATAGAATATATAATAGCGTTGTGTAATTAACCGAAACATGAAGTGCTTTCAAGCGATTGTTGCTTAGTTTTCTTACAATGGTATACAACAGCCAGGAAATGACCACAGGAAGCGTCACACTAAAGGCGAACAACCAGACCATCAAATCAATCATCCTTCCATCCCCCTGTGTCCATCTCCAAAGCTTTTATGCTGTGATAGATAAAAGACGTATAATCAAGTCCGCACTTATCCTTTTTTAGTATGTAACCAGAAATCGCATCTATTTCCGTCCTTCTACCAGCTTCTATATCCTTGCACATGGATGAATGATTCTCCTTTGTTTGATAAGCTATCCTCTTAATTCTTAACCACGAATCTTCCTTGCTCAACCCGAGTACTCCGCACGTTTCCCCGCACAATTTTTCAGCTAGCCACAAAAGATGCCCATTCTCAAGCAGGTCTCCATTCTTAATCCGAAACAATGCAGTTAGCGGATTGATGACTGCATTTACTATCAGTTTTTGCGCCAACATATCGTGCCAGTCCTCTTCCACAATTATCGGGTAGGAGGGTGTCGCCAGCCTGTCTGCAATCCGGCTGCTTGTTGAAGAGGGTTCACTAATCGAAGCCATTCTACATAACCCTTCTCCGGTGTGTTCGACGGTATGATCGTCATGCTTCATAGCGCCATATTCAACCACGGCAAGGAACACAGAATGACTATCCTCCAACGGCTTGAGCAGTTCCAGATGCCCCATTCCATTTTGCAAAAAAATCATCGGAACGTGTGGATGGGATTGCAGAATGGGGAGGATTTCCGGTAGCTGATATTGTTTCACCGCAATCATTAGTACATCTTCTTCTCTCAACTCTTTTAACAGCAATGCGGAGACTTCGAATTTCTTGGTATCCGGCAACAGAAGGATTCCATACTCATTGATAGCGTGTTTTTGCTCTTCCCTTCTCACATATACCGTTACTTGATGCCCCCCACTTGTCAAACGGGCAGCAGTAACAAGACCGACAGCCCCTCCGCCAATTAATCCGACTTTCATTTGGTTACCTCCAATAAATCCAACTAATAGGATTGTAGCAGAGAATGCGCAAAATATCTGCAATACTTTTCCGCTTACCAGTAAATTAATACAATTCGTTTCATTCTGAAAACTTTTATACTATAATAAAGGTGGAAGCGATAAGATATCAAGAAGGCTTTCCAACTGTAACGGTAAGCTTCTTAAAGGGAATTGGGTGCAGCCAGTTCAATAGCAGGAAAGGGGAAATGGGAATGCATCAAGTCAAGGTAGAAAGACTCTTGGTCAATTACAAGACGCTCGAAAAGTTCAAGCGTTTTAAAGAGTATGGAAACCAGGAACTTTCCATGCTCGAGGATTTAGAAAGCAACATTATTGAAAATGACAGCGAATCTCCTTTTTTCGGCATTTATTATGGAAACGCTTTAGTTGCCAGGATGAGCCTGTATAAAGTAAATGCAAAATATGATCAGTACTTTACTCCCCCGCAGGATTATCTTGAATTGTGGAAGCTGGAAGTATTGCCCGATTACCAGGGACGAGGATACGGGAGACGACTGGTCGATTTCGCAAAAGAATATCAACTGCCGATTAAAACGAACCCCAGAATCAATTCTCATGGTTTCTGGGAGAAGATGGGCTTTCAGAAAGCAAAATATAATATGGAAAGAGACCTGGGAGAAAATCCATTAATTTGGACTCCTGAAGGTGTATCCGAGCAAAGTGTTTCATGAAGCACAATGATAAAGCCGTCCTGATTGAGTACTGCCTGTGGCAGACTCTTGAAGACGGCTCTTTTAAACTTCTTTGAACTTCTAATTAACCTGTCGTTTCCCCTCCGGGTTTTCCACCCTTTTCCATATATCACCAATTTCATTCCAAGCATCCTGATATTTTTTCAGTCGTTCTTTCAATTGATCATTTTCTGATTTAAGCTGCTGAATTTCTGTATCAATTGATTGCTTGTTGGCTGATTCATAATTGTGCCGGAGCTTTTCCAGCATGGAAATGGCGGCTTCGAAGCCGGAATCCTTGCCAGTGTTTTTTAATTCCGGTTGATAGACAGGAAAATGATCCGCCTGCTTTCTCTCTTGTTTTGCAAGCTGGATGGCCTGCTGATACTGTTTTCTTACCGATGCATTCCAACGGAAGCCGCAAGCAGCCGGGGTTCTGGATAAACGATTGGCAACTTCCTTGAAAGCTTCGAGTTGAGTCTTCCCTTCCCTAATATAACGAAGAACAGTCTCGGCAAGCAGGACATCTTCATCCTGACTCCAAGCGTCCTGTCTCGTATTGTTCATATCATCCCTCCTGTATACGGTTTGCTATCAATGTATGCAATAGATAGGAATGATAGAATAAAATTGTCCGTTCTATTTTTCTTTGATGACAAAAGGCCACTACCTACGCTGTATGCTCAAAGGCATCCCCTATAGAAACACTTTTGCCCGTGATTACGGAAACCCCTTTGAAGAAAAGCCTCGAAGTGACGGTCTTTTGCCACACAATGGTTCACGATTAATACCCAAAAAAAAATCACCTTTCAAACTGCCGTATAGCTAGTTCAAAAGGTGATTCCCTTATAATGGCGCCTATTGATGATATTATTGCTCAACCACTTGTTTTCCGTCATAATGTCCGCAATTTTTGCAAACATGGTGCGGTTTTGTGTATTCACCACAGTTAGAGCACTCAATCATACCCGGTACATGCAGTTTTTTATGCGTACGGCGTTGGTTTTTGACTTTTTTAGAAGTTCTTCTTTTTGGTACTGCCATGTCTTACACCTCCTTCAACTAGTAACGAAAATCATTCCTTATCTGGAAGAAAAAATAGAAACACTATTTTTCCGCTCATCGTAATAAGGCAAAGATGAAGCTGAAAAGCTATCTTCAGCGATTTTCTTCTTGATCATTTTTGTTCAGCAATGATTGCAGTTTTTCCAGACGCGGGTCGACTTTTTCTTCCGATTTACCCTCGGTTTGCAATTCCCAGCCTTCCCCTTCCGTCAGAGCATTTTCCTGCACCTTCGGATCATCGGAAAATACACGGAATGGTACTTCCAATAAAACATTTTCCTTTATATAAGGGTTTAAGTCAAGCATTTCTCCATCAACAGGATGAATTTCTGATTCATCCTCTTCTTGGTAATATGGTGATGCAGAAAAAACTTCCAAAGCATCAATGTGAAATGGATAAGGAACATCCACTAAAGTTCTGGCGCAAGGAAGAATCATTTCTCCGTCAATCGAAAAATGAAAGGTAATTTCGTTCCCCTGTGTGGTTGCTCGACCCTTGACCAATACAGGATCAATTTTCCGAATATCATTGTTCATTTCTTCTATTTCAGAAATATCTACATGGTCTTCAAATGAATAGCCTTCCGTCCCGGCCATCTTCAACTTTTGAAGAGAAAATTTCATTGATATCACCTCAAGGCAACAAAAAATATTTTAAAAGGTATTCTGGCATTTGTCAATATTTTTTCTTTACAGAGCTTATTTTATTCCAAATCAAACACATGCAAGAAAATCATATTCTAGTATACTAACATATTCTCCTTTGACAACCAAATTAAACTGCAGAGGGACAATTGATTTGGTAAAATGAAAACAAACCATTAACAGGGAGTTGGATCGCATGAACGCTTGTGGACTGATAGTGGAATACAATCCGTTTCACTTTGGACATCTCTATCATTTGCAAAAGTCGCGGGAAAAAACCGCAGCCGACTGCATAGTGGCTGTTATGAGTGGTAATTTTTTGCAGCGGGGCGAGCCGGCAATAATCGACAAGTTTCACCGTGCAAAAGCAGCAGTTCAGTGCGGTGTCGATCTTGTCATCGAGTTACCAGCAGTATTCGCTGTGCAAAACAGCGATTTATTTGCAAAAGGAGCTTTGCTTACTTTGGAGGAATTGAAGGTCGAATCTGTTTGTTTCGGAAGCGAACATGGTGAAATCGACCCTTTTATCCAGGCGTATGACCGTTTCAGCCAAAACAGGAAGAAATATGACCAGCAACTAAAGCGGTCGTTAACAGAGGGGCTCTCTTTTCCCGAGGCAAGCAGGTCTGCTTACCAGGCAATCGGATTGCATTCGGGAACGATCGACTTGTCCCGGCCGAACAATATCCTTGGTTACAGCTATGTGAAAGCAATCAAAGAATATGATTTATCCATGGATGCATTAACGATCAAACGTGTGCACAACGATTATCACGATCCGGAAATCAACCATTCCATCGCAAGCGCAACCAGCATAAGAAACGAGCTGCATCAGCATCAGGCGATTACGGAAACAGTCAAAAAAACGCTGCCCGAGCCAGTGCGGCAAATCCTGCTGGACTACAAGCAGGAAGCCGGTTTGTGGCATAATTGGCAAGATTACTTCGATCTCCTTCAATACCGCATCCTTACCATGCAGGCTGAAGAAATACGACAAATCCACGGTGTCGAGGAGGGCTTGGAATATCGGTTGAAAGAAACTGCCGCCAAAGCAGATAGCTTTGTCGAGTGGATGAGAGCACTAAAAACAAAACGATACACTTGGACAAGATTGCAACGGATCTTCGTTCACTTGTTGCTTAATAATCAAAAACAAACGATTCAGCCTTTGTTAAACACGGACCACGTCCCGCATCTTCGGATATTGGCAATGAATGAAACGGGACGGGCTTACTTGAACCATAAACGAAAAGAAATCGGCGTTCCGCTGGTTTCTCAGTTAAAGAAGCAGAAGACCCAGCTTGCCGCGATAGATGAAAAAGCTTCAAACGCCTATTACAGTGTCTCCAGTAACGATACAAGAAGTAAGCTGCGCCGACAGGAATTGGTCTCTCCTTACATAGCAGCCAATGAATAAAAGTCCGATTTAGTACCATCTTGAAAACTCTAATGGCAGAACGTAGACTCGCTTTAGAAAAGCGCAAACGTCTTTAAAAGAGTACAGGCTGCATTCGCCACGTCCTTCCTGGGGAAACGCCTGCATGAAACACATCGTGCGGGCGTCCGCAGACTTAAGGCGAGCATCGCATCGAAATTTCTTTTCCACAAAAAGGCTTTGCTTGAGACCTCAAGGTGGTAGGCGCTGGAGCCGGACATCTACTGACATTGATACATTCTTTCCTTTATAAGCAACGAACTGGAGAGGCTAAATCAAAAAACCGAACGGGTTCGAATGATTACATTTCGAACATCGTTCGGTTTTTGCTTTACTTTCATGTTTTTTCCGGCTCTTTTAATCGTGACAGCCGTTTAGCCATCCATTTCCTCGAGATAGTTCAATGCATCCTCAAACGTATCGACAGGCACAATCTCCATATCCGTTCCAATCTCCTCTGCTGTTTTTGCAGCAACCTTATAATTGGAGTCTTCCGCCCCCTCTTCATTTGGAGCGAAAAATACTTCACAGCCTTCCTTGTCTGCAGCTATTACTTTTTTGTCTATACCGCCAATACGGCCTACTTTCCCTTCATAATTAATTTCTCCTGTACCCGCGATTTGATGGCCTTTCGTCAAATCGTCTTCCGTCAGTTGGTCGTAAATTTCCAAACTGAACATCAAACCAGCACTCGGGCCGCCAATATTACCGCTCGCAAACTTAAGCTCCGGCTCTACTTCTACATTGCGGTTGGTAACTAATTGAATACCGACTCCTATCTTTTCCTGTCCTGGAAATTCTTCCAATTCAATCGTTTTTTTGACGGTTTCTTCTTCTCTTTCCACTGTGACTTCTATTTGGTCACCGGCTTTTTTACTTGATACATAATCGATCAATTCTTCCGATGATTCAAGTCTGCGGCCGTCCATTTCAACAATTTTGTCTCCTGCTTTAAGCTTACCTTCTGCAGGCATCCCTTCAATCACCGCCACTACATAGACACCTTCGTATTCAATATCTATTTGTTTGCCGGCCGCTTGATAAGCAACAACCGTGGAAGCTTCCTGTGAGCTTTCCATCATCTGCAGCTGGGCCTGAAAGTACTCATCCTGTGAAATTCCTTCAGGAAACACTTCGTCAATCGGTTCAATATCCTGGTGGGGACGTATGGAAGCCCATAAGTATTGTAACGGGGTTGCTTGTCCTCCCCTGATAGTCACCAAATGCATATCGCCTTCACTTTCGAACCCGCCGGCTACTTCTACAATTGGGTTCAATGCATCGGCTCCGCCCGGTTTATATATATAATACGGTAACCGGTAGCTAACCAAAAAAGCCGCAATGATTATTACAATGATTGCGGGAATCAGAGTTTTTTTATTGAATTTCATCCCTTTTTCTCCTTCCAATCTTCGATGCTGCGGACAATCTCCGGCATTTTGCGCAGTGTCTCCCGCTCTCCTTCATCGACTATCGCTTCAATATCTTTGAATGCACGGGAGCTATAGGCAGATACGTCCGGTTTCAACAGAATATCTGCTTGAGCACCCGTTGCGTTGACCAGCTCATCCTGCATTATATCGATACTTTGAATAATGACATCATAAATGGATTCCACCTCGGTATTAACCGTAAAATGAGCACAATCGACGCCGATCACGACATCCGCTCCCAGCTGTTTGGCAACCGAGACCGGCACACGATCAACCACTCCCCCGTCAACAAATAACTGCCCGTTTATTTTTACCGGAACGAATATGCCTGGTATCGATATACTCGCCCTGACAGCATCTGCTGCATTTCCTTTTGTAAACACTTTTTTACTTCCATCGAATAAATTTGTCGCGGTTATACCGATCGGTATATCGAATTGTTCCAGATTTTTATCAAAGGTAAACAAACGGATATATTCCTTGATTCGGTCCCCTTGCAAAAAACCCATATTCGGAAGCGTGAAATCCAAAAAGTACTTTCTTTTAAAAGTCCGGGCAAGCTGATACAAGCTTTCCAGTCTCTGACCAGATGCATACAATGCACCTACCAGTGCGCCCATACTGCTTCCTGCTATACAATCAATCGCAATCCCTTTGTCAGTCAATGCTTTTAAAACACCCAAGTGGGCGAATCCTCTCGCCCCTCCAGAACCCAACGCCAATCCTATAGACGGATCCACCCTGCAACGCCCCTTTAACCTGAATGTTTTTACCTATATTATGGCATAAAACCAAGAACTATGAGCGTATATTGTTAAAGGATTGCTTGTACTATAGGAGCTATTCATATTCTACTATTTCCCCTAATAGAAGTACAGAAATGTGGTAAGCTCACCAACTGGGAGGCCGGGGTATTGAAATCTAAAATAAAATCGATTTTGTTTGCCGGAACAGCTTTGTTCCTCGCAGCTGCACTAATTACTTTTCCAGATCAGACACTGGAAGCAAGTATACGGGGACTGAACATGTGGTGGGAAATTGTGTTTCCTTCTCTGCTTCCTTTCTTTATCACTGCAGAGCTATTAATCGGGTTTGGGGTTGTCCGTTTCATCGGTGTTCTGTGTGAACCCATCATGCGTCCACTTTTCAATGTACCAGGGTCCGGAAGTTTCGTCTGGGCAATGGGGATGGCCAGCGGTTATCCATCCGGAGCTAAACTTACCACGCGACTCCGGCAGGAAGAACAATTGACAAAGACAGAAGCAGAGCGACTCGTCTCCTTTACGAATGCTTCAAACCCTTTATTCATCTTTGGAGCCGTTTCTGTCGGTTTTTTTCATGATGCCCAATTGGGGATTTTACTGGCAGTATGCCATTACGGGGGGAATACACTTGTCGGGCTCTGCATGCGTTTTTACGGCCGTGACAAGCAAGAGCGGGGAGAAGAAAAACAACGTGTATCCATATTCTATGCTTTGCAGGCACTTCACCGTACAAGACTGCAGGACTCTCGTCCATTCGGGAAAATATTCGGTGATGCCGTCATCCAATCCATTCAAACATTATTGATGATAGGTGGATTCATCATCATGTTTTCCGTGTTCAATAAACTGATATTCTTGATCGGCATCTCTAAAATCCTTGCAGCCAGTATTTCCCTGGGTTTCACAATGGTTGGCATTCCAGGAGAACTGGCACTTCCGTTTTTTTCAGGACTGTTCGAAATCACCCTCGGTGCCCAAATGATTTCGGGTACGAATTTGCCAAACATGCTGCCAGCGGTCATTGTAGTGAGTTTTATCCTGGCATTCAATGGATTTTCGGTTCAGGCGCAAGTCGCAAGCATACTTGCCGAAAGTGACATTCGCTTCACACCATATTTCTTTGCCAGAATCCTGCATGGTATTTTTGCCAGCACGCTGGCCATCTTTTTATTCAAGCCTCTGTACCTAGACCAATTGGCTTCCTCTTCAGGATCCGGCATTCCTGTTTTCGCAGCCTCAAACGGCCAGGACTGGCTCCTTGCCTTTGAACCGCTTCAACAATACGGACCGTTGATCACCCTGTTGTCCCTGGCATGCGGAGCACTGATCCTGCTTAGACGGCTAATTCGTTGACAAAGTGAAATGTATCGGAAAGGCTGTGTCACATATCTTTTTGCCTGTTCGGCGATGGCACAGCCACTTTCACTTATTTGAATTTTTGCCGGAGGGCAAGTTCCACGGCATTTGGAACCAAATCAGATACATTAGCCTGATATTTGGCAACTTCCTTTACCATGCTTGAACTTAAAAAAGAATATTCATTGTTCGTCATCATAAAAAACGTTTCAATGTCATCATTCAACTTGCGATTCATGGATGTTATTTGCATTTCATACTCGAAGTCGCTGACTGCGCGCAGCCCTCTAATTATCGCCGAAGCTCTCTTCTGTTTGGCATATTCCATTAACAGCTGACTGCTGGAATCCACTTCTACATTTTTTATGTCACGGGTAACTTCCTTTAATAATTCGATTCTTTCTTCTACAGAGAATAGCGGAGATTTCGATTGATTGTTAAAAACGGTCACGATGATTTTATCAAATACCTTTGCTCCCCGCTGAATTATATCCAGATGTCCATAGGTGACGGGATCAAAGCTTCCCGGACATATAGCAAGTCGTTCCATACCTATTGCTCCTTCCGCTGATAGATAGTAATGCTGGTAGTACTTCCGTAAACTTCCGTCTGCCTTCGTGAAAAACCTGCATATTGATCGGGCAGTTTTTCTCTGTTTTCATGTTCGCAGACAATCAAGCCTTTTTGCGTCGCCAGGTGATATGTATCTACAGCTTCCAATAATTTCTCATAGGAAACCTTACCGTAGGGTGGATCCAAAAAGATGACATCAAATTGAAGTCCGCGCCTGCCCGCCGCTTTCATGGCCATGAAAGCATCAGTACGAAATACTTCCGCAGCGTCCTCGAGTGCCAGGGTGCGAAGGTTGTCGTGAATAGTCCGGATAGCTTTTGGCTGCTTATCGACAAATACCGCTTTTTCCATTCCCCGGCTCAATGCTTCAATCCCGAGTCCGCCCGAACCAGCAAACAAATCTAAACAATTCCCTCCCTGGAAGAACGGCCCGATAATTTGAAACAAAGCTTCCTTCACTTTATCCGTGGTTGGCCTGGTCAGCCGGTTTGGCACTGGATCTAATTGCCTTCCTTTATATTTGCCGGAAATTACTCTCATCCGTGTCCACCTCTTCGCTTTATATTCGACCTCCATCCTACCATAAAACAGGATTCTGCGGAAATATTCCTTACTTTAAAATATTGTTCGGTGAGAGTGTATATATTTTTTCAATCCGTCCATACTAACGTAGTGAAGCAGCTGGCTATCCTGACGGCTGCTTCAGAACACGGAGAAGGCTTACGTTTCCCCATAAGTTCTTCTTCCGGTTTCTCCTCTCCCTTTGCCTTTTTGTTTTCTATTCAGAGAACAAAAAGGGCCTGCAGATTAATCTGCAGGCTTTTTTTATGACCTCTCCTTATAGGATGGTATTTGCAATGGCTTTCTCCCATGCTAAAGTATTAGGGAAGAGAGGTGAACAAATGATTCAACGATTAATTGAACTTGGAGAGGGTTACGCCGATATATATGAACTTTGTGAACTAGCGGAAAACATGACTGACAGGATTACACACTTCGTTTCCCTCAGGACAGAAAAAAGTGGCAGGAAGGTAACTTCGCCGGCTCTCATCATGCAACCTTCCAAACAAGGCGAATTCCAGCCCATTTATATTTGCATGGAAGGCGTCCCCGATCCGGAAACGACTCTGAGCAAAAGATATGAATTATTCAAAAAGGCAGCTTCCGAACAGGGGCATGAAATTAAATCCTTAGTGGTCAAATCATCTGCCGAATTTCATGAAAAATCGTTATATTTTCAGTATCTGATCGGAATATTTCATATGAACCGTCTGCTGAAAATCCACTAACAACAGGGTGTCCATATCCTGCTTATTGAACAGTAAGCTCGCAAGTCAAAGCTGTTATCATCGCAAAAAAACATCCTGCCGAGAGTCCGGCCAGGATGTTTTTTAAATACCCATTTTATAATCGTATTCTTTCGCTTTGTCCATTTTGGCATTTTCGAATTCGGTATTGACGTAAGGTTTATATGAAAAATCCACTTTGGATATGAACGGCAATTTATTCAGTCTATCCACCGTTTCCTCTGCTTCCAGTTGGTCCACATAAACCACAGCGTATTTTCGCTGCTTTGATACGTATATTAAATGACCGAATCGTTTGATTTGTTTGATGTTTTTCATATGTTGGAACCAAACAATCAATCCTTGTCTTTTTGTTCTCATATAGGATCCTCGCTTATTACTGATTTATGTCCATTTTATCAGAATATTTCGCACCCAGCAATATCCCCTGAAATAGAAAGGCTGGACCTATCCTTCGGCAAAGAGGTCCAGCCACTCATTTATAATTATGAAGCTTGACAGCCACAACTTCCGCCACTTCCACAGCCGCATCCACTGTCCTGTAGTGCTGCGCCGTCCTTGGGAACTTTCACCTGCTGGCTGGCGCTATGGGCAACCAAATCACTTATTTCATCGAGAAATTGCTGTAAATTGCGTTCAGCTATTTTAAACGAAGCAACTTTTTCGTTCATGTCCATTTCCCTTTTAGAAGCACGGACATCCTTCATAATTTGATTATAATCCGGATGATACCTTCCGAATCGCTGAACATCTTCGTACTGTTCTTTCATACGATTGAAGGAAGCAATCAGTTTTTGTGCTTCATCATCCTCTTCCAGCTGTCTTTTTTGCTGATGGTACTTTTCCATGACATCGGATTGAAGAATCATTTGGCCAAGTGCTTCAGACTTATCTATAATATCTACTAACTCTAAAGTGGCAAACACTGTATCCACCTCCATATCCTATATAATATCAACAATGGACTGAAATGAAAAGCGGAATCAGTCGTTTTAGTAATGTAGAACCGGATTATGGACCATTCATATGACTTGCAAGGATAAAGGACCAACAAATTATGGCTTGTCTCAAACGTATAATGTGTTACAAGGCGGATTCTTATAAATTTTTGCTCTTGCACATAAAAGTACCTGCGCAGTAGCCGTAATGGGAGGAAAAGCGTGCTAACCAACACTTCGGTAGCATACTTCGCTTTCCGCGGGCACGGCTTCAGCTAACTTGGTAAAGAAAACCGCTTTACCAAGTGGATCTTCAGCTCGTGCTGTTCCCGCAGGAGTCTGCGTATGCTCCCTGCGCTAAGGAGCATGCTGATTAACGGAAACGTAGACTTTTTCCTTGAGAACCAACAAGCCATCTTAAAAACGTTTGTCAGGAAATGTGTACTTCTTTTCATAAAAGACAGTTGTAATTCCCGCCTTTTCTCCTGTTCTTGGACTTTTTGTCTGTTTTCCTAGCTATGTCTTTGTTGATACAGCGCCTGGAAAAATGAAATGCCTAGTACACGCTTTTTTAAACAGAAAGCTGTTCCTAGCGGAGGAATACCCGGAGACTCCTCGAAAATACAAAACAATTTTCTTCGTGCGATGCATCGCTGCCGCAGCCTTCCTTGGGACTGCGATTACTCGTCCCACCGAAAACACCTGTCCTGCGGGAGGAAAGGCCTCGGTGAGATCCCGCAGAGCGTCAGCTCGAGGAAGCTCACCAGCCGCCCGCGGAAAGCGCAGGGTATTTCCGCAGCGTCGAACTCCCACTCAACGAATGCAAGAAGTTAGGAAGAAAAATTCAAACGATGTCGCAGTTTCTGTCAAATGTGCTGATTAATAAGCAACAATGTATGCGAAAAGAGCCTTTTTCAATCCTTCATGGATCCGGCCATCTGGATAAGCATCGAAATCATTTGCATTTGTCCACTCAACCGTTCGATCCGCTGCGGAATTGTTTTCCCGTAAAAAGCTTTTGCTGCTTTTTCCAGTTCGGTAACTTCTTCCGGGTTTCGAGTCAATTTCCGGTACCATTCAGGATTCATTCTGATAAAATGCTTCAAGTCTGGCCGGTTCGTAAGCTGCTGATAAATGGCTGGCTGCAATGCTACCCCTCCTAATCTTTACTCCAAGGTGTCTGATGCAGCATAGAGTTTTTTGCAGGAGATTGTTTTTTAAACTCTTGAAACTGGCCGATCAATGTCTGGATATTGTTTATCGCACCATTTAATTGATGCATATGGCCCTGCACTTTGTTTAAATCTACCTTCTCGATCATTTGCATAAACTGACTAGCAAGCTGTTGCTGCTTACCTTGAGAATCATCTGTTTCAGACTCCCCTTTTTTCTGAGCCCCTTTCAGATTTCCCGGTTGGAATTCCTTCCACTTTTCATCTTCTTCCCCGAGCAGAATCCACATTTCATAAAAATCCTGCCATGACTTTCCGTTTTGATTGACTTCCTTTATTAGCCCCGGATGCTTTTTAACGAACGTCTTAAATTCTCGTATAGAAGGATGCAAATCACTCATTGACAATCACCTGCTCCCCATATCCTTTTCCTCCATTATATGAAAGCTGAAAAAACGTGTGAAATACCCATGGAGGACAAGTGTCTGTCAGCTGGAATTACATCCATCCTCTGTGTGGAAAGAAAGCAACCTGCATTGTGTACGTATATGTGCACAGTTGTTACAAAACTAGAAATACCGGACGACATCGATTGCTTGAATTCGAATTATCGTCCGGTTTTTCACTTTGGAAAACAATCGTTTTGCTGCTTCCCCTTATCTCTATATTAAGGCTTCTGCATGAAATTTTGCGTATAATAATACCGATAGACACCGACACCTAAGTGGGTATAACCCTCCTTCAACAGAGCCTCACGATGACCTTCACTATTCAGCCAACCTTCGACAGCAGCAGGTCCGTCAGTGTATTGGGCAGCTATGTTCTCACCAGCTGACAGATAATAGATGTCATGTTCGCTAAGCCGCTCCTTCAACCCTTCTCCGTTTTGGGAATAGTGGGAGAAATAGTTATTGTCCGACATGTCCTTACTGTGCGAAAAGGCGACCTCCGCAATAGGATCATCCCAATTGAGCGCTCCTTTATCGTGGCGTTTCCTGATGACATTGGTGATATCGAATATTTGTTGTTCCATTCCTTTTTGTACTTCTTCCCATTCTGTATCAGTCAACTCCGGTTTCTCTGGCAGCTTACCGCGGTAGTAAATTTCATATGGTCGCTGTTTCAATAAGATATCTTTGGTAACCACCCTGACAGAGGATAGTTTTTCCGTGAATGTATCAAAATATAACTGCATATAAGTTTGCTTGTCCAGTTTTACGAGTGGACGAACTGCTAATTCATCTTCTGTCAACTGGAATCTATAGGAAGTGACTCCTTCGGATATAGATACTTCTTTGGCAAATTCGAAATGTGCTGCTGCTTCCTCATAGGTTTGTCCGATGCTGACCGGATCGATCGATAAGTCATCCCCTGTGGCGAAGATAGTGACAACATGTCCATCTTCCACACCAAATTGCATATATTGATTTTCTTTGTTTGTATAGACCCACCAGTCGTATCCATAGGAGCTTTTATCTTTACGAACAGGTTTTCCCAGCTTTTTCTGCAATGCATCCGTTGACTCCCCGATTCTGCTGTACAAATCACCCTCTAAGTTAATGTTCGATGTGAAATGATCCGGAGTGGTTTTGCTTTCCATCTCCGTTTCTTTCGTCTTTAATTTTTGTTCTACTTTCTGTACCGCTTCATCAGGGTTAAAGTCCCCTATTTTGACTAAATAAAAAACCCCCGCCGCGATCAGTACCAGCACAATCAACCTTCCGATTCCTCTCATAGCCCTTTAAACTCCTTTTTTGCCTGTTAAGTAATTATAATAATCGAAATCTTACTTTATGAAAAGAAATTGAGGAAATCCATTTTCTCCTTGGATAGTTGAACGAATCCCCTCCATCTTTTATCACTTCGTACCGTACAATCTAAAACAGACCGTCCCCGTTTCCTTTCTGGGGACAGTCTGTTCCATCATACGTGAAAAGTCAGTGAAGTTCCGGCCGCTCGGAAATTTCCTCCAAAGCATGGCCGGCCGCTAAATTGGATTTTTCCTCCAAGGCCAAATCTCCAAGCGAGACCATTCCTGCCAGCTTACCGTTTTCAACAACCGGCAGACGACGAATTTGCTTTTCCGCCATTAAGCTGCTTGCTTCTTGAACAGAAGCATCAGGAGCTACAGAGTAAAGTTTCCCACTCATTACATCACTTACTTTGGACGAAGGGCTTTTCTCCTTCGCCAATCCGCGTACAACCAAGTCTCTATCCGTAATCATTCCAAGTAATTCCCGATCGGTCCCGCATACGGGAACAGCACCGACGTTATGGTCGGTCATGATTTTGGCAGCCTCTGTCAACGTATCATCTGCTGAACAAACAGAAAGATCGGTTGTCATAACCTCTTTAAGTTTTTTCATTGCAGTACCTCCTAGTTGTGTTATGAATGGTACTCCCCACTCTGTAGCTATTCTTCCCCTAAACCTTTTATATAAATCGCACTTCCATTACAAAACTTCACCTCCATTAAAGTTTTATCAAAAGATGGTCGAACTGGAATTCTCGATACGATAATAATTGCAACTTCCTGCAATAAATACTATTATTAAGTTAGATATACAATTTTTGCGAGGTGGAAGTAATGAGAATAGAAGGAACAGGAATCGAAGGAATGATCATGGATTTAAAACCGTTGGACCATCTTATGGACGAAATCGCTTTTGTCCGTGCCGGTCAGTGGGATTATGAAAGGGTTACATACGATTATAAAATTGGGTCTGCCGAGAAAAATATCACTTATTACATAAGAATCCAAGGCTACGCTGTCGAGGGAGAAGTTGACCGCGGAGATGCTGTCATCAAACTTTCGACGCCTCTGTTGGGAAAACATTATTATCCTCATGGAGTCGAATATGGCGAAGGAGAAGATTTTCCGGAGAGTGTCATCGACCGCACAAAAAGTTTACTGGCGAAAGCCAAAAACGAATTGGACAGTTTTGCAAAATAATGTGATGAAACTGCCGGCTGGCTGCCGGCAGTTTTTTCTCCCCTTTCAGCCCAGCTGAATAGTCTTATTCTTGTTCACAAGAAGTTAATTGTTTTTTCAACAAACTTACAAAAAAACATGTTATGATTAACTTTAGAGAGCATTCTTGTTCACTTGCTTACCAACCTTAATCAGTAATGCTGCCCGGGGGCAGTTTTCTTTGTATACATTATTACTTCACAAAACTGCTTGTCGCAACTGCATTCATATAGTTCACGTGCTGGAAAGGAGATACATAACCAATTGTTCCGTTACTTGTCAAAACGCCAATGGATATTAATTATAGCAGCAATACTTATTCTCATTGCCGGGTATTTCATTTTACCGGTATCCGTTCCCTTGATTCTGGCTCTTCTAACCGCCATGTTTTTGAACCCTGCCATCAGATGGCTCCAATACCGCTTTAAAATGAACCGTAAATTTTCTGTAACGATCATATTTCTTATCTTTCTGCTTGTCATTAGTCTGGTCGGTACTTATTTTGTGACACGGGCTGTTACTCATGTAGTCAATTTTGCCGAAAATGCACCTTCTTATGTCAACCAGTTAAATACCAAGTTTACAGAATGGGAAACAGATATGGATCGTTTCACCGAAAATCTCCCTTCCGATTTTGTAGTAGAGGTGAAGGATGGTTTTAAACGAAACATTGAGTTACTGAGCACAAAAGTCAAACAATATTTCGAACTTGACAAAATCGCTTCGGCAGCGGCGAAAGTACCGGAATACCTCGTCAGCCTGCTTGTCTACTTAATCGCATTATTTTTGTTCATGCTTGAATTGCCGCGCCTAAAAGCTATGTCTTACAATCACCTTACAGAGGAAACGGCAGAAAAAGTCAAGTTTATGAATGCTCGTTTATCGTATGTCGTCCTCGGATTTTTAAAAGCACAATTTCTCGTAAGCATCATCATTTTTGTCGTATCGCTAATCGGCCTTCTGTATATAACACCGGAAGTCGCTATAATCATGTCTATTATCATTTGGCTGGTCGATTTCATCCCGATCATCGGATCGATTGTGATACTTGGTCCGTGGGCCTTGTATATGCTTTTGGCTGGTGATACGGTCATGGGCATTCAGCTTGCAGTATTGGCGATTATCCTGCTGGCAATCAGAAGGACCGTAGAACCGAAAGTAATGGGACGTCATATTGGACTTTCCCCTTTAGCCACACTGATTGCCATGTACCTCGGTCTCCAGTTGATAGGAATCATCGGCTTTATCCTGGGACCTTTACTGGTTATAGCTTTTAATTCAGCGAAAGAAGCCGGAATTATTAAATGGAACTTTAAAATTTAACGGAAAAGCATTTGAAAAGGCCTATCCTTTTACTCTGGATAGGCCGATTTTTTACAAGGAATTGGTTCCTTGAATGCTCTTCTTTTGAACAGCTCTTCTTTTTTCATATATTAAAATGCCTTTTTCATTGGCAACCTTTTTGAAGCCATTCTTTTTAAGTACTCGCTGAGAAGCTAGGTTCTCTTTGTCACAGCAAGCTCTGATTTTTTTGATTTGCTGATAGAAAGCCCATTGACACAGGGAACTTACAGCTTCTGTCGCATATCCTTGATTTTGTTTCTTTCGCAAAATCCTATAACCGAGTTCAGCCGTCTTTTTTTGTTCGTCAAAAGCTCTAAATCCAGCCTCGCCGATAATCCGCCCCTTTCGTTTGTCGCGAATAATCCACGGGCCCATGCCAAGTGACACTTTTCCATTTTCCAAGTCTTCCAAGTAATAAGGAAGCAAAGCCTTCAATGAATAATGAGGCCATTCGACATCATAGGGAATATGTTTGTCATAATAGTACTCCATTGGGTTTTTAATAAGCATTTGGCCTTCTTCTAATGTTATAGGTTCTATTAGCAACCGCGCACTTTCTATATCCATCATGAACCGATCCTTTCGTACATGTTTATATAGCCTATATACCATCGGATTCCAAGAAATAAACGTGAGAGCAGCCTTTAAGAACGAAATGAATGAAATTTGTCCGCCAAAATAACCCTGCAGATTCATCCTTCTCCATATTTTTATAAAAGGAGGGGCTGCCCCATCATGTTTATGACAATCGGGACAGCCCCTTTCCAGATATTCACCACAAATTTTATAAACCGAGGATGGCTTTTATCATACTTGTAGTTTCTCCGCCATCAAAAAAGATATACAAAAGCAGATATACTGCTACACCGGTTATGGCAGTAAAAAACCAGATAATACTCGTAACCGGTCCTATTTTGCGGTGTTTCCTGATTTTTCTTTTAAAAGCCAAAGTCAGTGTCACTATTCCAAAAACAGCTCCCACTGTTGCAAGGATAATATGAAAAATCAAGAATACCGTGTAGTATAGCTTGATGTCATCAGGACCGCCGAAGCTGGTATTTCCTATAAAAATGGTCCGGGACATATAGATGATAAAAAATAGCAAAGCGCTAATTGCAGCTGCTATCATCGTACGTTTATGAGCGGCGAACCTGTTTTTTGCAATAAGATACCAGCCAATGGCAATAAGTACCGCACTCAATACAATAAAAAACGTGCTGATCGTTGGCAATATCGGCATAAGACTTTAACCTCTCCCTGTTCTGAATAGAAAACGATTTATGCTTCTGTAGTTGTATTAGTGGATGGCAACGGATCAACTTTGTCCACACTCTTATTGAACCAGCCAAAGAAAATCCGCGCTAAGACGAACCCATAAACAATTTCCTGCATGATTTTCATCAAAATCCCGCCTAGCTGCTGATCCTCCAAAACGGGTATCGGAGAAAACATTTGCGGTCCTGTCAAAGGCAGTCCATTTAAAACGGATTGAGGAACGCAAAGCGACATTGCTTGAATCCAACCACTTGTTTCACTATAAGTGGCATATAGCGAATGCCCAGAAAAAATGATTAAACCGCAAGCCGGTGTAATCAACACCCCGTTGGCAAATATATAACCGATTTTCATCAAAGGGGAAAGTTTGTCCATTTCTTTGATAGGAGTAAATATCGGCCACCATACCAGAAACGCCGCTAACAATATTACCGTCGTGATGACGGCATGAGCTACTACATTCGCTTTGGCGAAATCGAAAATAACCGGCATATGGTACATGGAAAATAACCCATTGAACAACAGCAATGCGATCAACGGTTTTGTCAGAAGGTTCAAAACTTGCTTTAACCCTGGCACCGAAAAAACGTTTCTCCATATCCATTCTGGAATTCCTTTGATAATCAAAATCGGAAAAACTAAATAATACAGCGACATTTGTATCATGTGGGAAGTAAACATGATATGGGACAGTAAATCGATTGGTGATCCTTTGATAAGGTAAAGTATTACTAATCCCGTGTAAAAATAGATCAGCTGTTTTCGACTTGGCCGACCCTTATCAGTGAACTTCTCTCTGAAAGTGAATGTGATCAAATAATATATCAAGCCCAGGGCGATGACGAACAGCAAATAATAGGGACTCCATAATGCACGAAAACCAAAAATTTGTAATTCCAGCCACATAGCAACCTCACTCCATCTAAAAAATTACTTCTTCCATTATAACGCATCCTGTAAACTTATTGAGCGTGTATTGTGACAATTTAAAAACAGATTGACATCTTTCCTGTACACTCCTACATTATATCGCGTTTACACTGTTTTTTAAAATCTATAACCATCGTCTAATGTAGCGATAAGTTCCCATTGGATATAAACCGCGCAGTAACTGTAATGGGAAGTTGGACTGCCTATTCAAAAAGCGTGTTACCCACCGCTTCGGTGGCATACTTCGCTTTCCGCGTGCACGGCTTCAGCTAACTTGGCAAAGAAAAGCCCTTTACCAAGTGGATCTTCAGCTCGCGCTGTTCCTGCTGGAGTCTGCGTATGCTACCTGCGCTAAGAGGCATGCTGACTATCCCCTATAGACTTTTTCTTTAAGAAGCAACAAGCCATCTTAAAAGGAAATGTGTATTCTTTTCATAAAAAGCCAGTTAGAGTTCCATCTTTTCACCTGTCCTTGGTCTCGCTGCTTGTTTTCCTAGCTAGGGCTTTTGATAAAACAGTGCGTGGAGTCCCATGAATAAAAAAAGTATTCTACACGTGTATTTAAACAGGAAGCCGTTCCTAGCGGAGGAATACCCGGAGACTCCAGCGGGAGGAAAGGCCTCGGTGAGATCCCGCAGAGCGTCAGCTCGAGGAAGCTCACCAGCCACCCGCGGAAAGCGCAGGGTATTTCCGCAGCGCCGAACCCCATTCGACGAATGGAAGAAGTCAGGAAGACAAATTCAACGATGTCGCAGTTTCTATCCACTACGTTGGTCATATCGTTACGAACAAACGGACAAAAGTGCAACCGTCTGTTTAAAGGAGCGCAGGCTATAGCCGCCACATCCTGTGGCAACGCCTGCATGTCCCACTTCCTTTGGGCCTCCGACATGCTTAAGACTCGAGGGGTAGACGCTGGAGCTGGTCTTGGCTGTTTCAGCCAATAATTCCACAGACAATTAATTGGATAAATTCCTATACAACAAAAAAAGGGCCGGGAATTTGCTCCCGGGCCCTATAGGTTTTACCACCAAATCAATACAGATAGAGTCAAGACAGTCATAAATGCAACAAATGCTCCGGAATAAATCATCAGGGCTGGCATTTCATGTCCCTTATGGCTCATATGCATGAAATAGTAAAGTTGAAATCCTACTTGAACTGCAGCCAGTACCAATAAAACCGGTATGACAAACAACTTGCTCAGATCAGCCATCACCATGCCGAATGCAATGAGTGTAAATACAATCATCAATGCAAAGGTGATAACCTGTTGTTTCATTTCTTCCTTGTTTTTCTTTCGTTTGTAATTTTCATGAATATTGGTGTTCTCGGCCATGGCTTAGATCACCCCCATCAGATATACAACCGTAAAGATAAATACCCATACAACATCGATAAAGTGCCAATACAAACTGGCGATATAGAACTTGGGTGCATTGTATAAGTTCAATCCTCTTTTTGCATTTCGCACCATCAAGGCTATAATCCATAGTAAACCAAATGTCACGTGGCCCCCATGGAAGCCGACAAGTGTATAAAAGGCCGACCCAAACGCAGAGGAACGAAGTGTGAAGCCTTCCCCATGGATGTAATGATAAAACTCATATAGCTCACAACCAAGGAAACCAAGACCCAGAAGGACAGTGATCCCCAGCCATAATTGCATTTTGCCGAAACTATTGTTTTTCATATGGTACATCGCATATACACTAGTAAGTGAGCTGGTCAATAGCAGCATGGTCATAACAAATACCAATTTCAGACCGAATAACTCTTCTGCACCTGGTCCATCATTAGTCGAATTTCTCAATGCAAGGTAAGTACCAAACAAACTTGCGAATAAAACCGTTTCCCCGCCTAGGAAAAACCAGAATCCTAAAAATTTGTTTTTACCTTCCAATGTAGCTCTTTCGGGCTGTTCCGGCATTGTTTCCGGATTCAATGTTTGATCGCTCATTATTGTTCAGCCCCCTCTTTTTCTAAATCTTCTTTATGGATGTGATGTCCAAGATCATCTTTCATCGATCTGGTCAACATACAACCAAGTGTAATACCCATGCCAAGAATCACTAACCACAGGTATGACAAATTGTCGACCTGATAAATAAAACCGAATCCTGCGATAAACAGGCCGAGCGACATGATAAATGGCAGAATGGATGGATTCGGCATATGGATGTCATCCAGCGGTTCTGCAGGAGTGATGCCCTTCCGTCCTTCCATTTTTTCAATCCATAAAGGATCAAGTCCACGCACCAATGGCGTTTGTTTAAAGTTGTAATGTGGCGGCGGCGAAGGTATCGACCATTCCAGTGTCCGGCCGTCCCACGGGTCCCCGCTCACTTTCGGTGCCTTTACCGACGTATAAATGACATTGATGACAAATACAATAGCGCCAATTGCCATCAAAAACGCGCCGATACTGCTCACCAGGTTTCCTGTTTCTAGATGCTGCCCCGGCAAGAACGTCCAGTAACGACGAGGCATTCCCATCAAGCCTAGGAAGTGCTGAATAAAGAATGTCAAATGGAATCCGGTAAAGAATGTCCAGAATGTAATTTGCCCCAATGTTTCATTAAGAACTTTGCCGAACATTTTCGGCCACCAGTAATGCATGGCGGCGAACAGGCCGAACACTACCCCTCCGACAATGACATAGTGGAAGTGAGCGACAACAAAGTACGTATCATGGTACTGATAGTCTGCTGCTGCGGCTGCCAACATAACACCTGTCGTTCCGCCAATCGTAAACGAAGGAATAAACCCTAACGCCCATAACATAGCAGAGTTGATGGTGATGGTACCACCCCACAAGGTGAACAGCCAGTTAAAGATTTTGATACCTGTCGGAACCGCAATAGCCATTGTTGCAATTGCAAAAATAGAGTTGGCTGCCGGTCCAAGTCCGGTTGCAAACATGTGATGCGCCCAGACCATGAATCCCAGGAAACCGATCAATGTTGTCGCAAATACCATTGCTGTGTAACCGAACAGTCTTTTCTTCGAGAACGTCGATAGTACATCACTGAATACCCCGAATGCAGGGAGAATCAGAATATAAACTTCAGGGTGTCCGAATATCCAGAACAAATGCTCCCAAATGACCGAGTTACCGCCCATCGAGGCATTGAAGAATCCGGATCCGAACAAACGATCGAACATTAACAGAAACAAGCCGACTGTCAGTGCTGGAAACGCAAACAGAATCAGTGTGCTTGTCACAAGCGCCGTCCAAGTGAATAGCGGCATACGCATGTAAGTCATTCCAGGCGCCCGCATATTGATAATGGTGACGAGGAAGTTGATGCCCCCAATCAATGTACCTGCACCGGATATTTGCAGACCCAGTACATAGAAATCCACACCATGGCCCGGCGATACCGTTGATAACGGTGCATAGGCAGTCCATCCTGCATCGGGAGCCCCTCCAAGGAACCAGCCACAGTTAAGAATAAGACCGCCAAACAGGAACAGCCAAAAACCCAGCGAATTCAAAAACGGGAACGCTACGTCCCTAGCCCCTATTTGTAATGGAACGACAGCATTCATGATAGCGAATATTAATGGCATTGCAGCCAAAAAAATCATGGTCGTTCCGTGCATAGTCAATAACTCATTATAAAAACCGGCGCTAACAAAATCATTATCTGGTTTTATTAGCTGAATACGGATCAATAATGCTTCTAGTCCACCTACCAGGAAAAACAAACCACCAGCCACTAAATATAAATGGGCAATCTTTTTATGATCGACAGTGGTTAAGTAATCCCAGATAAATGCGCCGAAGCCTTTTTTTTGCGCAACTGCTGTACTCACGCTTTTAAACCTCCCTTAACCTCTTCCATCCCTTTTTTACTCGTTTGTCTCTGCACTTTCAGGAGTAATATCCGATGGTTGTAATTGTAGTAAATAGTCAGCGATTTTTTCTGCTTCCTCACGGCTGACATCATAATTGGCATCCGCCATTTTGTTTCCTGGTTTCATGCTTTCAGGGTCCATGATCCAATCAACAATGTTATCTTTGGTATGTTCTTTCACGCCAGCCAAAGTTGTCCGGTCACCGAAGTTTGTCAGGTTAGGACCGGTGGCAGCCGGAGATGCGCCAATCGCATGACAGCCGATACAACTGTTGTCCTGGAATAATTGTTGTCCTTCCTGGGCGTCAGCTGTTTCCGGTTGTGCTTCCGGATCCACATTTTGCATATCTTCCACCCATTGGTCGAACTCTTCAGGACTTACAGCAATTACTTTAAAGTCCATCAACGAATGAGATGTACCACAAAATTCAGCACATTTCCCATCGTAAACCCCTTCTTCATCGGCTTGAATATACATGGTATTTTCGTTTTCTGGATGCAAATCCATTTTACCGGAGAGCGCAGGCACCCAGAAAGAGTGAAGTACATCACTGGTTTTCATGTTCAAATATACTTTTTCACCAGTAGGGATATATAAGTCCTGGCTTGTTTGAATTTCTTCCCCTTCATAATTAAAGTGCCACCAGAACTGGTTACCAGTTACATTCACGTTCAATGATTCATCTGCAGCGCTTTCGTCTGCAAGATCAAACGTAATAGCGACAGTAGGAATCGCAATGATGACAAGTAAAATAATAGGGATAACGGTCCAAATCACTTCCAACGCTTTGTTCCCCTCTGTTTGCGGTGGAATGTAATCCTCGCGACCTTTTTTCTTTCTGAAACGAACAATGACGATTGCATAAATCACCATGACGACGATAAACACAAATATCATGACGCCCAAAGAAATATTGATAAGGTTCAAGGCAGCTTTGGATCCATAACCTTTAGGTGTTAAGGCACTTAGATTTTCTTTTCCACAGCCTGACAATACAAGCATCAAGAAACCGAATATACCGAGTGCCCGGAACTTTCCCATCCAACCTTTCATTCAAATGATACCTCTCTTTCTCTTGTGTCCTTTTATTTAAATAATTAGAATACACAGGTGTAAGTCCGTCAGTATGTAAGCAGGACGGCTTGTTAAATCCACCGTAACACATTTGAAGCCAAGGCACGAACAAGCCGTATCAACCTGCTGATTATCATGGAACTTTTCAAACGTATTCTAAATTAATTAACAACACCCGGGAGCGTTACTAATACCATGGTTACAAATAGTATCATCAAATAATTCAAAGAATAAACAAACATGATGTTTGCCCATTTCCTATTATTCTTCATGAAAAATCCGCTTATGCCCATAATCAGCCAGCCTGCATTCAATAGTCCGGCAATGATCAAGAATACCTTTCCCAGTGAAAATAAGTAAAAAGGCAACGGCAATAAGCATGCGACGTAGATGACCATTTGTCTTCTCGTGATGGCAAAACCGTGCACGGCCGGAAGCATCGGTATGCCCGCCGCTTTATATTCTTTACATTTTTTAATGGCCAGCGCCAGAAAATGCGGCGTCTGCCATAGAAACATAATCAAAAACAAAATAAAAGCCGCAGCATGCGGGCTTGGGTCAACTGCCGCCCACCCGATCACCGGTGGTACTGCACCTGACAAACTGCCGATAGCGGTGTTGATTGTATACCTTCTTTTCGTCCACATCGTATAAAGAACGACATAGGCAAACCATCCAAAAGCACCTATCAAAGCTGCTTCCCAAGTCGTGAACGACAAGAGCACAACCCCTGTCAATGAAGCAAAAATCCCCATCCACAGAATCACTTTTAGCGGGATGCTTCCGGTAACAGTGGGACGATTTTTCGTCCGCTTCATGATTGGATCGATGTCTCGATCGTAATAATTATTGAGTATGCAGCCGCCGGCAATCAATAAAGCCGTACCAGCCACCATCAGGATCAACCTGCCCCAATAATCCGACAGAGTGCCTCCAGTAAAATACAGCGCCAGCCAGAATCCGGCAAAAGCAGTGATCAAATTGGAATTTATGATACCTACTTTAATGAGAGCCATTATATCCGCCCAGAGAGCAGACTTGTCTTCGCTGTCTGTCTTCCCTATTACATGAGAAGAAGTTGCTTCTACTTTATTCATTCTAGCCTACAACCCTCCTTCCAGCTCCCTTTACAATCAAACGCCTGGATGAAAACGTTCAGTTGATTTCATCTCTTCAAAATTGGTTGATCGTCAACGTTGTTAGTATAACCTATTTTTAACAACTACGCAGGTTATATCCATATTGTATCACGGATTTGAAATTCAATCTATTTAACTAAACACTGTAAAACCGGCTTTTAGCTTGAATAAAAGATGACAATTTTGTGAACGCAAGGGCAAAATAAAATTAAAGGCACAAAAGCCTTTAATCAATTAGGAAAGAGCCAAAACTGCGGTCGAATCAACCCTTACAGTGTCGATAAATAAGACGATCAAATCCTCATATTTATTTCTAGCAAACAAATATCAACAATGCAAGGCTTTTTTTGATTTTTTTATAGTGAAAATCGCTGTCAAACGTGGTAGTATAACCCTTGTATGTTTGGACGTGTTATCTGGATGGCTGATTGACAGCCTAAAATACTCTTCCACTAAGATTGTGAGGTGGAACCTTGGTTAAGTTCCTTAAAAGTTTATCTATCATTGCCACGATTACCATGATACTCGTCCTGCTCGGAGGAGCACTGGTAACCAAAACCGGTTCTGGAATGGGTTGTGGAGCAAACTGGCCTGTTTGCGAAGGCGAGCTTTCTGCAGAATTGATTATTGAACTGAGTCATCGACTTGTTTCAGGGGCGGCAGGGATCATTGTGCTGCTGTTGTCGGTTCTGTCATGGAAATATGTCGGTCATATCAGAGAAGTGAAGTTTCTATCATTTGTTTCCATTTTCTTTTTAGTACTACAAGGCTTGATCGGTGCTGCTGCTGTATTGTGGTCCCAGTCAGATTTCGTTCTTGCCATGCACTTCGGCATTTCGCTGATTTCTTTTGCGGCAGTGTTTTTACTTACCTTGCTTATTTTCGAAATTGATCAGAAGTTCGATGCACGTTCCCTGATCATCGAAAAAGGAATCCGCCGCCACTTTTACGGGTTGTTTATTTATATATTGCTCGTTGTCTATACAGGAGCACTGGTCCGTCACGCTCATGCCAGCCTGGCATGCAAAAGTTGGCCGTTTTGCGATAATCGAACACCTTTTGCCCTCGAGTTTCATTTTACACAATGGATTCAAATGGGACATAGATTGGCCGCAGGCTTGGCATTTATTTGGACATTATACTTATTGGTCAAGATTTACCGGCGTTATAAACATAATCGCGTAATGCTCTGGGGATGGACGGCGGCATCCCTCCTGATGATCATCCAAGTTGCATTGGGCGCAATAGTGATTTTCAGCATGGTTAATTTGACAGCTGCCTTATTTCACGCTTTAATCATTTCTGTTTACTTTGGTGTTCTAAGCTATTTTGTCTTACTTTCTTCCCGGAGCGCCAAGTTCGAAGGTTGAACGGAGTATAGAATGGATAGCGCTTGAGCTGGATGAGGCTGTTCCTGCGATTTAATATCCATAGACACTTATCAATATCCTTTCCGGACACCAAGAAAAGCACCCTTTCCCGAGTTGGAAAGGGTGCTTTTTCAAGTAGTTTTGTATTCTCTCCCAGTACATTCTTATTACTGCGATTGCGACCAGGTCCTGCGTTGTCTCACTGTTCTTCTGTTTTTTTCGTACTCTTTTTCATCTGGTATGGTTTCTTTGGTCATCCTTTGCTCATTTGCCCGGACAGATTTGGCAATATTGTTGAGTATTCCTGTGGAAATCAACAGAATCAGCAAAGAGGAGCCTCCATAACTGACAAATGGCAAAGTCACTCCGGTTATCGGCAATAGCCCGCTAATAGCACCGAGATTAATAAATGCCTGAATGCCGATCATCGAAGAAATACCGATTGCCAACAGAGAGCCAAAACTGTCTCTGCATTGATTCGCGATGTATAACCCACGAAGTACAATCGCCGCAAGCATCCCAAGAACAACGATGACGCCGAGAAACCCTAACTCCTCTGCAATTACAGCCATGATGAAATCCGTGTGCGGTTCTGGGAGATAGCCGAGCTTTTGGATACCTTGTCCAAGCCCTTGTCCCGTTATCCCACCTGTACCAATGGCCAAATAGGACTGAATGAGATGGAAGCCGTTCAGGTCAGGATCGTCAAACGGCTGATAGGCGCCAGTAAATCGTGAAATCCGTTCAGGAGTAACCATTTGGGTAGCTGCCAATCCAATAATGACAATGACTGTCCCCCCCAAAAGGAAAAGATGACGGAATTTTATCCCCGAACTGAATATGACTGTGGCAGCTATCAAAAGAATCACTCCGGCTGTACCAATATCCGGTTGTTTGATGATCAATGCCAGGATAATTCCAGTCATGACTAAGGGCGGCAGTACCGCTTTAAAAAAATCGTCGATATACTGCTGCTTTTTGGAATAAGCCGACGCCAGGTATATGATCAATCCCAACTTAGCCAGTTCAGACGGTTGGAATCCAAAGGGGCCAATATCCAGCCAGGATTTCGCATAGTTCGTCTCTCTTCCGAAAAGGAGAACAGCAATCAACAATAGAACTATAACAATAATCATTGGCTTGATGAGCTTTTGGTAATGACGGTATGCAAACATGCTGCAAAACAAATAAAAAATCAGGCCAAGGCCGAACCACATTAGCTGCCGGATCATGAAATAATTGCTGGGTACTTCATTCTTAACAACTGCAATTACCATACTGGCACTGTAAATCATCACAATACCGAATGCAGTCAATAGCAACGGGGTTATAAAGAGCGTGAAATCTAAATCTTTCCATTTCTGTTTCAATGTGATGACTCCTAACTATGTATTGATAACCAAAACCCTTTTATACTAACTTCACAGTTATATAAAATATATCACAGGGAAGAATGATTATATATAGGTACAGCTGCATAGTTTTGTACAAGTAACAAAAAAACCCCGCCGGTTTTGGCAAAGGTTTTCCTCTTATGAGGACAGTATTCGGCCGTCCTTCTCTACGATTTTTGGGCTGCTTCATGCAACACGTTCAATTGTCTTTCGAGATTTTCCAGCAATGCTTTGCCATCTTCCTCGCTGACCAGGTTCAAGCGGACAGCAAAATCAATTTCACGCGACAAGCCAAACATTTGCGTATCTAAAACCTCTTCATATAAAGGACACTGAGGCATCGTCAGATTATCCATTTGTACTTTAATCAATTTCAATATTTTATTTGCATCAGCCTCTAGAAGGGCATAGGCTTTATCACGATTGCTAACAGCCACTTCAGGTATCACAAAATCCCCTCCATTTACCAGACTCTCTTCTATTTATATTAGCTGTTGTCCGAAAAAAATGCAAGGTAAGAACAGAAATATCTTCTCTTTGCCGAATTAATTTATCTAACGGATACAATTTACTGAAAAGATGAAATTCAACATCAAGTCTGCTATTCTTGTAAACGAATACTATAAAAGAGACAGAAAGGGACTGGTACAGATGATTGTCCAGCTTACGGGAAAAGTAAATTATCAAATCACATTGGATCCCACTGTGTGGATTTTTGATGACCGAAAAATAGAAATGGAAAGTGCATTCACCGCTTCGAATGACAACCCTGAAGAAGATTCAGAGGAAGTATTGAAGCAGGCTTCGACCCGCTGGGAGCGTGAAATCAACCAGCAAAGCAGTAAACCACCGGTGAATAGAAGCATCAATCGGTTCGAGAAAGAACAAATCCTGAAGGGAACCTATCTCATGCCCATCAAAGACTTTCTCGAAACAGCAGAAATAGAATCAGATGCGAACCAGGCAAGACTTGTTTTAAACAACCAGGAAGAAGTCATCTCTTTATCCCTTTTAAAAGATTCATTATTCTTGTTTGCCGAAAATGGAAAACCGATTAAAGACAATGGACCTGTCCATGTTTATTTTGCAGATGGTTCTAATCGGCAAGAACCGATTAAAGGTGTAACCAAAATAATCATTGAATAAACAAACGGAACGAAAGGCAATGCATATATTGAATACTTGCTTTTTATTGCTCGATCGATAAACGTTGACTGTAACAACCTGGATGCGGGCACTAAATCCTCGGAAGACAGGTGGGCATCAGCAGATCGCTCTGAATGACTCACCTCCTTCTTCCCATTGAGGATTCCACTTGTATCCTTCTTTTGTTTCTCCCCCCCTCATTTATCAAGTCAGCCATGTTTTTTCCCACCTCTTCTCACAACCTTCCGAAAAACCATCAACAAAGTTGCAGCTGGAACAAAAACATGGTGTCCAGTTATCGCTCGTTTTTTCCCGCCCCTCCTCTTTCCATCCAGTTGTCAATCAGGATATCCCATACACCTCGCATTTCTCTTACCATGCATAAACTGTGCAGGAATTGAGAAGATAGGAGTAAAAGGAGGAGTGCCCTTATGTTTTCACGGTTTATTTTCCTATGTGCAAGTATTTTGTCGCTAGGTCTCGTATTGATTGGCTGTCAGCAGGAAGAAAGCTTGCCTGATCAGGAGAACCAGGATCCGACCATCCAAGTGGAAAACTCTGACCCAGGAGATGGCCAGCAAAAAAACTATACCAACCAAGAGATAGCGGATCATTTGGCAAGCCTGGCTGCAGATGTCCCGAACGTAAATGATGCATCTTCAGTGGTTGCCGGTCCCTATGCGGTAGTGGGAATAGATGTGGATAAAGATTTGGATCGTTCACGTGTCAGTACCATTAAATACTCTGTTGCGGAAGCGCTCCATCATGATCCATACGGAAAAACAGCAGTTGTCATCGCAGACGCCGACGGGATGGAACGAATCAGGCACATGGCTGACAAAATCCAACAGGGTCATCCTGTCCAGGGGTTTGTCGACGAGCTTTCAGCAGTGGTCGGCAGATATATGCCGGAAATACCCATCAATGATGATCAGCCTGAAGAACCCGATCAAAATAAAGAAGTAATACCTAAAAAGGATCAACAGGAATTAGACGATATCGAGAATGATCAGTCCAATCAACAATTAAATCAGTGAAGGTTCAATACGGGGTCTTTCCTTTTTGGACAGAGGAGGAACCCCGTATTTCCGGACCGCCCCTTTCTGTTTAGCCAGTTTATTTGAAAAAGGATTAGAAGTCTGTCCATCACCTATGTTACAATGATAGAAAGAGTTACCGTGAGGTGATAATGTTATGAGAGTAAAATGTGTCTTATGTGACATCATTGAAAATATAGACAGCAACTGCTTGCAGGCGAAAAGGTTAAGAAACCGCCGAATTCATATGTATATTTGTCAAAGTTGCTATGAAAGAGTAGAAAAAAACACAAACAAGCGGCACGCCACGGGAAATTTCAAGTTATACAAAGAAAAGAAGAAAAAAAACAGCCTGATTTAATACAAAAAGAAGGAACGGACCGCTCTACAGGCAGCAGGTACGTTCCTTTTTTTTTAATTGCTTTCAGTCTGGTTCTTCCGCCGTTTTCGGTCTTGAGCCAGCCGGAAACGATAAATCCCAAGCACCAGCGCTATAATGACCAGACACTCTGCCATCGGAAGTTTAAGACCGAGCATCGCAATGATAAAAGCTCCGATAAATAAAAACACATAGACAATTATAGATTTAAGCAGCGGCAATTTTCTTGCAAAACCCAATTTATAACTAACAGCCAGCAGGATGCCAATTGTCAAATACAACAAAAGAAAACCAATCAGGAGGTCGCCGTTTGCCGCCGTATTAAACAGAAAATCGACAATAGGCAAATTGTTGCCTATATCGATTGCTTCATTTGTTTCCTCCACCTTTTTCACTCCTTCTTTCCGAATCACTCCCTTATCTATCATACTAGAACATCATTCTCTGTGCTAGCATTAGAAAAGACCATTTTCATTTACAGGAAATTCCGTTATACTTAATTTTAGAAGATTAGGGGTGAGAGTCATGAAAAAAATTCAGTTGCCGATGCTGCTGTTGGCAGTCCTAGTTATAGCAAGTTTCGTAGCGGCAGGTATTGCCATTGGATTCCGGAACTATTTGCTTATGGTTTTGTTTATTCTGGCAGGCTTTCTATTGATGGGATTCGGACTGGCAAGAAAACGGAGAAGGCAGTCGTTTTCCTGACTCATGCCAACCATACTCAATGAGGAACAATTCCATAGGACAGGATGAAGGGGAATCATCAGCATAAGACTAAATTGCTGATGATTTTTACTTGTCGTGGAAAAAGTTCGCCTCTATTTCTTTAGAGAAACGGGCGGCGAGACCCCGCAACGGCTTATACCAGAAGACTCGAACATCCGTCCGCAGGAGGTGGATTTATTTTCTCTGCGACTGGAGGGAAATCGTATGTCCCCGGATTGAATCTAAAGATAAAGCAAGCGGTGGAAATGAAAATCCCACCACCGCATTTTCAGAGAGCCTATTTTATTTTAGCTTGATATACTCTCCCACTAACTCCTGTTGAATTTCAGCATTACAGGATAAAAGAGTGTTTTGTTCCAGTATATTGATCGGTCTTCCATCAGCTTTCGTCGTCAAACCGCCAACTTCGTTGACCAAAACCATACCACCGGCAATATCCCATGGTGCCAGCTTCATCGTCAAGTAACAGTCAGCGATTCCTTCGGCTACATAAGCGAGTTCCAATGCAGCAGAACCATATGATCTTGTGCCTCTGACTTTTTTAACCAGAGACTGCATTTTGGTTTCTTCTATTTTATGGTTCGGACATGTCCAAAAATTGTTAAGGATTAGAATCGCTTCCTCCAATGGAAGCTCTTGCTTTAATCGAGGAAGTTTTTTTTCGTTCCGGTATGCCCCCCCGCCTCGCATGGCAGCATAAAGGACATCATCCATCACATTGTAAATCAATCCAATTTCCCCGACTCCGTCTTGGTAAATTCCAACGGAAATGGCAAAGTTCCGTTTTTGATGGACGAAATTCATTGTTCCGTCAATAGGATCGATAATCCAGATGACCCCTTTATCACTATTTAAGTCATCTCCATATCCTTCTTCACTAAGTATAGAATGTTCAGGGAATTCCCTTCTGATTTTCTCCGTGAAAAACTGCTCCGTCTGTTGGTCCATATGTGTCACCAAATCATTTGCGTTGGATTTGGTGTCAATTCTCAACGGCTCATCTATCGCTGCCCGTATATTCTCTCCTGCTTCCATGACCCACTGTTTCGCTGTATCAAACAGCTTTTGTCTATCGTCTCGTTTCATACCTAACACACCTTTTTTCGTATTTGCCTAACACAGCATCATGATGGTGAATGCCCATCCGGCCTATATCTTTCTTTATTCTAAAGAAAAATACGTCAGATTTCCAGGCTGGTATTCTGCCATTCTCCATCTTCGGACAAGAAAAGGTTCGGAGATACTCAATAGAATTCTCTCTTTTCCACGCAGTTTTGCCTTCCAAGAAATAAACCGTCCATACTGTCTTTTGGCAGCTGCCTACCCGACCGGAAACGAAGCAAAGGAAAAGCAATCAGCACCTGTTATTCCCATTAATTTCCGACCCTTTCAAATACAGCTTCCCTGAAAAAAGCATAAAAAAGAACGAGCATAAGCTCATTCCTTTTAATACAATGCAAGCATTTCCCGGCGCAATTCATTCAATCGTTGTTTGGAATTATCCATTGCTTTCTCATCTTCACTTTTCATGGCATCGTACAATGTAATTAGTTCATAATCGATTTCCAATTTGATTGCCGGAAGTTTTTCTTCTGCTTCTCGTTTTTTAATTGCTTCCATTACGTATTTCATTTTATCCCCTTCCCTTTGGTTTATGGTCGTTTATTTTCCTGCTAAGTTAGCTTTATCATTTTGTTAATTTTTTATTACCCCTCTGTCCACCCCTTTAAACACAGGCTGTTCCGTTTGTTCTGTCTGATTACTATGGTAAAATAAAAACAGCAAAAGAATGGAAGGAAGAGCGTAACATGGACTTTAATGGTTTTACGAGAGAAGATTTCGCCACATTTGATATCGAAGGATTGGATGCCCGTATGGAAGCAATCAGAGAACGTATCCAGCCGAAGTTTCAACTGATAGGCGATGAATTGACAGAACACCTATCGGCTCAACTTGGGAACGAAATGTTCTTACATATAGCACAACACGCGCGAAGATCTGTCAATCCACCTGCAGATACCTGGCTGGCGGTAGCCGCCAACAAAAGAGGGTACAAGAAACACCCCCATTTTCAGGTCGGGTTGTTTGATGATCATGTATTTATATGGCTGGCATTGATTTATGAACTTCCGGAAAAACAAACCATTGCAAAAACATTCCTGGATGAATATGATGCTTTAAAACAGCTACCGGAAGATTTTGTCGTCTCACTTGATCATACAAAAAAGGCGGCACTGCCCATTTCCGATTTAAGCGAAGAAAACCTGATCAGATTCAGAGATGTGAAAAAGGCAGAGTTTCTAGTAGGTAAACATATAGCTCCAGACAGTCCCATTGCAAAAGATGGAAACAAATTCATCAAGGAAGTAAAGCGGACTTGTGACACCTTGTTGCCGTTTTATAAGCTTGCTGTGGAAAGTCGGGGCGACAACTGACGACCTGATCTGAGATTCTGCTCGTCCCGTATAATAAACAGTGAAAAAACGGTCGGGACAAATCTATCTTGACCGAAAGCAAGAACCGGACGGTATCGAAATTCTAAACTTCGAAACCGTCCGGTTTTTTGGCTCTATACTGAATGGGATGGTGTCCCCTACCGGTATGCGGAATCGAACAAGGCAAAAAATCACACTCATTCCCTCTCTCTTTGTTACCTGAAAGTTGCGACACCAACGGAAAAAAGAAAGGGATAGCGCAGCAGAGGAACTAAGCGAGACTACCGCGGAAATACGGACGACCGGGACCCCACAGCGGGCTTTGCGAGGAGGCTAAAGCGAGTTTATTGGGGAAATAGCTATTTTTTGGAGTGAGCCTTTCGATAAAGAGAGGGTGGAGTGAAAAATCACACCACCACATTTGACAGAGAACGTTTTTTTAAGTGGTTTAAAAAAAGCTGTTTAGACCGTGACCGGAATAACCTTTCATGAGGAATTGACAAATTCCATCTGACGGGTGACCGAAAACCACAACAAATTTTATGTAGAGGCATCAGGGGCAAGCCTGTATGGCCTATTTCCACGATCCAGCCTATGTACTTTACATTTTTATATTTTCTCCATTCGCTGCTTCCTTTGCACTTTTTATTGTTCGGTAACAAGAGTAACCGGAATCTTTTTCGAACTTTCCACAAAGCTGTTTTTCTTCACTTTTTGAAGGAACAATCTGTTTAAATCGGGTATATGCGAGCATCAAATCTTCCCGTTTCACACCACTCTCATACGCCTGCTCCACCAAGGAATAAAAATTCACTACATCGATGATTTCCTCTTTAGTCCATGTTTCTTCAATTGGATAACTGTAATTCACAGATCATTCTCCTTCCCTACACTCCATGATCTTCGAATGTCGGACGCCTCGCCGATCATTCTCATGATTAAATTTTTCACGCTGGGGATATCGTTTATTCTTGCCGAAATTTGACCACCCCATCCAAATCCGACTGAGTCCTCTCCTTCGTATATGAATCGCTTGTTCGCTTCACCACTTATATAAGGCTGCAAAACTTCATATCCAGGAGCCTCTTGCTCCAATTCCAATATCTTTTCCGTCCATTTATTGCGTAGTGCTCTTGCGGGAGCGCCAAGCGATCGCTTGATGACCACAGTATCACGATCTCCTGCCTCTAATAACGCTTTTTTATATGCCGGATGTGCATGAATACATTCTTGGGTGGCGATAAATCTTGTCCCCATTTCCACCCCTTCTGCACCTAAAGCCAAGGCCGCCATCAGTCCTTTTCCGTCTCCTATCCCTCCAGAGGCGATTACAGGAATGGATACTGCTTCCACTACTTCCGGAATCAAAACGAATGTTCCTGTGTCTTGCCTTCCGATATGTCCGCCACCTTCCTGGCCGACAACCATTACCGCGTCTGCTCCCAATTGCTCCGCTTTTTGTGCCTGTCGTTTGGCTGCTACGAGCACCATTGTTTTGATCCCTGTCCCTTTCGTCATCCTCAATACTGGTTCTGGATTTCCTCCTGTCACCGTTATAACGGGCACCTTTTCATCAACTGCCGTTTGTACCATCCCCTCAAACGGACGGCGCTGCTGCCCTATGGAAAAATTGACACCAAACGGTCTCCCGGTTTTTTTCCTCACTTTTCTTATTTCCTGCTGCAAACGAGTCTTATCTGCAAGGCTCATGGCCGTTATTTGTCCTAGTCCACCTGCTTCAGAAACAGCCGCGGCCAAGTCCGCATAAGCTAAATAAGCAAGCCCTCCCTGAATGATTGGATATTCTATTCCCAATAACTCCGTCACCCGGGTATCCCAATTCATGCTATCCCTCCTCCTTTCCCTTTATCCTATCATGTCGTTCCCCGTTTTTCTAAAAGTAGCGATTCTTCCATTGTTTTGCTATAATTTCTCATACACTGCGCACTCTGTGGAGTGAGCGGAAAGATTTGATTAAAATAGAGCTATTTATAAAGCGTTATAAAGAGGTGTGTTTTGAGTTATGACATCACAGGAACAAACTCCATTATTTACTGGATTAGTGAATCATATGAACCGGAATCCCATACAATTCCACATCCCCGGCCACAAAAAAGGCGTTGGAATGAATCCAGATTTCCGGGCATTCATTGGGGATAATGCTCTCGGTATTGATTTGATCAATATAGAACCACTTGATGATCTCCATCACCCACAAGGAATGATCAAAAAAGCCCAAGAGCTTGCTGCCGAAGCTTTTTCTGCTGATTATACTTTTTTCTCCGTCCAAGGAACCAGCGGCGCTATTATGACAATGGTTTTAAGCGTTTGTGGACCTGGCGACAAAATTATCGTTCCGCGAAATATTCACAAATCGGTAACGACTGCCATTATCTTTTCTGGTGCCACTCCAGTTTTCATCCATCCGGAAGTGGATAAAGAACTCGGAATTTCCCACGGCATCACACCTGAAGCTGTAGAAAAGGCGTTAAGCGCCAATCCTGATGCCAAAGGAGTGTTGGTGATCAATCCAACCTATTTTGGTATTGCTGCCGATTTAAAAAGAATTGTCGGGATAGCCCACTCCTTCGAGGTACCAGTCTTGGTCGATGAAGCACACGGCGTCCACATTCATTTTCACAACGACCTTCCCTTGTCTGCAATGGATGCAGGCGCAGACTTGGCCGCCACGAGTGTTCATAAACTGGGAGGATCGCTCACCCAAAGTTCTGTACTTAACCTTAGAGAAGGCTTGGTCTCCCATGAAAGGGTCCAGAGTATCCTCTCGATGCTCACCACCACGTCTACTTCTTATCTGCTTCTTGCTTCGATTGACGCTGCCCGAAAGCATCTTGCAGTAAATGGACAAGCACTCATCGACGAGACCATTCATTTGGCAAACATGACAAGAGACGCTATTAATCGGATCCCGAACCTTTACTGTGTGGGCAGTGAAATACTTGGCAGCGAGGCCACATTTGATTACGATCCGACCAAACTGATCATCTCTGTTAAAAACTTAGGTCTTACCGGATATGATGTAGAAGGGTGGCTTAGAAAGCATTATCGGATTGAAGTGGAATTGTCGGATATGTATAACATTCTCTGTATCATTACTCCTGGGGACAAGAAAAAAGAAACAGAAGCTCTTGTCGAAGCCTTGGATAAACTGGCATGGGAACGCAGCGGTTACGCCATTCAGAAAAGTGTTCCTGTTAAAATACCTGAAATACCGCTTTTATCCATGTCGCCACGCGACGCTTTTTATGCTGATACTGAAGTCATTCCGTTCCTGGAAGCGTCCGGCCGCATCAGTGCTGAATCCATCATGGTATATCCACCGGGCATTCCGATTTTCATACCTGGAGAAATCATTACCGCAGAAAACATCCGATATATCCAGGAAAATTTGAAAACAGGGCTGCCTGTTCAAGGACTTGAAGACGAAACCTTACATTCCATCCGTGTGATAAAAGAACATAAAGCCTTCAGGTAATCGCTAAATACAAGTGGCCGGGACAAAATATGACCAACAAAGCAAAAACCGAGCGAATTCCAAATGCCAATCAAATTCGTTCGGTTTTATTTGTATATTTTCTTATTATCCTGTTGTTTGATACGTGCTTCGAATCGCTATGTTTTTGTGCTCTGATTTTCCACATGTTCAAGACAAGATAAACCGTATTCTTCTATTGGCTGATAGGTATCTAAACAGTGACATCAGCATGGGGGTTCCTTTATTCTTTACAATCTGATAATAGCATAAATAAGCGGTTTCCACGCAGCTCAGCTTTCTATCTGTAACAGAAATAGGGCAACAGAAAACACATCTGAAGAGAAGGTCTCTCCTTCAACGGAGGCAAGGTACGCAGACTCCAGCGGGATGAGCGTGAGCTGAAGATCCACTTGGCAAAGCGATATTCTTTGCCAAGTTAGCTGAAGCCGTGCCCGCGGAAAGCGAAGTACCTTGCCGGAGTGGAACGTTGCACTTTTCATAGCATTTGCTTTTAGCTCATCAAAAAAACCGAACGAATGATCGTTCGGTTTTCATTTTGGTCACGATGCTTTTGTCCCAGGCTCTTGTTTTTTAAAGAGCAGAAACTCTATTCGTCCGCGGTTTTTATTAATCCTGGATCGACAATTTCATATCCTTTTCCCCGCAAACCTGACACGATCTCTTCCAGAGCCTTGGCGGTCCATTCACGGTCATGCATCAGCAGATTTGACCCGTTACCCAATAGTTCGGTATTCACCATTATATCAGCAAGCGCATCTTCATCCATATACTCCTCATTCCAGTCATAGCCATAAGACCAATTCATAAGAAGCATCCCTTCCTCTTTGGCGATCTGCTTTGAATAATCAGTATTCTGGCCATTAGGCGCCCTGAAAAATTTCGGTCTTTCTCCAATGATCTCTTCAATTAAATCATTCAAACTGACAATTTCTTTTTTTTGCTCCTCCTTCGTCGCATCGACCAAAGCCTGATGATGGTATGTATGGTTGCCAATTAAAAATCCCATATCATGTATTTTCTTTAATATTTGCTTTTGTTCTTCTCTCTCCAAAAAGTGCCCGTTGACGAAGAATATTGCTTTGGCATCTAATTCTTTCAACGTGTTAGCCATTTCAAGTGCATGCTTGTCTGGTGCATCGTCAATGGTCAACAGCACTACGTTTTCTTTAGCTTGATCATCGATAGGTTGAATCGACCAGTTATCTGTCAGTTCATATTGAGGCTTTTCGGTCCTGTCATCCGATTCCTTTTCATGTTGTGCCGTTGCTTGTTCTGATTTCTTGCTTTTATCCGTATCGGTTTTCGCCTGATTTTCTTGCACATCTGTCTCCTTTGACTGTTCCTCGACATCTTCTTTTTTTTCCGTATGTTGTTTGTCTTTGTCATCTCCTGCCGAAGTAGACAATTGACTGCAGCCGGCAACAATAAGCAGACTGATTATTCCCATCCAAATGAATATGCGTTTTTTCACCGTTAAACCTCCTGCTGTTTGTCATATCCTGTCTCTTTATTATAAATAATCGACTAAAAGTTGGGAACCACTCCAAACAAGAATTTTCTAGTGAAAAAGAAGGATTTTTAAAGGTGTTTAAAGCAAAGCTGACAGGGGTACTCTTATTTTATGCACGATTTTTTGTCGAGTTTTGACGAAGCGGACTCTCTTCTCTTCCCCCCATACCAAAGAATCACCTACAAAAAGATGGACATATTAAGACCATTCCTTGACACCAAGAAACAGCAAACCATTTTGAAAGATGGACAAATTATGTTTTAATAAATAATTGTGGTTTTATAAACAGCAAAGAGTTCATTAAAAAAATAATAAAGGAAAGGAACGAGAAAAAATGAATAAAATTACCAGAGTTTTTTATATTTCCCTTGCTGTAGCTATCATTTTTATCGTCTGGGGCTTGGTTCCGGATAGTGTCTTGCCTAATGGCAATTTAGATAATGTGACTAGTTCCATCCAAGGGTTTATCGTCGAAAAGTTCGGCTGGTTCTATTTATTATCAGCTACTGGATTCCTGGTGTTTGCCATTTTCCTTATTTTTTCCAAGTACGGAAACATACGGCTTGGTAAACCCGAAGATCGCCCAGAGTATAATTACTTAACCTGGTTTGCCATGCTCTTCAGTGCCGGAATGGGCATAGGATTAGTCTTCTGGGGAGCTGCCGAGCCACTTTCCCATTTTCACACTCCACCAGACGGAAATATTAGCGAGGGTTCTGCCGAAGCTGCCCGCACAGCAATGCGTTACAGCTTCTTCCACTGGGGACTGCACCCTTGGGGAATCTATGCTGTCATTGCCCTGGCTCTTGCCTATTTCAAATTCAGGAAAGGCGCTCCCGGTCTGGTAAGTTCCATTCTCGAGCCATTATTCGGCGAAAAAGTGAAAGGCGGCTGGGGCACCCTTGTCGATTTTATCGTAGTGTTTGCGACCATCTTCGGTGTCGCCACTTCTCTAGGTCTCGGGGCTATCCAGATCAGTGGCGGTCTTGCCTTCATCTTTCCGGGTATAGACCGGACGATGACTGTACAGTTAGTCATAATCGCCATCGTGACCGTGCTTTATTTGCTCTCAGCCATGACAGGGCTTAACAAAGGAATAAAGTACCTGAGTAACACGAATATTGTATTGGCGATTCTGTTAATGCTGTTTCTATTATTTGCCGGACCTACTAATTTCATCATGGATTTATTCACCACTTCTCTTGGTAATTATGCTGCCAACATAGTCAACATGAGTTTCCGTCTAACGCCTTTTGATCAGGACAACACTTGGATTCAAGGCTGGACGATATTCTACTGGGCATGGTGGATTGCATGGGCACCATTTGTCGGTACCTTCATTGCCAGAGTTTCAAAAGGAAGGACTATCAGGGAATTCGTATTAGGCGTCCTTCTGGTGCCTACTATATTCGGCGCACTGTGGTTCTCTGTATTCGGAGGGTCTGCAATAAATCTTGAATTTTATGGTGGACAGGACATCATTCATTACGTTAATGACATGGGAACAGAAATCGCTTTATTCGCAGTATTGGAGTCCTATCCTCTCGGCTTGATCATGTCGATTTTAGCTGTATTGCTGATTAGTACTTTCTTTATCACATCTGCGGACTCTGCAACATTTGTACTAGGAATGCAGACCACAGGCGGCGGTTTGAATCCACAAAACCGCGTGAAGTTTGTTTGGGGTATCATCCAGTCGGCTGCTGCAGCTATCCTGCTGTGGCAAGGGGGGCTGGAAACGTTGCAAACAGCTTCCATCATTGCTGCTTTTCCATTTGCTATTATTATGATTTTGGTCGTATTCTCACTGGTCAAATCATTTCGGGAGGAAGCGGCCACAGTGGACTTACGCCGGCCTAAGAAAGAAAACAGATAACAATGGCTGGGATAAAAGGTTTCCGCCAGAGCAAACACCGAACGGGATTCGACCCGTTCGGTGTTTTTTTAATGAATTAGAAAACCCCTGGCAATGCCAGGGGTTCCGGAGAGCTTACAGCGTGGTAATAAAAAAACCTCACTTCATGGTAGGATAAAGTTGGTTTCCCGACCACTTCATCTCACCAAAGAAGGAGGTATGCCCTGTGAAGGACATGAACAGTTTAGCACATACCACATGGAATTGTAAGTATCACGTAGTCTTTGCTCCCAAATACAGAAGACAAGTCATTTATGGAAAGTATAAAAAGAGTATTGGTCAAATTATAAGAGATTTATGTGAACGGAAAGGCGTAATTATCCATGAAGCAAATGCCTGCCCGGATCATATCCATATGTTAGTCAGTATCCCGCCCAAGTTAAGTGTATCTCAATTTATGGGGTACTTAAAAGGAAAAAGCAGCCTGATGATATTTGATCGACACGCTAATTTGAAATATCGATATGGGAATCGGAAATTCTGGTGTCGAGGTTTCTACGTTGATACAGTGGGCAGAAATAAGAAACAAATCCAAGAATATATAAGAAATCAGCTAAAAGAAGATTATATGGCTGATCAGTTAACCTTGTTCGAAGAACATGATCCATTTACAGGAGAAAAAAATCGGAAGAAATAACGAAATTCTTTAGAATTAGTGAGTGAATGTGGTGCAGGCGGGAAACCCTTTCGGTGGGCCTTTCAGGCCGAGGCCGGTAACAGAGGCTTTCAGCCGCAGAGCAAACCACCAGTTCACACTGGTGGTTTTGATTGCATTTCATCCAACCCTGAAGGAAGCGGTTCCGTCCTTGGACGGAAGTTCGAGAAGCATCCGGAATGAAAGTCTGTTTTACCGTCATCCCATTGTTAGATAAATCGAATGCTATTGGATATTTCTTCACGCAGGTACGGGCATCCTTTTGTCCAAATTGAAACTGACTCCGTCACACCGTTGTTGCTTTCATTTCATTTTGTTACACGATTCGCGCTCCTGTTTCATTTTGTTAACAATTAGGTTATAAAAGCTGTTTTGGGCGTTTTTTTTGTTATGATGTAGCTATACGACATCAAACAAAAGGAAGGTGCGGCATATCACTAAGCAAAGATGGCTTACCTTGATTTTTGTGGGCTTAGTTTTGTTTTCCACTAGTTGCAATGCGAAGCATCCAATCGAAGAAGTAAGCTTCGCACCGAGTGATTATCAGGTCTTTTATTATTCAACCAATTCAAATCCCAAAATAGAAAACGAATATTTAACCGCCATTTGGGACTTAAAACAAGATTATCCTGAACAACTGGATAGTATAGAGCGTAAAAAAACGACAAAAGAAGCAGCGAAAAGGAAAGAAATTGGTGAATATCCATCACTTGTTATTGTGAAAGATGGAGAGACAATTTCGACTTTAAGCGGTGATACAAAAAAATCAGAAGTGTTACAGCAGCTGCTGAAAACAGTCAATTGAGAAAGCTTCAGAGCATGTTACCGCACCACCGACTGGTTAAACCCACCATTAGGAGGGTTGGGACACTGAAGAACTGAAATACTAGGATAAGCAGCATTTTAAGCGGCCTGAGGGGAATGCAATTTCCACCCCAGGCCGCTTTTCTTTCAATTTAAAGAGGAGTGTCCCTGAATCTTAGGCTCTATACTGAATGTGGTGGTGCCTTCTGTCGTGATGGGTATTCCTGCATTGTGCAAAAAACACACTCATTCCCTCGAGGCCACTGAAAAATTCCTTTCTAATCTAGAAGAGATTTTAAAGATTGTTGTTGATGCTCACCAATCGCTTTTGGATGGATGCTTGCCGCGGGTACGGCCTCAGCTAACTTGGTCAAGAAAAACACTTGACCAAGTGGATCTTCGGCTCGCGCTGTTCCCGCAGGCGTCACCACCGAACGCTCATCGTGGAATCAACAGAGGGTACACGAAAAAGAAGTGATTTTCTTTGATTTCTAAAAGAAATTTTATGGCAGCAATCGGTTTAAAAGGCTCTATAGAGCGAAATAGCGTAGCAGAGGAAATAAGCGAGGATCCTGCGGAAAAACGGGCGGCCGAGACCCCACAGCGGGCTTTGTGAGGAGGCTCGGGCGTTCGTCCGCGGAAAGCGAGTTTATTTCCTCTGCGGTCTGAGTAAAATAGCCTTTTTTAGAATGAGCCTTTCAATAAAGAGAGGGTGGAAGTAAAATCACACCACCACATTCGGCATGGAGCCAAACTAAAAAACCTCCAGAAGTAGATAGAACTTCTGGAGGTTTTTACATTTAAAATTATTTAGCAATATGAACCGGTGTACCAAGAGCAACTTCTGCTGCTTCCATGGTGATTTCACCAAGCGTTGGATGCGCATGAATGGTAAGCGCAAGGTCTTCCGCTGTCATTCCCGCTTCAATAGCCAAGCCAAGTTCGGCAATCATATCACTGGCATTTGGTCCGGCAACTTGAGCTCCAATAACCAAACCGTCCTCTTTTCTAGTGATAAGTTTTACAAATCCATCACTTTCATTAAGAGACAAAGCACGGCCATTTGCAGCAAATGGGAATTTAGATGCTTTCACTTCATATCCATCATCCTTGGCGCTTTGCTCATCGTATCCAACTGTGGCCAGTTCAGGCTCAGAAAATACAACAGCAGGGATACCGTTATAGTCGATTTCTGATTTTTCTCCACCGATTACTTCGGCTGCCACTTTACCTTCATAAGACGCCTTATGCGCTAGTGGAGGACCAGCAACAATATCACCAATCGCAAAGATGTTATCTACGTTTGTGCGACACTGCTTGTCAATCTTAATCAATCCTCTGTCGTCCAAATCGATGCCGACTTGTTCGAGGCCGATTTCAGCAGTGTTCGGACGACGGCCGACTGTGACAAGTACGTAATCGGCTTCGATAACCTCTTGATTATCTTTTACTTCGTAGGTCACTTTAACACCTTTGTCGGTTTCTTCTACCCCTTTGGCCATTGCATTGGTGACAATTTCAACACCTTTGGATTTCAGACGGCGCTTCACCAGAGACGTCATCTGCTTTTCAAAGCCGCCCAGGATATCTTTCGTACCTTCCAGGATCGTCACTTGCGTACCGAAGTTGGCATAAGCAGTACCCAACTCTGTACCGACATAACCTCCGCCGATCACTACCAATTTTTCCGGAATTTCATTTAGGTTGAGTGCTCCGGTAGAATCAAGCACACGGTCGGAGAATTTGAAAGTCGGAAGTTCGATCGGGCTGGAACCTGTAGCGATTATACAGTTATTAAACGTATAAGTTTGAGAATTTTTCTCGTCCATTACTTTTACTGTATTTTTATCGACAAAGTAAACTTCCCCTTTTACAATGTCCACTTTGTTTGCTTTAAGAAGTCCTTCCACTCCGCTAGTCAGTTTATTGACAACGGAACCTTTCCATTCTTGAACTTTTGAAAAGTCCACACTGACGTTTTCCGTTTTAATTCCAAGCTCATCTTCGCCATGTGCCTGTTCGACACGATGCCCTGCTTGAATCAAAGCTTTGGAAGGAATACAGCCGACATTTAAGCAAACACCGCCCAAATTGCCTTTATCGACAATAGTGACCTTCTGGCCGGTTTGGGCAGCCCGGATCGCGGCTACATAACCGCCTGGTCCGGCGCCGACTACTAGTGTGTCTAATTCGATCGGGAAATCTCCTACTACCATAATTTACGCCTCCATCATAATTAATTGTGGATCGTTCAACAGACGCTTGATTTGATTTAGTGCCATTTGGGCTGTAGCGCCGTCTACGATACGGTGATCAAAGCTTAGAGACAGACTCAGTACTGGAGCCACTACAATTTCACCGTCACGTACGACAGGTTTCTCAGCGATACGTCCAATTCCTAAGATGGCTGCTTCTGGGTAGTTAAGCACAGGGGTGAACCATTGTCCGCCTGCAGAACCGATATTGGAAATAGTGCTTGAAGCACCTTTCATTTCATTCGGACTAAGTTTACCATCTCTTGCTTTGACTGCCAATTCATTGATTTCTTGAGAAATCGCAAAGATGGATTTAGCATCGGCATTTTTGACAACCGGTACGAGCAATCCTTTATCCGTATCAGCAGCAATACCGATATTGTAGTAATGTTTTTGAACAATTTCATCCGTATTCTCATCAATGGATGCATTTAAGATCGGATACTTTCGCAGAGCAGAAACCAATGCTTTTACGACATAAGGAAGATACGTAAGCTTGATTTCCTGTTCAGCAGCAACAGCTTTGAATTTCTTTCTATGAGCTACCAGCTCAGTAACATCCACATCATCATGAAGTGTAACGTGTGGAGCTTTTGTTTTCGAATTAACCATTGCTTTAGCGATAGATTTACGGATGCCGCTCATTTTCTCGCGGGTTTCAGGGAATTCACCCTCCGGAACAGTTTGAGCAGCAGCAGGAGCAGCAGATTGGTCGTCAGCCGGCTGTTGTTGTTCTGTTTGTTCAGCGGCAGGCTGCTGTCCTCCGTTCAAGTAACTGTCTACATCTTCTTTGGTAACTCGGCCATTCTTACCTGTACCCTGTACCTTAGAGATTTTCACGTTGTTGTCACGAGCATATTTACGTACAGAAGGCATTGCAATGACACGTTTATCAGAATCTTCATCACTGTCATCCGCACTTGCGGCAGGCTGTTCTTGATCTGCAGCAGTCTTGTCTTCGGACGCAGGAGCTTCTTCCTCTGCAGGAGCTTCTTCTTCTCCACCGTCTTCTGATTCATAACCTTCTGCGTCAAGCGTAATGATGACGTCGCCTACAACGGCAACCGTTCCTTCTTCTACTTTCACATCTTTGACAGTTCCCTCTACTGGAGACGGAATTTCAACAACGGCCTTGTCGTTTTGCACTTCGCAAAGCACGTCATCTTCATTGACCTGGTCGCCTTCTTTTACGAACCATTTTACTATTTCGCCTTCATGGATACCTTCACCGATATCCGGAAGCTTGAATTCAAAAGCCATTTATATTGCCTCCTATCTCAGGTTCTCTTTAGAAATTAACTACTTGGTTGACTCTTTCAATTATATCGTTATAGTTTGGAAGCCAAACTTCTTCTGCTTGAGAGAACGCATATACCGTATCAGGAGCAGTTACCCGCAGTACAGGAGCTTCCAGGTGAAGAATCGCCCGCTCTTGAATCTCGGCAATGATATGCGCAGCAACACCAGCCTGGCGCTGTGCTTCCTGGACCACTACTACCCGATTTGTTTTCTTCACAGATTCCAAGATTGTATCCATATCGATCGGCATTACGGTTCTTAAATCGATAACTTCCGCACTTACGCCGTTCTTTTCAAGTTCTTCGGCTGCTTTCAATGAAGAATGGACCATCGCACCATAAGCAACGAGTGTCACATCCGCACCTTCGCGTTTCACTTCGGCTTTTCCAAGATCGATTGTATATTCTTCTTCCGGAACTTCCTCCCGGAAAGAACGATAAAGCTTCATGTGTTCAAGGAACACAACCGGATCGTTATCGCGAATGGATGAAATCAACAATCCTTTTGCATCGTAAGGAGAAGAAGGAATGACAACTTTCATGCCCGGTTGTTGCGCAATCAATCCTTCCAGTGAATCAGCGTGCAATTCTGGTGTATGAACACCACCGCCGAATGGTGAACGGATTGTTATAGGCTGTGCCTTCGTACCACCGGAACGGTAACGCATACGAGCCATTTGTCCGTTGATGGCATCCATTGCTTCATAAACGAAGCCAAAGAATTGAATTTCAGGTACTGGACGGAATCCTTGCAAAGCAAGACCGATGGAAATACCGCCGATGCCTGATTCAGCAAGCGGTGTGTCAAATACGCGATCTTCTCCGAATTCATCTTGCAGCCCTTCAGTAGCACGGAAAACACCGCCGTTTTTACCGACGTCTTCCCCGTAAACCAGCACATTTTCATCATTTTTCAATTCAGTGCGCAAGGCATCTGTAATTGCTTGGATCATTGTCATTTGAGCCATGATTTACTTCGACTCCTTTTCTGTGTATTCTTCCAACTGTTCTTCCAAGTGTGATGGAAGTTCTTCGTACATATTTTTGATAAGGTCTGTCACCTTTTGTTTTGGCTGCTCGTCAGCTTTTTTGATTGCCGCTTTGATTTCCTCTTTTGCTTGCTCGATCACTTTGTTTTCTTCCTCTTCAGACCATAGGCCTTTCTTTTCAAGGAAGCTGCGGAATCGTACAAGCGGATCGCGTTTTTCCCACTCGTTATCCATGTTTTCAGTACGGTAACGAGTCGGGTCGTCACCAGCCATCGTATGAGGTCCATAACGGTAAGTCAATGTTTCAATCAAAGTAGGGCCTTCTCCGTTAATGGCACGTTCACGCGCTTCTTTCGTCGCTGCATACACAGCCAATACGTCCATGCCGTCTACCTGGATGCCTTCGATTCCTGCAGCCACAGCTTTTTGTGCCAGCGTTGTAGCAGCTGTTTGTTGTTCCACAGGGACAGAGATTGCAAACTGGTTGTTTTGCACCACAAAAATTGCCGGAGCCTGATATGCACCCGCAAAGTTGATTCCTTCATAGAAGTCGCCTTGAGAAGTACCGCCGTCACCAGTGTAAGTGATTGCAACAGATTTTTTACCGCGGCGTTTCATACCAAGTGCTACCCCGGCAGCTTGAGTATATTGAGCACCGATGATGATTTGCGGGCTAAGTGCATTCACGCCTTCAGGCATCTGGTTGCCATGGAAATGTCCACGGGAGAACAAGAATGCTTGATACAACGGCAGGCCGTGCCAAATCAACTGAGGCACATCACGGTAAGCTGGAAGAATAAAGTCTTCTTTCTCCAATGCATAATGAGTTCCCAATTGAGAAGCTTCCTGTCCTGCAGTCGGAGCATAGAATCCTAAACGTCCTTGTCTATTCAACGCAATCGAGCGTTGATCCAAAATACGGGTATACACCATTCTGTGCATAAGTTCTTTCAATTCATCATCCGAAAGCTCGGGCATGGCATCTTCATTGATGATTTCGCCGTCTTCATTCAGAATTCGAAACGTTTCAAATTGGTTTTCGATGTTTTCAAGAGTACGTTTCAAATCGACTCACCTCTTCCTTTCTCTTATCCTTTAGATTTGTCCCCGATTAAACGGGGTAAGTAATACAGAGTGGGCCGAAACAACTTTTCGGCAACTTGATCGGAAAGCACGCACAAAGGCAATATTGCTTTATGAGTCTAGCCTTCCCCAAAGTTAAAAAAATCTGTACCAATTATGATAAAAATACAATACCCTTTATTTCAATCACTTAATCGTTTGATAAAGCAACCAACAAACTGTTACATAGTTTATCTTTAAATTGACTGGTACAATTTTCACTCTGGTTTAATTTTAGCTCATTCATATGGGATGGTCAAACACTTTACCTTTGTAGATTGTATTTTTTTCTAAGACTCTGTTCCTGGCGGAATAATGGCCCAGACTCCAGCCTTCCATTAATATTCACAGCTGTTTCAAGTTTTTTAGATTACTGTATCAATGGCTTTTAGGATTTCCCTATCAAGCGGAACCGGATAAGGGGAGCATTTTTGTTTGACGCTGCACCCGTTTTTGTTGTGGTGTAATTTCCGTGCAGTCTAATTCCGTTATGTGTAAAATGCAAAGCCTCTTGGTAACCAGCACTTTTTCTTTATCCTTTTTATGCTGTTGTTCAAGCTCCAAGGAATAAAGGAACCCCCATGCTGATTTTTCATCTTCGTCCTGTGTAGGTACCTATCAGCCAATAGACGAATACGGATCACCTTGTTTTGATCATGTGGAAATCAGTTCCTGAAAACTTAGCAGGCAAAATATGAAGACTCCGGCGGGAACAGCACGAGCTGAAAATCCCGCAAGAAAGCGGTTGGTGCTTTCCAAGGAAGTGGAAGCCGTGCCAATGCCGCAGTATCTTGCCGTAGCAATGCGAACCAAGCATCGAACAACACGTTGTACAGAGAACAGACAAACAAAAACCGAACGAATTTGATTAAGAATCCGCTCGGTTTGGCTTCAGTGGACAAGCTTTAAGTCCAGGCCTTATTCATCCTTTGTACTTTCTTTATCCTGTTCATCCTGTTCGTCTTGTGAATCATTGCCTTCCGATTTTTGTTTATTTGATTCACTTTCCGATTGATTCTCATATTCGACATTCAACTCAGCCTGTTCATAAAAATCTTGCTTCAATTGATTATAGGCTTCCGTCTTGTCATTGAAGGTTTCATTGGCAGAAATCACTTTGTCATACTGTTCATTGATGACATCGATTTGCTCTCTTAGTTGATCCTCTTCCAAGTCTTCCTGCTGTAACATTTTATACAACTTCCGATCCTGCTCCAAGGCTGCGTGATAGGCCTCGTTCAATCCTTGATATGCCTGCTCCCTTTCATCCATGACACTGATCATTTCTTTGGCAGTGGATTGAACTTTTTCATCTTCCAATTCTTCGACCAATGATTCAATTTCATCGAATTCCGATTTTGCCGATTCTATACTCTCTTTTTCAGCATCCAGTCGCTCTTCCCGTTTGTCGATCAGCCCTAAAGCCTCCTCAGACAAATCTTTCACTTTATCGAACTCTTCCATGCCCAGGGAAATGATTTCATTATATAGCTCTTTTTCCTGCTGTTCGAGTTCAACCAAGGGTTGCTGTTGTTCCGCAAAGCCTTCTTCCAGTGAAACAGCCTCCTCCAGATGCTCGTACATTTTTTCTTCCGTGGATTGATTATTGCAGGCAGCAAGCACCACCGAAAGTATCCCTAAAAGGATGATAATACGGATCCTTTGCAATGATTCCCCTCCTATCTTCTAGATGAATGACTTTTATGTAGTTTCGATTACGTGTTTAATCATATAATAAATCCAATGGTTTATAAAGCGATTTTCTCTTCCGTGATTTTCCTAGTTTTAGTTTATGAAGACAAACTCTAAACATTCTTGTTGTATAAAAAAGTATTTCGATTCCCGCTATCTTCCGATTGTGTTAAACTAAAAACCAGCATAGTTTGCAGCTAGGAGTGAAAGATATGATAACAATGGATGATATTGTACGGGAAGGCAACCCGATTTTAACCGAAACTGCCGAAGAAGTTTCTCTGCCGCCAACAGAAGAGGAAAAAGAGACACTTGAGGAAATGTTGCAGTTCCTAAAAAATAGCCAGGACGAAGAAACCGCCGAACAATATAATTTACGTCCTGGTGTAGGGCTTGCCGCTCCCCAAATAGGGATTTCAAAACGAATGATCGCCGTCCATTTTGAGGATTTCGATGGTAAACAATACAGCCACGGCCTATTCAATCCCCGGATCATCAGTCATTCTGTTGAAAAAGCTTACCTTTCCACAGGGGAAGGGTGTTTGTCTGTCGACCGAGAAGTCCCGGGTTATGTCCCCCGATATGCCAGGATTACTGTAAAGGCAACTGACTTGGAGGGAAACCCGGTTAAACTGCGGCTGAAGGGTTATGCCGCCATCGTTTTCCAACACGAAATCGACCATTTGAATGGCGTCATGTTTTACGATTACATTAACCCCGTGAATCCGTTCGAAGCACCGGAAAATTCCAAACCAATAGAATAAGCGTTTGAAAAACATGTGGTCAAAGCAAAACCGAACGATATTCGATATTGCCAAGTAATCGAATTCGTTCGGTTTTTTGATTTTCAGTACAATGAGCCTAAAGCAGGCTTCTTTTTACGCTTGTCAAGTGAATGCCTGGGCCATTGTTATTGCCAGACACAGATCTTTTCTTCAGCAAATTAGCGGTATCCGACTCCGCGGAAACCGAAACACCCAACCGGCATTGAATAACTTCCATCCTGGTAACAGAAGTTCCTTTCCAGTACACCGGATGTGACCCTGCCCTCTTTTGAGTTCGATTCCGACCAGCCTTCTACCAGGATAAACAGCACTAGTATCCGTTACAACAAACCGATTTGGACCATTCCCTTAGCGAGACCCGCTTCATCCACGTTCCCGATGATATGGTCAGCCACCGCTTTCAGTTCTGGTACAGCATTTCCCATGGCAACGCCAGTGCCTACATGCTTGATCATTTCGATATCATTAAGACCGTCGCCAAATGCATAGGCATCTGCACTGCTAAGTCCGCTAGCCTCGATAAGCTTTTCCACCCCGACGGCCTTTGATCCTCCTCCTGGCAACACATCACAGGAGTAATCATGCCATCGGATGAGTGTAAAAGAATCATCTTGGTCCTGATAAACCTTCTCTTCTTGGTCTTCACAAAACAACAACGCCTGGTAAATTTGCTTTTTATAGAAGTAGTCAGGATCCACTTCCGGGTAAGCAACCTTCAAACTGGATAAACTATCTGTAATGAATGGGTCCTCCTTAACGGATGCCCGCATCTCTTCATGGTTCAAAAACACCATCGGATGACCGGATTGCTCTGCCTTTTTAGTGAGAGCAGACAACTGCTCTACCGTCAGAGGATGCTCATATACAGTCTTTCCCTCGAGAACGACATATTGACCGTTAAAGCAAACGTAGGAATCTATATTCAATTCTCTACGGATATCTTCAATCATGAAAGGAGCTCTCCCTGTCGCAATTGCAACATGAGCGCCGTTTTCCTTCAAACGCTTTACCGCTTGCTTGGTTTCGGCTGGTATCTTTTTTTCATGGTCTACGATGGTTCCATCTATATCGAGAAACACAATTTTATCCACCATTTTCCTTCCCCCTATATCCATTTTTGCACAGTTTCCGATTGCGTCGGTGCTTCACTTATCGTTGACTTCAACAAAATACAGCAGGTATTTCTACTTCAAGCTAGTATAAGTTGACTCTTTCAGTAAAAAATATCATCACACGAGGCAGCAAAAAACTCAAGAAAATACGGCTGAAACAGAAAAAAATAAATTTAGAGGCGCGTTTCTATTTCAATATTTGCCATTTCATACTATACTATAAATTAATAGGGATTGGATCGGTAAACGTTTTTCTGTTGCTTTTCTTTGTGTATAAGGAAAGGAGCTGTAAGTAATAATGTTAAAACGTTTGAGGGAAAAGTTGAAAAAACAATGGAAAGGTCTGTTAGGTCGCGGTCGCAAAGGCGTACCTAGTACATTTGAAAATGACTGCCGTTAAGTGAAAACCCTGCTGCGTTTGATTACTGTATTTTACTGAAAATAAACATGCTATGAAAAAGGATATAACTGGTAATACAAGTTAAGGAGAGATTTTTTTTATGGTATATAAAGTACTTTACCAGGAGTTACCGGAAGAAATACCCGTGCGGGAGCGCACGAAAAGCTTATACTTTGAAGCTGAATCAGAACGACAAGTTAGAAAAGAACTGGCCAGTCGCAAAATCAATATCGAGTTTATCCAGCAACTTGATGAAACGCATTTGGAATATGAAAAACAATCCCCTGATTTTAAAGTGGAGTCTGTTTAGTCAATGAAATTTGTAAAAAATGATCAGACAGCCGTATTTGCACTCGGAGGGCTTGGGGAAATCGGCAAAAACATGTATGGAATTCAATTCCAGGATGAAATTATCATCGTGGATTCGGGTATAAAGTTCCCCGAAGATGAATTGCTGGGCATCGATTATGTCATTCCCGACTATACCTACCTGGTGCAAAACCAAGATAAAATCAAAGGGGTATTCATTACCCACGGACACGAGGATCATATCGGCGGGATTCCTTATCTGCTGAAGCAAATCAATGTCCCAATTTATGCTGGAAAACTTGCGATTGGATTAATCAAAAACAAACTGGACGAGCATGGTCTTTTGCGGAATGCAAAATTAAATACATTCCAAGAAGACGATGTCATCAAATTTCGGAAAACATCAGTTACCTTTTTCAGAACCACTCATAGCATCCCTGATTCCTATGGAATCGTCATCAAAACACCACCAGGAAACATCGTTCATACCGGGGATTTCAAATTTGACTTTACACCGGTAGGAGAACCAGCCAACCTGGCGAAAATGGCCGAAATCGGCAAAGAAGGTGTTCTTTGTTTATTATCAGACAGTACAAACAGCGAGGTACCTGGTTTTACCAAGTCCGAGCGCGTAGTAGGGGAAAGTATCAGCGACATTTTTGCAAGGACTAACGGCAGATTGATTTTCGCAACCTTTGCTTCTAATATCCACCGACTCCAGCAGGTAGTCGAATCCGCTGTGCGGCACAACCGCAAAGTGGCAGTTTTCGGCAGGAGCATGGAAGCATCCATCAATATTGGTCAGGAGCTGGGATATATCAAAGCTCCAAAGGATACCTTTATCGATGCTCATCAGCTTAACAGACTTCCGGCAAATGAAGTGACGATTCTTTGCACAGGATCCCAAGGCGAACCCATGGCCGCCCTTTCCCGAGTTGCCAATGGTACGCACCGGCAAATACAAATCATCCCTGGCGATACGGTTGTATTTTCTTCCTCTCCAATCCCTGGAAATACCGTAAGCGTCAGCAGAACCATCAACATGCTATATCGGGCCGGTGCGGATGTCATCCACGGACCATTAAATGACATTCACACTTCGGGTCACGGCAGCCAACAGGAACAAATGCTGATGCTTCGCCTTATCAGGCCTAAGTATTTTATGGCGATACACGGTGAATACCGAATGCTGAAAGAACATACAAAGCTGGCCAACGCATGTGATATTGATCCAGGTAATTGCTTTGTGATGGATAACGGTGATGTGCTAGCGCTGGGCAAAGATAATGCTGCAGTAGCCGGCAAAATCCCTTCCGGATCTGTCTATGTGGACGGCAGCGGTATCGGGGATATCGGAAACATTGTCCTTCGTGACCGCCGTATTCTTTCAGAAGAAGGCTTGGTCATGGTAGTCGTAAGTATCAATATGAAAGAATTCAAAATTGCCTCAGGTCCTGACATCATTTCCCGTGGTTTCGTGTACATGAGGGAATCTGAAGATCTTATAAAAGAGGCTCAGAAGCTCGTTTCGGCACATTTGAACAAAGTGATGGAGAGACGGACGACACAATGGTCGGAGATCAAGAATGAGATTACCGATACAATCGCGCCTTTCCTTTACGAGAAAACGAAGCGGAAGCCTATGGTCTTGCCAATCATTATGGAAGTATAATAAAAAACGGAGACTGATTGCAGTTATAACGACTGCCAATCCGTCTCCGTTTTGTGTTTTGCAGGCTCTATACTGATGTGGTGTTGACTCTAGTCGTGATGCGGATCCGTACAGAGACAAAAAATACACGTATTTCCTCTCTCCTTGTTACCCTAAGTAGCTGACACCAAAGGAAATAGAGTGGGATATGAATGCAACGTCATCTTATCATAGAATTATCGGGGATTGGGCGGGCTTCGCGAGGCGGTTCGGGCATTCGTCCGCGGAATGCGAGTTTATTTCCACTGCGGCCTGAGGAGAATAGCCATTTCTTGGAGTGAGCCTTTCGATAAAGAGATGGTGGAGTGAATAAACACACCACATTTGACTGAGAACCAATTTGTATGGAGAAAACAAACGAGTAAAGGGATGGAACGGACCCTTCCAAAAGTGCGGAATGAAAACAGGAACAAAAACAACCGCATCTAAATAAAAAAGGACGAATTCGATAGCCTTGACTTCGAATCATCGTCTTTTTTACTTGGAATTCTATTGTCCTGTCCTGTTGTGTTTCCGGCTAGTCCTCATCTACAACCAAATGTTTTTCGAATCTGCTTATATCTTTGTCAGCTCCAATGACAATCAATACATCATCATGGTCAATCACTTCATCTGGCATTGGGGAAACATTAATATTCTTCGCCTGTTTGATCGCCACTACGTTGCAGCCATAATTTGCACGGATATCTAAATCGATCAACGTTTTCCCGCTCATCTTCCTGCCTGCTTTCACTTCAGCAATACTATATTCATCTGAAAGCTCCAAGTGATCGAGGATATTGTTGGATATCATACTATGGGCAATTCTTTTCCCCATATCCCTCTCCGGGTGGACAACATGGTCGGCACCAATCTTGTTTAGTACTTTTTCATGATAATCATTTTGTGCTTTTACCGTTATTTTATTGATGCCCAACTCTTTCAGCATCAGGGTCGTCAAAATACTGGATTGAATATTGTCACCGATTGCAACAATAACATGATCAAAATTCCTGATTCCCAGTTCTTTTAACACCTTTTCATCTGTCGTATCAGCAATAACGGCATGGGATGCAATATTTTTGAATTCATTGACTTTATCCTCAGCCAAATCAATCGCTAATACATGCATCCCTTCTTTACTAAGTTCGCGACAAATACTGCCTCCAAAACGTCCTAGTCCGATGACTGCAAATTCTCTACCCATGCCTCTTCCTCCATATCTTATCGATGCTTCCATCATTCTACCATATTTTCTGAATAAGAGGCAGGGGAAAGTTATTTTTTCCCTTTTACATAATCAGCGTCAAACAAAAACATGCGCATCAGCATATAGAGCGAAGGAATCAGCAACAGCAGGCCCAGAATAAAAGCAATGACCAAGGCAAGCCCCATCGCCTCATGGGTAGCACCCTGCTCAAGGGTCACATATGGGTACAGCAAGTATGGAAGGTGCCCTGCTCCATAGCCAAAAAAAGCAAAAAAGAATTGAAGCATGACACAAATAAATGCCAATCCATAGTATATCCCCCGATATATCAACCACATAGCCGCAGAAAAACAAACGAGCGACAATCCAAACATCCACCACAAATCAATCATATTTTGGTAGTGCTCAATATTATGCTGGCTGAGCGCAATGAAGGTTGTTAAAGAAGCAATGATGGTCGGGAAGCTCCAAAACAATGTATATTTTCTGACAAGTTCCAAAGCCTTCCAATCATTGGCTCGATTTGCATAAAAACTGAGAAATGCAGAACTGATATACAGAACGGAAACAATCGCTAAAAACACGACACTCCAAGAGTAAGGACTTGTCATCAATTCCCCTGTGAGCAAGATTACTCCGTCTTCCGTTTCCTGAATGAACCCGCCTTCCGAAATAGTCATTGCCGTCGACAAAGAGGCAGGAATCAAAAGGCCGGTGGCTCCATACAAAAACATATAGAAGTTGCTTTTCTTCGATCCATAGTTCTCAAAAGCATAAAATGAGCCTCGTACAGCCAGCAATACGATGGCAATGCTGCCGGGTATCAGCAAGGTCTGGCCATAATAATACGCCGTATCGGGAAAAAAACCGACAAGGCCGACGAAGAAAAAAACAAAGAAAACGTTGGTCACTTCCCAGACAGGGGAAAGGTACCTGGATATCAATTGATTGATGATATGATCTTTATTGGTTAGCTTGGCATAAAATGCAAAAAAACCAGCACCAAAATCGACCGAAGCGACAATTAAATAACCATAAAGAAACAGCCACAGGACGATAATTCCTATCACTTCATAACTCATTGGCCATCATCCTTTTTCGCAATATGTGGAAATCGTTGCTCAAGCTCTAATTCAGCCGGATTGTTTTTAAACAGCTTTCTCAATACTCGGACCCCCATGACCCCCAGAACAATATATAATCCTAAAAACAGCAAAAACATCCAACCTACATGCGGTGAAGTCGTAGCCGCCTCCGCTACCTTCATATACCCTCTCAAAATCCATGGCTGACGTCCCACCTCAGCAAGAATCCAGCCAAATTCGATCGCGAGCATGGCAAGCGGGCCATTGATAATTATCAGCCATAAAAGCAGCGGGTGTTCTTCATTCCAGCGTCGGATCCTAAGCGAAATCAAATAGAGCATGGCAATTCCCAGAGCAAACATGCCGAGTGTCACCATCCCGTCAAACAAATAGTGGATCCATAATGGGGGCACTAACTCTTCGTCGAATTCTTCCAGTCCTGTGACTTCACTATTGAAATCTCCGAAAGACAAAAAGCTTAAAAAGTTCGGCAGCCGGATGGCATGTTCTACTTGATTATCTTCATTCAACGTGCCAAACAGTATTAAATCTGCACCTCTTTCCGTATCAAAATGCCATTCATATGAGGCTAATTTTTCCGGCTGGTGTTCTGCTAAGTATTTGGCTGATACATCTCCCGCAATGGCTGTAGCGAGTGCAAAAATCAAAGTCGATGTCATCGTAAGCTTCAACGCTTTTTTATAGTACGGGTTGGTTTTTTTCTTCAAAATGTTAAATGCAGTGATGGCAGCCAGTATAGCGGCAGATGCCAAATAAGCGGATGTTACTACGTGAAAAACTTTTGCGGGTGTCGCCGGATTCAATATAGCCGCTATGGGATCAATGGATGTAATGGTTCGGCCATTCAATTCAAAACCCTGCGGTGCATTCATAAATGCATTGACCGTCGTGATGAAAACCGCAGACATGGTAGAGCCAATGATCACCGGGATGGATATTATCCAATGATAAATCGGATTTTTAAACCTGTCCCATGTATATAAATATGCTCCGAGAAATATGGCTTCGAAGAAGAAAGCAAATGTCTCCATGAATAACGGCAGACTGATGACGTTACCGGCAATTTGCATAAAGCTCGGCCATAATAAAGACAACTGAAGCCCAATCGCGGTACCAGTCACTACACCTATAGCAACGGTAATAACAAAACCGCGTGTCCATCTCCTGGCCAACAAAATGTAATGTGCGTCTCCCTTTTTTATCCCGATAAACTCCGCAATCGAAATCATCAGCGGTACGCCCACCCCGATGGTGGCAAATATAATATGAAAGCCTAGCGTCAACGACGTCAACGCTCTGCTCATCGCTACACTGTCAGCAAACATATTGCATCCTCCCTTTCTGTTTCCTCCTTAACTTCTGGAAGAAATCACCCTATTCCATTTTATTTTCCTTTACAGAACAAGGATAAACGGAAAAATTGCACCTGTTTCTGTACAATTCGGGAATCGCCACTCCCAATATATGCGGCGCAATCCTTAACATGATTTTTCTTCCTTGCCTACATGCGTGAATAAAAGAGATAGCCAACGGAGTAGAGGATATCTAAAAAAACTATGACAATCATTCATCAAACAATCTGTATAAAAGAAAAATGTCTCAATGGCTTACTTTATAGAGTCCTATAGAAAGAAAAAACCGAACGCTTTCGAATGCTTAGCATTTCGAATATCGTTCGGTTTCTGCGTTGTGGTTCAAGCTTTTTTCAACTACATTATCTTATAGTGCATTCAACATCTGGAATTGTGATTTGACCAAATCGAAATATTCCCCACGTCGCTGCATCAGTTCCTGATGGTTGCCTTTTTCCAGGATTTTACCGTGTTGCAGTACAATGATCTGGTCCGCTTCCCTTATCGTGGAGAGACGGTGCGCAATCATGATGGCCGTACGCCCCTTCAACAGCTTGCGCAAAGCCTGCTGGATCTTCATTTCTGTTTCTGTATCAATGCTGGCTGTTGCCTCATCCAAAATCAGTATTCGCGGATCTGCCAACAATGCCCGAGCAAAAGACAATAATTGTCGCTCACCTGCTGATAAAATGTTCCCTCTTTCTTCGACCTCCGTTTGGTAGCCATCGGCCAGTCGGCTGATGAACTCATCCGCACCGACGACTTTTGCTGCATCATAGACCTCTTCGTCTGTGGCATCAGGTCTTCCAAATCGGATGTTCTCCATGATGGTACCTGAAAAAATAAACGTATCCTGGAGCACGACACTGATATTTTTTCGCAGACTATCAAGCTTTAAATCCCGCAAATCCATTCCGTCGATTTTCACGGCACCCTTGGTAGGATCATAAAATCGGCTGATCAGGTTTGCAATCGTCGATTTTCCGGATCCAGTATGCCCTACCAGTGCCACGGTCTGGCCGGGTTTCATTTCCAATGAAATTTCGTGTAAAGCGATCCTGTCTTCGTCGTAAGAGAACTGAACTTTATCAAATTCGATATGCCCTTTCATTTTTTCAATCGTCTTCGCATCAGGTTTCTCTTCTACATTCGGTTGTTCGTCGAGGAATTCAAAAATCCTTTCCGAAGAAGCCATTGCAACAAGCAACTGATTATAAATCTGCCCCAGCCTCGAAATCGGTTCCCAGAACATACCGAGGAAAAAAGCGAATGAAACAAACGTACCGATTTCAATCCCGCCATTCGCTTCTCCCAGCAACAATAAATGTGATCCATAAGCAATCAGGATAACTGTGCCGATGGCGTTACTCATCTCTACGAAAGGCCCGAAATATGCACTTTTTTTGGTAGCCAGGCGTTCACTTTCGTAGTTATCTGTGTTCACGCCATCAAAAAACTCGGTGTTTTCCTTTTCCTGTGAGAAAGACTGCGTGATACGGATTCCCTGCATGCTTTCATTCAGATGGGAATTCAGCCTTGATTTCTGAATCCGCACATCCTGCCATGCCCGGCGAATGTTTCGACGCAGCTTTGTTGAAATATAGAACATGATCGGCAGTACAATCATCACCGCTAATGCAAGCGGAGGACTAAGCACAAATAAGATGACTACAATACCGATAAGCATGACGACATCCATCAACAGGTTGATGATTCCATTGGTGAATAATTCCTGTAAAGAATTTACATCGTTCAAAATCCGGACAAGAATCGAACCGGCAGAACGTTTATCGAAAAAGTTATGGGATAAATGCTGAACATGGGAAAAAAGGTTCCTTCTAAGATCATAAATCACATTCTGCCCAAGTATGTTCACCCATTTTATCCGAAAAGTATTCGCAAGATAACTCACTAAATACAATAACGAAATACCGATGACAAGGTATGTCAGAAAACCGACATCCTTATCTTTTATCGCTATGTCAATTGCCACTTTACCAATCAAAACAGGCACAGCCATCCTGATCAGTGTGGAAATAAGCATGGCAACGATGGCACCCGGCACCAGCTTCCCTGTGTATGGTTTGACAAATGTCAGCAGACGCAGCATTTGTTTCCAATTAAAGGGTTTTTCCACCGCCTGGTCCAACGGGTAATAAAAACGGTTAAGGTGCCTGCTCCGTTTGGGCTGATTAGCTATTGTTTTTGCCATAATACTCCCCCCTTATTTTGCAGCACTCATGATTTCTTGTTTATCCTGATACTGAATATCGTAAATCCGCTGATACGGTCCGCCGTTCGTCAACAGTTCTTCATGTCTGCCTCTTTCGACGATTTCGCCATCCTCCAAGACCAATACCTCGTCTGCATGTTTCAAAGAAGAAATCCGATGGGCGATGATAAAAGTGGTCCTATCTTTCATCACTTCTTTCAACGCCTTCTGGATTTTAAATTCTGTTTCCATGTCGACTGCCGAGGTGGCATCATCTAAAACAAGAATGCTCGGATCAATCAAGATAGCTCTGGCAATCGCAATCCGCTGCTTCTGGCCACCAGAGAGTCCCATTCCTCTTTCACCAAGCATGGTTTCATAACCGGCAGGCATTTCCATGATAAAATCATGTGCCTGTGCCCGCTTGGCTGCATCCACAATCTCTTCCATGCTGGCATTAGGATTACCGTATGCAATGTTCTCTTTTATCGAGGTGGAAAATAAAAAAGACTCCTGTAACACAAATCCGATGTTTCGCCGTAATGACTTTAAATCGTATTCCTCCACTTTTCTTCCATCTACCAACACTTCACCCGCCTCAGGTTCATAGAAACGCGTGATCAATTGGGTAATACTCGTTTTACCTGCTCCTGTCGCTCCGATTAATCCGACCACGGTTCCAGGAGGTGCGTCGAAGGATATATTTTTCAGAGCAGAATCATCATCTTCCGAATACGTAAGCGTAACGTTATTGAAAGTCACATGACCTTGCAACCGTTGAACTTCTACAGGATCCTCGGTGTTCTGGATGTCTTCTTCCGCTTCCAGAATTTCCAATAACCGTTCCCCGGATGCCTTCGCCTGGGAGAACATGTTAACGATGAATCCAAGCTGCATCAAAGGTCCCAGTATATAATTGACAAGGCTGAAAAAGGCCACTAGTGCACCCATGCTTAGATTCCCGCTGATGACCAAATAACCACCGTAGGCGAGCAAAGCGACCATGCAGATATTGCCGATGAACTCCATGAGCGGAAAGTAACGTGCCCAAATATGAGAGGTGGCAATATAATTATCTTTGTAATTATCATTCTTATCGGTAAAACGGTAGATTTCAAAATCTTCTTTTGAAAGCGACTTTACCGTATTCATTCCGCTGACATTTTCCTGAATTCGTGTATTGAGCCTTCCCATCGATTTCCTTATCTTCCGGAAAGAGGGATGGACACGCCGGTCGAACTTATAGACTACGACTGCCAAAAAAGGCATGGCGGCCATTGTCACAAGCGCCAAAGGTACGGAATAATAAAACATGACACTCAGACTTAGAACCATCAACAAAACGACTTTGATTAATTCTTTACAGCCAGCAGCAAGGAAAAATTTGAAACCTTCCACGTCCATTGTCAGACGGGACATCAAATCCCCTGTTCTAGCGTTGTCATAATAAGTGAACGAAAGCCTTTGCAATTTTTTGTATAGACTGTCCCTTAATGTATAGACTGATTTGACACCGAACAATTCCCCCAAGTATTGCTGGGAAAAGTTTGCGACTCCTTTCACGGCCATGATGAGAATAAATCCCACTGATAAATACGGCACCCACGAGTACTGGCCTTTCAACACGACATTGTCGATGGTCAATTGCAGAACCACCGGGTAAATGACTGTTATTGCTGTTACAAGCATGACAAAAAACAAGGATGCAAAAAACAATTTTTTAAATGGCCAATAATAGTTTTTCAATTTTTTAAAAGTGTCCAAGACTATCCCTCCTCCTGATGATTTTTTCACGTAAATATAAATATATCGGGTAACGAAATATTTTTCCACCCATTTGACTCAATTTTTTTAAAATTTTTAATCGATTGCTAATTATAGGAATCCAACCATTCTTGAAGGAAACCGGGACATTGATCACATGTTTTGATGGCAGGCATTTTGTATGGTGAAGATTGATTTTTGAAAACCTGTGTTAGTCATTGCAGATACAAAGGGGAATGATAATAAAGTTCTCTGTCGATTGGGGTGGTGTGATTTTTCTTCCACCCTCTCTTTATCGAAAGGCCCATTCTAAAAAAAGCCATTTTGCTCAGACCGAAGAAGAAATAAACTCGCTTTCTACGGACGAACGCCCGTGCTTTATCGTATTGCCAATAATTACGAAGAGTAATTTCCATATAAACAAAAAAGCAGGAGAATAGAGGATAATCCCTTCTCCTGCTGTCTTTCTATTTTTTCTCATTTAGACCCAAGACCCGATTGACACGTTTACGCAGCATTTTCATACCACCGCCGCCTGCTTGGAAATGACGTAGATTTCCTTCTGCATCGAATACATAGTAAGCAGGTACGTATTGATTTTCAAATGCATCTGTCAATGCATGTTTGTTATCTACAAAAATGGGTTGTGAAATCCCGTGTTCTTCAGCAACTTCCTTTATCTGGTCCAGATCTAAATCTTTTTCTGAACGCGGCATATGAACGGCTACGACATTTAAGTCATCTTTATATTCATCACGGAACTCATTGACATTCGGCATCGCTTCTTTACAGAGTCCACAGCTTACAGACCAAAAATGGATCAAAGTCGGCTTACCTCCGACTAAATCTTCCTTTGACACTTCTCCATTTAGCCACTCGGTAGCACCTTCCAACTCAGGCATAGGTGTTCTCAATTTCATTCCCTTTTCCTCCTTCTTTCGTGAAAAAGGCCTAACACGATGTGTTAGACCCGTTTAAGTCTTTACGGAACCGAATTACAAAGTTTCTTGGCCTGGTTTCCAGTTCGCCGGGCAAAGACCGCCAGTTTGAAGTGCTTGCAATACACGCAACGTTTCATCGACGTCTCGTCCGATGTTGTTGTGGTTTACTACTTGATATTGCAACTCACCTTCTGGACTGATGATGAAGAGTCCGCGAAGAGCAACCCCTTCTTCTTCAATAAGGACTCCATAGTCACGGGCAACCTGATGATTGGTATCGGCTGCCAACGCGTATTCCAGGTCACCTAGACCGTTCTCCTCTCTGGAAGTGTTGATCCATGCTAGATGGGTATGAATGGTATCGGTAGATACCCCGATAACTTCTGCATCCAAATCTTCGAATTCGTCGAACCGATCTGAAACCGCAGTGATTTCTGTCGGACACACGAAAGTGAAATCCATTGGGTAGAAGAAAAGCACTGTCCATTTGTCATTTTTCATGTTTTCTTCCAATGATACTTTACCGAATTCCTTATTAGATAGTACGGCATCCATTTCAAACCTAGGAGCCTGTTTTCCTACCATACGTTCTGCCATATGTAATCCCTCCACATTGCTTCTCTATATTTCAACGAACGCTGTTGATTTACAAAAAACATTATAAAGGACGAACGATTCCTAGTCAAAAATAAACATTTTTCTTCAGGTAATGCAAAATTCCTTGATAAATCTGGAGCATTATCAGGAAAAATGGTGGTGGTTGTCCTGTTTAGTTGCAAACAGTCTTTTTTTCTTTTAACCTAACAATACATAGAAAGGAGACTTAGTATGGACATATTTCAAGAAGGCTTGTCACTGGATTTCGGGGCACTCCTCGAACTGGTAATCGGCTATGGATTACAAATCATTCTATTGATCATCGGGTTCACAGTTGCCGCACCGCTCGGAAAAAAAATCATTGCTAAAACTCTTTCCGGGGCAGGAAGAAGGGAAAAAATTTCTGAAGGCCGGATGAGAACATTGGAAAAGCTGCTGATCAATGTTTACTCGTATGTGCTTATCTTTTTATTCATCGTTATGCTGTTCGGTATTTTCGAAATCCCGATCGGCCCGTTGCTTGCAGGAGCTGGTGTCCTGGGTCTTGCCATCGGGTTCGGAGCGCAAGGTCTAGTCAGCGATGTCGTAACAGGTTTTTTTCTTTTGCTGGAAAAACAGGTGGAAGTGGATGAGTATGTAACCCTAGGAGGATTCGATGGAATCATCGAAGAAATCGGGCTAAGGACAACCAAAATCCGCAGCTTCGATGGGACGTTGAATTTTGTTCCGAACAGGGAAATCACCAGTGTCAGCAACCATTCTCGCGGTACCATGCGGGCGCTGGTGGATATCGGAATCAGCTACGAAGACAGCATTGATGAAGCAATGACAGTCCTCCAACGCATTTGCGACGACTTCCGCGAAAACGATGAACGTTTCGCAGAAGGCCCTGACGTGTTGGGAGTGCAAAGTATCGGCTCCTCTGATATCGTTCTGCGGGTCCTCGGCCAAACGGAAAACATGCTGCAATGGGAAGTAGAGCGGGATTTAAGGAAACGGATCAAAGAAGAATTCGATGCAGCTGGCATCGACATTCCATATCCCCACCAAGTCAATGTTGATAAACAATCTAAATAAGAAATAGAGAAGAGGCCGGCTTCATTTTACCAGGAGCCGGCCTCTTCTCTATCGGTCTCGTTACTGAAAACGACTATCAACCTGCTGGCAAACTTCATCAGCAGTCATCCCGTTGGCATTGATGACAGGAGATTGAGTACTTGCCGTCGTCATTCCCATAACATTTTTGTCCTGGCCGGAAATGACACAGCAATCACAATTTTGCACATCTGATTCTTGTCTCAATTCAACCAATTCATAACCCCGCTCCTGTAATGCTCCCTTTACATCCGAAAGTGTACCTTCTATTCCTATTCGCGGCATCCAAATACCTCCTAGTTAGAATAATCCTTAATAGACTACCCTGAAAAACAAAGAGTATACGAAGAAATAGCCGGAATCTGCCAGCAGCGTCAGCTGAAAATGTTTCGAAAAATCGTAATTCCGTCTAAAACAGTCCTTAGCGAAAAGGAAAAATTCCAGGACCATACTATAGAAGAAGAACGAATAAAGCTTTCACCTTCACAAATTTCTTATCGTCTTTTCCACAACAAGTACACCAGTCGACAGAGCATCTTCCACAGGGCTTAATTTGCTGTGATGCAATCCATAAGGGGAATCGACCCCCAACCAAAACATGAATCCAGGAATCTCCTTCAACATATATCCAAAATCTTCACCTGTCATAGCAGCTTTCGCTTCTTTCCACGATAGTTTTTCTTGTGAAACAATTCGTTTGAATCGCTCAATATATTCCGTTGTATTGTAGACTTGGTGGTAATTGGACCCATAATCAATGTTTATTTTGCAATCGAAACTTATTTCATGACCTTTAGCGAGCTGTTCTATATGCTGTTTCACAAGGCCGATTGCTGCAGGATCAAGAGTCCTGATCGTCCCTTCAAGGCGGGCATTTTCTGCAATCACATTTTGGACAAAGCCTCCAGTGATTTTTCCGATCGTCACCACGGCACTTTGCAACGGATCAATCCGCCTGGCCACAATTTGCTGCAACTGGGTGACAAAGCTACTGGCGGCAGCCACCATATCATGAGTCAAATGGGGATAGGCGGCATGGCCGCCTTTACCCTTAAAGTCGATAAACAATTCGCTCGTATTGGCAAAGAGTAAACCACCTCTGGAAGAAACCGTGCCGGCAGGGAGCTCAGGGGCTACATGAAGAGCAAATAGAACATCCGGTCTCCAATCATCCAACAAAGCTGTCTGCAGCATCGGCAAAGCACCACCGGGGCCCTCCTCCGCCGGCTGGAATATAAACAACACATCGTCCTCTATCGGTTTTTCCGCCAAACGTTGTAATGCTCCCAATGCGATGGTCATATGAAAATCATGTCCACAAGCATGCATATTCCCTTGGTGCTTTGACGAAAACGGATAGTCTGTTTCTTCTGTTATTGGCAATCCATCAATATCTGCACGATAGCCAATCAACCGTGCAGCTTTGTTTCCCGATACTTTCACCAATAAGCCAGTTCTCCATGGTTTAATGGTAAGGTGCTTTTGCGGAAAAGAGGCAATTACTTCCTGCAAGTATCGCTGGGTCTTATATTCCTGGAATCCTAATTCCGGTATTTGATGCAAATCCCTTCTTATATTCACTAATTCTTGCTGATTCAATGGTCAATCCTCCCCTACTAGATACTTCCAATATGCTCTTACATGCTTTTTATAATCAACGGGTCAGCAAAATTCTCAGACCGTGAGATCCATTCATCCCTAATTGCAAAAAGCAGGAGAAAAATCTCCTGCTTTTTGCTGTCAAAGTGATTTGATCATCACTGATCCAATTTTCTTAGTTCTGCTTTTATTTCTGTTTTAGACTTCGTTTGGTCATCTATTTCCTTCAGAACCTTTGCAGGAGTGCCAGCAACAAGAGTGTTGGCTGGTACATCTTTCGTTACAATTGCTCCAGCAGCAACAACTGCCCCTTCTCCCACGGTTACTCCTTCAAGAATAACGGCATTTGCTCCGACAACTACGCCGTCCTCAATCACCACAGGTTTGGCCGAAGGCGGCTCGATTACTCCGGCAAGTACTGCGCCGGCGCCTATATGACAATTTTTACCGACAGTGGCTCTTCCTCCAAGTGTTACATTCATATCAATCATAGTGCCTTCACCGACAACCGATCCGATATTTATCATAGCTCCCATCATAATGACACAGCCGTCCCCGATTTCGACTTGGTCTCGTATAACCGCACCCGGCTCAATTCGAGCATTGACTTCTTTTAAATCCAGTAATGGGATAGCCGAGTTTCTGCGATCATTTTCGACCACATAATCTTCTATTTGTTCTTTGTATGTATCCAGTACAGTTGCTATGTCTTTCCATTCACCAAACAGAACGCCTGTCTTTTCATCGACAAAGTCCTGAATAAGCTCACCAAAGTCAATTGTATTCAATTGACTGCCTTTTAGATATACTTTGACTGGTGTCGATTTTTTGCTATTAGAAATGAAAGAAATTATTTCATTTGCATCCATCATTTTCATTTACTGTCCCTCCATTTTTATCATACTCTGCTTTACACTTTATCAAATTTTCAAATAAGGGTACAAGAATTTTATTCTGTTTGCCGTGCTTCCTGTACACTTTTTCCATTTTTGCAGGATAATATGCAGCAATCTTTGCATACAAAAGGGCCCTTGACGGAGCAAGAACCCTAACCGACGATTATTTTCAATTTTTCCCGTTAACCATCTCTGTGACCGGGGGATGCTTGCTTGCGTGAAGATTTTTGTTCAACTGCTTTAAAATCGATCTTCTTGTCACAATACCGTCGAAATAACCCTGCGAATCAGCGACACAAATGAAAGGATGATTGATCACCGCTTTTAATGCTTTTAAAAAATCATCTTCTTTGGTTAGGCACGGGATATCCGTATTCATCGCTTCACGGACTGTGGTAACTGATAATTTCTCCATTTCAAACCGTTCCAGTCCGAGGATGTCATTTAAAATGATTGTTTTGCCGATTGTTCCCTGCAATTTGAAAGAAGCATCAAGCACAGGCACTGCCGAATAACCAGATTTCACCAGTACCAGCAGAGCATGCTCTAAGGGGTTACCCATTTGAACATGTGCTACTTTCTCGGCAGGGATCATTAAATCTTCCACTACCATTTCTGTCATTTCTTTGCTTTGTGTACTGTTCATTTGTTGACACTCCTTTTTAGCAGTTGAAGGAGTTTCACGCTTCGTATCCAAGATAATTTTACCACAATCGAGTCTTGAAAACCATTCCATCATCCTGATTGCCCACGAGGAATTACCGACTAAAATCGACAACTGCCACCTACTATTTACACTTCACTTCTCCGGTTGAAACGCTATTCTTTATAATATCCGGCAATAAGTGTATAATAAAGGGACATTAACGAAGCTGGGGACAATTCCCCTGTGGAAGGACGATCAATTTGGCTCAAACCCATACTTTTTCAAAAAACGAGGAGATCGCCAACGCAATAACACACGCAGTCGGCGCCGTATTCAGCATCGCTGCTCTGGTAACTCTGATTGTTTATGCAACGCAGTACGGAACAGTCTGGCATGTGGTAAGTTTCACTCTCTTTGGCACAACGATGGTTTTACTATATTTTTCTTCGACTTTTGTCCATGCTTTACCCAAAGGACGGGGAAAAGATGTTTTTGAAATTCTCGACCATGCCTCCATTTATTTCTTTATCGCCGGATCCTATACCCCTTTCTTATTTGTGGCAGTAAAAGGCTGGCTAGGTTGGACCTTGTTCGGCATCGTCTGGGGGATAGCGATCGCCGGTACGATTTTTAAATGTTTTTTTGTCAAACGTTTTTTGTTCGTTTCTACTATCGGTTATATTGTCGTCGGCTGGCAAATTGTTTTCGCTTGGAAAACGCTTGTAGAGAACCTTCATTTTAACGGACTGCTTCTGCTTGTAGTCGGCGGTATCCTGTACACAATCGGATCTGTTTTTTACATGTGGAGAGGATTTAAATTCCACCATGCAATCTGGCATTTATTTGTTTTGGCGGGAACCGCCCTTCACTTTTTTTCAGTCATTTTTTATTTAGTTTGACAAGCTACCGATACAAACGCATATTCTGACAAAAGAAAAACCGGACGGATTCGATTTCCTGAGCAATCGAATCCGTCCGGTTTTTCTTTTTGAAATTATACGGAGCTGGAATCGTATGGGCAAATGAATCAAGCTTTTCCAAATAGCGTTCATCCTTCCTCCACACCTGCCCCGAACCCTCATCAGCCAAAGAATGAACGGAATTATTCCCTGTCTGCTTTTTGCTGAAACACCAGGGTAACAAAAGAGTTCTATTCCTGCACTTTATTGAGTTTCTGTAATGGAAAGTGATTTATCCTTATATTGTGAAAGGATTAATTAAAAAGGATGTTTATTCAACCACTGCCCTCCATCCATGGTCACTACTTCTCCATTGATATAGGCAGCATGTTTCGAACAAAGGAAATATGCCAGCTCTGCAATTTCTTCCGGTTTCCCCAGCCTGTGAAGCGGAACAGACTCCAGTGTTTTTTGCGTTGCACTCTCAGATTCGAACAGTTTCTCAGCTCCTCCTGTCCGCTCAATTGGACCGGGGGCAATCGCATTCACCCTGATACCGTGTTTGCTCCCCCATTCGACCGCCAGTGTCCGGGTCATCGAAAGCACCCCGGCTTTTGCAGCCGCCGAATGGATGACCCCAGCCCCTGCGTTCCATGCGTAGGTCGCCACCATGTTGATAATACTCCCTTTTTGCTTCTTTTCGATCCAGTATTTACCGATTTCCCGGCTGCAATAAAAAGTTCCATTCAGAACAATATCCACTACTGCTTTCCAGCCGTTGACGGACAGTTTTTCAGCTGCACATACAAAGTTTCCGGCAGCATTATTGATTAAATGATCCACCCCTCCAAAAGTTGAAATCGTATTATCCAACAAAGCTGTCACCTCGTCGGGTTCTCTGACATCCATCACTGTATAGGCGGATTTGCCTTGTCCGGCATTTTCCAATTCCTTCACTGTATCGTGCAAAGTTTTTTCCGTTCTTCCTGTAATCATTACGTTCGCTCCACCTTCGACCATTCGTTTGGCCATATGCTTCCCCATCCCGCTGGAGCCTCCTGTGATGATGACTGTCTCATTTTCCATTCCTATCCCCCCTCCCTTAAACATTTCCATAGAACCTATGAAAACCCTTCCACATCACTTCATTTTTTTTATGTCCATGCAAAATTTCCATTCCATGCTATAATGCTACTAGATTAATCTAGCATAAGAAGGGTTTGGACATAGATGAACCGCAGATCATTCCTTAAAAAAATGGCAGCTTCTGTCCTTGCATTGTTCGGTGTGGGAGGAGGAACCTACTATTATGCCAGAGAGATAGAACCTGGCATGCTCAAACTTCATAAAGAAACACTCACTTCTGATAAAATCCCTAAATCTTTCGATGGGTTAAAAATACTGCAGTTTTCTGATACACATGTCGGTTTTCATTATTCACTAGAGCAATTAGACCAGCTATCAGCGGAAATCAACAGTCATGACCCGGATATTGTCTTGTTCACAGGAGACTTAGTAGATGAACCGGATAAGTTTGAATGGGATCAGAGGATAAAGAATGTCTTGAAAAACATCCATGGGCCGGAGGGAAAGTTTTGGATTTACGGCAACCATGATCACGGGGGGTATGGGACAGAAATAGTAAGAGAAGCCATGGATTCCGGCGGCTTCAAGCTTTTACAAAACAATCATGCGATCTTGACGAAAGGCGATGACTCCATCACCCTGGCAGGGGTGGACGATGTGATGCTCGGTCGTCCTGACTTGAGTAAGGCTTTGGAAGGGACCGATCCAGATGCTTTTACGATGGTGATGATTCATGAACCGGACTATGCGGACAAAGCAAAACAATATCCGATAGATGTACAGTTTTCCGGGCACAGTCACGGGGGGCAAGTGCAAATTCCATTGGTCGGGCATATTTACACACCCGCCTACGCGGAGAAATATGTTGAAGGGAATTACCGGATTGGAGATCGCTTGCAGTTGTATGTTAGCAGAGGGATAGGGACCACCAGGCTTCCCTACCGTTTTTTATGTGCTCCTGAAATCACTCTTTTTCAACTACAATCGAAACAGTAGCACGACGCTAAAAAAGATACTTCACAGAACGGACATAGTATTTTTTAACCAGCCATGCTAAAATGATGGACAAACAGATCAAGGATTCACGGAGGTTTTTGGAGATGAGCATGAAAAGGATGACAATGGCCGCAGGGATTTTTTCTCTGCTATTCTTGGCTGCCTGCGGACCAAAATATGAAGGGGACTTTTCCTATGAAGTCGAACCTTTTTCCTATAAAAACCAAGATGGCGATACAGTTTCCAAAGAGGATTTGGACGGTCAGTTTTGGGTGGCTGATATGATATTCACTAACTGTGAAACAGTTTGTCCTCCAATGACAGCTAACATGGCTCGTCTCCAGGATAAATTAAAAGAGGAAAACCTGGATGTACGTCTTGTTTCTTTCAGTATCGATCCAGAACACGATTCTCCTGAAAAGTTGAAACAGTATAGCAAAGAACGCGGAGGCGAATTCGACAATTGGGACTTGCTTACGGGATATGAATTTTCCGAAATAAAAGAGTTCTCGATTAATTCATTCAAAGCATTAGTCGAAGAATTGGATGATTCCGATCAATATTTACACGCAACAAGCTTTTACTTGGTTTCTCCGGAAGGAAATGCCATCAAAGCTTATGATGGCACTAAAGCAGCGCAAATGGACAAAATAGTAGAAGACATTAAAAAAATGAGCAACTAAGGGACTTTCCATCAGGCCGGGGTTTTCTCCCTGGCCCGGATATTATTTCCCATTTACCTCTAACTCGTTGAAAAGGAGGACAGTTATATGAATAACAAAACGAACAGTCTGAATGATATTGCCAAAGCGCTGTTCATTGTGAATCGCCATGCAAAGACTGCCCCGAATCCCCGGCAGTTGTACGATATGAAAAAGCAGGCAATCAACAAATTGCTTGAGGAAAAACACGCCGAAAAAATCGGCTTGCATTTCTCTGACCGACCGAAGTTAAGTCGGCAACACTCCACACTGCTGGTCAAAGTAAGCGACTTTTACTTTCATGTCCCGCCTGCCAAACAAGATTTCCAAGAAGTGAAACATCTTGGCGCGACTGACAAAGATTTTCGCAATCCGAAGCCGCAAATGAGCCTGACGCAGGCGAAAAAAATACTCTCCTCTTATTTGGGATGGTCTTTTCCTGATAAAAAGGAAACCGATCGTAAACAACCTTCTTCTTATTATACTCCCTCTTCACTCGGCCAGTGGGAAAGACGGCCGCGAAGAAAACAAAAAAAGCACTGACCAACCAAGACTTCAACTGATTGATGGGCACATAGCATAAAAAACCGAAGGAATTCGAATGTTTTAGACTTCGAGTTCCTTCGGTTTTTGCCTTTTTAGAGTGAAATGGTGCGTAGTAAAGGAAATAAGCCAAGACCTTTTAAAAAAACAGGCGTCCGAGACTCTGCGGCGGCTTTGCGAGAAGGCTCGGACGTTCGTTCGCGGAAAGCGAGTTTATTTCCTCTGCGGCTTGAGAATAATAGCCTTTTTGATGGAAGGAGCCTTTCGAGAAGGAGTTAGTGGCTTTAAAAATCACACCATACATTGGACAGAGAACCATTTGTTTTACCTGAGAGCGATTTATTGGTTTAGTTCGGTTTCCATTCGGAAATGGTTTTGTAAAAGGAGGTTTTCGTATGCTGGAGTTACAGGATTTTCTCTATGAGCTGAATAAATATATGGATCAATCTTCCACTCTTAAAGACGCTTTTAACAGACTGACAGAAACAGAGAAGCAGTTAGTTTTATCACAATCTCCGACCCATACTTCACCGGTGGAATTGGCAGAAAATGCGATTAAATGGCACACCGCCATGCAGAAGGAGATGGGCGTCACAGGGGAAGAATAACAGACGCCGTGATTCTTCCATCTCCTATAAAAACAAAGCCGAGCACATCCAATGTCATGCAATCTTAGAAAAACTCGGCCCTTCTCTTTTTGACGACATCATAGCAGGCTGAGTCATACAATACCTCAATAATATCAAACAGACTGCAAACGGAAAATAAACAACACGGCTACCATATATCCTCTATAGTATGAAAAGGGGTATAAATCCATAAAAAATTCCTTTCTTCGCCATGTTGCAGAAAGGAATTTTTTACCGTTTTCCATTACGATCCGGCTTGTTTATTAAAATGTTTAACCATCGTTTTGATGACTTTCAGCACGCATAAACAAGCTCCGAACAACACAAAACCGAGCAAAAGATAGGATAGCTGGCCGCCTCGACCTTGGACCCCTTCCCCAGTTGTCCGAATAAGGAGCAGCAAGGAAGACAGCAACAATATTCCGCCGATCAGATAGGCTATTAAATCATCCCATTTCAGCAAAACCATAAACCTTACCAACGGCCTGATCAGCCAAAAACAAATCAAAATAGTGACGAAACCCAATATAACATACAAATAATCATCTGAAATTCCTAAAGTATGCAGTTGATTTTTATTCACGATGGAAGTAAAACCGAATTCAGATTTATCAATCCAAGTGTTCATAGGCTCACCTCTTCATTCCCTTTGATTTCAGCCTATCCACCTGCATCAGACTTTATACTTCTCAGGACATGAGAGGCTCTTCCACAGGACTGGCAAAGCGAATAACCGCCTCTTCTTGCTGTTTCCCTTCCTGATAACCTTGCTGATAAAGTGCATCCAATTTGGACTTGTTTCGTTCGATTCTGCCTACTTCCAATGGCTGTTTCGGCCGAATAATATATACTTGGTCATTTCTTTCCATCTCTTCCAGCCGCTTCACCATCTCATTGTACCGTTTATATCGATTTTGCATGGCTGTGACAAGCGCAGGATGTTCTTTAAATGACCGTTTCAACAACCAGGAAAATTTCATTGGTTTTTTCACATAGCCCTGATTTCGGGTGAGCACCACTACATGCTTACGGTTTCCCGCATCGATTGATGGCTGCAAGGGAATGGGATCAACGATTCCTCCATCCATTAAATTCCTGCCTTGTACGGAGATGCTAGGTGCGACAAAGGGAAGGGAACTGGAAGCACGGATGATAGTAAGTAATTCTTCATTCGAGTGAAAAGTATCATGGTATACTGGTTCCCCCGTGTCGATATCAGTGGTGCTAACCACAAAACGGATATTGCTGTTAAAAAAAGAGGCGAAGTCAAAAGGAACAAGCTGATTCGGCAGAACATCAAAAATAAAATCCATTCCGAACAGCTCTTTCCTCGTAACAGCTCTTTTTAGTGAGATATACTCTGGATGGCTTCCATATTCGACCAATACTTTATAATTCCGCCCGCGTTGCCCCGCTACATAGGAAGTAGCATTACAAGCCCCAGCTGAAGCGCCTGCAACAAAAGGGAAAACAATCCCGCTGTCATGAAAAGCATCTAACACCCCAGCTGTATAGGCACCTCTCATGCCGCCTCCTTCCAGTACCAAACCGACTTCCTGCATCATATAGACACATCCTTTGACAAATTTGCTTAATTGGAAATTACTAGGTTCAAAATAGGAATATTATATCGAATTTATGCATTTCAAGCAAATATTAAAAACGGGGAATGCGGGGAAAAGAAAATCCGCTGGAAAAACCGTCCAATTTAAGCGAAAATAGTTGTTCCATCACGATCCTATCCAGCTAACAACAAAAAAAGCAAAGGAAAAACCGAACGGGCACGGAGGGCTGGCATCGGTGCACGTTCGGTTTTCCTGGCTTATTCCTTTGTCCTTGACAATGTCGGTTCCTTGGCCTTTCTGGTTTTAGATTACTCTGTATTATGGTATCATCAGTTTACCAGTCAGGTTATTTGGTTCTTTTTATTTGTTTTGCATCGAGTTTCTTTTCCATTTTTGCCATTTCTTGAGGGTTTTTTAACAACTCCTCTTTATTTCTCTTCACCAGTTCGGTGAAAGCGGAAGGACGATTTCGCAAAACGATCACCCCTTATATACTTGATTGATTCTCTCTCTATCTCATTATACTAAAATAATACCTTGCATTTATCATAATTGTGTGAACAATTAGAGAACTTTTCAGGAGGTCGGAAATGTGGAACATCTTCTAAATGACCAAGTAAAATCCTTGCAAATATCAGGAATCAGAAAGTTTTTCAACATGGTAAGTGATAAGCAGGACATCGTCTCCCTGACAATCGGGCAGCCTGATTTCCCTACTCCTGATCATGTGAAAAACGCCGGCATACAAGCGATCGATCAAAATCAGACAACTTACACACATAACGCCGGTTTGCTCCCTTTGCGTCAGGCAATCACCGACTTCGCAAAAGATAATTACCAGTTATCCTACAATCCGAGCAATGAAGTCATCGTCACAGTCGGGGCTTCCCAAGCAATCGATATTACCTTGAGGACGATTATCGAAACAGGGGATGAAGTGATCCTCCCCTCCCCTGTTTATCCAGGGTACGAACCCTTAATCCGCCTGGCGGGCGGAACGCCTGTCCACGTCGATACTCGCCCAAACTTTTTTAAACTGACGAAAGATTTGATTGAAACGCACATCACGAATAAAACAAAATGTATCATCCTCCCGTATCCCTCCAATCCGACGGGAATGAGTCTTAACAGGCAAGAACTTCAGGAGATTGCCGATTTGTTGGCTGACAAAGACATTTTTATTCTGGCAGATGAGATTTACAGTGAACTCGTATATGAGCATGAACATATCTCACTCGGTACATTTTCTCAAGTCAGGGAGAAAACCATCATAATCAACGGCGTGTCAAAATCCCACTCTATGACTGGATGGCGCATCGGCTACTTGCTGTGTCCCGCATGGCTATGTCAACATATACTGAAAGTTCATCAATATAACGTATCCTGTGCCACCTCCATCAGTCAGCATGCTGCAATAGCAGCATTGAAAAACGGTCGACAAGACCCTATTGAAATGAGACATCAGTATAGAAAAAGACGTGATTATGTATATGAACGACTGGTGAATATGGGGTTGAACGTCATCAAACCTGACGGGGCTTTTTATTTCTTCATCGGTATAGAACTAGATGGAATTTCCTCATATGAGTTAGCGTCAAGATTAGTTGAGGAAGCAGGGCTGGCTCTTGTTCCAGGCGATGCTTTTTCAGAAGGGGGACAAGGGTTTCTGCGTCTTTCTTATGCCTATGATTTGCACACATTAGAAGAAGGACTGAACAGACTGGAGAAGTTTTTGGAGCGAAACATGTAAAAAAGCCGGGTGCTTGGTGCTTGCTAAAGTTGAACACTATGCATTCCTTGTATGAGGTTCTTCGTCACACAAGGAATGCATCAGCATGATTACTATCTTCTGTCAAAACAGAAGACTTCCTACTTGCCGATTGTCATCCCCTCCTTTTCCTTTGGCGGCATCCGCAACGCCAATTCGCTCCCTTTCCCTCTCGGCAGGTTCCGTTTTACATTTAGCTGAGGTACTTTGCTTTTCTACGATCTATGCTTGTTTTTTTTACTCTTTTCATAGGTGTTTAATAAGTGGTCCAATTCCTGGCTTAATGAAATGGATTCATTGCTTGTGAAGCCTTTGCGGAGGGCGACGCTGGTCATCTTGTTGCGTAAGTATTCGATTTTTTCCAAAAGCGACTGAGAATTATCCATCTTCGGCCTGGTTACCCTCCTAACAGCTTGCTGATTTCATTCCTCCATTTGCTTTTCTGGATGTAGTTAGCTTGTCTTTCTCTGGAATCTCACTTGATCACTTGTCGGACTCGTGTATACTGATTAAGCAAACCATCGAGTTCTTGACTGATTTTCAGGGTAATGAGACTGGATAGCCCATTTGTGTTTGCCGCCTGAATCATTTGTCTTCGTTTTTCAGCAATCGATTCTTGCAAATAATGTATTTCTCTTCCCGCTATATTCCCCTTCAACGTTCCCAAGACCTTTCACTTTTTCTTTTTTTGAACCTACATGATTATGTCAGAGGAACTAGGATAAGTAAAGGGAATCGCAAAATTAGACAAAATTTTATAACAATTTATGATAAAATAAAAAGATAGGCAGATATTTCGACAATATCACCTATCCACGTAAAACATTATTATAGACCAGATTCAAGGTACTATTTTCCTGGGAGGATTACAGATGTACTATAAACGCAACGAGGCATACCGGTATACGTTTGCCTCTCCTATAAACGGGAAGATAAAAATTCTCACCGAAAACGAAAAAACGATCCACCACACTTCCGTTCTCGACGTCAGCATGAATGGCATCAGGGTTAAACAGGGGCAAGCTTGTCCCCTAAAAAAAGGAGATATGGTACAAGTTACTTTCCAATTAATGAAAACAGATTGTCAGGCTGTCGGAACAGTCGTTTGGGAAAAACGCCATTACAATCATCATATTTTCGGTATAAAACTGAACGATGATGAAGATTACCAGAAGCATATCACCCGTCTGCTGAAACAACTGGTCAAAACTCCCCATACAGGTGATTGACATGCAAAACCTCCCATTTTAAAACGGGAGGTTTTATCGCTTAAGCTTCCTTTAACTGTTATCAAATATGCAGTATCCGATATTCAAAAGAAGAATTCCGACTGAAACGATTGCCAAAGCAGTACTTATCATCCTCTACACCTCCGATTCTATTGTAATCAATAGTTTCCTATCCGGCAACATCTCCATCAAACTTTGCTGAATTGCCTGTCTTTCTTGATTATTTTTCCCCCATAACCCAAAAATTTATTAACAAATAATGGGTACGGATGTTGCCCGGATTGTGGTAAACTATTCTTTGGGACTCGCGACATAAAACTAGTTTCCCAGAAAAGAAAGCGGGTGTGCTAATGCTTTATTGCCCATATTGTGGAAGCAAAACGAACGATGACGAACTGTTTTGTATTCAATGCGGAAAAAAATTACCGGAGGATCGCTATGATCGTGTTGCAGAACCGACGATCAGCAAACGGATTTGGTATTTACCGGTCGCCTCCTTCATTATCACTATAGTGGCTGTCGGTTTTGGCTATTTTTATTTACAGCATCAGTCTCATCAGGCCAAGGAAGCATTTAAGGCTGGTGAAGAAAAAGCCTTGGATGGTGCATACGACGAAGCGCTCGTCCATTTTAAAACAGCTCTTCGGGAAAAAGAGAATTTCCCTGCTGCCCTTGAAAATAAATCATTTATGGAGGTTGCCCTCCAATCAAAGCTGGACTTAAAACAAGCAGCAGATTATGCATCAGAGGAAAACTACCAAAAATCTCTGGAAAAGATAGATGAAGCAGAAAATAATTTAAAGGTCTACGACGGAGAAGCAGTCGATGTCATTATAGACGAAGTCGTTGAAAAACGAAGTGAAATACAGCTTAATCAATTACAAGAAGCGATGGAAAAAGATCCCTCGATTGAAAAGTTGAAAACATTATTATGGCAAGCAAAGGCGATCAATAGTGAAGAAGCGGAAAACATCTCCGCAAGCATAGAAGAACAAATCATTTCTTACATTTTCTCGACGGCGAATGAACAGTTGTCCCAAAAACAATTCACCGACGCAAGGGATGTCGTGGAAGAAGGGCTGAATTATGTTCCCGATTCAGACAAACTGCAAAGCTTGCAAACCACTATAGAAAAAGAAAAAACAGCCTTCGAAACAGAACAGCAAAACCGAATCGAACAAGCGGTTACCGCTGCAGAAAAAGAACAGGATCAAAATAAAAATGACGCCGTCGAAATGACCGAGGTGTCCATTTCCAAGGATGAACAAGGAAATGCCGTAGTCAGTGGTAAACTGAAAAGTATCGCCACGGTCCCGGTTTATTCCATATCGGTTGATTATAAGATTCTCGATCCAGATGGCGATGAGTTGTTGACCAATGAAGTATATGTATATCCGGATACCCTCTACCCAGGAGAGGAAGGCAAGTTTGAGTTCACTCATTTTGATACCAAAGCAAAGGATACTTCCAATGTAGAAATCGAGAAAGTAAAATGGTTCCTCGACTAATGACTTACAGAAAGACGGAGTGAGATAATGAAAAACAGAAAATTTATACTTCCGGTTCTTTTAACCGTTTTGTTTCTATTTATCGGAGCGGCAGGAGTGTTTCTGATGTACCAAAAGTGGGATGGACGATCACTGGAATTGAAAAACACGCTTGCTCACCAAGTTGAAGAACAGCAGGACACAGTGAATTTAAAATCGATTATTCACCAATCACAAAAAAACGTCGTCCAGGTAGAAGCGTTGGATAAATGGAATGAAAAAATCGGTTCCGGATTTTTATATAATGACAAAGGCGATATCATAACCAACGCCCATGTGGTCGAAGAAGCCGAAACGATCTATGTCAAAACCGCAAATGCTCAAACTTACACTGCAGCCTTGGTGGGAAAAGGGGATAACCTCGATATCGCTGTCATTCGTGTTCCTCAACTCGCCAATCAGTCTCCAGCGATTCTCGACACTAGTTTCGAGGCTGAACTGGGAGATGAAATTCTTGCTGTCGGCAGTCCACTAGGCTTTCAAAACTCTGTTACATTGGGAATAATTTCCGGGCTGAATCGTTCCTTTGAAATTGATGGTTTTGATTATGAGAATGCTTATCAAATCTCTGCACAAATCAATCACGGAAACAGCGGCGGTCCCCTCATAAATCGCGCTTCCGGTAAAGTGATTGCCGTCAATTCTGCCGGAATGGATGATGGAAGTATGGGATTCAGCATCCCGATGGAGCAAGTGATCGACCAAGCAAAACAATGGTCAGAACAAGCAGACGAAAAGAATCTGGATTACGAAAGTGCTATTGCCAACGCTCAAGAATTGGATCCAGATAAGTTAAAAGAAGACGCTAAATATATGATCAACTATTTTTTCGAAAGTATCTCCATCCGTGATTTCATCAATGCATATACCCTGCTCGGCAGTGACTGGCAAACGGAAACGAGCTACCAGCAATTCCGTGAGGATTACATCTATATCGTGGATACCAAGACATCGGAAATGGATATCCAATTTAACGAAGATAACAACCGTGCAGAAGTAAACATGGAAGTGAAGCATGAAGAGCGCAGCAGCCCTGATAAAGTTTTTACAAGAGTTTACCATTACCGTTTTGAAGCAGGATATGAAAACGATCAAGTCCGGCTGCTGAAAGGAAAGCGTGAACTGATCAACGAAGAAGAAAAAAACAGTGAAGAATGAAATACCGACGACTTTCCACTAATGGAAGAGTCGGCTGGATGACCAACAATCAGAAAAGGACTGCTTCCAAAGGTTGAGGTGTATGGTGAAACAGTCCTTTTTCCGCAATAAGCTTTTCCCTTGTCCCTCCCGCCCAATTCCTGCTTTACTTTCTTTCTAATAGGCATACGTCCATACAAACCATCCGCACTTTCCATATAGTAAATTGTAAACATTCAGGAGGTGAGTATGTATGTCCTTTGGTTACCCTTATGGTGGAGGTTACTGCGGCGGAGGCAACGTCGGCGGCTATTATGGCGGCGGCTATGGTAACTCCTTTGCTTTGATCGTAGTTCTCTTCATTTTACTCATCATCGTTGGTGCAGCTTTCTACTGCTAATTGAACCTCATTCAACCATCTAACAAAAACAGCCCCCCGGTCGTCGGGGGGTTTGTTTGATTTTATCCCTTCACTGTGCTTGCAAAAGCAACTCGCTTGCTTCCTTGAGGGGAAGTGGTTTATAAAAATAATAACCTTGCACCTCATCACAATTTTCCTTTTCCAGGAAAACAAGCTGTTCCTTTGTTTCCACACCTTCCGCTATCACTTTCATTTCCATGGAATGGGACATGCTGATAATTGATTTTACAATTGCCTGGTTATGTTGTACTTCTTGTTTCATGAACATTTTATCAATTTTCAACTTACTGATTGGAAATACGCTCAAGTATCTCAAAGAGGAATAGCCCGTACCAAAGTCGTCGATGGAAAGGTGAACACCTAGATCTTTCAACTGCATGAGATTTTCCAATACCTCATTGTTTTGGAAAATTGCCGCACTCTCTGTGATTTCAAGCTCCAAATACGCAGCAGAAAGACCGGTTTCAGCCAGTATTCCTTTCACCTTTTCTGCCATCCCGGGTTGTTGTAACTGCTTTGCTGATAAATTGACGCCGATAAGTCCGCGGTAAGTTCCACTACTATGCCATTGTTTATTTCGTCTGCATGCTTCCCGTAAAACCCATTCGCCCAATTCAATCATCATTCCGCTGCTTTCAGCCAATGGTATGAAGTGATCTGGCGGGATATAGCCTTCATCGGGATGTTTCCATCTTAATAAAGCCTCACATCCGACAATCCCTCCCGTTTTTATGTCTTTCTGCGGCTGGTAATGGAGTTCGAATTGATTTGCTTTTAATGCTTTTCTCAAAGAAAACTCCAGGTTGAATGTGTCCTTCCATGTAGTGAGGATATCCGGACTGAAAAAGTGAAAATTACTTCCCGGTTTCTCTTTTATTAACGTCCATGCCATCTCCGCTCCTTTGATCAACTCGGTTCGGGACTTTCCTTGATCAAAATCCTGGCAAATACCCAAACTCACAGTCAAAAAAATTTCCGTTCCATTCATCAAGAAAGGTTCAGAAAATCCTTCGATGACCTTGCGGGCCAGTTGTTCAGCCGCCTTCTTACTAGGGAGACCATGAACATGAAGTAACAACCCTTCGCCTCCCTCTGTCACCACTATTTCTGAACAAAAATGATGAATCCTGTCAGCACATTTCCTGAGAAAACCTGTCTCATTCTTTACATTATATGTATGAAAAATCTGTCTTAAAGAATCCAAACCAATATAAAAAACAGTTAGAGATCGATCAACGGTCTTGCCAGCTTTGTGTGAAAATTGGTGTTTTGTCGGAAATCGCAGATACTCCTTTTCTTCTTCTGGTTTGTTTACCATAGTGACAGGCCCCCTCAAGTTCATGATTCATTCCAGGCTACTATCTGTCCCCTCGAAGGAACGTTGACTGTGTGCTGCAAATAACGGAAAGGTCTTGAGTCCGATCATTCCAAGGAAGACAGCCAGCAGACGACTTTTGAAAAATTCCAAAAAATGAGCCGGGACAGCTCACGTAAGGATCGGATCAAAGCGCACCGGCCGTTTTCACCAACAGCCGGCGTTGCCGGGACAGTTTTCACACCCTGTCTTTAAATTCATCAAGCAATTCGTCTCCCTGATAACCTTCTTCTATCAATGTTTTTAATGTACGCTCTATCTCTCCCTTTTTACGGTCGACAAGGGTGCTCAAAAACAGCACATTGATATGTTCACCAATTGTGTTGATATCGGTTATAGAAGCCATGAAAGTAGCCGGCTGGTTACTTTCTTTGGTAATCTTCCCCTGTAACATCACTTGTTCATTCTCTTCTTTTAATGCATGGAAATACGACTCATAAGACTTGTCCAAATAAGCTTCGAGCAGCCAACGGTTTTGGTCATCTTCCCGGTTGATGATCAACCCGTCAAGCAAAGGAATGTTCCGTGGACGGATTTCCTCATGTTGATCTTCCAGCACGTCAAGAGAAATTAGTTTAAATGTTTTCATGATTTCCTCCTAACCAATTTGATCGGACCTGCAATATGTGAAGGCTGCTTGTTTCTATAACCAGCCAATTTCTTACTCCATTGTACCAAAAACTGCTGCGTTTCTATATTAAACTAACTGCTGTGATTGTTGTTTGCCTATCTTAATATTTATCGATTCTTCGGGTTTTATCCTTGCAGCACGGGGGTATCTATATACCAACATGAAAAACTTAGTGACCGGCTGGCTTGTTTACTTTGTTACTTATAAGTTCTGCGTGATTAGATAGACAGATCAGACAACAAAAATCGGAGAGGTGATGACCTTGAAAGAAATTACATCCTATCAAGTAGATTTAACTTATCAATTGACAACACATGAAATAATGAACCTGTATCGTTATGTTTCAAAAAGTGCTTATGACGTATATTTATACCAAAACGGGCAGGTGGCCGATGCGGGAAACTTTCCGAAAATGCTTTCTTTTTTCCTGGTAGCTTCAAGTAAAAAGCCGTTGGTAATCGTCATTGATGGTGAAAAACCGGACGAAGGGTATCAACATATCAAGCAACTGTTGAACAAAAATATGAAACAAGCAAAAATCAGAAATCGACATAAAGCAGAAGTAGACAATGACATTTCCTTTGTCATTTAAGTAACTTGCTGATAACTTCTTATCAAGAAGTTTATCATATATAATCATCCTTTTCTCCATCTTTACTCGACAAAATCCGACTCAAACGGATTTTGTCTTTTTTATTGGCCGATTTGGCCTGACTCTAAACACGTGATGCGAGTTATGCTTTTTGTGTAAAAAACGGCACTCTTTTTTCCGAAACGGGATCGTACCTTCGACTGCAGAAAGCGAATGATCGTACTGTAAGCAAACGTCCTTTTTCCTGCTTTCACCGTTAAAGTATGAGCACGTTTGATATAGTCGGGAGGCGGCTCCACATTTCTTGCTTCTTCAAGAGTTTCAAAAGTGCGGGGCTTTATTGTAGCTTTGGATGATACTCGATGTTGCCTCCCTTGTGCATAGCAGAATAGCCAGACCGGTGATTCCCATTTCGGGACCAGTCTGGCTATTGTGTCATTTGCTGTTTTTTTCTGCTTCCTCTATCTCCTTCTCCAATTTTGTGATGATTTCTTCCGCATCTCCACCGACTTGATCGATATATTGTTGTCTGACCGGCTTACTCGCTTCACGAAAAGCCTGTCTTTGCTCATCGGTCAATTCGGTGATTTCAATATCACTATTCTTTTCAACTTGTTCTAACGCCTGTTTATTGGTTTCTTCTTGAATCGCAAAGGCCTTCTCCTTCATCTCCGCAACCGTTTCGTCAATCATCTTCCTTACATTCTCAGGAAGTCCTTCGTACAAATCCGGGTTGACCGCTGTGGTGGTCGTATATAGAGAATGTTTAGACATAGTCAGGTACTGCTGCACCTCATAAAATTTCATTTGTTCTATCGCAAACATAGGATTTGTCTGACCTTCGATCATGTTCAACTGCAACCCGCTGTACACCTGTTCATAAGGTACAGGAGTCGGATTTGCCCCATACTGCTCATAAGAAGAAACAATTAACGGAGATGGCATGGTCCGAAATTTCACTCCTGAAAAATCTTCTGGCTGTTCTATTTTAGATTGGGTCGTCCATTGATTGAATCCTTCTGTCCAGTAGGATAATACTTTTATTTTCTTTTCCTCAAATGCATCTGCCAATGGACCATATAGAGCCTCGCTGTTATTCATGATTTGTTTGTTTATTTCCATGTCGTCAGAGAAAAGAAAATGCAGCAGCATCACTTGTGATTCAGGGACGATCGTACCGATATTGCCCGGTGAAATAACTGCAAAGTCAATGGCGCCTATTTGAAGCAGTTCAGCCTGTGTAGTAGCATTACCCAGCTGTCCTACCGGATAGATCTCTATTTTGATGTTTCCGTCGGATTTTTCTTCGATGATTTTTTTGAACTCTTCTACGTAGGTATTCTGGACGGAATCCGGTGATTCTTCATGAGCAAAACGGAACACATACTCCGGAGCATCCTTTCCTCTTGTCGTTTCCGCCCCTCCGGAACCACAAGCAGTCAACAAGAGCAAAATGGAAATCGACATCAATAAAGCTAATTTTCTCATCCTATCACCTTCTCTCTAGTCCGAATAAAAGTATTGGTAAGATGTAATGATTTCCGGAAATAAAATAAACAGAGCAGAAGCTGCCACTAAAATAAGTATATACGGCCAGATCCCCTTGATTATTTCTTTATATGGCTGCTGAAAAACGGCTATTGCCGTAAAGATGTCTACTCCGAACGGAGGGGTCGCCGAACCGATTGCAGCCTGCAAGGTTACGATGATTCCGAGTGCTATCGGGTCAACACCTGCATCCATCGCCACTGGATAGAAAATCGGAGTCAAAATCAAAATGACGACCAGAGGATCGACGAACATACAACCGACAAAGAAAAAGACAGCAACAATGAAAAGTACATATGTCGCAGAAGGATCACTTCCCAATACAGCCTCCGTTATTTCCTGGGGCAGTTTTGCATAGGACAAAATCCAGCTAAGCGCAGTTCCTGCCGCCACCAATATAAATACTGCAGCAGTAACAATGGCAGTCGATTCTGCTATTTTGGGCAATTCACTTAGTTTTACGTCGCGGTATATCACCACTTCCAACAAGAAAGCATATAAAACAGATACAGCAGCAGCTTCCGTCGGACTGAATATCCCCAAATATATTCCGCCGATAATGACAATCGGGAAACCTAATGGCAATATTGCCTTTTTAAAAGCCCTGCCTCGCTGTTTCCACGTCGCCTTCCTTTCATTACCCAATTTTTTAGCCGTTGCCAAAAAGTAACTATAAAGGGCAAAGAACAAGAAAATGATCAAACCAGGTACAATGCCGGCAATAAATAATTCACCTACAGAAGTTCCGGTAACCACCCCATAGACGATCATCGCTATACTTGGCGGGATCATGAGAGCAAGATCGCTCGCATTGATAATAAGCGGGATGGCTTGTTTATCTTTATAACCGATTTCTTTCAGTCTTTCTCTTGTCGGCTTTCCTACAGCAACGACCGTTGCCTGGGTAGAACCAGAGATGGAACCGAACAGAGCGCAGGCGGCAGCAGTCGTGATAGCATAACCACCGCGGATATGTCCAATAAAACTTCCTACAAGATCCAAAAGCCTGGTAGACGTTTTCCCTGAAGACATAATATCAGCTGCAAATATGAACATAGGAACAGCCAAAAGCACAAATGTCTGGATTCCGATGGAGAACTGCTGAATCAGAACCATTGGATTTAATTCAGGAAAAAATATCAAGGCAACTACCAGCGGGGCCGCAATTAACGGTACCATTATCGGGTAACCCAGGAACAAAAGCAGAAACATTATTCCCAATAGCATCCAAATCATGTTGTTTCATCTGCCTCCTTTCTCCCCCATTGGGGGTCTTCCGTACCATCGATCATTTCGTCTTTATACTTGTAATTCAGCCAGCACTCCCTTAAATACTGCAGACCGCTGAACAGAAATCCGATGGGGATAAACAATGTTATCAAATACACCGGAAAACGGAGTGCCGCGGTTACTCTCCCCAACTGGTATAAGGTGATGGTATAGTCTAAAGAAATGTAACATAAGTAAAAAAGCAAGAGGGAGGTTGTGAATGTAATGATCAGTACGAGAATTTTGCGGATTTTAAAAGGCAAAAATTCTACAATTGCCGTCATTTTCAAATGCCTTCCTCTTCTCGCACAATAGCTTAGTCCGATAAAGGTCACGATGATGATAAAAAATTGTCCAACCTCTTCAGCAAAGGTCAGGCTATTTCCCAACATCCGGGCGAATACATTGGCCAACAGTATAATGGTCATCCCGAATATCGCCGAGGTAATAATCCATTTTTCTATCCCAGCCTGAATTTTGTCTATCCTTCTAAACAGATTCATCCTGATCATCCTTTCATTCTTAAGGCCCGGTACTAATAAATACCTGCTTGCGGAAACAAGTAAACTTCCGATTTGCCAAGAAAGCAGGAAAATGGTCATACTCGCTTGCCTGCTACTGCTTATAAAAGGAATAGCCCGGGCCAGCTGGAAAAGAGCCCCTTCCACTAAGCCGCCGGGACGGATTCCTATCTCCCTCAACTACCTGAAGGAATTGATTTTGTGCTGTAAAATCCGATATAAAAATAAAAGACCAGCTGAATTCAACTGGTCGAATATCCACTATTCTATTGTTTGCATTTTATGCTTTCTCTGTTCCAATTCGATTTCCACTTCATAAATTCGTTCCCCCGCTTCTTATAAGTTACTTTCATTATAAAAAGCGGGATGCTTTTTCAAAACGCTATCCAGATGGATTTTGTTTCAGACTCCTGCCCTAGTTTATCTCCGACTGTCAATACAAATTCCGACCTTTTTTCAGATCTGTTTTTCTTTTTCCGCCACCAAGTAATAAATGTTGCTGTTTAAATTCCCCTTCTCGATGTTAAATCCAGTCTTTTCCAACTTTTCCTGAAGGGCTTCTTTAGGAAGACGTACATCCATGGGTGGACCTTCTTCATGATCCGACTTCTCCCATTCTATGATGAGCAGCCTTCCCTCTTCACTGATGACCCGATGGATTTCCTGCAAAGCTTTTTCCAGTTCATCCACTTCATAGAAGACAAATGCAGCGACGCCTCTCTGGAATGAATTATCAGGAAAGTTCAAATAATCGATTCCGCTTGGCATTCTGTCTATATTCTCGAGGCCTTGATCAACAGCTCGATCAGCCAGTTGTACGAGCATTTCCTCTTGGACATCGACCGCAACGACCCGGTCATCGGTTTGTTTTGCTATAGGTATAGTCAAGTAACCATTACCAGCCCCTAAATCAATCACTTTTTCATTTCCCTGCAAACCCAGCAGGTCGATGACTTGATTGATCGGAACCAATTCCTCTCTTTCGGGATTCAGTAATTGATCTGCTTTTTGATAGGAAAATAATTCTCCTGCCATGTTTATCCCCTTTCGCTGATAAGTATACAGGTATGTAGCCTTTTATTTCGTTTTTCAAACACGCTTGGCTTACAAGAAAATGCCGGAAAATTGTGAAATAGGCCGATTAGAAAACAAAAAATAGGGAAAATATAGAAATACCATTCACGAGAGGAGAATACTGTAATGACATGGATTTTTTTACTTATCATACTCGCCTTTGTTATCGGTGTCATTGTATATTTTAAAACAAACGGTAAAAAGAAGAACAGTACTACAGATTTGACGACGGAAGAGTTGGAAGCATTCAATGAGGATTACATCAAACATGGAGCCGAACACGAAACGGATGAAGCCGAAAAATTGTAAAAAGCATTGATGTAGCTTGGACAAAAGCATTGATGTAGCTTGGACAAAAGCATGATGGCTAAAAAAACCGAACGTCATTCGATGGTAAGCACTCGAAGTCGTTCGGTCTTAGTTACGCAATACTATCAAGGAGTGTCCCTGAAAAGCGAAGCACCTTGCCTGGGGCAGATATTTGTCACCTTTGATTGGAAAGAGGATTCTTTTCTATATTCCTATCCAGTTGGTTTTTCACAATTGGATTTTATGGTGTTCCAACTTGAGGTGTTAGGCATTACAGACCTTTTTGTTTGTTTACTTTTTCTTCGATATAAAAACACAAGTCTCCAATCGTTTGAAATTGCTGGAATTCCTTTCCGGCCTGGACGTCCCGCTCATAAACATTCGACAAGTCCCAATAACGCATCAATTCATCGTACGCCTGTCTGAATTTGTTTTTGTCACCTGCAAACATGATGGACAAGTCAGCTTCTGTAGTCAAGAAGTCACTGGCATCGACGCTTTCTTTATCCGCATATTTATAGACATACTTTACGACGATCAAATAAATTTCGTATACAATTCCCTTCGATTGGGCAGTATCTTTCATTCTTTTCTTGGTTCTTTTTTGGTCAAAGTCAATTAAGTCACCCATTGTCAGCACCTTCCCTGCCAATAAATATGTTTTACTCATTTCTATTAACAACCACCTTAAAATACTCTTACCACTTTTTAAAAATTAGAAACTCTTTCCTTATTGATGTGTATGAAGGTCAGTTCCCTTTCTCCCCACACCGGAGTGGAAGTAAATAATTTCTCTGCATTCAGCCTGAAGAAAAGAGGACCATATTTCTAACTCTTTCCAAGAAACTTTCTGTATAATGATAATAAAGCATTAAAATGATGGGCAGGAGTTGACACTTATGCGTGCAGGTTTGCTGTTTTTGATGGGGTTACTATTCGTTATGGCGGTTAGTGCATGTTCAAATAATGATTCTCAACCGGTGGTGGTCAAATCGGAAGAACAAACGGATGCAACAGAAAAAAAGCCTGTCTTAGTAGAAAAAGACACGGAAGAAAACGATGATATATCAGGGCAAGAGGAAATGCTCCTTGAATTCACCTTGCCGAACGAACAAGTCGTGATTGATTTAAACCAAGTTACGATTTTGAAGCACTATTTATCGGCCGTTGCAGACAGAGAAGCAGAAATAGAGGATATGGCATTAACGAGAGTAGATATTCCGGATAAAGATACAATTTACCTTTTGGAGTTTTCCTGCAGAGCAGATGCTTGCTCTTACCTCCTCCTGAATCAGCAGGAAGAAGGCGGTTCTTACCTTGCCGCGGATTTAGCGATGTTTAAATCCGCTTCTATATCGCCTGAAAATGATCTTCTGCTCCTGCTTTTCAACAGAAAAGAGCCTGGCTTGGAAACAGAGCTCACTAAAGACAAAATGGTGATCGTCGACTTGGAACAAATGAGCAGGCAAAGGACACTGATGGATAGTGGCGAACCGTTTAAAAATGAATATCACTGGCCGGTTCTGTCGGCAACCTGGAAAAACAACCAAGTATTGTCCGTCACGATACCAGCTATATCGGATACCGAAGAATCACTTGAAAACTGGTACCAATCCGACCAACCGACAAAATCAATAGAATTGACCATTGAATGAGGGAAAATGAATGATGGAAAATTCCGACTTTTCCATCATCACTGAAAAATCATTTCTTTATGAGCTTTGATGTTTTTGCGTTCACCGTCAACGTAAAATTCACAATCCATATACAAAGTATGACTTCCTTTTTTTAAAGGGTTGAATGTTTTTGCTTCCTGGGGATGATATACATCTCCAGGGTTCAATTCTTTGGTAACGGGACTGCCTGTGAAATTTTTCGTGTCGTGATTGACACGGAGAGATATCAAAGGCGTTCGGTGGGACAAAACAATTGGTTCATCCCCAATATATTCAAGCGATCTTAGTACTTGAAAGCCATCTTCATTTTTTTCAACCTGGACGTGCATAATAAAATCCTCCATTTGCTCGCTAACCTGTACAGGTTCAGCCAGCTTTGCACTGGAAGTTTCCACAAACCAGTAGGCTGCCGCTCCCCCAATAACAGCTAATGCTGAACAAATCATCAGCAATTTTTTTACCATCTTTCTCCCCCTCCATATTTCTTTAAGCGACCTTTATGTATTACCTTTCTCCTATATTATAGACGAAGACACTGTGGAAAAAGTTTCATATTGCCGACAATTTTTTTAAGATTGAATGACAGAAATAACGGGAATCGAATTATCAGTGCCCATTATAAATGGAGGTGGAAATCATGGAAAATATGACAATGAAACAAACCAATATAGAAACAAGTAGAATTGGATTGGGAACATGGGCTATTGGAGGTTTTCAATGGGGTGGCACGGATGAACAGGAAGCGCAAAAAACCATTCATGCTGCCTTGGACAAAGGAATAAAGCTGATTGATACAGCGCCGGGTTATGGTTTTGGAAAAGCGGAAGAGATAATTGGAAAGGCGCTACACTCCTCCTCCCTCAATCGTTCCGAGATTACCCTTTCTTCTAAAACGGGGCTCAATTGGAACGAAAAAGACGGATTGTTCCGCGATTCCACGAAGGCCTTTATTCATCAAGATATCGAACGGACCCTGCGCAATCTTCAAACCGACTATGTCGACGTATACCATGTCCACTGGCCGGATACGCTGACCCCGTTTTATGAAACAGCAGAAGCTTTGAATTATTTATATAAAGAAGGGAAAATCCGTGCGATCGGGCTTAGTAATTTTAGTACAGAGCAAATGGATATTTTCCGGGAAGCTGCACCTATACACGCTATCCAAGTACCACATAATTTGTTTGAAAGAAATAGCGAAAATGAACTCTTGCCCTATGCGGAAGAAAAAGAGCTGACCGCATTTCTGTACAGCTCGCTGACCAGGGGGCTTTTATCGGGGAATATCACCAAGGACAGCCAGTTTTCCGAAGGAGATATCCGTCGCGATACGGATCCGAAATTTCAATCCCCACGGTTCGAACAATACTTGAAGGCAGTCAAAGAATTAGATGAATTAGCCCAAGACAGATTTAATAAAAATGTGCTTGAATTGGCTCTTCGCTGGAACCTTCAACAGCCTGGGTCCACCATTTCATTATGGGGAGCCCGACATCCAGAACAACTAGCTCCGTTAGATAATCTTTGGGATTTCTTTATCGATGATGAAACGATGAGGGATATAGATGAAATTCTGATGCGGACAGTGAAGACACCGATAGGGATTGATTTTATGGCTCCACCAAACAAACAGGATTTATAAGAACAACGCCCAACATGGCTCTCCAAAAGTGGCTGGGCCAAAAACATAGGGACCTAAGCAGAACCGAACGAAATGGAATCGTTCGGTTTTTGCTTGGCGGCCGTGCTTTTAACCAGACTTTCACCATACTTCCTCTACCCTATACTATACATCCACTGCCATTTCCTCTGATTACTTTATTGAAAAAAATATCCCTCAGGTAATTTATAGAAAGTATATTTGCCTGCAAGAGGTTCATGCTAAGACAGCAGGAAATTCATTGCCAGCTTTTGCTTTTCACACTTACAAATCACAGGTGATGCATATGAAACAAATACGGAAAAAAGCTTTTCTGCCAGCTTTGTTGCTGATCTCCCTTTCAGTGACAGGCTGTGCAAATAATGAGGATGGACGCAGTGCCAGCGATAATCCCGATTACGATTTAACGCAAGTAAGCAATAAATCAGAGATAAGCCAGGAAATAGCCAACCAAGCAAAAAGGACCATTTTAAAGAAACAAGAAGTGATTGGAGCAAGGGCAGTCAATACATCTGATCAGCTGCTAGTTGCCATAGAAATCCGGCAAATGGATCGCTTTCGGCTTAAAAAATTGGAAAAGAACATCACATCGGACTTGGAAAAGAAATTCAAGGATAAAAAGGTCACCGTTTCTACCGATAAGAAAATTTACTTAGAACTCGATGAGCTGGAAAGCCGATTGCAAACAAAAGATGTATCCGAGCAAAAGTTAGACAAAGAAACCAACCGAATCAAGAAATTGATTTCAGATGAAGCATAAAGAACGAGGGATGACAATGACATCTAACAAACAAACAAATCAAGAATACAAACAGTTCGCCAAACAACGGGAAACGAAGCGGCCTATCCTTAAAAATTGCATCCGCGCATTTCTTGTCGGTGGTCTGATTTGCACATTCGGTCAATTGATATCCACTTTTTATATTCATTTTTTCCATTTTACTGAGCAGAATGTGGGAAACCCTACAGTGGCAACGCTAATCTTTTTTACTATGCTGCTGACTGGGTTCGGCCTATATGATAAGCTTGCCCAATTTGCAGGAGCTGGTTCTGCTGTTCCGGTGACTGGGTTCGGCAATGCAGTGATATCGGCAGCAATTGAACATCGAGCGGAAGGATTCGTCCTCGGGGTCGGCGGCAATATGTTTAAGCTTGCCGGGTCTGTCATTCTCTTTGGTGTGTTTTCTGCTTTTGTCATTGCGCTGATTAAAACATTACTCATTCAATGGGGGGTATTATGATGCTGACTGGTCAACAAACTTGGACGTTCGCCAACAAACCGGTAATAATATCGACAGGGACCGTCGGCGGACCATTCGAGGCAGAGGGCAACATAGCAGAAGACTTTGACCTGCTTCATCCCGACTTATATATGGAACAAGATTCTTTCGAAAAAGCCCACAAAGTATTACTCGAAAAAGCGAGTCAGCAAGCAATCGACAAAGCGGGATTGACCAAAGAACAAATTCAATTTTTTCTCGCTGGTGATTTGATCAATCAAATCACGCCGACAAGTTTTTCCGCGAAAACACTGGGCACCCCTTATCTCGGACTTTTTGGAGCTTGCTCTACTTCTATGGCAGGACTAGCCCTCAGTGCATTCTTAGTGAATGCCAGCGGAGCAAATTATGTGTTGACCGGGGCTTCCAGTCACAATGCTGCCGTTGAAAAACAATTCCGCTACCCCACTGAATATGGGGGACAAAAACCGCCGACAGCCCAATGGACAGTGACAGGCGCGGGAACTGCTTTACTGAGCAACTCTGGACAGGGACCGGTTGTCACTTCTGCGACTATCGGCAAAGTAATCGATATGGGTCTGAATGATCCATTCAATATGGGCGGGGCGATGGCACCTGCAGCAGTGGATACAATTGAAGCACATCTCAACGATCTCAATCTTGAACCGTCTTATTATGATCTAATCATCACCGGTGATTTAGGAAAGATTGGACGTAAAATTTCATTGGACCTCTTTGAAAAGAATGGGACCAACATCCCTGATGAAAACTATGTCGATTGCGGCCTGACCATTTATAGAAAAGAACAGCATGTCAATGCTGGCGCCAGCGGTGCCGGATGTTCTGCGGTCGTTACGTACGGCCACTTCTTAAATCGGATGAAAAGAGGCGAATTGAACCGTATATTGGTTGTCGCCACCGGGGCCTTGTTGTCGCCTTTAACTACCCAGCAGAAAGAGTCCATCCCGTGTATTGCACACGCTGTGGCAATTGAATCTGGAGGTGAAACAACGCCATGATGTTTTTTTGGGCATTCGTCGTTGGAGGTCTTATTTGCGTAATCGGACAGTTGATGTTCGACATTCTTAAACTGACTCCCGGCCATACACTTAGTATTTTGGTAGTAATTGGAGCACTGCTGGACGGCTTTGGCCTTTACGAGCCACTTATCGACTTTGCAGGCGCCGGCGCTACAGTACCTATCACCAGTTTCGGCAATTCACTGGTCCACGGTGCCATGCAGGAGGCAGATCAGCATGGTTTGATCGGAGTGGTCACGGGGATGTTCGAAATGACCAGCTCCGGTATCACTTCCGCGATTATTTTCGGCATGATCGGTGCCATTTTATTCAAACCAAAAGGTTGAGCGGCTGTCATTGAGAATTTATCATAAAAAAGCCCCATTCCTTGGAAATTCCCAGGAACGGGGCTCGTTTGTTCAGGAGATGTTTCCTCCTTCAATGCTAAGCGCTACTTTGCCGAACTGCTTTGCTTCCAGCAAATAATTGAATGCTGCACTTGTTTCCTCCAAAGCGAAGATTTTTCCTACTACCGGACGAATCTTGTGTTCTTCCATGAATTGCAGCATAGCACGCAACTCTTCTCTGCTTCCCATTGTGGAGCCGAACAATTGGTATTGACCGTAAAAAAACTTGCGTATGTTGATCGTGATTTCGTCTTCGGTCGTAGCTCCAAAACTGACCAGCCTTCCACCTTTTTTCAAAATATCCAATGACCGGTTGAAAGTAGCTCTTCCGACACTGTCAATCACCAGGTCAATTTGTTCTTCTGCTAAAACTTCTTGCCAGTCACTGTTAGTGTCGATAGCCTTGTCAGCACCTAGTTCGCGAGCTTTTTCCCGCTTTTTTTCGCTTCTGGAAGAGACAATGACACGAGCACCCATGGCTTTCGCGAATTGGATTAAAAAGGTTGCAACTCCGCTACCGGCACCGGGAATGAACAAGGTTTGACCTGGCTGGATGTTTCCTTTGGTCACCAAGGCCCGGTAACCTGTCAAACCTGACAAAGCGAGTACTCCCGCTTCCTCCCATGTCAGGAAAGCGGGCTTTTTTTCAACATGGTCAGCTGCTATCACAATATATTCAGCAAATGTCCCATCATCAGGCATCCCTAAGATTTCAAAACCTGCAGGAGGGGCATCGCTATTATGATACCACCCTAACCCCGGATTGAGGATCACCTCGTCCCCTTCCTCGAAAGCGGTGACACCTGCACCGGTTTCGACAATTGTCCCGGCACCATCCGAACCCAGCACTAAAGGCTCAGGCTGGCTGCCTCTTCTCTTTGGAATATTCAGGTCCCGATGATTCAAACCAGCCACTTTCAGCTTGATTTTAACCATCCCTTTTCCGGTTACAGGTTCCTTTATTTCTCTAAAAGCAATCGTGTCGCCTTGATGGACAAAAGCTTTCATCCAACCATCCTTTCCCTCAAAGATTATGTACAGTTTTTTTCTTATGGTATCACATCCCCCTCCACTTCAGGAAACATTTCGTTCACTAGTGAACAGAGGGACTGTCCCCCTCCATCCGGACTGCCCCTCTGATAAAATGTCAAAATATAAATAGCGAAAGCAATGTGGATATAAATAAGCCTGCCATTACAGGCAAAAAGTTTTTACGTACCAGTTCCATGACAGGCACTCCGCAAAATCCGGCTATGGCCACCAATGAAGACCAGGCGATGATTGTTCCTCCCCCAGTCCAGATCGATCCCATTTGACCGATCGCTGCAAGGACAGATGGATCAACTGTTCCATCCGCCAAAGCACCAGACAACGCCCCTGTCAATGGCAATCCTGAAAATCCAGATCCATCCAGTCCTGTAATGATTCCGATGAGCAAAATGCTGAACGCTGCCAATATCGAGCTTTCTGGCAGATATGCTTGAAAAGACTGGACTAAATCAAACAGCAGCCCAGGCGCTTTATCTGTCTCGACGGAAAGTATGGCACTGGCAAAATCGGCACTTCCGAGAAAGAAAAAACCCGCAATCGGAATAACAGGCCCCATTGCTTTGAATGCAAAAACAAATCCATTGGTAATATGTTCACTAATGTAATCGAGGGCACGGTGCTTGCCAAATGCCACGGTCGACAAGAGCAACAATACCACAGCGACTCCACCGATAAAGGCAGCACCGTCTCCTCCCTCGAATCCTCCCATTCTTCCGGAATTCAGCTTTGTCGATACCATATATATCATGACAGCCAACATGGACAATGGAACAATTACAGCAAAAAATTTCCCCACCAACGGGACATTCTGTTTCCCCTCTATCGATTGATCTTGTTCTTCCACCCCTCTCATCATGCTCAGTTCCTTCTCATTTCTGGGATCATCCTGCGAACGAATGTGCCGGCGGTTGACAAAATAAGCAATAGATATAGCGATCAGCCCGGTTATCAAAGATAAAATAAGCCCTTTCTCCAATACGTCTGCTGTTTCCACACCAGCAGATGCGGCAGATAATCCTGGCGCGACTTGAATCACATAATCGGAAGACAACGCCATTCCTTGCCCGGCAAGAGCCACAGCCACTGCTGCCACTGCTGCAGGAAGTCCGGCACGGATGGCTGCCGGAACGAGGAGTGCGCAAATAAGCGGAACAGCCGGAGTGGGCCAAAAGAATAATGAAATAACGTAAGTCACACCGACTAATACAAAATAAGCTAAATGTCCGTTGACCATCACCCGTTGAATCGGCTGAATCATCCGTCTGTCGGCATCCAAGTCTTTTAATGATTGAAGCAGCGCGACCATAAAAGTGATAATCAAAAAGATATTGAACAATTCTTTAGCCGCTACAAGGTTGGCGTTGAAAATAGCAGTAAACCCACCGATAAGACTCCCTTTATAAACCCAGGCAACTAGAAAGGTACCCAGCAGTGTCGGCAGTACCACGCCCTTCCGAAAAATCATGGTAAGGATGATTAAAAATGTAAAAAAACCGTACAACCAATGGGAAAAAGTCAACTCCATAGCAAGGAACCCCCTTCAACTGGTACTGCTTGTGTGAGTGCTATAGCCTATGCAACGGGAGTACACAGAGTTCCGTTCCTCGAAAAGCATTCTTGGAGGATTCCTTGGACTTCTTCTTGAAACAAGGAAAAACACAAAACCGCCCCTATAAAAAACGCCTTAGCCCAACCTGGCTAAGACGACTAAAGATTAAAGCTACTGCTTATTTAAAAACTCCAATACTTCTTTATCTATCTTCCCTGTTTCTAATTCCCTTTCCTCGAAATTCTCGGTATGGAGGTACTCCGTCAAGCGCTTCTGAAGTTCTTCATCGGAGACTCCTTCGCTCCTTATATAACCCTTGCCTATTAAGCCAGAAATCACCTGCTGCTTTACAGTTCCCTCAAGCGGAAGGATATTGTCCGGTTTGGTCTCTCCAAAATAAAGCTGTTGGAGCTGATAAAGACGCGCGATTTCCTCAATCGGCTCCGGATGGTCGTCAACCCGTAAATCGACAAGCCTGTCATTCAAACCGCCATACCCACCTTTTTCTTTTACAACATACAGTGCCGCCGACTGTTTTCCTCTGCTGTCTCCACCAGCTTCTTGTGCCGCTTGCAGACATGCCAGCAAACGTTCAGCCAGATTCCCCTCCGTTTGTTCGAAGGTTCTCGCCATTTGGGCAACAGTTGCCTCATTTACAAGGATGTTCCCCTGGGCTGCGAAGTTTCGGCCATGGATTCCACCTGCCCAATCATAACATTGCTTCCCAGTGAAAGTAGCGCTGTTTCCCTTTGCGTCCACTATTCCGACCTGACGTTCTTCCCTCTGCGGGTCATCTTTGATCAACTGTTCGATAACTTCTTCTGGTGCATAACCTTTTTCAAGGAGCTCAAGCCCCCGCGGGCCGTATGAAGGATTGGCAAATGCCTGGGTAGCGACTGCTCCCGCCCCTGCCCTCGCCCAGGGGACGACAGCTCCTACCGCAATAAACTTTGATTGAACAGCAATCCCGTGTTCTCCTGTATCCGGATCCACTCCGACAATCGAAAAAGTTGCTACTATTTTTTTATTTTCCATCCTCATCCTCCCCTTAATGACTTGTAATTATTTTAGAGCATCCCTCCCTTAACAACAATGTTTTTACTTGAAAATTGACTCTTTTCTGATACCGGGCAACGAATTAAGCCCCCCCATCCAAGTGTTTCGTTCTATGCAGGACGGGTATTTTACTAATGAAATGGAAAATAAAAAAGGAGGACTTTCAATGTCACCATTTATCCGCAAATATACGAATGACGAACAGTTGCAACAGGATGTAAACAAGCTAAGTCAAAAGGGCATTGATAAAGATAACGTTTATGTTCTGGCACATGACAGTGACCGTACGAAACGCGTTGCAGATAATGCTGACGCCAACACCATCGGATTGAACGAAATGAATCTAAAGAGCGCCGTAGGTAATATGTTCAATAAAAAAGGAGACGAGCTTCGTACCAAGCTGAAAGAAGTTGGTTTGTCGGATGTGGAAGCCAACAATTATGAGGAAGAGTTAGATGAAGGAAAAGTTTTGCTAGTGGTCACCAATACAGATAATGTCGAACAATTATTAACCGAAACTCTGTAAGAGGTGGAAGCAAAACTGGAATGCCAGGGTAGGCAGAATCCTAAAAAAAGCGGTCTGTATGGGAGTTCACTCCATTCAGACCGCTTTTCGCGTAATTTCAAAAGGTTTTAGTGAGGGCTGCAGGAAGGACTCGAGCGAAAATTCACTTGGTCATGTGACCTTCTTGACATAGTCAGCTATGGCCGCCCCTGCGGCAAGCATCCGCTGACAGGCAACTTGTGAAATCCCCCGACAAACGCCGAAAACAAAAAGGACGTTTTTCAGTTCCCTCCTGTTGCGGCAGCCCCTTTTTATCTTGGCTTCCTTACGGAAAAAGAAACCGCAAGTCCGAGAAGCTTTAATCATTACATCCAATCCATGTACTTAAAACATATTCATCTTTTCGTTGATGCTTCTTCCGATTCGGCTTGTTCACTACAAACAATGCAAAGCAGTTTCCCCTCATGGAGAACACCATCAAAAAAACCATCTTTACAGTAAACAGCATCATCACAACGATTACAATTGCCGATAAGTTCCTTCATTAAGAATCCCGCCTTCCTTTTACTTCCCCTATACTCATTTTCCTTGCGACCCAGACCTTGCTTCTGCCAATCTTGGCTGTTTGTAGAACAAAAAGGAAATGACAATCGAACTCAAAATAAATGCCGGAAGCATGTAAGATCCATTATATACAGCGGAATAAAGCCAAATCGGTTGTCCTTCGGGTGCGTTTTCCGAAAAGAAGAAAACTCCCGCCAACAAGTGACCCAAAAAGCGTCCAGTGCATCCCAAAAGCACTCCAAGTACAATATACACAATAAATGCTGAATTTTTTCCAGCTTTCAATGATTCTTGTACTTTTGCAGATACCACTCCTGCCGTTCCGAGAGCTGTAAATGCAAAACCGTATTCAATCAATCCCTGTAAAGGTGTAAGAATATAAGCTGTACCGGTCACGACTTGAAAAGCCCCGAACAATAGGCCGCTTAACAATCCGCCTTTTACTCCCCATCGGAAAGCAACAAGGAATACTGGTATCATGGCAAATGAGACAGAGCCGCCTTGCGGCCAGATTTTGAACGACAAGAAAGGAATAATATCAAGTACGAGCGCCATAGCAGACATAATGGCTACCTCGACCAAAAATAGTGTTTGCCTTGATTCCATAGTGCCCACCCCCTTCATTTTGGTTAACGACAACAAAAAAGCAATGCGGGGGAAGCTTCCTGATGGAAATACCCGTTGCATTGCTTCATTGCCATCAAAAAAGCCGCCATCCCTACGCTAGCATCACCTAACAGGTTCAAAGGGTCTGGACAACTACGTCCACTCTCAGCCAGTTGGCTCCCCCTGAAGGCTTCGGCACCATTTTTTTGTTAAACAAAGTATAACGAAAACTGCCCTGTACTGCAAAAATCCGGCGCGAATAGAAAGTCGTGCCAAGCGGTAGTATCAATGCTTATCGTCAAACTGGAATGACAGTCACTGGTACAGTCGACTTTTGCAGGACTTTATAAGTGATGCTTCCTAGCTTTTTCTTTGGTTTTCTAGGAGCTAGAAAAATTCCCTTTATAGCTTTCCCTTTGGCCTCTTCACATATTTCCACTGCAGGGATTCCCCAGCGCGTTTTACATACAACCTCCACCAGCCCCTTTGTCCTCTTTTCTGCCCGATCCAGGATTTTGCCGGATGTTTCCTTTTTGTAGTTTTCCAACTTCTTTATCCCGACTTTTGATTGCGCATACTGGGTATGGACTTTCGGCTGGACGTTCAACAATTGGATTCCATATCCACTTGCAAGCGCCGCTTCTACAGCATGGTCGACTGCGGATAGACATTGCTCACTGTCATCGACTGGCACCAAATAAATTTTCTGCATGGGCGTTCACCTCTATTGCAGTCTATTCAATTAAGAAAAGAAAGGCACCATCTGTCGAGAAAAAATGTTCACAAGCTGATTATTTTTCTTTTTCTTTTGTCAGTGGATAGACGCCGACACTTTGAATGACTAATGACAACAATATGGCGGCGAAAGTCAATGAAACTAGAACATTATCTTTATCCACCCCAGCTTCTAATCCCAGCAATAGGGCGACCGACATCGTCCCTTTTATCCCGGACCAAGTAATCAAACCAACGTCCCCTGCACTGAATTTTTTTCTCCAGGCAGGAACGACGCTCGTAAAACCAGCCAGTACAAGGAAACGGACAACAAGCGATAAAACAAAAATGATAAAAGCAAGGATCCAGCCTGGAAATGCAAGATAATCTGCCGCATCAATGCCAATAAGCAAGAAAATGAGCGCTAACACAGACGGCTCAACAATGGTCCAAAATCCGTCAAGTGATTCATGGAAATAGTCTTCTTTTTCCGTTTTACCGAATTCCCAGGAGAGCATGATCCCAGCAGTGACAGTTGCCAAGACACCAGAAACCCCGATTTTTTCTGCAATATGGAAGCTGCCGTACGCGACGATAATACTGAGCATAACCTGGTATTGTTTATGATGTGTATAATGGACGGCCCTGCTGAGAAGCCAGCCAAAAATGATCCCCAGGATGATTCCGCCTGCAGACACGAGTAAAAATTCACCTAAGAAGGAACCGATCGAGAACGATTCTCCACTTTTATACATGGTCAAAAGTACCGAGTAGACAACGATGCTTGTTCCATCGTTAACCATCGATTCACCTTCTACAATATCGGCAATTTTTTCATTTCCCGTTGATTGCTTCAATATGGAAACGACCGAGACAGGATCAGTCGGTGTCAGGATTGCCGCAATTAAAAGCGCTCCTAACAGGGAAATTTGAAGGAAAGGTCCACTGATAAAATAGATGGCGACTCCCAGAAGTCCAGCAGTCGCCATTAGGCCTACAGTAGTAAGCGAAGCAATGATCCATTTATTTTTCTTTAACGAATCAAGCGAAAACTGGTATGCGGAAGTGAACAACAAGGCTGGTAAAAAAACGTTGAAAATAATCTCTTTCGTTATTTTGAGAGAATCGAAGTAAGAAATAAACGATAGCACGATTCCTAAAAGTACCAACACCATCGGCACCGGAAAATACTTCTGTTTTTTGTCGATGGAAAAAACGATATAACCTATAAATAATAGCAAAACGATCTGATGCGCTAACATGACCGAGACTCCCTTCTACAACATTCATTTCTATTCTTTAGCCTTAAAGCAAGCAGCTTAAACTGGCAGTATATACATATCTTTTTCTGCCGCCTTTAAACTGCATCCTCGAAAACCGTATCGTATCCTCCATCAAGCAATGTTGAATGAAGCGAAATTTTCCATAGAGAGAAGAGACCGGGATATTATCGTGTGAAGCGAAGTACCCTGCCGGAGTGAGATTTGCTTCATTTGCTAGTCACTCAGTGCATTGCCATGCTTTTTAAAATATAAAAACCGAACGAATTGTAATCGTTCGGTTTTCGTTTTGACCGCCGTGCTTTTGACCCATTTCCACTGTATTGACAAGTCTTCATCGCTCGGTCAGCTTTAAGAATTCTTCCACATCGTCTCTGCACAATTGAATGGCCTTCTCCCAAAACTCCATTCTGTCCAAGTGGACATCCAAATGTTTTTTAGCCAATTCCTCCACGGTCATACGTCCAGTGTCCCTTAAAAGTGCCACATATTTGTCCTCGAATCCTTGTTCAGTTTCCAATGCATCGGCATAAATGCCTAGGCTGAACAGATAGCCGAATGTGTAAGGAAAGTTGTAAAAAGGGACATCGGTAATATGAAAATGTAGTTTAGATGCCCAGAAAGTCGGATCATATCCGTACAACGCATTACAATACGCATCCTTTTGTGCTTTTTTCATCAATTGATTCAGACGTTCAGCGGAAACAAGACCTTTTTTCCGTTCCTCATAAAATTGGGTTTCAAACAGGAAACGGGCATGGATATTCATGAAAAACGCCACACTACGTTGTATTTTATCATCCAGTAATGAGATTTTTTCTTCTTTTGTTTCGGCGTTTTTCACAGCGGCATCAGCTACAATCATTTCTGCGAAAGTAGAAGCTGTTTCGGCTACATTCATTGCATAGTCTTGATTCAAAATTTCTATATCGTTCATCACGAACTGGTGATATCCGTGTCCCAGCTCATGAGCCAATGTTGCTACATTGGAAGGAGTACCTGAATAAGTCATAAAGATACGCGTTTCCTGACTAACGGGAAAACTTGTACAAAAACCTCCCGGACGTTTACCAGGACGATTTTCTGCTTCAATCCAGCGTTCATCGAAGGCCATTTGGGCAAATTCTGCCATCCCGGTGCTGAAGCGGCTGAATTGCTCGATGATGATCCTTGCAGCATCATCGTAATCGATCGTCTTGTTATTCTCCCCTACTGGGGCATCGAGGTCAAACCAGCTCAATTTTTCAAGTCCGAGCAATTCAGCTTTTCGTTTGAGGTAAGATACAAAAGGGGTTTTGTTATTGGATATTGCCTCCCACATCGCATTTAGTGTTTTCTCGCTCATCCGGTTATACTGGACTGGTTCTTTCAAAACATTTTCCCAATGCCGATGTTTGTATGTCTGAAGGCGAAAACCAGCTAGATGATTGATCGTTTCGCTGAACAAATCCGTTTGCTCCAGCCATGCCTTTTCCAGCTTGTCAAAAGCGGACTTACGTTCGTTTCGATTGGAACTGCTCAATAAGTTAGCCGCCTGTCCGATGGATAACCGTTCTTTTTTTCCGTCTTCTTCCCAATCTATTCCCATTTTCGCCACAATGGCATCATACATTTCACCCCAAGCATGATAACCATCTACCGCCAGATCGTTCAAAAGTATTTCCTGTTCGACCGGCAGTTTGTCCATCGCTTTTCGCCGCCTTTCATCAAGAATGAAGGAGAACGGTGAGAGTGTCGGTTGTTGAAGGAGGCCGTTCCATACATCTGAATCAATTTGTACAAATTTACGATCCAGTATCGTTAAATTCGCAGCATATGCTGCACTGAGTTCGCTTCTTTTACCTACGAGCAGTTTTGCCTTATAGTCATGTACATCCTCAGCCGTCAGGCAACTGACAAATGCCGACACCTCCCCTACTTGTTTGGATACTTTTTCCAATAAGCTTATCATGCTTTCCATGTAAGCCACATCTTCAGGCTCTTCAGGCAACGGAAACCCTTTCACTTGCTGGGAAAGCTGCTGTAAATCCGTTTCCAAAACGGATATGTAGTTTTGAAGCTCGGCCGATTCACTTCCTCCCGGAAAAATAGATTCCAAATCCCAGCGCGGATTATATCTACTATTCATCCAACACCACTCCTTTTTCTCTAGCAAAATAGCAAGAAAGAGGGAGGACAGCACACTCCCTCTTATTTCTACTTGTTATTTCCCTATTTTGGTATTCTATTATACCGCTTTTTTCGTGAGAAGGAAATCACTATGGGGACTGACCCTCACCAACGGTTTTCTGCAGAAGTTTGCAGACTTTGTTAGAAGAGGGTCAGTCCCCGACTTTGCCCGCGATTTTTCTTATTCTTTCATATCTGTTCTGAAGATAAGGTCAAAGGACGCGGACGTACGAGGGATTGGCTGTAAGATAATAAACTGATCCTTTGGAATTTTTGACTTTGTATTGATAACTTTTTCCCACTTTCACTTTGTCGACGATTTCCGGAAACCCGATTCCCTTGTCAATAGTATTCACCATATGGGCGTCACTCCAAGAGGGGCGGTTGTAGTATCGTAAATTATCCACTTTGCTTTCCAACCTGTGGCCGGCGAAAGTCTGTTGATTTTTACTGTTTTTGTTTCCCTGGGCAACTTTTGCTCCTGTACTTGGATCTGCATAGATTTGAACCTTGCCATAGTCTGCCGTCTCGATGATGTAAACCTCCGGCTGGGTTGTGCCTTCAATTCTGTATTCTAATCCACCGAATTTCGCAGGTTTTAACAACCCTTTTTCGTTACCTTTTACAGGAGAAACACCTAATGGATAAACACGCCAGGAATCGGCTTCAGCGGGCAGGATCAGTGTCTGACCGAGTGGTGCACCGTTTGATGATTGCTTTGCCGGAAATACATTAACCGGTTCACTTTCACCTTTAAGTGACTCGGAAGGGAAACTATACTGATAACCTGTAAACCGGCAAAATGCCTTTACAACAGCCTCTGCTAATGCCCTCCAATTTTGTCTCAACTGTTGAATGTCATCGTTCTTCGAATCGGCAAAGCCATATTCTATAATATTCGTTTCTACCTTGCCTGTATTCCTGATCATAAAATAGTAATCTTGGTTCGTATCACCAGGCAATGTTCTCGTATAGATTTCCCTGAGGTTTTGTCCGGACTTCTGTAATTCTTCTCCTATCAATTCCGCCATGTTGCCATCGTTATAGATGGAATGGATGATTTCTGCACCATCCCCTCCCCCAGCATTGATGTGGTTCGAATGGCAATAATCGGCGCCACTCTCCAGTACCAGACGAGTTCTTTCTTCCGGAGTCAGCGTTTGATCTTTTGTTCTAGTGATGGCAACCGGAATACCCAGCTCTTGATATCGTTGAAATTGGTATAATGAGATTTGCAGGTTTAGGTCTTTTTCCTTCCAATACTGATTGGAACCCCCACCTGGATCGTTTCCCCCGTGGCCAGGATCAATGATTAAAATCGGTGCCACTTATCGATCCCTCCTTTTATTTTGATAATCCATTTTGCCTTAGTACATCCCGCTGCTGTTTTCCTTTTTCCGTCACGTAATTGTTCTTGAACCAAGCATAGACAGAAGTAACGACAGTGAAAATACTGGCTGTTATTTGCTCTGCCATTTCATTGTCGATTGGAAGCGGAGACTTGGAAAACATGACTAGCACCTGATTTACCAGAGCCAAAGCCAGCACGACGGTTCTAATCCATGTTCCTTTGTCCATATCGTCACCTCCTCATAATGGATTGGGAAGCATAAAGCCTCTCCTAATAGTAGAATCAAACCAAGAAACTTCGGACACGGCATCTGTTGCAGGTTGAGCAGGAATCCGCATATACTTGTGTTACAATATGATTAGTTTCACTACTATAATTGCTTGGAGACAGGAGTAAGGTGCCATGAGCTTGATCGGAGGATTGCCTGTACGAATCGACACATTAAACGAGGAAAGCGCTCGGGAAATCTCAGCTTGGAAGTATGAGAAGCCTTATGACTTATATAGTCATGACGAAAGCCCAGCTTTGATCAATGAACTGTTAAACGGTGCTTACTATGGAGCGAAGGTAAACGAATCATTGATAGGGTATTTTTGTTATGGAGAAAGCGCGCATGTACCTGCCGGGAAAAAAGAGGGGTTCTATGAGGAAAAAGCTCTTGATATCGGGCTTGGTCTCCGGCCGGATCTGACCGGAAAAGGGTTGGGAGCCAGTTTCTTGACCAGAGGCATGGATTTCGGCATTAAAACCTTTCGACCCTCAAAATTGCGTTTGACTGTGGCGGCTTTCAATCAACGGGCCGTTACTGTATATCAACGTGCGGGCTTCATCATACAAGGCGCTTTTATGAACAACAACATTGAATTTATCGTGATGAGTTGCCATGTGAAAAGGTAGAAAAAACAAAGAGAAAACAGCGGTGGAATAACAATACCTCCACCAAAGAAAAACCGAACGAACTCTAAATGTGTTTAATGCATGCTTCCTATCGATACGGCAAGATACTAGGCGTTCCATGAGCACGGCTTCAACTCCCTAAGCAAGCACCAACCGTTTTCTTGCGGGATTTTCAGCTCGTGCTGCTCCTATTGGAGTCTCCGTATCTTGCCTCCGCTATGTTCTCAAGAAGATATAGAACCGTATTTTCTACTGGTCGTAATACGGTTTGTTTTTTCCCAATTAAAAACACCAAACAAATTGGTAACTGTTCGGTGTTTTGTTTCACTATGCTAATTGTCCCAGCCTCAAAATCCCTGTACCTTTCCTTCTATTTCTCCTGCAAACGGGAGGTTAATCTTGCTATTTCCTCACGAAATTCCGTTATTTTTTCCTCTTCCAGTTGCTCGTCTCCATAACGGACCCGTTGATACAATTCTGTGTCGTCCACCTGTAAATCGATTCGTCGAAACCAGTCCTCTATCGACTCGAACCGTTCTCTTCCCAATCCTAGTTTGGCGGCAAACAATTCAAATTCCAGAAACAATTGACGGACAGTATCATCTAACTGGGGTTTCCGCCTTTTGAAAAGCCGCCATCCGTTTTGCTTGTCTTGATCAGATAAAGATTCATAAGTGACCATTGAGTTATCACTATCAGTGGTCTCCACTTGCACCCGCTTTCGGTATAATTTAAGGATTATCCACACAATGAGGACTACCGCCCCGATTATCACCAACCATTCCAAAAAATGAAAAATCCGATCCACCGTTTCTCCATTAAATTCTTCAGGACGATCGGGCATAGGATCCTCTGCCCCTTGATTTTGTTCCATCGTATTTCCGTCCCGTTCAGTCTTTTTCAGGTCAGGCTCCAAATCAAAAGGACTAAGCAAGGCTGCCATTGCCCCGCCCGCCAAAGAAGACAACAAACCACCGACAAATAAATATATGGATCGGGCGCCATTATAAAGTAAAGCTATTACTATTCCGGCTGCAGCGAAAACACCTATTGTTCCACTTACGATATAAACTCCGAACCCCCGGTCCTTGTCCATGCTGAAAATATTGCGAAGTAAAAATCCACACATGATCAATAAAAATTGAACAAGTCCAATCGCCAAAAAAGTGAAATCAGTGCTTAAGAGCAGGTAAACCGCCAACAGGAAAAAACTTAATCCAAGAATGGCTTTTTCATGCTGATGGTCGGCGTTCTCTTGATGTTTTATAAATCTCCAGCACAGTAAAACACCTGTTAAGACAGCCGCAGGCCAAGGGATATGAAAGACAATCACAGCCATTGCCGCAACCGCAATACTAAGGGTTATGAGGGGAGCCATTACTGCTGTGGCCTGCAAAATCAATAAACCAATAAGCGCTTGGATGCAGACGAGCAGAAGATAATGCCAAAACGAATATTCCATACGAAATACCCATAAAAATGGCACCGCCAGCAAATAAATTAACACCGATTCACTTGTGAATTGATAAATACGAGTAATCGTCAGGGCTGTACGATTCATCGGTAAGTCCCCCAACTTTTCATTTTCCCTTCTTCTTCCGATTCTTCCACATAAAACACCGGCATCCCTTGCTTACTCCACTTATCCGCATAGTATTCGCTTGACCCATCCATTTCTCCGAAAAACACAACCGATTTTTGTTTATACATATGGTTATCTACAAAATGAAGCAACGCACCTGAGGTTTCAAGCTTGTAGTTTTTATCCACTCTCGCCAACATCTCCAATGCTTCTTTTAAATGGGTTTTCCCGCTTCCAGCTTCTATCGAAAAGAAACGTTTTCTGCCGGGACGCTGTAAATTGATATAAATTTCAAAAGGATATCCTTTTTGCACGGCGACATGGCATAAATAGGTTACTCGGGAAAGAATTTTCTCCATTGAGGCAGAAAAATACCGGTTGCCGAGTCTGCTTGTTTCCCCCATATTAACGACCATCACCCAGGTGAAATCCAGACTACGTTCATAAACTTTGGTTTGCAGTTTTGCCGATCGTGCAGTCGCTTTCCAATGAATGCGGGAAAAAGAGTCGGAACTGACATAGTCCCGTGCTCCAGCGGCATCCATCGTATCTTCAAAGGGGGAAATCAGCGCGCGCTGGTTCCCTGGCGCTTGTACAAAAATACTTTTCACACCCTGGATGGGCAACGGTTCAGGATAGACAATCAACTCCGTGCGGTAAAAACCATTGAAATTCAAACGAATCGAATCAAAAGCAGTAAGGTGTGGAAATAGGTAATGAAGGTTATGTATTCTCGCTGTCCCTCGTTGTTTCGCCCTGAAAGGGAAGGTGACAGTCGTTTTTCCTTTTCTGGCCATAGAAAAGGGAATCCCGAATTTATGGGATGCTCCCTTTTCTTCACTGATCCCGTTCCCTTCTATCACTTCACTGATTGCGAAATACAGTCTGCCGTTCACTATCGGCAAACGGGAAGGGTTGTTGAATGAAAAGGCGATTTCACTCTCTTCTCCCGGAAACAACCGGATGCTTTTCGCCGGATTTTCGATACCCAAATGATTTCCGATGTTTTTTTCATATAGCCTATTGATAAGCAAGTATGCCGTAATCAGTGCCACTAGCCCGAATAATATGGGACGGTTGAAAATAATGCTGAAAACGAAAATCACGATGACCAGGAACACCATTAATTCATACCCATAGTTCAACTGGTCGCCGATTCTTTTTTCCACCTTCATGATACAGGTTCTCCTGTTTCTACGGGTACATCTATTTGACTAATTATTTCCTCCAGTACTTGGGCAGGCGTTTTGCGAATCGAACCTTCCATGTTCAAAATCAGTCGGTGTTCAAACAGATATGGGGTGAGCAATTTTATATCTGCGGGACTGACATACGCTTTCCCTTTGATCAAGGCATAAGCCTGCCCTGCTTTCATCAATGCCAGTGCCCCCCTGGTACTGATGCCCAATTCGATTTCATGATGTTCACGGGTCCCCCTTACCAGTTTAAGCAGGTAGTCACGCACAGGCTGTGAAACTGTTACTTGTTTCACTTGATTCCGCCAAGCGGTCAACTCTTCAATTCCTATTACCTTCTGCAGTTCAGCAAAGGGTTCAGCTTCCTTATATGTATCAAGGATTGTCTGCTCTTCTTCTAAAGATGGGTAGCCCATATCGATTTTAAATAAAAAACGATCCAACTGGGCTTCCGGTAATTGGAAAGTGCCATGATTGCTTTCCACAGGGTTTTGCGTGGCAATCACTAAAAACGGAACAGGAAGTGTCACCGTTTCGCCATCCACTGTCACCTGCTTTTCTTCCATTGCCTCCAGCAGACTTGATTGCGTTTTCGGTGTAGCACGGTTTATTTCATCGGCAAGTAGAATATTTGCATATACTGGGCCTGTCCGAAGTTCAAATTCCTGCGTCTTCGGATTATAAAATTGGATTCCTGTTACATCGCTGGGCAGTACATCCGGGGTAAATTGAATCCTTTGAAAGTCTCCGGAGATGATTGTCGCAAAGCTTTTGGCAAGCTTTGTTTTCCCAGAACCCGGTACACTCTCGAGTAAAATATGCCCTTCCGCCAATATAGCTATGAACAGCAGTTCTACTGCCAATTCCTTTCCGATAATTGCTTTTTCGATTTCCTTTTTTGCTGCATTGATTTTTTCTTGTAATGATGACACCATACTTCCCCCTTGGATTGTCTTTTACATATTTTATCATTTTCAAGCAATAATTTGGGATGAATCGACGAAATTTTCATAACATTATTCATCCCTCCTTTTCTCGTTTCTTGGCCATCCCGCATATTCATACTTATAGAGCAGCCATAAACCCGCTGATAAAATAAGACAGGATGTCAGGAAGACTGATTCAAGAAATGATGCAAATTCTATCATTTCCTCCTTCCTGCAACCAGATAGATTTTTGCACAACGCTATCCAGAAATAAAACGGGCCAAGATAAAAGCATAGCGGCCACAACAAAAACCGAACGAGTCGAATTCGTTCGGTTTGATTGTCCTGCAAATTGACTTAGCAAAATGCAAATGGTTGCAACCTTCAATAAAGAGTGCAACCATTTCCAGTCATATCCGTGGTAAGCGCAGTATCCTGCCGGAGCAGTCGTAAATGCAATTCATTCCAATCTACCGAATCCATAAAGACTATCGATCACATCATGTTGGGATCCGGATAGTCATCTGAATTGCGCATGGCGAACAATGGCGTATTGAAAATATATGGAGGGGCAGGTGGCAGTTTTGGTTTCTTACCGAAAGGAATCGGGTGTTCTACGTAATTGAACATACCGCATCCATCCATGCTAGGACCATGAGCCCACCGGCCTTCAGCACTGGCGTTCCCGTTAGAAAAATTAAACAAGGTATAAGCCACTTCCTGCTTTTCAAGGTTTCGAGGGAACGTACTAGGCACCACGATATTTTCTTTGGACTCCAGTTCTCTAATCGCAGCAAGCCATTGATTTTGATGCATGGTATCTCTGGCGATCAGCCAGGACAACATATCTTTCACACCCCGGTCATCCGTCATTTCATATAAACGGCAAACCTGAAGTCTTCCTTGGGATTCAGCGTTCAAATTTGCACGAAAATCCGCTAACAGATTGCCGCTGGCAATGATATAATCAGCTGTCCAGCGATTACCCACGCTGTCTGCAGGCATTGCCCCAAGCCCCGATACGATTGCATGTTGCGGGTTTGTTCCTCCGAGAATTGCGGCGACAACCGGGTTTTGAACAGCTTCATCCAGTTCCACATCGGGAGCTCCATCAAGAAGCCTGGCTATCATTGTGGCCAGCATTTCAATATGGGCTAGTTCCTCTGTTCCGGTGTCCATTAATAAATCCCGGTATTTTCCATCTCCCCTGGTGTTCCAGCCTTGAAATAAATACTGCATGGCCACGGAAATCTCCCCGAACTGTCCGCCTAAAACTTCTTGCAGTTTTTTGGCATACACGGGGTCCGGACAGTCAGGCTTTGAACGATATTGAAGCTCATTTACGTGATAGAACAATTTATCCACTTCCTTAATGGTAATTTTTATTGGGTTAATGCCCCCTCCTTTATTAGGTATTCATCTCTAGTTAAAAGGGTGAAGGATACAGGATGAGTTTTTCATTCGCAACCAGAAAAACATCCACAGGCGAGGCTTATTCACATGGTTTGTTGCTATTCCATCATCGGATTGGATGGAAAGCGGACAGAACAAAGAGATGCGGATTTCCGGAAGGATAGTGGACAATGTAAATGCTTGCAAGTTCTTAACCTTAGGTTTGAAAGGTAGGTTTTGGCTTGTTTGCATCACCGAAACGGGATTTGATTCATCAGGGAAACGTGGAATTTCAGGAGCGATATTTTGAAGCTTTAAAGAATGAGCATACTCAGGAGGAAACGGGAAGGAACATCCTCCTGCAATGTTGAGGCGAACAGATGATCAGCTTTCTGGATGAATCGGAGTATTGTCAGCCACTGCGGATTTCAAGCGCTGCTGCATATGGCCTATTCCTTTGCATCCTTCCAACGGAAAAAACATCTCAGGATTTATCCCGGAAAAGGCAGCAGAAATGATAGGCTTGTACTTTCTTCCGGTAAGGACAACAAGACGTCGGTAAACATCCAATCGCTTATATTTCAGCTGGCTTGCCAGAAAATCCGCTGTGACGATTTGGTCACTTTTCTGATTGAATGTTAAATCATAGTTTTCCGGTACGATATCCGTCGGAAGCAGGAATCCGTGCTTCGCAGACAATACGACCCAATCCATATTGAAATGCTCGGCGTATGCTTCACACAAACGGTGAAATGTGCCGATGTATGCATTTCTTGCAGTTACAGGACCGGCATCTGCCTGTTTATCCCATACCTTTTTCTTTCCGCAGGGTATGATGCATAATTGTTTCATTTTCTTACTTCTCCTTCGTCAGTGAGTTGCAAACATCAAAAAAAGGCAAACCGAAAAGGTTTGCCTTTTTTATCATCAGCTAATTTACGCTTTTACAACGTTAGCTGCTTGTGGTCCACGGTTTCCTTCTTCAACATCAAAAGTCACTTCTTGACCTTCTTCAAGTGTTTTGAAACCTTCTTCTTGAATAGCAGAGAAATGAACGAATACATCGTCTTGTCCTTCTACTTCGATAAAACCGAAACCTTTGTCTGCGTTAAACCATTTTACTTTTCCTTGTGCCATGAAACATTTCCTCCTTGTGTGGTTCTTCCACACACATGTATTACTATTCTTGCTCTTACCTCAACAAAGATTGTTGGTGTTTCAATTACTTGAAGCGGTCACGAACAAAATAGCTAATATTATAATAACAAATCCGTTAGACATTTCCAAGTCTTTTAACTATCTTTGGTAAATTTTTTTGGCGCTTCCATTGTGCAAATGTCTAGGACTACTCTCTTTCTATATTGCAATACAGAGAACTTGTCAGGAAGACAGAAGCAAACCGGGCAAAAATATTTTCAAAAAAGTTATCTTTGTCAGATTTATTGACAAACAAGCGTTGTAAGCGCTTACTAGTTTTCTGATTTATCTAAACTATCAGAAAACTTTCGTTTTACCTGTTGACCTCCCCTTTAAATGGTTGTATTATTGTCGTCAATCCTAACAATTTCGAATGAAAATAAAGTAATCAAAAACTTTTGGTGACGGGGCTGAACCACTTTTTTTCAAATTAAAAAGGACATCGGTCCACCCCCTTTCCGGCACAGCGAAATAGGATAACTTAATTTAACATTTTGACAGAAAGGAGTGGTTGAGCATGAGTAGTCAATGGATATTTCTGAGTGGTGAATTCGTCAAGAAAGAAGAAGCAGTCGTCTCAGTATATGACCATGGTTTTCTATATGGAGACGGGGTATTTGAAGGAATCCGGGCTTATGCCGGGAGTGTCTTCAAACTTGATGAACATCTGCAAAGGCTTTTTGAATCTGCCCGTTCCATCTTGTTGGAAGTGCCCTACACCAAGGAGGAGCTGACACAGATTATTGTCGATACAATCCGTAAAAATCAGCTGGAAGATGCATATATCCGTGTAGTTGTTTCCCGGGGTTCCGGCAATCTGGGATTAGATCCATTAAACTGCTCTGAACCGCGGCTGGTAGTAATCGCGGAAGCTCTCGCTCTATTTCCAAAAGAACTCTATGAGCGCGGTCTTCGAATGGGCTCAGTAGCCAGCCGTAGAAACCGGCCGGATGTGCTCAGTCCCCAAATAAAATCGCTCAATTATTTAAATAACATCCTTGTAAAGCTGGAAGCGAACCAGGCAGGCGTCGATGAAGCATTGATGCTTAATGATCAAGGCTATGTGACAGAAGGTTCCGCCGATAACGTCTTTGTCGTCAAAGACGATATCATCATCACCCCGCCTGTCTATCTTGGAGCCTTGGAAGGAATTACTCGCAATGCCATCATTGATTTGGCTAAGGAAAACGGATATACAGTGAAAGAAACGCCTTTCACCAGACATGATGTCTATGTAGCGGATGAAGTATTTTTGACTGGCACAGCTGTTGAAGTCATTGCTGTCGTTGAAGTAGATGGCAGAAAAATAAATGATGGCAGACCGGGCAGAATCACCAATCAGTTATTGAAGGAATTCTGGAAAGTCGTCACCAATGACGGTGTCAAGTGTTACCCTGATCTAAACAATAATGCAGTTGTCAGTTAAATCACACTGAGAATGACTAAAAATAAATCATGAAATCAATGACGGGAACAAAGGAATAAGAACCTGTATTCACAGAGAGCCGGGGTTGCTGGAAGCCCGGAAATACACCTTATTCTGACATCGTCCCTGAGTGTCGAGCTGAACCATATAGTAGGCTTGATCAGGCAGCATATCCAAATCTGCCTGTTACCAATGAAGCAATGAAAACATTTCTTGCTTCCAGAGGCGGTCTTCGTGAGAAGGCTGTAAAAACAGGGTGGTACCGTGAAAAGACTTTTTCTCCCCTGATATTCTGCACATACGCAGTTTATCTGAGGAAGAAAAAGTCTTTTTTATTTAGGAAATCAAAGTGCCACACAGGTAAGCAGTACACCAACAATTATAAATTTCCTAAAATTCAAACTATATTGGAGGGATTTTCAGGTGAAAGTACAGACAAAACCGGGGACAGCACCCCGTATCGAAACAAAAACTGGAGCGGATTTGCTTGTTGAATCACTGATCAAGGAAAAGGTGGATATCTTGTTTGGTTATCCGGGAGGTGCTGTGCTCCCTATCTATGATGCCATTTACAAAGCAAGAGAATCATTCACCCATATTCTCACCAGGCATGAACAAGGTGCCATCCATGCTGCCGAAGGATATGCTCGTGTATCGGGAAAACCAGGAGTTGTCATCGCCACTTCTGGACCAGGGGCTACCAATCTCGTTACCGGCATTGCCGATGCCATGATTGATTCCTTACCGCTTGTCATATTCACAGGCCAAGTTGCCCGAGGGGTAATCGGAACAGACGCCTTTCAAGAAGCAGACGTCATGGGCATCACGACGCCCATCACCAAACATAACTATCAAGTTCAACATGTCAGCGACCTTCCGAGGATTGTAAAGGAAGCATTCCATATAGCGAGTACCGGAAGACCCGGCCCAGTGGTAGTCGATATTCCAAAAGATATTTCAGCCAATCCATGCAAAGATGAATACGAAGACGATTTTCACTTGCCGGGCTACCAACCGAACATCAAGCCGAACCCCTTGCAGTTAAAGAAACTGGCCAATGTGCTGGAAACCGCCGAAAAACCCGTTATTTTGGCTGGCGCAGGCGTCATGTTCGGCAGCGCATCGGAAGAGTTGCGGACATTTGCCGAAAAACATTCCCTCCCTGTCGCCACAACCTTACTTGGTCTTGGAAGTTTTCCGGGCGGCCACCCGCTTGCTTTGGGAATGGCAGGAATGCATGGCACGTTCACCGCAAACAGAGCGCTTTATGAGTGTGATTTGTTGATTAACATCGGCGCCCGCTTCGATGATCGTTTGACTGGAAACTTGCAACATTTTGCGCCATCGGCAACAGTTGCACACATCGATATCGACCCTGCAGAAATAGGAAAAAATGTAACAACACATATACCAGTCGTTTCTGATTCGAAAGCTGCATTGCAGGCTCTGTCCTTTCATGCTGAAAGTAGCGCAGAACATGATGAGTGGCTTCAACACCTTTCTGGCTATCAACAAGAGAATCCTCTGTGGTATAAAAATCCTGTAAAAGAAATGGTACCGCAATGGGTAATCGAAGCCGTCCACAAGATTACCAATGGCAATGCCATTGTGACGACAGATGTCGGACAGCATCAAATGTGGGCAGCACAATATTACGCTTTTGAAGAACCGGACAGATGGGTGACTTCTGGCGGATTAGGAACCATGGGGTTCGGGTTTCCCGCCGCAATCGGCGCCCAGCTGGCCAAACCGGAGGAAACAGTCATCGCCTTTGTAGGAGATGGCGGATTTCAAATGACTCTCCAAGAACTTTCCGTTCTGCAAGAACGACGATTGCCTGTAAAAGTGATCATTGTAAACAATGGCGCTCTCGGGATGGTAAGACAGTGGCAGGAAACCTTCTATGAGGAGCGTTATTCGGAATCACTGCTCCAAATACAACCGGATTTTGTGAAACTTGCCGACAGTTACGGCATTCGAGGTTATCGCGTCGATAACCAGGAAGACTTCCTTGATTTACTACCGGAAGTATTTTCATACAACGGTCCTGTTGTCCTGGATTGCCGTGTACTCCAGCAAGAGAACGTCTATCCGATGATAGCGCCGGGCAAAGGACTTCATCAAATGATCGGGGTGAAACCATGAGACGAATCATAACAGCAACCGTACAAAACCGAAGCGGTGTGCTTAACCGGATAACCGGTTTATTGCAAAAGCGCCAGTTTAATATAGAAAGTATTTCCGTTGGAAGAACGGAAACAGACAGTATTTCAAAAATGACCTTGGTAGTAGAAGTGGAAGATAATCAAAAGCTGGAGCAGCTCACGAAACAACTGAACAAACAAATCGACGTATTGAAAGTCACTGATATAACCGACAAAGCAATCGTGGCACGAGAGCTGGCCTTGATAAAAGTTGTCTCCGCCGGCCAGCTCCGTAACGAACTTCAAGGGATTATCGAACCTTTCCGCGCCACGATCATCGATGTTTCCAAAGACAGTTTGTCCATTCAGGTTACCGGAAAGCCAGAGAAGATCGAAGCGCTAATTGAACTGCTCCGCCCTTATGGAATCAAAGAATTGGCGCGGACAGGGATGACTGCTTTTTTACGGGGACACCAACCGCAAACGACGGAACTCCCCTCCTATTCTTTACTAAATAGATAAATGTTGGTAGAAGCCAATTTTTATAAAAACAATATAGAAATGAAAGGATGTCTACAAATGACAAAAGTACTTTATCACAATGATATTCATGAAGAAAGCTTAAGAGCAAAGAAAATCGCGATCATCGGGTATGGTTCCCAAGGTCACGCACATGCCTTGAATTTAAGGGAAAGCGGTTTTGATGTCGTTGTCGGCCTTAGAGAAGGAAAATCTTGGGATAAAGCAGTCGAAGACGGCCTTGATGTTAAGTCCGTTGCAGATGCCACTGCTCAAGCCGACGTGGTGATGATTTTGCTTCCGGATGAACTCCAGCCGAATGTTTACGAAAAAAGCATCAAACCGAACCTTTCTCCAGGCAATGCGTTGGCTTTTGCTCACGGTTTTAATATCCACTTCAATCAGGTGGTCCCTCCGGCAGACGTCGATGTTTTTCTGGTCGCACCTAAAGGACCGGGCCATCTTGTTCGCAGAACCTTCCAAGAAGGTGCCGGCGTTCCAGCATTGTTCGGAATCTTCCAGGATGCCACCGGGGAAGCGGAACAAACAGCCTTGGCATATGCAAAAGGTATTGGTGCCGGACGTGCCGGAATTTTGCAAACATCCTTCCAAGAAGAAACGGAAACAGACTTGTTTGGAGAACAGGCCGTACTTTGCGGCGGGCTGACCAGTCTGGTAAAAGCCGGATTTGAAACCTTGACGGAAGCAGGATACCAACCGGAAGTAGCTTACTTTGAGTGTATGCATGAATTAAAACTGATTGTTGATTTGATGTATGAGGGCGGTTTGGAAAACATGCGCTACTCGATTTCCGATACTGCGCAGTGGGGAGACTTTGTCTCAGGACCAAGAGTGGTGAACGAGGATACCAAATCCCGCATGAAGGAAGTTCTATCGGACATTCAAACCGGTGCTTTTGCCAAAGGATGGATCTTGGAAAACCAGGCGAACCGCCCGCAGTTCAATGCAATCAATGTCAAAGAGAACAATCATTCCATCGAAAAAGTGGGACGCGAGCTTCGTGAGTTGATGCCGTTTGTCAAACAGCCGCTGAACTCAAAAAAGAAAGAAGTGGTCACCAATGGGTCCAATTAAAATCTTCGACACAACCCTTCGGGATGGAGAACAATCCCCCGGGGTCAACTTAAACCAGTTGGAGAAACTGGAAATCGCCAAGCAATTGGAACGTTTTGGAGTTGACATCATGGAAGCGGGATTTCCCGCTTCCTCCAAAGGTGACTTTGAAGCTGTCAAAAATATTGCCCGCACCATCAAAAACGTGTCGGTGACCGGTTTGGCAAGAGCGAAGAAGACGGATATCGATATTGCCTGGGAGGCATTGAAAGACGCGGATGAACCAAGGCTGCATATCTTTTTGGCTACCTCCCCCATTCATATGACGCATAAATTGAAAAAAACGCCTGAAGAAGTAATCCAGACAGCGGTCGAAATGGTATCTTACGCAAAACAGAGATTTACACACGTCGAATGGTCTGCCGAGGACGCCACTCGATCTGATTTGAGCTTTCTTGCCGCCATCGTCGAAAAAGTGATCGAGGCAGGAGCGACAGTGATTAATTTACCAGATACAGTGGGTTACACGACCCCTGAAGAATACGGTGCTTTGTTCCGTTATATGAAAAAACATGTGCCCAACATCGACCAAGTAGCACTGTCAGCCCACTGTCATGATGACTTGGGTATGGCGGTGGCAAATTCACTCGCAGCGGCAGAAAACGGCGCGACCCAAATTGAAGGGACAATCAACGGGATTGGTGAACGGGCTGGTAACGCAGCACTTGAAGAATTTGCAGTGGCTTTGAACATTCGGCAAGATAAATACCCCTACCAAACCAATCTGCGCTTAAAAGAGATCAAGCGGACCAGTGATCTCGTCAGCAAATTTTCCGGAATGGCCGTACCTGCCAATAAAGCCGTCGTCGGCCGCAATGCTTTTGCCCATGAATCGGGCATCCACCAGGATGGAGTGTTAAAAAATGCATCGACTTATGAAATCATCACTCCCGAACTTGTAGGAGTCCAGTCAAACAATCTTGTGCTGGGAAAACATTCCGGCAGACATGCTTTTAAAGATAAGATTGAACAGCTTGGCTACAAGCTTTCCGAAGATAAAGTCAGTGAAGCATTCCAAGCATTCAAACAACTAACCGATCGCAAAAAGGAAGTGACCGACGACGACCTTTTCACGATTTTAATCGATGTGCAGACTAATCTTGACGATTTGAAAAAATATAGTCTGCAAGCCTTCCAAGTCCAATATGGTTCTTCCAATATGCCGACAGCCACTGTTGCTCTGACTACCCCGGAAGGTACAAGAGTGGAAACGGCAAGAACCGGCCAAGGCAGTGTCGAAGCTCTTTATAACACAATCGAGGCGTTAGTCGAAGAAACCATTCATTTAACCGACTTTCATTTAAGCTCGATTGGAAAAGGTCGAGACGCTTTGGCTGAAGTCCATGTCAATATGACCGTCAATGAGGCAACAGTAAGTGGACGCGGTTCTGCCCAGGATGTTTTGGAAGCAGCTGCCCATGCATTTCTAAATGCCGTGAATCGGGTTTTCCTTAATAAAAGAACTGTTGCACACGAAACTGCCCAGCTTTAGGTAACCGTATTGGAGAGATACTACTTTGAAGACACTTTTGACAGGAGGATCCAAAATGAAAAAACATATTGTCCTTCTTCCTGGTGACGGGATTGGAAAAGAGGTCATCCAATCCGCCAAAGATGTACTGGAGGCCGTCGCAGGAGAATTTGATCATAGCTTTACATTTGAGATACAGGACATTGGCGGGTGTGCAATAGATTTGCACGGCACCCCCCTTCCGGATTCCACGGTGACCGCCTGTGCACAGGCAGATGCCGTATTGCTAGGAGCGGTCGGCGGACCAAAATGGGATCGCCTTCCCTCCCACCTCCGCCCGGAGAAGGGACTGCTGGGTATCCGAAAAGCACTCAATCTGTTCGCGAATCTCCGTCCGGTAAAAGCTTTTCCCAATCTGCTGCATGCATCCCCGCTAAAGGAATCAGTAGTCAACGGCAGTGACCTGTTGATCGTGAGAGAACTTATCGGTGGTTTATACTTTGGTACACCTAGCGGACGCAGTGCTGACGGACAATCGGTTGTGGACACACTCGCCTATACTAAAAAAGAAATCGAACAAATTGTCGATAAAGCTTTTCAAAGCGCTCAGCTCCGGAAAGGACATCTCACTTCTGTCGATAAAGCAAACGTTTTGGAATCAAGCAAGCTTTGGAGAGAAATAGTCGAGGAAAAACAAGCACAATATCCAGATGTAACGGTCGAGCACATGCTTGTCGATGCGGCTGCGATGAAACTTGTCACAAATCCGGGATCTTTCGACGTGATTGTAACGGAAAACATGTTTGGCGATATTCTAAGCGATGAAGCATCCGTCTTAACCGGTTCGCTTGGAATGCTCCCTTCGGCCAGTTTGAATCAAGCCGGTGTCGGTCTTTATGAACCAGTCCATGGTTCAGCCCCGGATATTGCCGGTAAAGGTGTAGCCAACCCTTTAGCCATGATTTTGTCGACTGCCCTGATGTTGAGGCATTCCTTCCAAATGGAAAAGGAAGCCCATTTAGTTGAAACAGCGGTCCAGGCCATCCTCGACGATGGCTATCACACTGCCGATTTAGAAGTTGTTAACGGTCACAAGGTCGGTACGGCGGAAATGACGAAAATGATTGTGGAATTGATAAAGTCACAAAGTGCTACCGTCAGTATCCTGAATTGTTATGTATAACCAAACTATAAAATCTTGATTGCAGGGAGTTGGGAAAATGAGCAAACCAAAAACGATTATTGAAAAGATTTGGGAGCGGCATGTCGTCCATCAAGAGCAGGATAAACCCGATTTACTGTATATTGACTTGCACTTGGTTCATGAGGTCACCTCTCCCCAGGCTTTCGAAGGGCTCAGAATGAAAAACCGGAACGTCCGCAGACCGGAGCTTACCTATGCAACAATGGACCATAATGTTCCTACAAAACATCGCAATATCATCAAAGATGCTATTTCAAAGAAACAGATGCAAACACTGAAAGATAATTGCAAGGAATTCGGTATTTCACTTGCAGATATCGACCATCCCGACCAGGGGATCGTTCATGTAATCGGACCTGAACTGGGTTTGACTCAACCGGGCAAGACAATTGTTTGCGGCGATAGCCATACCTCTACACATGGTGCATTCGGTGCATTGGCATTCGGGATCGGTACCAGTGAAGTCGAGCACGTCCTCGCAACACAAACACTATGGCAGGTCCCACCAAAAAGCCTGAATGTCCAAGTGAACGGCAAACTGGGAAAAGGCGTAACTTCCAAAGACTTGATATTGGCCATCATCGCCAAGTTCGGTGTCCGTTTCGGCACAGGATATGTCATAGAATATACTGGCGAAGCGATTCGCGAACTGACTATGGAAGAGCGGATGACAGTATGCAACATGTCTATCGAAGCAGGTGCACGGGCAGGATTGATCAGTCCAGATGATAATACGGTCGAATATTTGCGCGGACGACGACACGTGCCACAAGACCAGGAAGCATACGAAGCAATCTCCAAGGAATGGAAAGCGCTGGCAACCGATCCTGGCGCTGTTTACGACGCAACGGTTGTCATCGATGCAGAGGAAATCGAACCACAGGTTTCCTGGGGGACGAATCCAGGGATGTGCATACCTGTAAGTGCCTCTGTCCCTGATCCAATACACGCTGAGACAACCAGCAAGAAAGAAGAAATCGAACGAGCGCTGGAGTATATGGACCTTGAGCCAGGACAACGGATCGATACTGTACCCATTGAGCACGTATTTATCGGCTCCTGTACAAACTCCAGGTTAAGCGACTTGCGAAGAGCAGCGAATGTGATCAGAGGCAAGAAGGTACACAAAAAAGTGCAAGCCATTGTCGTCCCCGGATCATTCAGTGTCAAAGCTGCTGCCGAAGCGGAAGGCTTGGATGTCATTTTTACCCAGGCGGGCTTCGAATGGCGTGATGCAGGCTGCAGCATGTGTCTCGCAATGAATGATGATATTGTACCGCCAGGAGAACGCTGCGCGTCCACTTCCAATCGAAACTTTGAAGGCCGTCAAGGCAACGGGGCACGGACACACCTTGTCAGCCCCGAAATGGCTGCGGCAGCTGCTATTGAAGGTCACTTTGTCGACGTCAGAAAATTTACCGAAGCCACAATGCAATCATAAGAGGTGAAAAAATGGAACCGATAAAAAAGCATGAAGGATTGGTTTACCCGTTGAATAGAGCCAACGTCGATACGGATCAAATCATTCCGAAACAATTTCTCAAAAGAATAGAACGACAAGGATTTGGCGAATTTTTATTTTATAACTGGCGTTTCACAGATGATGGAAAAGAAAAGCCGGAATTCTCCCTTAATGACCAAAAGTATGTCGGTGCTTCCATACTGGTGGCAGGTGAAAATTTCGGCTGCGGCTCCTCGCGAGAACATGCACCTTGGGCGTTACAGGATTACGGATTTAAAGTGATAATCGCTCCTAGTTTCGCCGATATTTTTTATAATAATTGTACGAAAAACGGAATCCTCCCCATCCGGTTGAACGAAAGTAATACAGAAGAGCTGATAAAAAAATCAGAAAACCGGCAATACCGCATAACAGTAGATTTGCAGGAACAGCAAATAACCGACAGCCAAGGTTTTTCAGCCGATTTTGACCTGCCGGCCTATCAAAAAGAAATGCTGCTCAATGGATGGGATGAAATCGCCGTTACTCTCAACTACGAACAAGATATCGCCGACTATGAATCTTCGCACTGACAGCCTATAGTAAACGAGCGGGGCTGGCGCGCAAATGGACCGGTCTTGCCCCGCCGCTATTCGCTGTATCCTGATTTTTGTTGTTTCGCATACCGTTTATCTTTCATGAACAACTTCCAAAAATAGATGAAGCCAGGAAATAAAATAGCGAAACCGAAGATATAAGAAACGAACAATGCCCGAAAGGCATCCGGATTGGTGAAACCATCCTCGATAGTGATTGTCGGATACACCAGATAAGGAAGATGGGCCCTTCCATACGCATAACTTGCCAGTAAATATTGCAGGACGATAACGATGACAGCCAGCCTTGGCCAACCCAATTTGCGCTTGCCTAACGGGAGATAAAGAAACACTCCTGCCAGTAAAAATGCAAAGGCAGATGCCAACAAAAACGGCAAATGTTCCATCATCCCCTGATAAAGCCATACAGCTTCATAACGCATGGTCAACATGACAAGGAGAGCCATCAGCAGCGTAACAGGTCCCAACAAGAGCGCGTCACGCCGATAAATCCGATAGGCTTCTTTTTCATCCGCATGGTTGGAAAAATCGGCTAACAGCAGAGATGACAAAAACAAGGTGCTGCTGATTGCAAACCCGATAAACGTCCAGGCGTGAAAACTGGTCATCAATTCTCCGAAAAGCAATTGTTCCACCCCATTCCGAACCTCGATATAGTTACCATGTGTCACAGGAAGGACCAGGATCAGCAAACCAGGTATTATAAACCCTGTAATCCCAGAAATATACGTCAACGGTTTGCGGTATTCTTCTGCAATGTGAGAAAACACCAAGAAGCCACTGCGTACAGCCAACAACAAAAGGATGATACTTCCCGGTATCAGCAGGACGGTCCCTAAAGTGAATGTAGCCCCCGGGAAGAAGCTGAATAACGCAACCACTATAGCTACAATGAACACATTGGTGACCTCCCAAGTCGGGGAAAGATAACGATTTGCTATATTGGTTGCATTGGTCCTTTCCTTGTTGATATATACCATCGACCAAAAGCCGGCTCCGAAATCCATGGTAGCCATAACCGAATAGATAAATATAAACCCCCACAGGACCGTAATGGCAATTAAAACATCCGGCATGAGACACTCTCTCCTTCCTTCTTCCGTCTACTCTTGCATATCAATTTCATTCTGAACAGGATGCTTTTTAAAATAGAAACGCAAAACGAGAATTACCGCTATGCCTAAAACGGTATAAACAAGCCCAAACAGCGGGAAAAGGATGCCGAGTTGTGTCGAGCCGGTAACAGCGTCTTCGGTCGTCATCATCCGGTAAATAACCCATGGCTGTCTGCCTGTACAAGCAAATATCCATCCAAATTCGATTGCCAGTACCGCCAATGGACCCGAGGCGATGAACAACCCCATCAATGGCTTGGGAAAAGGACGTTTTTTTATAAATTTATACCAGCCTAAGCCACCTGCAGCAATAAGGATGAGCAAGGAACCAATTCCTACCATGGCATTGAACAGAGTATGGACATACAATGGCGGCCACCACTCTTCCGGAAAATCATTCAACCCTTGGACTACCGTATCAAAACGATTGCCTGACAAGAAACTTAGTGCCCAGGGAATCTCAATCGCCCATTTTACTTCCTCTGTTTCTCTGTCTGTAAAACCTCCTATGGCTAGGGGAGCATAATCCTGTGTTTCAAAAAGGCCTTCGGCAGCTGCTAATTTTTCCGGCTGGTATTCGTGTAAAAGCTGTGCAGACTCATGGCCGTTGAAAGCTGTGAGTAAGGAAAATATTCCACCGACCGTCAATCCGAGCAGTAATGCTTTTTGGTGAAAGCGGCGGAGTCTGCTGCCTATCGGCTGTCTCAACATTTTGAAAGCGGCAATCGACGCAATCACGAATCCGCCTGTCGTATACGCCGAAACCACCACATGTCCTGCAGTAGTGAAAAAAGAAGGGTTAAAGAAGGCTGCCCAAGGATCTACATCGACAATTTCTCCATTCTCTATGCGAAACCCGGCAGGCGTCCCTTCGAATGCATGAACATTCGTAATCAGTATTGCCGACGCGACTGCTCCCAAAGCTACAAGACACAAGCTGACAATCCGCATCCAAGGGGATATTCGATCGGCTGCATACACATAAATCGACATGAATAATGCTTCCACAAAAAAAGCATAAATTTCAATCTGGAAAGGCAGAGCCATTACTTCGCCGATCACTTCCATGAACCCCGGCCACAACAGAGACAGCTGCACACCGGCAATTGTCCCGGAAGGAATCGCCACTCCGAGCAAAACAGCAAATCCTTTTGTCCAGCGGTTTGCCATCACGGCAAAATCCCGATCCTTTGTTTTTTGATACAACAGCTCAGAAAACAAAACCATAAGCGGGATACCGACGCCCAATGTAGCAAATATGATATGGAAAGCCATCGTCGTACCAAACATGGCTCTTGCTGTTTCTAAATGATCCACAACACTCCCCCTTTCTTCCGAATCAAGTTTTATCCGTCACTTCCAAAGGTTAATGGCTATGCTCTTCACTGTGGATGATCTCATCGATGGAAGAAGAGCTCCGGGTATGATGATGCAAGTCACAATACCAGACATCCGTCTTAATACGATGAGAAATATCGCATTTGCGTGTTTTCCGGATAAAGTTGCGCCAAACAGTATATGTATGAGTATCGACGGGAACTATTTCGTATTCCGTGTCCATCCGTTCCCAGTTATGCTCTACAGAAGATTCTTCTACTTTCTCTGGCGAAGCAAAAACGGAGAAGGGTCCTACGATGACCATTAAACCCGATAACAGAATGATTTTCGTTTTCATAAACATGTCCACTCCTTTAAGCAGCTGACCAGCTTCCGCTTTAAGCTTTAAACAAAATATCCCTTGTAATCTGCCCATAATCCTCCACTTCTATGCATTTGATATAATCACGAGAAAACCGAAAAAAAATGAAACAATTAAACAGAGAAAATCGTCTATATATAATAAGAGGAAACACCGTTCCAATATATGCATTTAGAGTTTACCTCCCCTTTTTAAACTCAGATGGACTGTTTCCTCTTAGCAACTTACTTATTTCCTTTGTCAGACCTCTTTTCCAAACCACTAATCACCATTCATCCTCCGTGTTTATCAAATTGAACAGATGGGTACCAATTAGGAACAACATTCTTCAGCAGGAGAGAAGGACCCATGAATAGGACACTTACCATCCGCCCCCTGATGATAGCGATCACAGTTTCGCTTATTCTGATAACCGGCTGCCAACAAAATAATCAAGCAGAAAAAATCGATTTAAAAGGAGAAATTACGTTGATCGATGAAGAGGAACAATTGCTTTATATTGACGGCAATCCCATCATGGTGGAAAACCCAGATGCGTTTCAACTCGGTCAACAAGTGACTGCTGAATTAATTGATACGAATCCATATGAAGACTGGGATCCTGAACAAATTGTAGTGGAAAACATTGATTTTATTGAATGATGAAATACAACGGGCTTGTATAGAGCAACAGCGCAATCACCTTGCCCACCACCGACAAAAAAGGTATGTTCCGATTAGCAGGACAAACAGGACAAACTTATCGGAACATACCTTTCGCTATTGAATCTTATTAAATTTACTAAATTGGGCGCCGATCCCTAATTCTCGCTCCCTCCAAGAAAAATGACCTCTGCTAAGGTTTTCACTCTTTTCTAAGCAACGGCAGTGTACAACAACGAAAAGAACCGCCGGACTTGATGATTTCGGTTATATCCACTTCGATTACCTTGTAGCCTCTGGCACGCAGCTGCTCATTTACTTGTTTGTTTACAGGAAGGCTGAAGACTCGTTTGTCTCCGATATTCAGGACATTCGTGCCAAGTCTGAACTGCTCTTCTTTTGTTACCTCAATCAAATCATATCTTGCAGCAAGCAAATCGATTTCTTTTTGTCCGAGTGCCTCGGGATAATACAATGCCTCTGTAGGGGAAATGACGTTGAATACGCAATCGAGATGTAAATATTTTTCAACAAAAGGAATCGGAATAACCTCTAAGTTGGTCAATAGTCTGCTCAGATGTTCAGCCGCCTGCCGGTTTGTACGATTGCTGAGGCCTACATAAACCACATCACGGTCAATCATGACATCCCCGCCTTCTATTTGGTTGCCAATAAGGTTATAATAGGAAATTTCTTCATCCTCAAGCCACTGCTTCAGCTGATCCTGTTCCCCTTTTCTGACTTCGCTGGCCATTTCTGCTACAAAAATCGTTTCACCGAGAGTAAAACCGATATCACGTGTGAATACCTGTTCAGGAAACTTTTTATGATATGGAAGCAATACAACGTCAACACCGAATTCGCGAAGCCTGCTGACGAATTGACGATGCTGCATCACTGCTTTCTCTATATGGATCCCTTCATTTTTGAATTTCTTTTGTACTTCGTTGATGACATCCCGAATCGTCATATATTGAGGTTCGCACAAGACCACTCTTTTCATCCTGCCATATTCGCTATAACAATTGGTATACTCGCTTTTGATTTCCATTTGCTACCCTCCGATAATAATCGTCTCCTTTTATTATGGCCGGCCGGGCGGCAAATTATTGTCAATCACGGAATAGAAAACCTCCCAACAAAGCATGAAGCACTGCAAAACACAGTTCTGTATCGTTGTATACATTTTGCTTTATTTGTTCGATACACTCTTTTACCGGAACGTTTAGTACTTCGATTTTCTCATGGTCTTCCAATTTTTGTCCCGGTCCACTGCTAATGGACTCACTATAGTAAACATGCGTTACTTCGTTTGTAATCCAAGATGCTGCAAGCATTTTTCCTAGATAGACCGTTTTTTCACAGTGCAATCCTGTCTCTTCTTCGAATTCTCGTTTTGCTGCCGAGTCTAAGTCCTCTCCGGGCTGCACACCTCCGCCAGGAAGCTGGACAATATAATCATTTACTGGTTCACGATATTGACGGATTAAAATGAACGAGTCCCCGTCTCGCGCCAACAGCACAACAGAGTGATTATCCCGCTGTTGGATATACGTTTTGTTGTGTTCGTTCGTAATTATTTTCATGCCGCTGCTTTTTATATCGGATTGATTTTTTGTCATCCCCTGCTCCTTTTTTACAGATTTTTCATTCTGGATAAAACGAAGATTCAGGCTTCTGAACGGTTGAATCGTACGGTAGCCAATACGACGAACAGGATACTGAGAACGAGGACAACGATCATTTCCTCTGAAAAAGAAATGACATGGCCGAAAACAGACAGGTTCAGCCCCATGGCCTCCCGCAAAGCTGGTGCTAAATTTTCCGGCTGAAGAATGATTTTTTTAAACATATCTACTGAATAGGTCAATGGATTGATTTTCACTAAAAAATCCATCCAGGCAGGCATGCCGTTCAAAGGAAACAACGCCCCCGATAAAAACAACATCGGAAAAATCAAAACTTGGATGATCATTTGAAATCCTTGAGACGTTTTTAAGCTTGTTGCGATTAAAAGACCGATCGATGATATGGCAAAAGCCACTAGAAACATGACAGGAATCAATTCGAGGATAATCGGTAACGTGATGGAAACCCCGATGAATGGAACAAAAACGAGCATCATCAATCCTTGGAATAAGGCTACGGTACTTCCTCCCAGAACTTTTCCGATTGCAATGGACGTTCTCGACATCGGCGAAACCAGGATTTCTCGCAAGTAGCCGAATTCCCTATCCTGAACAACCGACAATGCAGAAAAAATAGCTGTATTGAAAACGGTCATCCCGATTATCCCGGGGAACATGAATTCGACGAAGTCAAAATCACGCAACGGTCCGGCGGCTTCTTCACCGCCCATCATCGATCCTATCGCCCCACTCATGCCGCTTCCAAAAAGAATCAAAAACATAAAAGGCATGGCAAAAGAACCAATGAGTCGTGCCCGATCCCGGAAAAATTTCAGGACATCGCGCTGCCAAATTGCATAAACAGCTTCCATCCTATCCACGCCCCTTTCGCATATTGCTTTTCATTTTCTCTTTGGATGAAGCCGCTTCTTCCCGTATTTCTCTTCCGGTCAACGCTAAAAAAACGTCATTCAATGTCGGACGCCTGAGGTTGACCGTCTTTATGGGTATATCGAAATTTTTGACAAATTGAACGAGAAATTCGCTCCCTTTATCGACTTGAAAAGTAAGCGATTCACCCGCTTCGTTTACTTCTACCTCATATTTCTCCTTAAGTATTTTCCACGCTGTTTGGTTGTCTTCCGTTTCGATTTCGATGATGTCTCCTCCAACGTTGGTTTTCAATTGATCAGGTGTATCAAGAGCGATCAATTCCCCATGGTCCATGACGGCGACCCTGTCGCATATTTCTGCCTCGTCCATATAATGGGTCGTCAAAAAAATCGTGATTCCTGCCTTTTCTTTTAGACGGAGAATATACTCCCATATATGGTTCCTTGTTTGAGGATCTAGTCCTACGGTCGGTTCATCGAGAAACAGGACCCTGGGATAATGCAACAGACCTCGGGCGATTTCCAGCCTGCGTTTCATTCCTCCTGAAAAGGTATCCACTATATTTCCCCGCTTGTCTTCGAGATCGACGATTTCCAATACTTCTTTTATTCTCTCTTCCCGTTTATCTTTCGGAACACGGTAAAATTTACAATGAAGCATGAGATTCTCATTGGCAGTCAGTTTTTCATCCAGTGTAGATTCCTGAAAAATAAGGCCGATGCTCGCCCTGACCTTATTTTTATCCGCTACGATATCAAATCCGTTAATGCTGGCTTTACCCCCTGAAGGTCTGATGATCGTCGACAGCATGTTGATGGTAGTGCTTTTTCCAGCTCCATTCGGGCCAAGAAAACCAAATATCTCGCCTTCTCCCACTTCAAAATCGACACCTGTCACTGCACGGAAACTTTTGTAGTTTTTTTCAAGTCCCTTAACTTCCACGATATTTTTCATCCTGTCCCCCCTATTATCCACTAATTCTATATTTCATTTTAACAAACAAGTTCGAATAAGAACATTTCACAAGTAAAACAATCGTATCACAAAATTCCTGGTACCAATCAAAAAACTTGTGGCAAATTCCCCATTTTTTCGACATTTTTTATTATAATGGGGATATCACTACAACAATACGAATTAGGATGGTAACCCCATGTCATATAACAAACTGGCCATTAAATTAATGCTCAACTATTTAATTGGCTCCCTCGTTGCTGTATTTGGCTTCTGCGGTATTTTCATGCTGCATCCCTTACAATTTTCCGTACAGGAAACGGCTGTTTTTCTAGGAATTGTCGTAGTTTCCTTCCTGTTGATGCTGTTTATTGAATTTAGTGCTTATTCCAAGCATATTGCTCCGATAAAAAAAGCAATGCGGCAAAAACGGCCGACGCTCATGGGATTGGAAGCTGCCTACCAACGCGCGCATCGTTTTCCGCTGCTTTCCTTTCAACGGATCATCTTACCGCACTTTGTCGGGATCACAGCCCCTTCCGCTATTTTGACGATGCTGGCCATAACGATGGGCTGGCTTTCCATTCCTTACTATTATACAGTTATTGCTTGTTTTGCGGCATTGCTTATCGCTTTCATGCACGGAATGATTGAATACTTTTTGACGAGCCTCGTCATGCGACAGGTTCTGAAGATTTTAAAAGAAAAAGGGCTGAACCTCTATCAAAAGGACATTTCCCATGGTGCACATATGTTACTTGCAATAAATAAGAAGTTTTATTTCAGTGCAGCATTTCTAAGCGTTTTCCCAATGCTGCTATTCGCGGCAGCGACAACTCTGCGGCTTTATGAATTTGGTTCATCTTTCATGACGGAGTATATCGTTTGGGCTGTAGTCGTTGTGTTGACCGTTTTGTTTTTTGCCCTGTTTGGATCAAACCTGCTCACCCGAGATATTCATGAACCAGTCGAACAATTGCAAAATGGCATGAGGGAAGTAGAAGCAGGAAACTTGGAGAAATTAAACAATTATTATTCAGATGAGTTCAGTCATTTAATAAATGGTTTCAATCACATGGTAGATTCCATCGTTGAAAAGAAACAGATGACCGAACAATTGCACGAAAGCTTTTTCACTGTTTTCGCCGCCACTCTTGATGCCAGAGATCCATATACCGCAGGGCACTCTTTACGGGTTGCAGAATATGCGCAGCATATCGGACGCAGAACCGGGCTGTCGGAAAGTGAACTCGCATTGCTAAGGCAGTCTGCATTGCTGCACGATATTGGAAAAATCGGCATTCGGGATGAAATATTGTTAAAAGACGGCAAGCTTACGGAATCAGAATACGAAACAATAAAGCTGCACCCAGTGATCGGTGAACAAATACTGCAAGAAATCCATCCCAGCGATGCAATTGTCCCTTTGCTTCCTGGCGTCCGCCATCATCACGAACGTTTTGACGGCAAAGGGTATCCCGACAGACTGGCCGGAGAGGACATCCCTATATTCGGCAGAATTATGGCAGTAGCGGATGCTTTCGATGCCATGACTTCCGATCGCAATTATCGAAAAGCAATGTCATTTGAAAAAGCAATGGCGATTCTGATAGAAGGAAAGGGATCGCAATGGGACCCTCTCTTTGTCGATTTGTTTGTCGCATGGTATCAGACGGAATACAGAAAGCAGGCAAGCGTAACTGCTGCAAATGAGTAACGACCTCGGGTATAATAAAAAACCACTTTAATAACCGGACGAGAAGAATCGATAACCGCTCTCCTGTTGACAGACTTTGCGTTATAGAGAAGAGAGTCTTTCATCATGGCACTGCTGTATTTTAAACTCAGAAAATGAATAGCGAAAGCATAATAGGAGACACTTCCGGGGAAAGAAAGGGCTAAAACCCTCCTAGAAAGCCATTGGTGCTCTAAGCAAGTGGAAGCAGGTACGCGTGGCAACCACAGTATCTTGCCTTCGCTACGTTTTAGCGGTCTGACCACTACAAGATCAAGACAAGATAGAACCGTAATCTTCTATTCGCTTAAGTATCTAGACAATAACGAAGATGTATATGGCGAGGTTCCTTTATTCGTTGGAAATGGAGGGTGCGCCAACAACATGAAAAGGTTGCCGGAGTGGAGTGTTGCACACTTCATAAGAGAAGGATAGAGCGGTTTGCTTTTTTAAGCAATATGAAAACCGAACCAAATCGTTCGGTTTTTATTTTGGTCGCAATACTTTTGTCCCAAGCTTTTTTTTATATTGGTCATGTCGGTTCTCCGTCAACTGCAGTGTATGATTTTACACTACGCCAACAAGACTCCTCCCTTAAAACAGCGATTATAACCAGTAAAACCCCCATCACCACGTCAGCATAGAGCCATTTAATCCACTATCTTTGAATACATATAAAAGAGCCCTCTGTCCTGGCAGAGGGCTCTACGTTTGCGGCGAAAGACCGCCGACCACATTCGGCGTTTAGCATAGAGCATGTCTGTTCGTCTTACGCAAATTAGCTCATCGCTTGATTAATATACCATGTTTCTTCCTCCATTGCAACGAACAACTTGCATACTAGACATCCTTAAACCTGAAGTGACCCGATATACTTCAATTCATCTGCAGTTATTTCATCTGTTTTACCATCCAAAATTGCTTTTACATTTTCCAAGGTTTCTGAAAGTGCTACAGATTGTCCTCGCTGACCGGAAAAATCCTCTGCCACAAATAAAGGCTGGGTTAAATATGCTTCCAGTTTTTTTCCCCTTTCAAAAGTGATTTTGTCGGCCTCTGATAGATTGTTCTTCCCTCGCTGTTCCACCAGATAGGTTAATTCTTTAGATCTCCGAAGAATTTTACGTGCTTGCTGCTGAACCTCCATGTGGCCGCTGTCCAAATTAATTTCTTCCAGAACAGTCGAGATGGAAGTTAAAGGATTGACAGCGGGATATGCCTGCTTGGCCGCCAATTCCATGTCGAATTCCCACAGGGTTTCAAGCGGTCCATATGGCAACTCTTCGTCAACCGCCTCTCCACTCGTATCAACGACAGCAAAGGTGATGTTTTTGATACCGTTTTCAAAGAAATGATCTTCTAATTGATAAAAATCTTCGGATAAATAAATTCTGCGGTCCACTCCCAGGATAATATCTGATGGCTGGTATTCCTTAATGCGAGCGAAAATTTCGTCGGCGGAAGTACTGTAAAAATCGGCTTCCGCGAGTGCATCGGCGATGCTGGTGTTTGAATCTTCAGCTAAAAACAAGGAGCGAAACCCTTGCTTCTTCAACCGGTAAAATAATTCGGCCAATAAAACAAGCTGTCCCATTCCCGGTCTTGCTACCAATCCGGTTTTTCCTTCTCTTACAAGCGGAGCGAACAAATCCAAAGTCTTGATTCCGGTTTCAATCATTTTTTCTCCTCCTCTTTGAATGATCAAGTCGTCCAATTTGCAATTTGCCAAGGATGCTAAACGGACCAGTGTCCTTACCTCTGCCCTTTCCAAAGGGATTTTACCTGTACAAAGATTGGAAACTGTCGCTGGCCTGAGACCGACAGAACGGGCTGCAACTGTCAAATTGGGAACCCGTTTGCGCAGTAAATCAACATTGAGCTTCAAATTTTCCATTCCACCGCCCCCTTACTTTATAGAGTAATTTATTTTACCTTTAAAAGCAATACCTTTCCGAAAATTTAAAATTTATCTTTTTTAGAGCATAGGCTGTCCTCAACACCGCATAAGGTAATAAAAACAATCGAGGAGGAGAAAAAATTGCACGGACCGATTCATTCTTTGCAGTTAATTCGATATGGTGTCGCTTATGTATTCATTACCTCTGGTCTGGTCAAATTGCTCGATCCCAGCTTTGAGGAAATATTCGCAAACATTGGCATACCCTATCCTGCCATTGCTCTTTTACTAGTAGCATTGATCGAAGTAATTGGAGGCGGCTTCATTTTATTTCAATTTTACGTAAAAAGAACAGTGATTCCTTTGCTGACGATCATGATTACAGCCTTGTTGCTTACAAAAATCCCAATGTTGCATGCTGGTTTTTTATCCTTTGCTTTTGGAGCGAGGCTGGATATCATTATGATCCTTTTGTTGGCAATTCTATGGAGAAGTTATGCGAAGTAAGAGAGCAAGGGATGCATTACTTTTGCCATAAGCAAAGAATCTTTATTGGCAGAGCCTGGGGTCAGGAAAAAAGAACGTTTTTATCCAGAAGGCGACTGAAAAAAAACGGTAAAGGCCAAAACATAACCGGACATTGTACCGACATCCATAGCATGCATTCGACATTGTCCGGAACTACTCGATATCATCTTTATTTCTCCTCTTTACCAAGGATGGGCAACAGTATTATTACTTCGGTTCCGTGAAACAGCCTCCCGGGGAGAGAAAAAGGCATTTCCACCTCTTATTAGTACCACTCCTACGAAAAAGTGAGAAGCACCCTTATGTTACTTCCCACTTTTCAACCTGACAAGTTCAATCAAAACTTGATTGAAAGGCTTTATCATTCATTTTTGGCAATTGAATCATGCGCACGTTCCACTCGCTTTTTTCTTTTATTCCTCCTCCAAAAAATCCAGAAAAACGATCCAGCCGCCGACAGTAACGCCAAAGTTGCGGTATAACCAAAGTAAGGAGGATGGTAAATCATTTCAATGTCATTGTGACCTGGTTTAATTCGCGTACCCAGGAAAGCATAATTCGCTTTTCGAATTTGCTGCTTTTCTCCGTTTACATAAACATGCCAGCCTTTTTCGTAAGGTATTGGTATCGTAAGATAGTCGTCCCCTTCCTTGTTATCGAGCGATATGTCAATTTGGTTGCCATCCAAATCCACTTCTGCATTGTTTTGCTTATTGGCGGCTGCTTCTTCGAGTTCCTGGTAATCTTCCCCATATAAGCGAAGGTTTTTGAGTGTATAGCTTCCCTCAGGAACCCTGAGGGAAATAACTTCCTCCTTCGGCACACGTATCGTGATTTCGTCAACTTTCGTCCTGTAGATTGATTGTCTTGATTTCCTGCTCGTTTTAAACTCATTGACATGCAAAGGAAAAAGCGGTGCTTTCTTATCGTTGTTCAATAAATAGAAAGATACATAATAATCCTCATAAGAAGATACATCAATCCGGTTTGTATGAATGTCTATCCCGCCTGTCTCGCCGGAAACATTCAACTGACCATCATGGTAAGTTGCATCCACTGGTTCTATAGTAGCTTGCTCGATCAGATTAGGTACAGTATCGATCATGGCTGATTGATACGATCCCTCCCCATCCTCGAGTATTATTCCATCCAACATAGCATGCTCCCGGTCAAGCACGGAAGCATCCGCCAAAGCTTCTTCCGTGTAGACCACGTCCGAAGTACGAACAAAAGGAAGACTAAAGGCGTCTTGATAAACGACGTAGTGGTCACTTTCCATATATTTTTTAAACCCATAGGGAATGTTCTTCTCTTGTTTTTTCTCATACATGATATACTTACCGCCAAACAGACTGTGCAAATTTGCGCGGTCACCAAAACCTGAGTAACGGCTGACACTCTCCCTTTTCATATCTATCTGCAAATCATCATAATAAAAGAACAGCAATTCCTCGTTTAAGATACTCGAATAGACACTTGTCCCCGGGAACCCTTGAATCATCGGTGTGTTGTTCCTTCCATCTGTCTTCCATTCCATCCGGGACAGGACTCGATTATCTGAGGCGAGCACACGATCAATCAAGCCTTGTTGTTCTTCCGAAAGATAGTCATTGCTCTCAACATATTCTTGTGTCGATTCCTTCACCCTTCCTGCCTCATAAAGCTTATCGTGTTGGAATTGATTGACGATTACTAGATGGGACAGGACAATAAAACCGACCAACCATGGCAAGACTAAGCGAAATCTTCCAGCGATAACAGACAAGAACGATACTCCAGTCGCAGCACACACCGCGAGGAAAGGAAGCTTATCCTTCAAAGACAAGGAATCATCCATCACATAAAATGCGATATAGCTATAAGCCATCAATACTCCAGCTGGTATCCATTCTCGATAATCGAACCGATGGAAGTGCTGTAAACCGGCTGCAACAACCCCACCTATCGAGAAAAAACCCAAGTATTCAAACCGGTGCTGTGGCGCAGACATTCCATTAAAGAAACTGGCCGCCAACGGAACGAAGTGCATAAAAGTGAATAATATTCCCAACAATGCAAACAACCGAAACTCCCGGATGCGGTACAAAGGAAATACGAATAGAAACAGCACAAATACTGCAGGTAGCAAATACAGATGGCTGTCATATAATATGTTGCTGGTATTGTCCAACAAAGGGATGTCTTGCTCATATTCCGGGCGATAATTATGAAAAAAACCCCATACAGCAGGGAAAAAGCCTACTGATCCGATCCCAAAGCCTAAAATCACCGAAAGGGCAAACTGGCGAATTTGCTTTTTCAGTTTCGGTTCCTCCGCTGTCAATCGGATCGCCCAACGTAAGCAAACATACAGTGCGATAAAACAAAAATTGATAAAAGCGAAGTAAAAGTTATCAAACAGGGACATGGCCACTGCAATAATCAACCAGACAGGCCTTTGTTCCCGCATGATTTTTTCCACACCAAGCACCAACAACGGCAGCCAAAGAAAAGCATCGCCAAAAAACTCCCAGTATGTAACATGACGGAAATACATGACACAGGCACCGTATAAAAATGCTCCGATAAAGGAGGGAATTGTATTCAACTTCATATAGCGGAAAAGACAAGTGGTCATGACTAGCACGATCGTCATTCGTGCAACACTTATAAATACAGTAGCTTCCGCCCAAAACAATACGTTCGGTTCTTTTACAAGCGACAATAGTTCTAAAACGTAAACAGCTATAATGGTTATATAGAAAAAAAGATTAATTCCATAATAATAAGCAAGCTGAGTGAATGTGCTGCCCCCAAGCCCGTAAATATATGAATAGAAGAAATTCCCGTCCGTAAATTGTTGGTAAAGCATGCTTCTGAACGGAGCCATTTGTGAAAGGCCGTCGTTCGGACCGGCCATCAACCCGCCCTGACTCCACTGATATAAAAAAAATCCGTGAGCTGCAATAGCAGCCAACACACTGAACCCAATCAGCTTCGCGAAATAGTTATTTTTTCTCATAGATTGCCACCATTACTTTTTCAATATTTTTCCGGTAATCAAAAATGTGACTGGAACCGTGATAAACAAGGCAGCGAATGGAGCTGCATTCCCGTTCCAGCCAAGTAAATCGACAAATACATACATTAGACAAGAGGATAATGTTATATTGGCCAGTTGAGATAATGGGAACTGCAAAAACTTAGAAAACGTCGGTTTTACTCGATAGGTGAAATAAACATTCAGAAAAAAAGAAAGCACCAGACTGACGAAGAATCCGGAAATATGCGCGACTAAATAATGCCATCCAAGCAGGTTAAAACAAATTAAATATACCAGGTAATAATTAACGGTATTCAATCCGCCGACAACTACAAATCGGGTGAACTCATTATTGATCCAATTCATCATAAATCCCTGTCCAGATTCGTATCTCTTATTAGATAATGCGGCCTGCGCTTCGTTTCGGCATAAATCCTGCCCACATACTCACCGATGATACCCAAGCTGACCAACTGTACCCCTCCCAGAAACAAAACAGAAGAGATGATGGAAAAATAGCCTGGGACATCAATACCCGTGCGGATGATTCCTATAAGCATGACAAAAATATAAAGCAAAGCCAGGAACATAATGATCAGTCCGCCGTAAAGACATATACGCAGCGGCTTTTGATTAAAGGAAACGATTCCTTCGATGCCATAATTGATCAATTTTTTGTAAGACCACTTAGAGTCTCCATTTCCTCTGATATGGTTCCGGTAATATACTGTTTTCTGTTCAAATCCTATCCAAGAAAACAATCCTTTAGAAAATCTGTTTCCTTCTGAGAGCTCGAGCACGGCTTCCACCGCTTTTCTGCTCAAAAGACGGAAATCCCCTTCTCCATCTTTTAATTTTACATCGACCACCTGATCGATCCATTTGTAGTAAATTTTTGATAAGAAAGAACGTAATCGAGAATCGCCATCTCGATTACGTTTGGCCACGACCTGATCGAAGCCTTCCTCGAAACCTTCAATCAGATTTCCGATTAAATATGTAGGGTGTTGTAAATCGGCATCCATAATGATGACTGCATCGCCTCGAGCATGCCTGAGGCCGGCAAGCAATGCTGCCTCTTTCCCAAAATTTCTTGTAAAAGAAACATACTTAACCGCTGGATGCTCCTTTGCCAACTGGTGTATTTTCTTAAAGGTATCGTCTTCACTTCCATCATCGACAAACAAAATCTCATAAGCGCAATTTATTTTTTCCAACTCTTCTGTCAGCGCTTCATGAATCAGCCGGACATTGTCTGACTCATTATAGGAAGGGATTAAAAAAGAATAATAAGCGTCATTCATATACGTGTTCCTCCAATATTGATCATCACTCAAACAGCATGTGTCCAAGATAATAAAGATATACCCTTTTCCCTTCCATGATAAAACCAGACCGAAGTTACTGGCAAATGACTAGTCTAGAGGGCGCGTAATGCCGAAAGAATCGATAAAACGGACCATATCCAAGGTGGACTTATTAATGATACGGTTTTAATATGGGACGCCAAGGGTATTAAAAAATAGCAATACATACTCAAAGGATCAGCTTCGAATCATCATCCGCTTTTTATTTTACACACTTCCCGACAATCTATTTATAATAAAAAGCGCGTGCGCCTGCTCAGAAAAAAGACGATCAGACAGGCGATGACAGAGGTGTGGTCGCATTTATACTTCATACCTGAAAAATTGCGCTGATAACCACCTCTGCCAAAGTTCTTGGTTTGAGGCACAAGCTTATGAACAGCCTCGGCGTGGCATGATTCCGCCACAGAGCGGATGGACTTAAAGACCTCGAGGGGGTAGGCGCTGAAGCTGGACAAAATCATTTCCAAAACATTTATTCCTGAAAAAAGAAAGGGGGGATCTGCGCCGATAGTGCGCAGACCTAATTTATGGCGGAAAATAATTATACCTATTCAACCAAAAAACCGGGAATTGTATTTGTCATTTCAGCAATCCTGGTAGCTTTATTTGTTTTATGGGGAGCAAGCTCTCCAAGCACGCTGCAAGAAGCAGCCAGTGACGCGCTCAGCTGGATGATTGAAAGTTTCGGCTGGTTTTATATGCTGATCACTGCATTTTTTGTCCTATTCGTGATTGTTTTGGCTATCAGTCCTTTTGGACGTCTCCGTCTCGGAAAACCTGATGACAGGCCGGAATATTCCTGGTTCTCCTGGATCGGCATGCTGTTTGCAGCCGGAATCGGCGTCGGCTTTGTCTTCTGGGGAGTTGCCGAACCTGTACTTTACTATTTGGATACACCTGTCGGCTATCAACCCGAAACCAGAGAAGCGGCGATCGCCGGTCTTCGATACGGGGTTTATCATTGGGCATTACACCCATGGGCGATATTCTCCATTGTTGCCTTGACACTTGCCTATGTTCAATTCCGAAAAGATCGGCCTGCACTGATCAGCTCCGCCTTTTACCCTTTGATAGGTGACCGGACTGATGGCTGGCTCGGTAAGACTATCGATATATTGGCAGTCCTGGCTACCTGCACTGGTGTGGCGACCACTTTCGGCCTAAGTGCGATGCAAATCACAGGCGGTTTGTCTTATATCAGTTCCATCCCGAACAATGCCTGGACGCAAATTCTGATCATCATTGTTGTCACCTGCTTATTCATGATATCAGCCGCAAAAGGGGTCAACAAAGGAATCAAGTTGTTGAGCAACGTGAACCTTGTTGTCGCCGGACTACTCCTACTATTCGTCATTATCGTGGGACCGACATTGTTTATCGCCGAGAACTTTGTTTCCACATTGGGCGGTTACATTTCAAATATAATTCCGATGAGCCTGACGATGACCCCCTTTTCCGACAGCGAATGGCTTGGCACAAACACCATTTTCTTCTGGGCCTGGCATATTTCCTGGGCACCGTTCATGGGGTTATTCATTGCAAGGATTTCTCGCGGTAGAACTATCCGGGAGTTCATGGCCGGCGTTTTGATTGTCCCATCCTTATTGGCGATTATTTGGTTTACTACCTTCGGCGGTACCGCCTTGAATGTAGAAATGTTCGGTTCCGGCGGATTGGCCGAGCTGGTCACCGGTGATGTAGAATTAGCATTGTTCGCCACACTCGGGGAACTGCCGCTAAGCGGTATCACAAACGTCCTTGCCATCCTGTTGATCCTTATTTTCTTCATCACCTCTGCCGATTCGGCTTCTTATGTGTTGGGAGCATTGACTTCCAAAGGCAGCCTGGCACCGACAATGTCGGCAAAGCTCGTATGGGGCTTCCTGATTGCAGGGACGGCCAGCGTTCTGTTGTTAAGCGGCGGCGGCGGACTGGATGCATTGCAGACGGCTTCCATCATTGCCGCTTTGCCCTTTGCTATTATCATGCTATTGATGGTGATCGCCATTCTGATGATGTTCAGTAAAGATTTAAAACTCGAAGGAACTCGTAAACGGAAACGCCGTATTTCCAGAATCAAAACCGAATTCAAAGAAGAATTAATGGATGATGTAAAATCAGAAGTATACGAGGAAATGTATGAGGAAATCAAACAAGAAGTCAAAGAGGAAATGAAAGATGAAATAATGGATGAACTTTCGGAGGAGGACAGTCAGAAGAGCGACCAAAACAAGGATTAGTGAAGCGGGATTCACCAAGAAGTGGTGAATCCCTTTTTTTTACTTTTGGATAAACATTTGTGTCCAATAGTTGCCATCGGAATCGAATCCGACGCCAATATGGGTCAGTTCTCCATTGAGGATATTTTTCCGATGACCCGGACTGTCCATCCATGCTTGCACCACAGCCTCGGCTGATTGTTGTCCTGAAGCAATGTTTTCTGCTGCTGATCGATATTCAATATTGTATTGCTGCATCATATCGAATGGAGAGCCATATGTCGGTGAAGTATGCGAAAAGTAGTTGTTCTCGGACATATCTTCCGATTTTTCCTGTGCCACTTCCGTTAAATCCGTATCGGCTTTCAGTTCTTGAAGTCCATTGTTACGTCTCTCGACATTCGTTAACCGGATGACTTCCCGTTGCACGTCACCGATATTCGCATCATTGTTCGTTTCACCTGTCTGACGGTCTGTTTGCTGGTTGTTTTGCCGATTATCCGATTGATCGTTTCCTTGGCTGAACTGCCTGAAATCCTGTTGGAAATTCTCGTTTTCCCGTCTTAACGGAGGGTTTTCCCTTAGATTGGGATACTGACCCTGTCCACCTGGGTTGAGGAAGAACTGACCATTGTCGTTTTCGTTATCAGGGTTTCCGGTATTCTGCCCTCCACCATGAAAACCGACTTGGCGAAATCCTTCATCATTATTCGGATCTTGTGCTTCCTGGTTGTTCGTATTACATCCAGTTAAACCACTTAACACAACGGCCGCTGCAACAGTAACAAACGCTTTTTTCATCAGTTGACCTCCATTGTAATAGACTGTGGCCTGTTTACTATTTGCCAACCAATAATTAATATACATCCGGAAGTTACAGTCCATACTTTTCCTTGGCAGCCTCTCTGTTTATTCGTATAACACCTAATTGTTCTTCTCCTGAGTACTCTCTATTTTTCTCCCTTTCATTCTTCAGGTTCGCGATTCCAATAATTTTCTTAGCATCGGCTTCTGTATGTCCAGCTATACAGTGCAGCGCCTTTTCAAATCGAACACCTCCCCCGCCACATAGAAAGGAATCTTCACCCTCTACCTAAATAAAAAACGCCTTTGCAAGAAAAAAATCCTTGCAAAGACGCCAATTGGCATTTAGGCCATTATGTTATACCCGGCATCCACATGGACAGTTTCGCCAGTCACACCTCTCGAAAGCGGGCTCATCATAACTGCCGCCATATCTCCTACTTCTTCTTGTGTCACATTTCGTTTTAGGGGTGCTCTGGATTCGATGTCATGAAGCATTTCGTTAAACCCAGGAATCCCTTTAGCCGCGAGTGTCCTTATCGGACCAGCTGATATCGTGTTGACCCGGATGCCGTCTACTCCCAAATCTAACGCCAAGTATCGGACAGAGGATTCCAGAGCCGCTTTGGCGACCCCCATTACTTTATATCCTTCGAGTGTCCTTTCCCCGCCCAAGGCGCTCATCGTAATAATCGAGCCGCCATTGGTCATATAAGGCTTGGCTTCCCTGGCCACAGCAATCAACGAATAAGCGCTGGTATCCTGTGCAAAAGCATATCCACTGCGGGAGGTTTCTACAAATGGTCCTTTTAAATCTTCTCCATGCGCAAAGGCAATCGAATGAACGATCCCGTCGATCCTGCCGGCCTTCCCATGGATGGCGGCGAATGCGTCTTTGATACTTTCGTCCTCATTAATGTCACAAACAGCTACATGTTCAGCAGTAACTTCGCTCTTTTCCAAAAGCTTGATCAATTTTTGGTATGAACGCTCTTTACGGTATGTAAATGTCAATTTTGCCCCGGCCTTAGCCAATGACTTAGCGACTCCCCAGGCAAGACTGCGTTCATTGGCCACACCCATAACCACAATATGTTTGTCTTTCAACTGTAAAATGTCTTTCATAGTATCCTCCATTAAGTAGTTTCCGTTTTATCATAACAAATTTCACCCAAAAAAGGACAGTCCCCGCCTATAAGCATGCAGCAATTTTTTTCTACTGTATTCCCCCCTATCTCTGGAAGAAGCAACTCCTGCAATCAAGCAAATCTGTACCCTCCAGTTTCGGCAGTTCGAACTGACAAACAGCCGGAAAACATAGAAAAATCCAGATTATAAACGGAGTGGAATATCAAAAGAGGAACATCCGGATTTTTCGCAGTCCTTCTTAACGACTTGTTAATGAATGTCAGCTTACTGCATCGACCACAAGACTGCACAGTATTCATTTCCCACTCTTTCCTTTAAAATGAGGAAAGATACGATTGGAGGTATTCCGCCTTATGTTGATTAGAAATGCAGAACAAACAGATATCCCTTCCTTGCTGGCCATATATAACCACGCAATTGAACATACGACTGCTACATTTGATTTGAAGAAACAAACGATCGAGCAACGGAAAAAATGGTTCTCCAAATACGGGGACAGATACCCGCTGTTAGTCGCCGAAGATGATGGAAAAATCACTGGTTACAGCTGTTTAAGTGCCTATCGGGACAAACCAGCATATCAATGGACCTGCGAACTTTCCGTTTATGTAGATCCCGACAGTCAAGGAAAAGGAATTGGAAAATGGCTAATGGAGGCTGTTCTTGAGAAAGCAAAAACCCTCGGTTATCATTCAGTGATCAGTGGGATAACCGCCGGAAATCAAGCTAGTATTAAGCTGCATGAACAGTTCCACTTCGAATTCATCGGCAGTTTCAGGGAGGTCGGCTACAAATTCGAAAATTGGCAAGACGTATGGTTTTACCAGTTGATGTTATAACAGCAGATTCTCCTCTCCCTATTCACCCAGCCGCTTATACATTAAGCGGTGGGGGCCGATTGGCTCGATATCAAAAATCCCCCCTTCTGAGTCCATCCCCATTTTCCGATAATAATCACTGACACTTGTACGGGCATTGCACCACCACAGTGAGGCCTTCTTCTCCGACATTATTGCTTCCCCCCTTTGAATCAAAGCACTTCCTGCTTTTTGTTTACGATATGCCTCCAAGGTCGCCATCCCACGTAACCTGAACTGCCTTGATTCTGTAAACGCCCGATGATTTTCCGGGTAAAAAGAAGCAACGCTGATCAACTTCCCGTCTACATAAGCCCCTAAATGGAAAGCATCCCACTCAAAGTCGTTCGGATACAAACATTCTTGTATTGTTTGGTTCGGCCTTAAAATCCGATGACGTAATGAGTATGTACTCTCCGGTTCGATTTGTTTTACTTGTATCATCTGCCATCACCCTTCCTGAATGCAAAATTATTTGTTCGACGATTTATTATTTCGCTGTGAGGGGAATTATTCCTGCTATTTTTCCCGCCCAAGCATTATTGCTGAAAAATATGGAAAGCTAATCAAAAATACAGGAGGTAACAGTCATATATGAATAAAACGAATATCGTATTTCTGACTGCAATTTTTTACTGGTTTTGCGCTCTTCCGCATCCCGCGGGAGCTTTATCGGTCGAACCTGCAGACGACCAATCCGACACTGGAAGTATTATCATTGGGTCAAAAGTAATTCAGGAAAAAACTGATTTTGTCACCATCGACTTAAACGTACCTATCGTGAATGGCCTTTCCGATAGAAAATTCGAAAAGCAGCTGAATAATAAAATCAAAAAACAAGCACTGGAAGCAAAGAAAGAGATCATTGTTCAGGCAAAACAGGCTCAAAAGAATGCCGACCAGGAAAACAGGCCTTTTAATCCCTATGAATTGAAAATCGACTACAATCTTAAGAATACTGATCAGATTTTGTCTTTCACCGTGTCTACCTACACCTATACAGGCGGTGCACATGGGATTACAGTAACCGATTACTATAATATCGACCTGAACGATAATCAGCAGTTAATTCTTTCTGATCTTTTCCATGAAAACAGCGACTACGCAGAAATGATCAATCAGGAAATTCATCGGCAAATCAAGGAGCAAGAAAAAGCTGGGGAAGGAAGCTATTTCCACCCTGACGATCCATTTACAGGAGCGAGCGCTTTTCAAAGCATTACTAGTGACCAATCTTTTTATATCGAAGATGGGGATTTGGTTATCGCCTTCGGGCAGTACGAAATTGCGCCTGGTTATATGGGGGAACCCACCTTTCCTATAACCCTTTCGACGCTGAAGGAGCAACTCAAAGAACAGTATCAGCCGCTTATAACATGAAGGTAATGGTATTGAACAGTACACGCTCCAAAGACATGCTTCCAAATCATTATTTGCCAACTCAAAAAAGCAGGCAGTGAAAATCAAACCAAAAACCGGACGAGTTCGAATCCTTAAGATTTGAATACGTCCGGCTTTGTTTTAGGCATTATTCCTTTTCCACTTGAACAATGGATAAACACCTTCCTCCATTCTTCTTACAATTAAATCATGAAACAGAGCTAAAAAAGATTGAATCGTATGAAAAGTTAGGATAACATTGACCACAACTTTCTCCTATATTAGGAACTTGTAAAAGAGGTGGACTGAAAATGAGATTTCCGGAGTTTGAAACAGAAAGACTGAAATTGGTGGAAATAAACAAGCAGTATGCGGCGAGTTTTTTTAGCATCATGTCTGATGATCGAGTAACGAAATATTATGGTATGAACAGCCTGGTGAACATGGAACAAGCAGAGGAAATGATCTACTCATTGCATGAAACATTTAAGAGCGGACGCGGCATTCGCTGGGGCTTGCTTCTAAAAGAAAGCAACAGTTTTATCGGGAGTGCCGGGCTGAATAATCTAAGCACCTATAGTAAAAAAGCTGAAATCGGTTATGAGATCCATCCTGATTTTTGGAGAATGGGGTATACAACCGAAGCAATCAACAAGATAATGGAATACAGTTTTGAAAAGCTCGGGTTATACCGGCTTGGCGCGGTTACTTTCCCGCAAAATCATGCTTCCAATCAATTGCTTCGCAATAGGGGATTCACGGAAGAGGGCACTTTGAGAGGATACTTGTATCAGAACAAGCAATCCCATGATGCGTTGGTTTTTTCTCTGTTGCAGCCTGAGTGGAAACATAAAGCAGAAAATGATAATACCTTCAAATAGGAAATAGTGTTCGGAGTATATAATTCTTTCTAAAATATCAAAAGCCACCATATAAAGATACCGATGAAAACCGCCGTTCCGATTGCGGCGTTTTTAACAGCATAAGGTATTTGATAAGGGAGATAATGAAGCGGAACTCCCACCAGCAATGCTGCCGTCAGCATAAACAATACTACGTATAAAAGCATACCTAAAAAGTTGTCGACCGGGAACTTCATCGTTTCGATTATGTATGTCATCTCTCCACCTGCTTTGTCGTTTTCTACTGTTGATTCCCAATCATATATATTCCATGCCGGTCAGAAAAATCCTGCCCCAAAATCCAGAAAATCCAGTTATACAATTCTGGTCCAGTCACCGTTCGGTTTTTCCAAAAGATTTATGATATGTTCCAGCCTTGTTTCTCCATATATGGCAGGCTATACCACTCCGGAAAGATAATTCGCATGCCGCAGCAATACGACGACGGGATTAAAGGAAGTTTAACGGAAGATGTGGCCATATATCAAAAAACCGAACGAATTCAATGAATTCGTTCGGTTTCTACATAAGCCGCAAGCTTTTCAGCTACTATTCAAATATTCTCGACCCGCACCTTCACGACCTTCACTCCCATTTTTCCTGCAAGAAACAGCCGAATGGCGGCGGCCATTAAGATTGAAGAGCTGATGTGGAAGCGAATCGTTTTAGAAGAACAACGTCTTGTCCAGTCAGTTTTCTTTCTTGAATAAACGGACCATCTGGCCATAGAGAGTTTGCATGTCATCCTCTGAGATGGTTCTTAAATCAAGTAACACTTTCTCCCCTTTAATCCGTGGGATAATAGCCGGATTTCCCAATCGCAAGCTATCTGCCAAACGTTGTGCGGTCAGTCCAGGAAGGGTAATTGCCACCACATAAGTAGGCAACTCGACTGCCGGCATCGTACCTCCGCCGATTTGCGAGACATCTTCCATCAATTCGAAATGCAGGTGCGGAAGTTCGTCCGTCATTCTCGTGATTAGCGTTTCAGCTTGCTTTTGGATGGTTTCCGGACTTCTCACAATATCCCGGACTGTGGGCAACTGTTCTGCCGCAGTTCCAGTTATATAAGCACGCAAGGTTTTTTCCAAACCGGCAAATGTCATTTTATCGACACGGAGAACACGGGCGAGCTGATGTTTTTTCAATTGTTGGATGAATTTCCGTTTTCCAGCTATGATGCCAGCCTGCGGACCACCCAGCAGTTTATCCCCGCTGAAGGATACTAAATCAGCGCCATCCTTGATGACCTCTCTGACTATCGGCTCGTCTCCAATCCCCTCTGCTTTAAAATCATATAGCGCGCCGCTTCCCAAATCCTCATAAAAAATGATATCCGGATAACGGCTTTTCCACTCTGCCAATTTTTTGGTACCTACAGACTCCGTGAAACCCACTGTTTTAAAGTTACTGGTATGAACTTTTAAGACCATTCTTGTTTCCTCATCCACTGCCTGTTGATAATCGTATAGGTGGGTTTTATTCGTCGTGCCGACTTCCACCAAGTTCGCTCCACTTTCTTCCATGATGGACGAGACTCGGAAAGATCCTCCGATTTCGACTAGTTGCCCCCGTGAAACTATCACATTTTTCTCTTTTGCCAATGCCCGCAAGACGAGGAAGACAGCTGCAGCGTTATTGTTTACCACCATTGCCGCCTCCGCTCCCGTCAGCTTCACGAGTAAATCCTCGAGAATATCATGACGCGAACCTCTGTTCCCAGATTCAATATCATACTCTAAATTGGAATATCCAGCTGACACCTGCTCCATATGACGAATGGCTTCCGCACTAAGCCGTGCTCTGCCGAGGTTAGTGTGCAAAACCGTTCCCGTTGCATTGATCACCGGACGAAGCCTCTCCTGTTGAAAGCATTGCAGACGCTTTTCGATGTCTCGCCATATGTATTCGGCGAAATATTGTCCCCCAGCCTCTCCTGCAGGATTGACACCTTCGAGCAGCGCATTGCGCAATTCATGCAATGCGGACTTTATGTATCCAGTGACTTCCTCTTCAGGAATGCCGTATTGCTCTGAAAGGTGGCGGAATTTCGGGTGCTGCTGAAATTCATGGACAGGCGGTAGCTCCCGCAGCAAATGTTTCATTTCATTTTCCTCCATTTACCCTAACTTATACTCTACTTTCATTATAGCCTGAAAATTGGACTTGAACCTATCAATTCGATGATGGATACCCAGTCAAATAAAATAAGAGCCGCAGTATCGACGACTCTCTTATCTTATTATAAATGATCCATTTTATCGACAATCGCTTTCCATTCGGGGTAAGCTCCTGTTTCTAATTTTGAATAAAGCAGCTTGCCATTCACGGAGATTTCAAACGCCCCTCCCGAGCTGGGTACCAAATGAAGGGATGCAATCGATGACCGATAATGAGTAAATAACTGTTCCGCAAAACTTGCGGCTTTTGGTGCATAGTTTCATTGCATGCAGAACTCTATCGATACCTCGTATCTCATTCGTTTCTCTTCCTCCTCTTTACTTATTTGACTAAAGATATCCGACAATTCACTTTCCCGAAGGAAGCCAACGCCGGCTGCCATCTTCCCGGATCGTCCATTCCCATTGATCAAGTAATTCAAGAAGTGGAATCATATACTTTCTGGAAATGTTCCAGACTTCCTTAACGTCCTGAAGCCCGAAGGTTTCATCTGTATGCCTTCTCAACTTTTCGACGGCATCCAGGAACACTTGCCGATCGATAAGCATTTCTTCTGTAAGGGCATAAGCCTGGCCGGTTTGCAGCAAATAATTTTTAAATTCACCACCCATTTCTTCAGGCAGCGGGCTACCAACAAAATATTCTTCCCATTTTCTGATTTGCAGGCCATCCGCTTTTAGCTGTTCAATAATTTCTTCCAATCTCGCTTTCCAGCGTGGCGGCAAATGCTGGTGAAAATCCGCTGTTGCCAAGTACTGTTCCTGCTGTTTTACCATTTTCTGTTCCACCATTTCCGTTATGACAAAATCGATAAACGGCTTGGGAAAAGTATCGCGAAAATGCTGGCGCAACTCTGCTTTGTTAATACCAGGACGCATTGGATTCTGCTGCTGATAGCTTTCCAAACACTCAACCAGGGATTCTTTGCCTTTATCAAACGTATTCGTTAAAACAAAGTTTTTTCCTGTTCGGATAAATCGTTCCGCTTGGATTCCTCGATTTAACGCCTCTAAAACGACTGATTTGTCTAACGACGTGAATTGAATGATTTGCTGTTCATTCAACAAGGTATGCTCATGTAATACTGTGGAGATTAAATCCTCCGGTGTACCTTCTTTTTTCTGTTCAAGCATCTTTATCGTTTTTGCACCGAAACGGTATTTTTCGCCTTTCGGGTCAATAACCCAGCCACCGCCGATTGTTTCTACCGGAGTCGGTCTCCGGATAATGAAACGATCTCCCCGACGCACGACAACTTCCTCATCCAAACGAAGCTGACAAAGAATTTCATCCGGTGATTTTTGTGCTTCATTGCGATCGAAAAACACAATTTTGCCCATCACTTCGGATGTTCCGATATGTAATTTAACGGGAGCGCGCTGTTTTATAGGATGTCGCATTCCATCCACCAGTCTCATAGCCACATCAATTGTCTTACTGACCAGGAAATGATTAGATGCTACCAGCACATCTCCTCTGTTGATCTCCTCACGGTCCACACCGGTGACATTTATTGCAGTACGCTGGCCTGCCCTTGCTTCCTGGACATCTTTATGGTGAACCTGAATGTTGCGTGCTCTTACTATTTTTCCAGCGGGCAAAATCGTCAGCGGAGTTCCTTGGCGAACCACTCCTTCATATATAGTTCCTCTGGCAATGGTTCCTTGTCCCTGAACAGTGAAAACTTGATCGATCGGAAGGCGAAAAGAACCAAACCGGTCTCGAAATTCCACCTGCTTCAGAGCGGAGAAAATGGTCAGCCGGAGCTCTTCCACTCCCTTTCCAGAAACACCATCCACAAACACCATTTCAGCATCCGAGAAAATCGTGCCTGTCAATGCTTCTTTAATATCACTTCCCACCAACTCCTGTAGTTCTTCATCTACCCGGTCGATTTTCGTTATAGCGACAATACATCGTTTTATTCCTAGAAATTGGAGGATTTCCAGATGTTCCTTCGTCTGCGGCATCACCCCTTCATCCGCAGCAACTACCAATACCACCAAATCAATGCCAGCCACACCGGCTATCATTTGTCGGATAAACCGTTCATGACCTGGAACATCCACGATAGATACGTGCGTACCATCCTCTGTATGTAAAGGAGCATATCCTGCTTCAATCGAAATATTTCTTTCTTTTTCTTCTTTCAACCGGTCCGTATCGACATCGGTCAATGCCTTGGTCAATGTAGTTTTGCCGTGATCGATGTGACCGGCCATACCGATTGTATAGTAAGTATCGTCCATCATCCCACCCTCTTTCATTCTGTCTTGGTACTTATAACTGTAATCATCTTAAGAGCCTGATTCAAGTAGTAAGAATCAGGAAGCAGAGAGAAAGGAGGAAGGGTCAGGAGGAAGGGTCAGTCCCCAACAACATAAAACCCTATCGACAAACACCACGGGGGTCTGTCCCTCACTCTTAGCGAAAAACTAGAGTACCACCCTACGCAGCACTAAAACCTTACAGTATCAGCATCGCGACTTCGTTCGCGAATTACTGGGTCTGTCCCCGCAAGAATTAAAAACCAGTAAAATTCAGATTTTTGACGCTTTTGGGGTCAGTCCCCTTTCCCCTACCTAATGAGCTGTAAGGCGGATTTCAGGGACTGACCCCCCTTGGATATGACCAATTATTTTTCTTCTTCGTTAATCCCGAATTGGACGCGTGGGTTCTTCGACATATCGATATCTACGCCTGTTTTGTCTTTTTCATGTGCCGGTGTTTGAGGCAATTTCACTTTGTTTTTACCTCTTGAATGGCGATGTTCATCCCTGCCCATTTTTCCACCTCTTTTCCTACAGTATCCAGCATAGTATCTGCCTCTCCCCTGATTGCAATGTAAGCTGGTAAAAACTACTGAGGCTTTGTACTTGCACCACTGGTAAAATCGTTATAAACTTGGTGAGGCTTGGCGATAATGACTGATGGGGCTGGATGGGTGACTGGTGTTCCCCTGGGTCTTCAAAACCCTGAGGGAGGCGCGTGCCGTCTCCGGTGGGTTCGATTCCCACACAGTCCCGCCAATACATAGGAAAGCACTGCCGCAATTCCACATAATGAATTGCGGCTTATTATGTTCTCTTCCGGGTAAAGTAAGGTCATCCAGCCATATGGATGAGCTGAAACTTACAACTACGCCCGTACCAACCTTTTTTGCCAAAGGAGGTGTATGATGAAGATTGTCCTCGCAACGCCAAATTATCATCAACAGCGGGGGAACACCGTGACAGTCCGGCGGATTTCCAAGGCATTGCAAAAATTAAACATCGAAACAGACATCGTATCGATCACGGAAGAAAAACCGCCAAAAGATTTTCCCGCTGCCGATTTAATACACGGTTTTCATGCCTATCGTTTTTATCAGTATTATAAACAGATGGACGAGAAGCCGGAAACATATGTAATTACTGTTACCGGTACGGACCTAAGCCATTATTTATACGAGGAATCGACTAGAACTGATACGATCGCTTCTTTGACAGGAGCACGGGCCGTTCATGTATTTAACGAGGAAGCAAAGATCACCCTGTTAGAAGAAGTCCCTGATATCGCCGGAAAAGTTCATGTAATTCCACAAGGCACTGATGAATTTCCGGTTTCCGGAGACAATTATGAGAAGGAACCAGGTACCACTTTATTTGTCCTTCCGGCAGGTATAAGAAAAGTGAAAAATGTACCAGCGGCCATCAACATGATGAAAAAGCTGTACACCGAATACCCAACCACCCGCTTGGCGTTGGTCGGCCCTGTACTGGAAGAAGAAGAAGGAAATGAAGTGGAACAATTGGTTGCTAAAAACAACCATTGGGTTAGCTATCTAGGACAAATAGACCATGAAAAAATGGGAAGCATTTATCAGGCGGCCGATGTTCTGCTAAACACTTCGATCGCAGAAGGCCAACCCTCGGCAATATTGGAAGCGATGGCTGCTGGTTTACCAGTTTTAGTTTCGGACAATCAAGGGAATCGTAGTATTGTCATCGATGGCGAGAACGGATTTGTTTACCATGATGAAAACGAATTTCTTGCTTATGCCGAAAAAATCATGAATAATTACAATTTAAGACAGTCCATAGGACATGCTGCTAGCCGCTATATTTCTGAACACCATTCCAGTCAACAAGAGGCCAAAAAACTGTTGGGAATCTATAAACAGCTTACGTAATTGGTCGCATAATTTTCAGAAGGCAGTATTTCAGTCCTTAAGGAAGCAAAGGAGTGTGAGAAATATGTCGAAAGAAGAAATAATAAAATTGACTTCTTTATCAAGCAAAGGTGGCTGAGGATGCAAAATTGGTCCCGAGGACCTGACGCAGGTGCTGCGTCACTTACCACCATCCGTTCCAGATCCAAATCTGCTCGTCGGTCTAGAAACTTCAGACGATGCAGGTGTTTATAAAATCAATGATGAGACAGCCCTCGTACAAACTTTGGACTATTTCACTCCCATCGTGGATGATCCTTATATGTTTGGACAAATTGCGGCAGCAAACGCTTTGAGCGATGTTTATGCGATGGGCGGCAAGCCAATTACGGCAATGAACATTGTCGGCTTTCCAATCAACGAATTGGATAAGAGCATTCTCGCCGACATCCTCGCCGGTTCTTCTGACAAAGTGAACGAGTCAGGGGCGGTATTGGTCGGAGGCCATTCTATCGACGACCAGGAACCGAAGTTTGGATTGTCGGTCACCGGAACCGTTCACCCTGACAAGATCCGCGCGAACGTTGGTGCGAAACCGGGCGACAAGCTGCTTCTTACTAAACCTATCGGAGTCGGGATTTTGACGACAGCCATCAAAAATGGCTTGCTGGACGACCAGACAACCGAGGAAGTGATGCAAGTAATGGCTGCTTTGAATAAGTATGCTGCCGAAGCGATGGAAAGCCATACCGTGAATGCATGTACAGATGTCACCGGCTTTGGATTGCTTGGTCATACAAGGGAGATAGCTGAAGGCAGCAATGTCGGCATCACCATTCATTATGATAAAGTACCACTTCTTTCCCGTACAAAAGAATTGGCTGAAAAGAATGTCATTCCTGGTGGTTCGAAGAAGAATCATAAATGGTTGGCCGATTGCATTGATTACAGTGATCAGATTAGTGATTTGGACCAATTGATCCTGTGTGACGCTGTCACATCCGGCGGCCTGCTGATTTCTGTGCCAGCAGCCGAAGCTGACGAGTTACAACAAAAAATGCAAAACAGCAATGTACCCTCAGCAATAATCGGTGACGTCACCAGTGAAAACTGCGGACGTATTTCTGTAGTATAAACTTTCTGTATTTAGGGAAAAAGGGCTCAAAAGAGTCCTTTTTCTTCTTGGATAATAGTAAAAATAGCCGGCAAATGAAATCATGAGGTGATCAAGAGATGAAAAAATGGATATACTTAGCAATCATTATAAGTTTGTCAGTACTTCTCTCCGCTTGCGGGAATGACCAGGAGAATGATCAAGCCGACGAACAAGAGAATAACAATGCAGAGGACACGTTCACTATCGGAGTAATACCTGCACAAACAGAAGGCGAAATGCAGCAGGCGATGGATAAACTTCAATCCATTTTAGACGAAGCAATGGAAGAGAACGTAAAAGTCGATGTATACCCTGACTATAATGGTGTAGTGGAAGCAATGAATTACGACAAAATCGACATGGCGTACTTTGGTCCGCTGACATATGTAGTCGCTCATGAAAAAAGCGGAGCTAAAGCGATCATTACGCAATTAATAGATGGTGAACCTTATTATCACTCCTATATCATTACACACAAAGACAATCCTTGGGGGTCTTTAGAAGACTTACTTGCAAATCCGGAAGAAATTGATTTTGCTTTTGGTGATCCCAATTCAACTTCGGGTGCATTGATTCCAGAAATCGAACTTCAAGACCAAGGTGTTTATCAATCGGAAGACGACCATTCTTTTAATTCTGTCCGTTTCACAGGTTCTCACGATGCGACTGCATTGGCGGTGCAAAACAAACAAGTCGACGCCGGAGCAATTGACAGTGCTATCTTTAATCAGTTAGTCGAATCAGGAAAAGTGGACGGCGATCAAATCAAAACAATCTGGAAATCAGAAGAGTTATTCCAATATCCGTGGGCCGTGCATCAAGATACGGATGAAGAAACCATTGCTACATTGCAGGAAACTTTCCAGGGTATAGATGATGAAGAAATCCTTAATGCCTTTGGAGCAACAGGTTTTACGACAGCGACGAATGAAGATTATAAAAGCATCCTTGATGCAGCTGTCAAACAAGGCGTTATCGAAGAATAGAGCTGATTTTCATGTGGTTTAAACGAAAAAATTTAGTGACAGTGCTTATCCTTTGTCTACTCTTATATTTCAGCATGCGTCTGACCGAATTTGATTTATCAAAATTTCGTGATTTTCGCAATATGATCGATTTTTTGGCACAGTGGTTTCCGATGGATACTTCCAAATTGCCCGGTATGATCAGTGATAGTTTGGAAACAGTGGGCATGGCCTTTTTAGGAAGTTTTATCGGGCTGTTTTTCGGGCTGCCAATCAGCTTTATCGCTGCCTGGAACACTTCTCCAACCAAGCCTGTCTACCATTTATCACGATTTGCATTGAGTTTCATGCGCTCCATCCCGGAAATCGTGTTCGGTCTGATTTTGTTGACGGCTTTAGGACTAGGTCCTTTCCCGGCTGTTCTGGCGATTGCATTTCATAATATCGGTGTCCTGGGAAAATTGATTTCCGAGTTAGTAGAAGCCTCTGATCCAGGACCGCAAGAAGCGATGAAAGCGGTCGGATCCAAAAATTGGTTTGCCCATTTATTCAGTATCGTTCCGCAAATCTGGCCGAATGTTCTGTCACACTATTTTTATCGGCTTGAAGTGGCGATTCGGACATCGCTTGTTCTCGGTTTCATCGGCGGCGGCGGTATCGGCCAGCGTTTATTCAATGACTTCAAAACCTTTCAATACTCCTCTGTTTCGCTGGATGTATTGATTATCATGGTCATCGTCATCATTGTCGACTTATTGGGCAGCTATGTCAGAAATCGAGTCATATAAGGAGGTGCGCCAATTGCTGGAATTAAATGGAGTGTCTGTCCGGTATCCCGGCGGTGAACAGGAAGCTTTGTCGGATATAACTTTAACCCTGGAACAGGGCGAATTCGTCTGTATCCTCGGAAAAAGCGGCTCGGGAAAGTCCACCATGATACGATGTATCAACGGGCTGCAAGTACCTACGAGAGGCGAAGTGCGTTGGGACGGCCGACCCCTGTCAAAAATGTCTGAAGAACAATTACGAAAAGTGCGTCGGCAGATGGGAATGATTTTTCAACATTTTAATCTGATTCCCCGCCTGAGCGTCATGCAAAATGTGCTTACTGGTACGTTTGGCTATCGAAGCAACCTGAAAAACCTTATCGGTTGGTTTAATGATCAGGAAAAGCAACAGGCAAAACAGGTAATTGAAGATGTCGACTTATCCAGCATGGCAGATCGGCGAGTCGAGCGATTGAGCGGAGGACAAAAACAGCGGGTCGGTATTGCAAGGGCACTTGTACAGCAACCGCAAGTCATGCTGGGGGATGAACCAGTCTCCAGTCTCGATCCAGGGACATCCAACCATATCTTTTCCCTGCTCGAGCAGATGCATCGAAGACGCCATTTACTGACCATCATCAATGTCCACGATGTTGGACTAGCTAAAAGATATGCGACCAGGATTGTAGCATTGAAAGCAGGGAAAATTATATTCGATGGGAAACCAGAGCAGTTTACTGACCGGGAATATCTTGAGACCTACGAATCCCAAGAAGAAAACGGGAAAACAAAGAACCGGTGAGCTGTGGTTACAACTAAATAGAGGAGGGGAAAAATGGCATATAGTCCATGAATTGCAGATCAATCAAGAGTCGTGTACGACTCAAAGGACAAAGAAATTATCACAACCCTTCCGGAACCGAAGGATAAAACCGTGATGCTGAGCTTTGACGATGGACCAAGCAGTGTACTGCCAGAAATACTAGATATATTAAAGCATGAAAACGTGCCGGCTATGTTTTTTTGGCAATCCAAACTACTCTATCCAGCTAGACCATGGAAAAGATTGATTGAAGAAGGACATCGAGTCGGCACCCATACGATTACACACCCAGACATGACCAGACTCGATTACCAAGCACAATATCGACAGCTGGCCGGCAGTGTCAGAAGTTTGGAATCGATTACCGGTCAAAAAATAACGTATTTCCGGCCACCTTTTGGCCAATATGATGAAAACACGAAACGTGCCGCAAAGGAGCTTGGTTTGACCATAGTACTTTGGAAAATAGCCTCGATTGATTGGGAGCTAAAAGACAATCCCCGGCAAATTGTTGACAATACGTTTCCCAACTTACAGGACGGAGCGATTATTTTGCTGCACGAACTTGAGCAGACAGTTAAAATTCTTCCTGCGTTGATTCAATCCATTAAACAGGAAGGGTATACATTTCAGCTGTTAAGTTAAAGGTCTCTGTCAAATATGGAGGGTGGGGTGATTTTCACTCCACCCTCTCTTTTTCGAAAGGCTAATTAATAGGGGGTGTCCTAAAAGCTGCAGAGGAAATAAGGTCGCTCTTTCCGCGTATGAACGCCCGAACCTCTCACACCCTCTGCGTCACATGAAGTATAAAGGGAGATTACATCAAAAGGTGCCCAACCGTCCATGACGTGGGCACCTTTTTTTGCATTTATGACTCAGCGAAGGCTTTGACCTGCTCCTCCGGCATAAAACCGACAGAACGATCCGCTTCTTCTCCGCCATCTTTTATTTTTACCAATGTCGGGATGCTTTGAACCCCGAACTGTTCAGCCAATTCTGCCGACTCGTCTACATCCACATAGTAGAAGTCCACAGTATCAAGCTGCTCAGAAACGCTTGAGACCACCGGTCTCAACATACGGCAGCCTGGTCACCAGTCAGCTCCGAATTCGAGGATGAGTGGCTTGTCCATCGTATTTGTCAGTTCTTTAAATTGCTCTGCTGTAATCTTTTCAGCCATGGTTACCCTCCTTTTTCTCTACATTCGCCTTGTTTGAAAAGACGGCAAATTAGATATTATCACTTTCACGTTAATTTTTCCACGAAACTGTTTGGTTAAAACAAAATCCAGTTGCATCTTTGGAAAGAAGTTGGGTCATCCCAGCGAGGTGGATAAGTACGTTCCATGAGAATTCCAACCTTCCCCTCTAATTCCAGCAGAGTTCTCAAGAAATCCTGCACTTTACACAATGAAAATGTTGCCAGGCTGTATTTTACTCTTAGATAGCAGTTTTAGAAGAAGCCTTACCGCTTTCCGGCTCCTCCTGCAGTTTACGAATTCCAAATCCGCCAGTCACTGGTGCAAGGAAGGCATACAAAGCAGAGAAAACGATGCCGCCCAGGTTGAATATCGCCCAAGGCAGAAATTCAAAGTTTCCTACCCCCAGCGTAGTAGCCATGAAAACGCCAGAAACTGTCCATGGCATCAAAGCTTCCGTGACCGTAACAGAATCCTCCATACTTCGCGACAAGTTGACTGGATGCAGTTTTTTCTTTTTGTAAACGCCTCCATAAATATCCTGAACCAAGAAGTACGTTACCAATGCGTTGGAAGTACAATTTATGACTGCAAAGCCGGTAACCAACGAGGCAGCTACCACACTTCCCACCGAGCGCAAATGGACAATCACCTGTTCCAATACAACATTAAGGGCTTGGGAAACTTCCAGGGCTGATGCAAAGAAAAAAGCGCAAAATACAAAGAATGTAGCCCCATACATAGAGTATAACCCTCCTCTATTGAGTAAATCCTGCATATCTTGTCCAATGATGGAAGCATCGGTGCCTGTTGCTGAAGCGATCATCTCCACGTTAAATCCTTCTACGGCCGAAGTAACCAGATTGCCAACGGTGGCATTCTGGAAAACCAATGCCACTAGCATCGCAGTCAACGCTGAGACAAACAACACTATCAACGGAGATTTCTTCATAAGAGAACCTGCGATCACTATAACAGCCGGGAGCAACACAACGAGATTCAAATTGAACAGTTGTCTTAGCCCGCCAAGCATTTCATCCACATTGGCAAGTTGGTCTGTAGTTGAGTCGATTTGCAGGCCCATCAGGAAGAATACGATGGCCGCTACAATGGAAGAAGGTATCGATGTATAGAGCATATGGCGAATATGTTCGTACAAATTCGCCCCCGCAGCAAGCGAGCTCATGTTGGTTGTATCGGAAAGCGGCGATAATTTATCACCGAAATAGGCACCGGATACGACAGCACCTGCAGTAACAGCCATGGATAAATCCATAGTCTGGGCAATGCTCATCAGTGCCACCCCTATGGTTCCGGCTGAGCCCCAAGAGGTTCCTACACAAGTCGAGACGATGGCCGTCACCAGAAAAGCCATCACGTAAAGATGGGCAGGGTTGATGATTTCCAGTCCATAATAAACAAAAAACGGTATCGTTCCTGAAATCATCCAGGTACCGATCAACATACCAATACTGAACAATATCAATATAGCCGGCAAGGCTTTTTTGATTTTATCACCCATCACTACTAAAATTTCTTCCCATGAACGGCCATAAAACGTCGCAAATAAGGCGAACAAGGCACCAGCAAAGATTAACATCAGTTCAGCCTGATATTTCAATATACCGATCCCGATGATGAAAATGGCTATGGCCAGGCCTATCGGAATCATCGCCATCCCAATCGATGGCCGTTTTGTTTTTGCATCGTTCATTTTTTAACCTCTCCTTTTCATTATTGGATTTCCGCTTTCCCGCTTAAACCCTTAAAAGCTTGTTCCAAATCCTGAATCAATAATTCCGCACCTTCAAGTCCAATCGACAAACGAACCAGTCCCGGGCTCAGTCCTTGTTTAATCAATTCCTCTTCATTCCCCTTTTTCACCGGAGCATTTACCAAGCTTTCAAAACCTCCCCAGCTTACGCCGATTTTAAACACCGATAAATGATCAATAAATCGGGCGACTTGCTCGAAGCCTGCATCTTTTAATTCAAAGCTTAACAAACCAGAAAAACCTTTCATTTGCTTGTCGATAAAACGGTTTTCGAAAGAATGAAGACTTGGATGGTGAATACTTTTTATTTCTTCCTTGCCTTTCAGGTAATCGATCACCTTCAGGCAATGTTGCTGATGCTGCCTTAGCCTGATGGGAAGTGTCCGGAGTCCCCTGATAATCAAGGCTGCATCATGGGGAGACAAAACCGCTCCATTTAGTTGAAAACCAAATTTCGAGATAGTATCAATAAGTTCTTCATTTCCAATTACCGCTCCGCCTACAACGTCACTATGCCCTCCTATATATTTCGTCAAGGAATGAACCGATAGATCGAATCCATGGAGTAAAGGTTTTTGGAAAATAGGCGTGGACCACGTATTGTCTATAGCCGTGATGATTTCATTTTTTTTGGCAATCCGTGTGACTTGTTGAAGATCCACTACTTTCATTAACATGGTTCCCGGGCTTTCTACATAAATGAGCTTAGTAGTCGGTTTAATAGCCTGTTCTATTTCCTCCAGACTATTGCCTACAGTACTATGATCGATATAAAAGCGTTTTAAGTGATCCAACAGTTGTATGGTAGGTCCGTAAATGTTGTTCACAAACAAAACGTGATCACCACTTTGCAGCAAGGATAAAAAGATACTGCTTATGGCCCCCATGCCAGATGCAAAGCACTTACATTTCTCCCCCCTCTCCAGTAAAGCGAGCTTGTTTTCCAGTATTTCTGTCGTAGGATTGACACCCCTCGTATAAACGTAATGTTCGCGCTCTCTTTTCTGCGCTTCCGTGAAAGCTTCAAATGATTCGAACGCAAACAGGCTCGTTTGGTAAACAGGCGGTGACACAGCTCCATGATGGTCACTGAAAGACTCCCCTAATTGTGTGCAGATTTCTTCATCGGTGTAATGCATTTTTTCATCCTTCTTTCTTGCAGGATTTCTGTTTGTAGTAATATGTGTATTTATACTATCATACTATCAACCTGTATGAAAGGTTAAATTTTTCTGATAATTTATCTTTTTATTTCATTCCTCTTGCTTCTCCATCTCTTATTTGCTTTTTTTGCTATAATGAAGGTAATTGATTTGCGAGGTGCTTATTACATGAAAACAGTAAAGAAAAAACGGCTATCCGAAATGGTAGCCGATGAAATTAAACAGTATATTAAAAATGAAAACCTTACTACCGGAGATCGGCTGCCTGCTGCGGCCGAATTAATGAGTGCTTTGGGGATTGGCCGATCCACTCTCCGCGAAGCACTGCAATTGCTTGAATCACAAGACATTGTTGAAGTATTGAATGGAAAAGGGACATTTATAAAAGACGCAAAACCTTTTTATATCAGGACTGCTTTCGATGTGGAAAATGAAAAGAAATTTTTACTGGATGCGCTTGATGTCCGAACGGCTTTAGAAGGAAAAGCTGTTGACTTGGCGGTCCACAAAGCGACAAGTAAAGACATTTCCATCATGCGGCAATTTTTATCCGACTATGTAGATCACATTAAAGAAGGTGAACGAGAGCAAGCAAATCGCGCCGATGCCGGATTTCACCGGGCTTTATATGAAGCAGCCAACAATCCGTTACTTACCAGTATTATCGATTCTGTCTGGGACACTTTCCACCAATTCTGGAATGAGCCCTTTGGCCAGGATGATATTTTCAATCAGAGCTATCCTTTTCATGAAGCTTTGTTGGAAGCAATCCAGAAGCGAGACACGGTTGCTGCAGCAGATTCATTCCAAAAGATGATGGAGTCTGTCAAAACGAGTATTGAGAAATATCGGGAATGATTACATAGCTAATCCTTCACAACAATTACTAACCAAACGCACTTAATGTATGCTACCAATGAACAGGAAGTGGCTATTTCGAGCCTCTCTGTCAAATGCGGTGGTGCTCCCTTTATAAAGGGAATAAACCTGCGTGCCGTGGACAAGCGGATCGAGCCTCCCACAAAACCTGCTGTGCGTTCATAACTTATTTCTGCTGACACGCTATTCCGCACTGAAGCGCCATGTTGCTTCCTGATTGATTTTCTCTGCTACTTCAACAAAAAAGCCAAACCGACTGTTTGGAGAGCCGGTTTGGCTTTTCGCGATTACCGTTGGATGGGCGGCAATCACTCAGACACCTTGCAAAGAAAAGAGGGAGACACAAACTTTCGGAACAAAACCTGCAGCTAACCACCAAATGGCGGATGGCAGAGGTTCCATTTGGTCTGCAGTTATGTTCTGTGAGTCAAATGTAACACAGGCTGTTGGTCTCCGCTTCGTTATTGTCATAACATCTGACAAACTTTTTCGATTTATTTATTAAAATCCATTTTCCAACTGAAGTAATCATTTGATGCATTTTTTTGGTAGCTTAAATAGGCGTTGAATTTTTTTCCTTTTTTACTTGTCAAGCCTTTTACATATACTCGTCCATTTTTCAACAATGCTTTTACTAACGTTTTGGTCGCCCGTTTCCGCATTGTCGCCAAGTATTTGTCATTTTTCCAAACGACAAACTTACAGCCGCTTTTCCAATTACTGCAACCAAATCCTTTGCTGCCTTCGACAACCTTGCTTCCACATACAGGACATTTCCCAAGCACCTCTCTAGATGCTTTTTGCCGGACAACCTTATTTATCGTCACTTCCGTTTCCTGCTTAATCGTGCCTACAGATTGCTTGGTAAAAGTGAACACCGTTTGCAAAAAGCGGTCCTTATCCATATTGCCTTTTTCGATATCCGCAAGGGACTTCTCCAATCTTCCAGTGAATTCTAAATCAAACAACCGGTCAATCGGAAAGGTTTCCACAAGTTTGTTTCCAAGCTCGGTGCATATCAAATTTTTTCTTTGCATCGTAATATAACCTACATCTTTCAATTTCTTTATTGTTTCCGCCCTTGTCGCCGGAGTACCAATGCTAAAGCCGGACAGCACTTCTGTCATTTCTTCTTCCTCACCTTGTCCTTTCTTCTTCGGGACCTTGCCGCATGTTTCCATTAATCGTAACAATGTTTTTTCAGTGTGAGGTTTGGGAGGCTTTGTCACATGGGAGGAAACTTCACTGTCCTTAACGGTGACCATTTCTTTGGATTCTACGTAAGGAAGGATCGTTTCCTTTGACTGGATACTTTCTACCTGTTTCCATCCCGCTTTCAACTGTACTCTGCCCTTTGTATAGAACAAGCCCGGCAATTCCGGTTCTTTTACTTTAGTATAGAGCCTCGTTTCTTCGTATTCTGCTACCGGCATGAACTGCATGATAAATCTGTTCTTAATTGCCTGATAGACGAGTTCCTGGTCCTTTGTAAGCCGTTTTGGTTTTAAATAAGTAGGCATGATCGCACTATGACTTTCCACTTTTGCATTGTTGAAGACTCGTTTTGACTTCGAGAAACGGATTTCTTCCTTGTACGGAACGTCTTCAGCCAACGTTTTCAATACAGCAGCAGCTTTTCCAGTCAGGCTTTCATCCAGAGCTGTGCTTGCTGTACGGGGATAAGTGATCCACTTCTTTTCATAAAGGGATTGAGCGACTTTTAGCACTTTATCTGATGTCCATCCGTTATATCTGTTTGTCATATACCCCTGTAAATTGGACAAATTGAACAGGAATGGAGGGAACTCCTTCTTTTTCTCCACTTGTTTATCTATGATGGTGGCTTGCTTGTCCGTAATGTCATCGGCGATGTCCTCAAGAGGCTGCTTTTGCTTGAATTTTTCTTGTTCTTTTTCTTGATACACGCCTTGAAACGTATCCCCGGACTTTGCGGTAAAAGTCGCGGTCAGCTTGAAATAATCCTCGGGGACGAATGATTTTATTTCTTTATCCCGGTCATAAATGATTTTCAATGTCGGCATCAGAACACGGCCGATATTAAGTGCCTTCCCACTTCCCTGCTGGTATTTGAGTGTAGCCACAGAGGTCAGATTGATACCGATCACCCAATCCGCCCATTGGCGACTGATTCCTGCATCTTGCAGCGGTCGCAACTTATCGTTGGGTTGCATGTTTTTTAGTCCGCGAAGCACTTCTTCTTTCGTCCACTCATTGATCAATAATCGGTAAACCGGTTGTTGCGGTTGGATATAATTGATGATGCTGTCACCAATTAACTGGCCTTCCCGGTCATAGTCACACGCAGAGACGATTGCTACCACGTCGGGCAGCTTCATCAAGCGCTTAATCACTTGAAGTTGTTTTTGGGCCCCTCCATCGGCCCGATTGCGGTTGCGGATGTCCGTTTTCACTTTATACAGAAACTTCTCCGGTATGAAAGGAAAATTTTCCATTCTCCATTTTGTCATCGAACGGTCGTAATCTTTTGCATCATATAATTGCAACAAGTGACCAAATGCCCAAGTAACCAAATAGTCATTGCCTTGAAAGTAACCATCCAGTTTTGTTCGTATATGCAAAGCGTCTGCAATATTTTTCGCCACAGAAGGTTTTTCAGCTAAAATCAATTTCATATGTCATCACCCATTTTCACTTTTTTCGGAGGAATGTATAGCGGAACGGATTGTGAAGGGAATGCAGAAGGGGAATACTGTCTAAACTCCATGTAATGCTCCTCCATTATAACACGGACAACCAATCACAGGAACGCACGTTTGCATTTTCGTTTTATCTTTTTCCTCGGGAAAGTGCAAGCTCCTTTTCCATCTTCTTTTCATTCAACTGTGAATATTCATCTATAAGTTTTTCCGGAGAAGAGGCCTCATTGTGACTCTGACAGTGTCAGAGCGAGGAATGTCGCTGCGGAAAACACAGGGTCTTGGCCGCAGTGTCGTACTCCAACTCGCTTGCCGCAAATGAAGATGTATCATTCAAGCTATACCGCTTGTTTGTTAAAAACAGTAAAAACATGAAACCAACGACTGTGATAAGAACCTAAAGAAAAAACCGGAACCCCTGAAAGATTCCGGTTACGCTTATTACCAAAAATGTTTGTTGTCTTCCTGTTTCCTCAAAACTACGGCATAGACAACCGTAGAAAGGACCGCAAGCAGTGTTACTAGAAATGTGTTTTTCAACCTACTTCCCTCCCTGAGCGTTTTGATGATTAGTTATTAAAATGGACGAAGTTTCCCTTTTTTCAAGACAAGCTTTGGTCCGCCAAGCATGAATAAATAACGGTTATCAATGACATTCTTCATGGCACGGGCTGTTTTTCCATACAATTTATAGCCGGAGAATACACTTCCCATTGCATGGCTGCCGCCCAATGAAGCCACCGTCCCTTTGTTATCAAAAACGAAATCTTCCAGCTTGCCGCCACGCAGCAATGCAGCAAGGTTGTCGGAAGCAGTGTCAGCTTCCTGGATAGCAAGTTGGGCGGTCGGAGGATATGGACGATCGTTTTCTTTATCCATTACCCAGGAACAGTCGCCCAGAATAAAGATATTATCATGGCCCGGCACACGCAGGTCGCCGTTTACATTGACTTTGCCTTTGAACACTTCAAAACCGGACTTATCCAGTATAGAGCTTCCTTGTACACCGCCAGTCCAGACAATCGTGCCTGCTTTAATTTCTTCGTTGTCGTCACCCACAATAAATGCATCTTCTCTGCATTCCTGGATTTTCGTGCCAATACGGAACTCTACACCACGGTCTTCCAAAGATTTACGGGCATAAGCAACAAGCTCTTCATCAAATCCAGGGAGTATCGAAGGTGCAGCCTCTACATTAATGATACGGGCTTTACTGCGATCGATATCGTATTTCCGGCAGAGTTCCGGCACTTTTTCTGCTAGTTCTCCGACGAATTCGATTCCGGTGAAACCAGATCCACCTACAACGATGTTCAGCGCCTCGTCGCTTGTTTCTTCCCCACTGCTATACCGGGCAAACTGATGCTCGATATGTTCACTGATCAAGCGGCTTTTATCCACACTTTCAATTGACAGGGAGTTTTCTTCCATTCCGGGAATCCCGAAAGATGCCTTCTCGAATCCTAAGGAGAACACCAAATAGTCATATTCCAGCTCACCGTTTTCCAGAACGACGCGCTGCTCATCTTTTTTCACTTCCTGTACTGTATCGAAGACAAGTCTCACACGGTTCGTATCGATAACATCACTGATAAGCATACGGACTTTGTTGACATCGATCGTGCCCGCAGCAACTTCATGAAGCCACGTGGATTGATAATGATAATTATGCTTGTTGACCAGAATAATGTCTGCTTCTTCTTGGCCTAGCTTTTGTGTCAGTCGTTTAGTCGTCATCATGCCGGCATAACCAGCACCAAGAACGACAATTTTCGGTTTGTTGCTCATATTCATCGTCCACCTTTCTCTTTTATATAAAAGTGCAATACCTCCAATGAGGAACACTTAAAAGCAGGAAAAATCTACCATTTCCAGAATATCAAAGACTTCTATTTGCCAACGCTCGACGAAGCAAGAACATTACATCCTATGTATCTTCCAATCCGTGAGCACACACCCATGGGCAAGAGGCAATATTCCTTATGCTACTATCTTCACAAACATAAATCTTTTCCTTTGTTGTGTCAAATAATTACCTTTCATGACAAGGGATTTGTCGTTATGATTTCGTGAAGCTAGCAATCTGTCATATCTTGGCCCTGGCATGTTTAACCGCCATCGTATATTTGGCAGCGACTTGTTCAATCTGAGTGAAGTTCCCTTCTCTGATCGCCTGATTGTCGACAAGATTTCCACCAGCTCCGACCGCAGCTGCTCCCGCTTTGATGAAATCGGCAGCATTTTCTATCGTAATGCCTCCGGTTGGAATCATTGTGATATCAGGTAATGGTCCTTTGACATTTTTGAGGAAAGAAGGACCAACTGCCGAAGCTGGAAAAACCTTGACGATATCGGCGCCCAGCTTAACCGCTCTCATCGCTTCTGTCGGAGTCATGATTCCTGGAACAGAAACTTTGTCAAGAGCAACGGTTGCCTCGATTACTTCTTGTTCGAGAAGCGGACTGACAATAAACTGTGCCCCATGTTCTATGGCTGTTCTTGCGGAGGCCGCATCTAGAACCGTACCGGCACCGATCACCGCTTTCCCGGCGAACTTATTGCTTAGACTTTGAATGATTTGATTGGCATTTTCAGCATCAAGCGTTACTTCAAGTACATTTACCCCCCCGTTTATCAGCGATTCAGCCACTTTCTCTACATCTTTTCCCGGTACTTTACGAATAACAGCTATGACCCCATTTTCGACCATTTTCTTCATTATTGCAGCTTTTTCCATTTTTTCTGCCTCCTTATTGTTCAGCGCAAAATCTCCTTGTTTTCCTGCTCGCGATCGACTTGGTGCCAGAAAGGATATCCTTCCACATCACCGGCGACGGACAAAGCATAGGCCCCTATGCGGTTCCCCAACTTAACGGATTCGGCAAGCGTCCAACCACGAAGCTGTCCCGATATAAAGCCTGCTGCAAAACCATCTCCGGCTCCAACGGTGTCTATAATCCTGTCTACTTTGTACCCCTCTACATAATCGGCTTCCCCCTTGGCAGCATAATAAGCACCAGCTGCCCCGAGTTTAATGACCACCACATCTGCACCGTTCTCCAACAGTTCTTCAGCTACTTTTTTTTCCTCGTTGTGGCCGGTCATCAGCTCGCCTTCATCTAGTCCCGGAAGCACAATATCGCTTAGAGCTGCTATTTCCATCAACGTCTTCGCCGCTTCCTGTTCGGACCACAGCTTCAGACGGAGATTGGGGTCAAACACCACTTTTAAACCGTTCGCTTTAGCCAGGCGGATTGCTTCCAGGACTGTTTGTTTACAAGTTTCGCTTAAAGCTGGCGTGATGCCCGTCACATGAAGGTAGGCCGCCTGTTTTATGTATTCTTCATCTAGATCATCAGGTGTTAATCCGCTGGCAGCGGACAGTTTTCGATAATAATATATTTTCGGATCGCCTGCAGAAAGCTTTTCTTTAAAAAAAACAGCTGTCGGCAATTTTTCATCAAAGGAGACCTTCGATGTATCGACGCCTTCACCGCGAATGAAATTGCGGACAAACAATCCGAATTCATCGTTACCGAGCCGGCTGATCCAGCCTGCTTGATGCCCCAACCTCGTCAAGGCTATCGCCAGGTTTGACTCCGCCCCGCCGACGGTTTTATGGAAGCCGCTGACATAACGGAGCGGTCCTTCTGTATCCGGTGTGAATAGAACCATGCTTTCTCCTAGAGTTACCACATCCATGCCAAAATCCTCCTTTATTTTTTTGCAAGCAATACTTGAATGTTTTTTCCTTTTAGCTTCTGGTGAAAAGTCTTATCCAGACGATCATCCGTGACTATGACATCTACCTGGGCAATGTCGGCGAACTGGATGAGGGCCACTTTGCCGAACTTGGAAGAATCAGCGACAAGTGTCACTGTATCTGCACATTCTACGATTTGTTTTTTCCAATCTGCATGCAAACTGGTGAATACAGATAATCCTTGCTCCACCGATACACCCGTAGCTCCAAAGAACACCCGGTTTACATGCAGCTTTTGCAGAAACTCGGTGGCCTGTGTGCCAAAAAGAGAGCTGGAATCGGCAATCCTCTCTCCACCCGGAACCAGAAGCTGCACTTTCGGTTTGGCTTGCAATACGTGAGCGATATTCAAATCATTCGTGATGACAGTGACATCCTTGTCTCCTAGCTGCTTGGCGATTTCCACTGTCGTACTGCCTCCATCCATCAGGATTGTTTCTCCTGGCGAAATCAATTGAACTGCACGTCTTGCTATCGCTTGTTTTATCTCGTTTTGACTGGACTGCCGTTCCTCGATCGGCAACAATCGTTCCTCTGACTCCACCAACATTGCTCCGCCGTGGATCCGGGTGAGCAACCCGCGGCTCTCCAGGGTTTCCAAATCGATTCTGATCGTCTTTTCGGTAACCCCTAATTGTTTGCTAAGAGCTGATACCTTGATAATCTTCTCTTTTTCCAGTTCAGCTAATATCTGTTGATAGCGTTCAATTGATAGCATATCAACCCTCCTGCAGTTACACATATTTTTAACCTACCATAATCGAGATAGAATGTCTTCATAGAACCTCTAGCGTTTTGCTATCTAAGCTGCTGTATAAGCCAGGCATAGGACTCGCTACCATCGACTTCATGACCGCCGTCGTGAATATGAAAATCAAATGCTCCTGGTTTGCCGTTTTGCTGATAAATCATTTCCAATTGCGAGATAGCAAGGCGGGCACTTTCTACTGGAAAGAGTAGATCTTTTTCTCCCGATTCTATAAAAAATGGGCGCGGCGATATGAGTCCTAGCAAGCCTGGCAACTCAGATAGTTTTAGAATGCCAGGAAGATAGTTGTCCAGGCAATGAGGCTGCTGCAGAATGCTGTCCCGAAACAGACCTGGATACCCCGCCAACACCGTCGCCTTCAGTCTCTCGTCTAAGATCGCTGTAAAACCAGCTACTGCAGCCCCGCCGGAAAAGCCAAATACTCCTATATTACATGGAAGAACATCATCAAAGGATGAAATGACATCTAGTAACTTTCCGGTTTCCCAAACCCTGGCACCTAGAAGCGTTTTTCCTTGCATTAAAAACAAACGGGCGAGCCGCTCACACGACTTGTCTTTCCCTTCCTTGGCATCTATTTGAAAAATCCTTTCCCCAATGCCCAATAATGCCGGTACGAACACTTTACACCCCTGTTCCACCAATTGTAATGCATAGTCTGCCTGATTAGCTGAAATGGACTCGGTTTTCCCTTGTTTCGTAAGCCCGATGATTTGTTTGGGACCATAACCATGTCCGTGCAGGGCAAGGACAACTGGATAAGCCGCTTTTTCCTGCCTGGGTGTAAGCACATAGAAAGGAACCTCAAGCTGATTGCCTAATCGCACATGCATTCGTTCCCGCCGATAAGAGTCAAATTGCTCGACATCTTCAATTACAGGGCTCGACGTCGCTTTATCCCACTCGGAAAAATCCCCCAACAACTCTTTCAGTTTCTGTTTCAGCTCGAAGCACTTACTTTGATACTGTTCAAGCGCTGGTTTCTCAACGGTGTTCCTTGTATATTCATCATTGAAAAACCGCTCTAATGTCTTCCCCATTTTTTCCAACTCCCCGATCATGTCTTCTTTTAATTAGCTGTTTCCGGGAAAAAGTTATTTCTCAGCTCAGGATAGTACATGCGGCATTATTACGACACACTCCTTCCGCCTGGAGCTGATGATGTAGAACTTCAAGGAAACGCAAAAGACGTTTGTAATAAAAATCCGATTCACTGTTTAGAAACAATGAACCGGATAAGGCTCGCTCAATTTTCTGTTGGAAAGGGTTATTTTAGTTCATCCATGGATACGCCGTCCATATCGGTAAATGTGTAATTTTCCCCTGCCATCGCCCAAATGAACGTATAGTTGTTGGTACCTACACCAGAATGGATGGACCATGGCGGTGAAAAAACGACTTGTTCATTTTTCATGACAATGTGTCTCGTTTCATCCGGTCGTCCCATAAAGTGAATGACACGGGAATCCTCCTCCATATCAAAATATAAATATGCTTCCATGCGGCGGTCATGAAGATGCGGTGGCATCGTGTTCCACATGTTGTTCGGCGCCAGAAGCGTCATCCCCATCATAAGCTGACAGCTTTGGATACCACCGGCATGGATATATTGATAGATGGTCCGCTTGTTGGACTGGCTGTCAGAACCCAAATGATTAGGCGTTGCTTCTTCAATGGCGATTTTTTTGGTCGGGTATTGTTTGTGGGCGGTCGCAGAGACAATATAAAACCGGGCAGGACTACTGCTATCCTGGCTGGCGAAAGTTACATTCTCATGTCCGAGACCAACATAGACACAATCCCGTTTGTTCAATTCATACTTTTCTCCGTCAACTGTAACTATTCCGGCGCCATCGGCGATATTGATAATCCCCACTTCCCGTCTCTCCAGAAAATATTCTGTTTTAAGAAGATCGCCGGCTTCCAGCTTTAGCGCCTCTTTTACCGGTACTGCCCCTCCTGTGATCAGACGATCATAATGAGAGTAAACAAGGTTCAATTCTCCGATGTTAAAAAGGTTTTCCACTAAAAACTCTTTTCGGATTCTTTCTGTGTCGTAATGTTTCACATCTGTTGGATTGGTCGCATGCCTGATTTCCATTTCTTTTTCCCCTCTCCTTAATTTTTTATGAACTCATCCATCCGCCATCTACGCACAGCACATGGCCATTCACATAATTGGCAGCGTCCGAGGCAAGAAATACCACGGCACCTTTTAAATCATCCGGGGTTCCCCATCTGCCTTGCGGGATTCTCGATGTAATGAAAGCGTTACGTTCACTGTTTTCTCTAATTGGAGCTGTATTATCCGTGGCCATATATCCAGGAGCGATAGCGTTTACATTAATCCCTTTGCTCGACCACTCATTGGCGAATGACTTCGTCAATCCGGCAACAGCGTGCTTACTAGCTGTATAGGCAGGCACCTTCAAGCCGCCCTGAAAGGATAACATCGAAGCTACATTGATGATTTTTCCTGAACCATTCTCCAACATATGCCGTCCCAGTTCCCTGCTCAGCTGAAAAACTGCATGCTGATTGATATCGATTACTTGATACCAGTCTTCGTCTGTAAAATCCTCCAAGTCCGATCGACGGATAATCCCGGCATTATTGACGAGAATATCAATGGTTCCTCCTAATTCAATCGCTTCATCGGCAAGCTCGACTGCAGCCCTTTGGCGGGATAAGTCTTTGTTCAAACCATGGAAGGTTCGACCGACGGCTTCCACTTTCGTTTGGGTCTCACGCAAATCGCTTGTCCCCGTTCCGATTATGTTTGCCCCAGCTTCTGCAAGACCGACGGCCATGCCCTGGCCAAGTCCCCTGGTTGCACCCGTCACTAGTGCGGTTTTACCTTTTAATGAGAATAGTTCGCCCATAACCAATCTCCTCTCTTGTTCCGTATCATTATGTTCGTTTTTGTTCGATATAGTATGATTTTAACAAAGAATTGAAAGGATAACAAGACATATTTTCACCTTCGCCCTCGATTCACGATAACGAAGAGTAACTTTTTTGAAGCATTTGCGATATTGTACCCTTCATCCCCACAGAAAAGATTTGCTGGACATATTTGCCGACCGTCTGTGTCAGCTGCTCTATTTCGTTTAAGTCTTCGTCCCAAATGGCACGGTTCCCCAAAACGGAAAAAACAAATTCCTCGACACCGACCTTTTCCAGTCGGTATTCTTCCCAACTTTTCGCCAGTGCCTTGCTGACAACCTCACCTTCGCGAGTTTGATAGTTTTGTCCATTCCTTACGCCGACAATCCCGGTATCGTTGATATGTACCGGACGATAAAAGACGAGAATGGCCGCCAGGGCTAGAACCACGGATTCGGGAATACGTCCTGTTTTCTCAGTGTATTTGATGAGAGTGGGAAGTAGTCTGGATTTGAATTTGGCCACGGCATTCATACTGATATCTTGAAGATAATGTCGATTATACGGATTCAAAAACCGGTGTTTTACCTCCTCGGCATAATCAAGTTTTTCCTGTTTGGCGAAAGGAAGTGTCTCACCGATTTCATCAAATCCACATTCGACAAACATGCGAAGCGTTTCATCCTCCATGACATCCAGCACCGTATCTGCACCCGCCAGATAACCAGCAGAAGCAATCATTGTGTGAGGCCCATTCAGTAAACGGACCTTCAATTCCCTGTATCGTTCTATATCTCCCCATTTAACATTCAAACCGGCTTGATCCAGGGGAAACACTTGCTTTATCTCTTCAGATCCGTCAATACAAAATAAATGGTATGGCTCTCCCACTGTAAGAAAGGTATCTTCATAGCCGAGCTTACTTGAAAAATCTGCCGCATTCGATTTTGGATATCCTGTAACAATCCGGTCGACCAGCGTATCGTAAAATCGATTGGCAGTTTCCAGCCACCGTAAAAAACCTTCAGACAGATTCCAATCCCTTGCAATCTGTTTAACAATACATTTAAGCTTTCCGCCATTTTCCTCGATCAGCTCACAAGGAAGGATATGCACACCTGCATTTATGTCACCTGAAAAGTATCGATAGCGATGGTAAAGAAGAGCGGTTAGCTTTCCGGGAAAGGACATCGGCGAGGAATCATGCCGATAAGGTTCTTGCACATAGGTGATTCCCGCCTCGGTAGTATTGGAAATGATTAATTCCAACTCTTCAGATGCAGCCGTTTCCAGTACTTGCCCCCATTCTTCATAAGGATTGATTCCTCTGGAAATAACAGGAACCACTTCTGCTTCGTCCACTTTCCTTCCATCGGAAATACCGCGAAGTATTGTGGTATAAAGCCAATCCTGTTCTTTAAGTTTCGGAAGTACACGCCCATGCGGGGTTGGCTGAACGGCCACTACGGAACCATTGAAAATTCCTTGTTTGTTCATCTGGTGGATCATCCAATCCACAAATCCGCGGAGAAAATTCCCCTCCCCGATTTGCAGCACTTTTTCCGGGTGTTTTTTGTCAGATTTTCGGTATGTCTGATCAGTAAACGATTCCTCCAGGGCTCTACAATTTAATTTGACCCCCATGCTTTCCCTCCTCTTTTGAATGTCCGTCTATAAAATAACACCGTCTTTAAATATCGAAATTTCCTTAAAACCAAATTTTTCGTTGTTCGTCTGTTTGCTGCCTGAAGCGAGCTCGACTATATAATCAAAAAATTCGTCCGTCAGTTCTTCTTTGCTTTTTCCTTCTACCAATGCACCTGCGTTAAAATCGATCCAGTTCTTTTTCTTCTCGGCGAGGGCTGAATTAGTGGAAATTTTCACTGTAGGGACCGGACCGCCAAAAGGGGTTCCCCGGCCAGTCGTGAAGAGGACAAGATGTGCTCCGGCAGCCGCTAGTGCTGTTGTGGAAACCAAATCGTTTCCAGGTCCCTGGAGCAAATTCAACCCTTCAGATGCCATCCTTTCTCCATATGGCAATACATCGACAACCTCCCCGAATCCGCCTTTCTGCACATTCCCCAACGATTTCTCTTCCAGCGTGGTAATCCCGCCTTGCTTGTTTCCAGGTGAAGGATTTTCATAAACATTCTGGTCATGGCGCAAAAAATATTCCTTGAAATCATTGACTAGATCGACGATTTTATGGAAAGTTTCATCGTCTCTCGCTCTGCTCATCAATATTGTTTCCGCCCCGAACATCTCTGGAACTTCGGTCAGGACGGTAGCACCACCCTGCTGAATCAGCTTATCTGAGAAGGCGCCGAGCAGCGGATTCCCGGTAATACCCGAAAAGCCGTCCGATCCGCCGCATTTCAGTCCGACCTTCAATTTGGAAACTGGTAAAGTTTCTCTTTTGAAGGAACGGGCATAATCAGCCAGTTCATCAATCAAATCCAAGGAATGCTCGATTTCATCAGTGGTCTCTTGCACACTGATGAATTTGACTCTGTCTTCGTCGAAATCCCCTATCACTTTTTTAAACTCAGCTATATAGTTGTTTTCACAGCCGAGGCCCATTACCAGTACACCTGCCGCATTCGGATGATGCACTAGACTGCTCAATAATTTCTGTGTATTATGCAAATCATCTCCAAGCTGGGAACAGCCAAATAGATGCGAAAAGTGAAAAACTCCGTCAATTTGTTCATCTTTGTGCTGTTCATTGGCCATTTTCGCCACGACTTCTGCTGTTTTGTTAATACAGCCGACTGTGTTGATGATCCAGATCTCGTTTCGGATGCCGACTTCTCCATTTTTTCTTACATAACCTTGAAAAGTTCGTTCCGATTGTCCCTGACTCGTTACTTTATCTGTTGTCGGCTGGTATTCATAGTCCAATGTCCCCGACAAATTAGTCTCGACATTATGGGTATGCACCCACTCTCCGATTTCAATCGGGCTGGATGCCTTGCCAATCGGATAACCATATTTGACAACGTTTTCATTTAGAGGTATAGGTTTTCTTGCGAGTTTATGTCCAGCCCGGACTGCCTGCTGGACAATGATTTCTTCCCCTTCGATTATAATGGATTCTCCCGGAGTCAAGTCCCGAAGGGCTATTGTTACATTGTCACGCTCATGTATCACGATAGTGGACTCACGCATGTTTAACCTCCTGTATGATTAATTTGAAAAATAATAACAACGTTGTTATTATTATAGAGTGCAACGAATATTCTGTCAATGGGAGCCTGGTGGCTGGCTGCCTTCTTCCGTATCTTGGCTTCGTTGTCTCCTGCACCCTGCCGTTATATACTTGGTATACATTCTGATCATAATGGAGGAACATTCATGGGCGTCACGATTAAAGATATAGCAAAATCTGCAGGGGTCAGTTACTCCACCGTCTCTAAGGCATTGAGGGACAGTCCCCTGGTGAAAGAACCTACCAAAAAACGCATTATCGAGTTGGCAGAGCAGCTAGGATATCAACCCAATGCCGCAGCCCGCAGCCTTGTATCGAAAAGGTCACATACCATCGGCGTTGTCTGGCCGACAATTGAGCGGGCCGCCCATGCTGCATTGGTCACGAGGTTGAACAAACAATTGGAGCAGTTATCCTATACGACCTTGATTTCCATCAATGAATTAGAGGACGCTGTGAAGACCTTTAACAGGTATCAGGTCGACGCGATTCTCACTTTCGAAGAAGGAACCAGTCAAACGGACCTGGATACGTTGGTGCCAATGGTTACTTATGGCATTGCCAGCGGCAATACGCCATATCCGGTCATTGATGCCAACCGCCATAAGGCCATCAAAGCAGCAGTCGAGCACTTGATTAAGATGGGACATCGACACATCGGTTATGTAGGTGATATGCAAGATAAAGACCGACTGCAAGCCGACAAAGTAAGTGGATTCCAATCGGCTGTTTCTTCCGCTTCGCTACCGGTAACCGGACGGTTGATTCAAGTATCTGGACTGGAACAATATGACGGGTATGCCGCAGTAAAAAACATGGTGCAACAGCATGAATTGCCTACTGCGGTTGTCAGCGGAAGCCACGATTTGACAAAAGGTATCCTGCGCGCTTTTCATGAGCAGGACTTGCGAATTCCAGAGGACATTTCCATTATCAGTTACGATAATCTTCCTCAAAACGAAGGAATGGAAGTATCTTTGTCGACCGTCGGTGTACCGCTGGATACTGTTGCCGAAAAGCTCGCAGAAGCATTGATGGCAGCCATTGAGGAAAAGCCTTTAGAATCAGCCATTTATTTGGAACCCGAGTTGAAAATATCCGGTTCTTGCCGGCAGTTTCCTTGATTGGCGACTGGATGAGGAGGGATAAACATGAATAGGGTACGAATTTTTCTGGCTGGAGATTCGACTGTAAGTAACTATGGAAAGGATCGAGCCCCACAAGCAGGCTGGGGGCAGGCTCTTCCGCGTTTCTTTAAATCGGAAGCTGAAGTCATCAATCGGGCAGCCGGAGGCAGGAGTTCCAAAAGTTTTATCACAGAAGGCAAACTAAATGAAATAACTAATGATCTGCATCCTGGCGATTACCTGTTCATCCAGTTCGGTCACAATGATAACAAGCCCGACCCCGAAAGACGTACAGATCCATTCACTACTTATCAAGACTGTTTGAAACAGTATATTGCGGTCGCCAGGCAAAAGCAAGCCTGCCCTGTTTTACTGACCCCAGTGCAGCGTAGGATTTTTTCAGAAATCGGAAGTTTGAAAGACACCCATGGAAATTATCCAGATGCTATGCGTGCCTTGGCAGAACGGGAATCAGTCCCGTTAATCGATTTAACGAAAGAAACTACGGCACTGTTGGAAGCACTCGGTCATAAAGATTCAAAAAAATTGTTCATGTGGATAGAACAAGGCGAGTCTAAGAATTATCCAGACGGATTACAAGACAACACGCACTTTAACGAACAAGGAGCAATAACAATCGCCAATCTGGTCTGCAAAAACATGAAGAAAATGGAGATTCCATTGCTTGATTACCTTTCACCATCTTTTAATATATTAAATTAGTGGGGTGACGTGATGAGTGTAGGAGTATTAGCACATCTACTGGGAAAACAACCATATGATGATTTGGCTGAAACAGCAGGAAAAGAAGGGTTTTCCCATGTCCAGCTTGCTTTGTGGAAAGCGATCGATTCTCCAGATTTCCAACGCCCGGGATATTTAAGTCCAGGCCTGGCAAGAAATATCAAAGCTGCATTCGCTGCACACCGGATTTCTATCTCGGTACTTGCCTGCTACTTACATCTTTATGAGAGGGATCTGGAAAAACGCCACGAAAATCTGGAAAGGTTCAAAGAACTGATTCGATTTGCGCCTCTCTTCGACTGCTGCGTTGTGGCAGCAGAAGTCAGAAGTAGGAAAAATGCCGGGCGGCTTCACTTCCGATGATTGGAGGGTGTTACAAGAGAGCCTGGAAATTCTTTTAGCTGAAGCAGAGAAACATGGCGTTTTCATCGGAATCGAACCAGCGAATGATCACTTGATCGGTGATATCGATACACTCGAGAGAATGATGGCACAATTACCCGCGAGCAACTTAGGCGTCGTTTTAGATCCCGGAAACTTGCTCACGTCCGATAATTTCTTCAGACAGGATGAAGTTATCGAACATGCCTTCAGTCGAGTGGGAAGCCGGATTATCGCCTGTCATGCAAAAGACAGAATCATCGAACAAGGGCAGATTGTCACAGTTCCTCCGGGAAAGGGGCAACTCAACTATGACTTGTATTTTCAGTTGCTTCAACGTTATAAGCCTGAAGTGGATATTATTATGGAAGCCGCCAATACCCCAGAACAACGACAAGTCTCAAAAGCTTTTCTTGATAGAAAGCTAAAACTAGCACGAGAGGCTATCTCTTTTTAATAGGTTTTTCGCAGATTTTGTACTTTTTACGTTTTACACTGATGCTGTAAAACTGGACAGACCTTTGTCACGTGATCAGGATAGTGCAAATCCACCGCTGCGGAAATACCTTGTGTTTTCGCAGGCGACTGGTAAGCTTCCTTATGCAGCGCTCTGCGAAATCTCTCCGGGGCCTTCCACCCCGGCAAGGTTTATACCAAATCCCCCTGTTACCTTGATCCTGTGATGACAGCTTTCACCTGGATCATGGAATGGCCGAACATACACCTTTAAAGGTTTCCCTTTCAATAAAGCAAGTTGGAAAGATAGATTGTGAGCGTCACCGTAAACATACTGAGTGTCGTCGAAGCAAGAACAGTCTGTGCCGCAAGCTCCGGTTCGTTCTTGTATTCTTGGGCGATTATTGCGCTATTCACCGAGCTTGGCATTGCTGATGAGACGAGGAGCGCCTTGGCAAGCAGTCCCTCGTAACCAAGACACCATATCAAAAGAACCGCTAACCCGGGACCCAGAGCCAGCCTTACTGCCAAGCTGACATAAACAATCATTAGCTTGGGGTGGAATGTCAGTTGTGCCACTTGTGCTCCCAAGGTCAACAAAGCCATTCCAATCATGGCGTCACCTATATACTCTCCCGGTTTAAACAAGAAAACAGGCAGGTCCACTTCCAGGACATTCAACAAAATACCCACTGACATTGCATAGATGGCCGGCATGCGCAACAAACCGAGCAAAGCCCTCAACCGCCCTTCGCTGACCGCCTTCAACGAAAAGATACCGAAGGAATAGGACAATACATTTTGAAAGGTCATGACAATCACTTGAATCGTGGCAGCAAGCGGATTATGTTGAAAGGCCAAATCGTTGACGGGAATGCCGTAATTCCCGGAATTGTAAAGCAGGACACTGTTTGTAAACACTCCTTCTACGCTTTTTCTATATCTTCCTATTTTGGCAATCATTTTGACAATAAGATACAACCCCGCGATAAATAAAACGAAAAAGCAAAACACTTCCCAGAGGATATGAAGAGAAAATTCGGATTCGTATAGATTGATCAGGACGAATCCCGGGCTCAAAAAATATATATTAAGCTTGGCAAGTGTATAAAGGTCTAAGGTAAACAGCTTGTGCAGCCATGCTCCTATGCCAATAAGAATGAAAACAGGAAGGACGATATTTAAAAATATAAAAATAACTTCCATAAGCGAACCACCTATTATTGCTTCTTTTTGATCTGGGTTTCCCTGTTGAAAACCAGCTATCTCTATCGATAAAACATTCTCGATTCTTGACCACTAAGCAAAAAACATGGTCTGAAGGAGTCGTCCTCCGTCAGACCATCATACAAAATTCTCCCTATGAAGCTATCGTCTCAGACAGTTTTGTTTCCTCGATTTGGTCAAAACATTTCAGTGACAGCCACATATTTAAATGAGCAAACACGGTTAAACCGAACAGGGGAATCAAACCAGGGAAATAAATGAAAAAGTAGTAGGACGATAAACCGGCGACAAGCATTAACACAAGGTTGGCAGGGTGAAGAAACCCAATTATCAGCGCTTGTTTGATATACCCCCGGATTTTCATATCATAGTGCACAAATACAGGAAGAATATACAACAACATAATCATATATATTAGACCTGTCATGATCATCATGTAATTCATCAGCGAGTAAAACCAACCCTCAAACTGCCGGAAAAAATGAAGGTCAAAATACCAAACAGCTCCTATTCCTGCCAATAGCCATGCCAGCCCGTTTGCCCGTAAAAATTCCTGTCGGTAAACGCTCCAGAACGCCTGGAAAAGCGGCGCATCCTCCGTGAGCATATGTTTGCGGGCGACGGCATACATCGCCGCTGTGCTTGGCGCCAGTCCGAAAACGACTCCGCCGAGGACAGTGCAACCTATCCATAGTAAATGGAGCATGGCAAAATGGGTTACCCACTTACAAAATGCCATAACGCCGTTCAATAACCTTCCTACCTGCATAGTGAACCCTCCCTGTTTCTTCCCTGTTCCTATTTTCGCCGGTCTGCTGCCCTGCTAACTGTTTATCGTTTGTTGGTTCAACAGCTCTTCTATACGAATCGGCCTGTTTTCCTTTGCCGATTTCCAAACTGCTTCCCCGAGTGTTACAGCATACGCACCATCTTGGCTGCCGGATAAAATGGTATAAGGCCTTTTTGGATCTTCTCCCATAAATATATCCTCTTGGATGATTGGATCGCCTCCACCATGCCCTCCTTCCCTTTTCACTACATGAATCGTTTCCTTTGACCCGAATAATGGGAAATATTCTATCGTTTGTTCCGGTACTGGAAAAGGCACCCTCGAAGGGGCATGAAATTCAGTGGTTTCTATCCGCCCTTCTGTTCCATTGATGGCCAGTCGATACCCTTCATATGGCAAAGAAAAGTTGATTGAATAACTTAATAGCGCTCCTTTATCATACTTCACCGTCGCAGTGTAGGTATCCTCAATATTGATTTCAGAATCAAACACACACTGGTCCGGCCGGTAACTGGTATAAGTATCTTTTCTCGCTTCATCTGAATCAATATGATCATCTTGAACAATTACACTGTTGCTTCGTGAATTCCAACGCATATAATAGCCACAATCATGCTTGACGTTGCAGGTCTTGCAATACCTGCCATCTTCCATCAATGGATTGTGCTCCCCTTCCGGACCGTAATAATTCAGCGCTCCAAAAGCAAAAGCCTCCACTGGCTTTTGACCAAGCCACCAGTTCACTAAATCAAAATGGTGGGAGCTTTTGTGGATGGAAAGACCACCGGAAAATTCTCTCATCCTGTTCCAACGTTGAAAATAACTCGAACCATGATACGTATCAATATACCAATTCAAATCTACAGAAGTAACACGTCCTACCTTGCCAGCCATGATCAATTCTTTGATACGCATATGGTAAGGACTATAACGATAATTGAACGTTACCGTAACCTTTGCATCGCTTCGAGCTTCCGCGTCCATAACTCGTTTGCTATCCAGCGCGGTGGTCGTCATCGGCTTTTCTGTAATCACGTCTATGTCCTTTTCCAATGCTTTCAAAATATAGTCCACATGGGTATCATCCCTGCTAGCCACAATGATGACATCCGGTTTCGTTTCGTCTATCATCTTATCGAATTCCGAGTCCCTGTACTCTGGAACATGTTCTATTTCAGGGAATTCCCCTTTACAGACAGCAAATCGCTTTGCATCCATATCAAGCAAAGCTGCCAGCTTACTCGTAGCTGCGAAACTTTCCAACATCGGTTTAATAAACATGCCCATGGCACGTTTACTGATCCCGCATACGGCAAATTTCCTCATGTTTTTTCCTCCACTTCCGCTGATTACAAAGTCGGTAACAGTTCTTGCATTTCAATACTGGCAAGAACAAAGGCACCGACACCATGTAAATCATTTTCTGTTTTCGGCCGATCGATATAGTGCTGATAGTCTCCCACACCTGTTCCTATACATATTTCCGGCATGATGAACCGTCCATTTTCGTCAAATTTCATACGCCCGATCAAACCTCGGTATCCCTTAACCGCAGATGGCAAATAACTTTCATCAAGATGGCCTCCCCGAATAGCTCGGGCAATCGTGTACACAAACAAAGCAGAACATGACGTTTCCATCCAGTTGCCTGGATGGCCCGGTTTATCGACCACTTGGTACCACAGCCCCGTTTCTTCATCCTGATAACCAATCAGGCTTACCGCCAAATCGCGCAAAGCAGAAGACAATTCGATTCTAGAGGCGTGACTCTGTGGTAGAAAATCAAGCATTTCATTAAAAGTGATGCCGTACCAGCCGATGGCTCTTCCCCAAAATTCAGGGGATTTCCCGGTCTCTTTATCTGCCCATGGCTGCTGTCTGCTCTCATCCCAAGCATGATGATACAAACCGGTATGTTGATCCCTCGTATGTTTCCTCATTAACCGCTCTTGTTCCAAAACCATTTCCATCAGTTCCGGCTCATTATATTTTTTGCTGTAATTCATGGCAAAAACGCCACCCATGTACAGGCCATCCAGCCACATTTGATAAGGATAGCCATCTTTATGCCAAAAACCGCCGTCCGAAGTCCTGTTCAAGGTCGGAAACATGTTTCGCAATTTGGCGGCAGCTATCCGATAACGTGGATCATCGGTTTGTTCATCCAGTTCGAACAACAACAAACCAGCCTGGATGGCATCCAATTCTTTGCGATTCCACAAAAAGTTTCCATTTTCATCGATGTTATAATCAACATAGGCTTTTATATATTGTTGGTAGTCTTCACCGCCAGTTCGTCCTTTTAGCTGGCGCATACTTTCCAAAAACACGCCTTGATGGTAATGCCAACGGCCGTCAGGCGGCAATTCGGAGGGTTTATAGGCAGCCATAAGGGAATCACAGGCGGCCTTTGCCCAGGCCAATGGAGTTTTTAATTGATCAATGCTTTTTGTTTGATTGGTTGTCACCACCACAAATCTCTCCTTTTGTTTAGCTTAAGATTTTAATCCACTTGTACTGATACCATCGACAATGTAACGTTGGAAGAGGAAGAAAATAACGAAAATAGGCACGATACTAAGCGTCGACATGGCGAACATCGCCCCCCAGTTCGTTACAGAATTGGGGTCTGAGAACAGTTTCAGCGCCAGGGATACCGGATACTTTTCAGGAGTAGATAAATAGATCAACGGCCCCATGAAATCATCCCATCTCCAATAAAAGGAGAAAATCGCCGAAGTCATCATAGCAGGAACAATCAACGGGACAATAATGCGATAGAAAATTTGAAACGTATTGCATCCATCTATTTTCGCTGCTTCATCAAGTTCTGTCGGTATGGTGCGGATAAACTGCATGATCAAAAAGATAAAAAACGGGATTCCGAAGAATGTCGGCAAAATCAACGGCAAGTAAGTATCTATCCAATTAAATTTGTTGAACATGATGTATTGAGGAATCATCACCATTTCAAATGGCAGCATCATCGTCAGCATCATACAAACAAACCAAATATTTTTCCCTGCGAATTTCACCCTTGCAAAGCCATAGGCAATCAACGTCGAGGATAAAATACTCCCGATAGTAGCCACCACCGAAATGATTGCCGAATTGACAAAAAACGTACTGAAGGAGATTCCGCCAAAACCTTTCCAGCCGGTGATGTAATTTTCAAAATGCCAGCCGTCGGGTATCAGGGAATGGGCGTCGACAAACACACTGGAACTCTCCTTAAGGGAACTGCTGACCATCCATACAAGCGGGTAAATCATGATCAGCGTGAAAATAATCATGATGGTATGCTGTGCTATCTTTTTCCATTTTTTATTTTTCATGCCCAACTTCTCCTCTCCTTATTTATTGTCCGATTCATAATGCACCCAGTGCGGTGAACTTTTGAAAATCAATGCAGTGAAAATGGCAATAATGACAAGCATCACCCAAGCCATAGCCGAGGCATATCCCATGTCAAAGTATTCAAACGCACGCTGGTACATGTACAGGACATATAGCAACGTACTGTTGACCGGACCGCCATTGGTCACGACAAAACTCGGTGTAAAGGCCATGAATCCCTGGATTACCTGCATGATTGTATTGAACAAAATGACCGGTGTCAGCAGCGGAATGGTGATAATGAAGAATTGTTTGACCGGACCGGCGCCATCGACACTGGAAGCTTCATAATACGTTTTCGGTATGTTGCGAAGACCAGCAAGAAAAATCAACATCGACGAACCAAACTGCCAGCCATACAGTACGATCAAGGTCCAAATTGCCGTGTCAGGATCTCCAAGCCAGGAATGGGTCGGCAATCCCAATGCCCCTAAAATTGAGTTGACTGCCCCGTCATTCCCGAAAAGTTGTCGCCACATAATCGATACGGCGATGCTGCCCCCTACGACAGACGGCAAATAGAGAAGCGTCCGGTACAGTCCGACCATCTCAACGATTTTATTCAAAGCCATCGCTACCAAGAGCGCAAAAACAAGACGAATCGGAACGGCAATTCCTGCATAAAAAAAGGTGACTTTCATCGATTTCCAAAAGGTTGGATCATCTGTGAACATTCGTACATAGTTATCAAGCCCGATCCAGCTGGGTGTGCCCATCAGGTCATAATCAGTAAAAGACAAGTACAAGGAGTAAAGGATCGGAAAGATAGTCAACGTAAAAAATCCCAGCAAAAACGGTGAAATGAATAAATAACCAGTAGTGTTATGGTTGTCTTTCTTCACCTTGCGCCGGGCAGGCTTGAGCGGCTCCATTTGCTTATGTTTTGGTTTGGGAGACACCTTGGGTACGGTTGTTGTGGCTTGCTCTTCTCTTTTCGGTAACATTGCCCTCACCTCTTTTTGTGGTTTATCGAAGAAAAAGAACATAACGTGCTATTATCCGGCAGGACCGGAAGTGAACGATTTATATCATGAAAATGGCCCTGATCACCTGCTCAGGGCCATCCTTCTTATCTTATCTGTTCAAAATCGCTGTGGCTTTCTCTCTAAATTGAGTGGCACCTTCCTCTGGAGACAATTCTCCATACATTACAAGTTCATCCACTTCCTCCAATGCAGCTAACACTTCAGAAGATTCCGGCGGGAAATTGGAATCGATCGGTGAACTGTTTTCTGTCACCAATTCAATATAATCGAAGACCTTTTTGTCCGTCTCGCTCAAATCATCTGCCATCTGGTTACGGATGTCTTCTTTAATCGGAACACCTCTGTCCGAACCGCCGATTTTATAAACCTCAATGTTGTTGGTGAAGAAATCGATAAAACGTACTGCTTCTTCCTTATGCTCTGAATTTTCACTGACAGACCATAGCATGGCGGGTTTCAAATACATTCCTTCTGTATTGTTCGTACCTGGCAGCAACGTCATTTCCAAATTACGATCCCCCGCTGCACTGGTCAATGCGGTTGCCTGGTTGGACCACCTGAAATCGAAAGGTGCTTTTCCGTGGACAATCAATTCATCCTCGACCCCTTTATTTGCTGGATGGTATCGTAACCAGGAGCTACACCTTCATCTACCAACTGTTTGTTCATCGTGAAGTAGTCGGTAAGCAGCTGATCGTCCTCATAGCCCAAGGCAGTGCCGTCTTCGTTGAAAAGCTTCTGGCCTTTTTCGCGCAAGTAATATTCAAATAAATTTTTAGGTTCCATCAATCTTGCACCGAATTCACCTGTCTCTTCATGTACTTTTCTTGCTGTTGCAACATAATCGTCCCATGTCCAGTTTTCATCTGGTATCTCCACGCCTGCTTCTTCCAACATATCGATGTTATAAAAAGCTGTTAATGCATTTGTGCCCGTCGGTATCCCCAGCAATTTCCCTTCCTTCTTACCTGATTCCATTACCGTCTCACTTACACCTTCGACATTGATTTGACCGCTTTCCACGTATTCGGACAAGTCTGCAAGCAGTCCTTTGTCTGCATATTGATTGAGGTATTCTCCGAAGTTCTGTTGCATGATATCCGGCAGATTATTACCTGCTGCTTGTGCTGCCATTTTTTCAAAATAGCCGTCAAATCCTGTAAATTCAGCATCAATCTTGATGTCCGGATTTTCCTCTTCAAATTTTTTGATGATTTCCTGTGTTTGGTCATGTCGACTTTGAGAACCCCACCACGTCATCCTAAGGGTCACTTGATCGCCTTCTTTTCCATTGTCGTCGCTTCCACCCTCTCCAGACGCTTCATCCGAGCCTGAACATGCCGATAAGAACAAAATCAGTGCCAACCCCAAACAAAAACTCCACAACAAGCGTTTCTTCATTTCTACATCTCCCCTTTGTGTTTGAAAGCGCTTTCTATAGCTTGATTCCATCATAATGCAAGCATCGAATATAAAAAATAAAATTTTCAGACATTTATGTACAAAAAACAGATATGATTATTTTTTTAATGAAATTGCAAACGCAAAAGATGAAATGGAACATAGATATGAGCGAAACTATTCTTTGCTCCGATTTACGCTGAGTGAATGTCTGCGTTGCGGCAAGTGTAGCATTCTGCTGTAGTACCAAATGAATCAAAAAAATTAAGTGTATCCTCATTCAAAACAGAAAGCTGGTAAGAGCAGAGGGAGTATCCGAAGACTCCGGTAGGGGAGGCATGGCCTTGGAAAAGCGAGGATATTTTCTGTAACGATGGATTTACTTGGTTCAAAGTAGTCAGGGAAATCCTGGATCGCTTTTATAGTGTTTGCGTTAAGGTGACAAGCATTCAAATTTGCGATTTAAAAAATCAAGGCTGATCCGTTGCTGGTCCAGCCCTAATTTAATGAATGTGTTTTATATTCGGTAGGAGTCATTCCGGTATGTTTTTTGAAAACCTGTCCAAAATAACGGGGGTTGTTGCCGAAACCCACCGCTTCTGCTACTTCGAAGACTTTGACCTGATCTGTCTCTTCAATCAGTTTTTTGGCTTTTTCCATTCTCTGGTTAATCAAAAAATTCGAAAAGCGTTCACCCTTCTCCTTCTTGAACAGTTTTCCCAAATAGTCCGGATTCATATAAAGCACATCAGCAGCAATTTGCGAAAGCGACATTTCCTGCTCGGCAAGATTGGTTTCCACATAGTCGATCACCCTGCTAATGATGGTTGTCTGGGTTTGTCTTGTCCGCTCATAATGGTAAGCGGTGATTTCTTCTGCAATTTCACATATATATTGCTTTATTTCCGAAAAACGATTGTATTGCTGAAATATGATAATTTGTTGAAAGTATCGATCCATTGCTTGCTGGTCCGCTTGTCTAATGATGGACATATATAATTCCAAGCAATGGGATTTCACCAAACCCGCCTCAAGCTTTCGACTGTGGATATCTCCGAAAAAATCATTCAAATAATGCCGCATCGCTTCTGTATTGCCACCACGGACCGCCAGCAGCAAATCTTCGTGATCGTATTGCAAGTCTTTAAATCTTGCATTGTCTGCTTCCCCTATGTCCTGGACAGTAATAATGCTGCCATCGGCAAGATAAAAACGCTGTGTCAGGCAATTGATCGCTTCATTGTATAACATCCTCAGTTCACTGATAGTCCCTGAGTTACTTATCGCCGTGGTAAACGTCTTTTGGTAGAAATTTTTGTACGCCTTTTTCATTTCTTTCAAATATATGGATAATTCGGTCGCCGGCATGTCCTCCAGCATAAGGACAATCCTTTCTCCGATGGTTGTGGACAGCGGAACCGACTGAAATTCACCCATCCGTTCAGTGACCATTTCTTTCAAAGCGAATTGCTGTTCGTATTCATGTGCGCCATCCACCATCAACACCAATAGACGGAATAATTTGGAAGTTGTTTGCAAACCGAACATTTGACTGTAGTTTTCCCAATCCTGAATACTGTAGCTTTTATTGGTGATAAAGTCTTTCAGAAATTGTTCTTTCGCTTTTGGTAATACTGTTTGCAAATGTTTTCTCATTTTTTCCAAAAAATCGCGTTTTTGATTTTGTTCATCCAGATCAGCCACTACTTCCTTAAGTGCATCCTCGATTTTCTTTTCATTGCTCGGCTTTAACAAATAGTGCTTGACGTTACATTCCATTGCTGTTTTGGCAAATTCAAATTCGTCATAGCCGGACAAAACGATAAAACGGATCTCTGGGTACAGACGGTGTACCTGCTGAATCAATTCCACTCCGTTCATTCCCGGCATTTTGATGTCTGTAATCACGATATCCGGTGGATTTTTCCTGATCAAATCATAAGCCATCCGGCCATTCGATGCCTTTACCTGTAATGATGTATTACAACCAGACCAGTCGACCAATGCGGCAATCCCCTCTAGAATATTTATCTCGTCGTCGACCAACAGTACACGATACAAACCCCTCACCCCGCCATATTCGGAATTAATATTTTCACCTTTGTCCCCTGATTCATTTGGCTTTCAATCGCTATGCCGTAATTTTCGCCAAACATCAGCTTGATGCGCTCATTAATGTTTTTCAGACCAATTCCCGAGCTTTTCGAGCGGATTTCCCCTTTATAAATACCATCCAGTTTACTCTCTTCGATTCCCGGACCGTTATCTTCAATCATGATTTGCAAATTGTTATCCACTTGTTTAAAGCGAATGATTACCCGGCATGGTTGAATCATTTCTTCCAATCCATGCTGAATGGCATTTTCGACTATAGGTTGGATCGTCAATTTTGGAATTTGGCAATCCTCATATTCTTCCCAAGCGCTAAGGGTAAATTCCAATCTGTTTTCATAACGGTACTTTTGAATCGTTATATAATTATCAACAATCTCTAATTCTTCCTTAATGGTAATCATCGGAGCTTTCTTGCTGATTATGTTCCGCATCATATTACCAAGCGCTTCAGCCATGACCGAAATCTTTTCTTGTTGGTTGATCTTGGCGAGCCAGTTGATTGAATCTAGTGTGTTGTATAGAAAATGAGGGTTGATTTGTGCCTGGAGCGCTTTATATTCTGTTTCCTTGATGATCAATTGTTTGGTGTAGTTTTCTTTAATGAGTTGATTGATTTTGTCCAGCATCGAACGAAAATTGACGTGGAGCTGGCCTACCTCATCATTATAGTATTTTTCCGGAACGGTAGCTTTTTCTTCGAAGTCACCCTCTTGAACTTGCTTCATCCTTGCAGATAACTCCTCCAAAGGTTTAGAAATATTCTCTGCCGCCTTCCTGCTCAGCAAGATTGTCAGTGTAAGCATGAACAAAAAACAAATGATCATAATCCGTTTGATGGTTTGAGACTGTTTGGTAATATCGTTGAATGGTAGTAAATGAAAATAAGTGAGCTTGGAAAAACGAGAATGCTTATAAGTGAGTAAAAAATCTTCCCCGGAAAAATCCATCACTCTGTAACCGTTGTCATTTATGTGGTCAGGCAAGTTTTGTACATCCAGCCCGTTTTCCTTGTTTTGATAATAAATATCTTCCCCATTGGTTACGAAGAAATTTTTATTTTTAGAAAAATCCAGAGTTTGGTCGACAAATTTGTTCATGTCTATAGAAACGATAAGGATACCCATGTTGGCTAGACTGACATTTTCCTTTCTCCGGATAAGCCTTGCTGCCGATATTCCATTTTCCCCTTCTATTTTGGACCAGGTATTGGAACCCTGGGATGCATAAACAAGCTTGCGTATTTTTTCCGCGTCGTTTTCTATTTTTGTATCATAACCAGTCGTGTACTTTTCCCCAAACCGGTCGATTACCTGAATGGAAGATATGTATCTTTCGCTTGAAGCAAAGATAAGCAAACGCTCCAACAAGTTTGCCTTCGTTTTATAATCTTCAAATCCCAGCTTTCGCTCGTTAATTGTCTCCATATATTCCTGGACAAGAGAATCTGTGCTGACTTGGAAGGTGAGATTCTCGATCTTTTTTAGTTCTTCATCGATGACAGTGGAAGATAATTGCAGCATATCTGCAGACTCTTGATAGATCCGTTCTTCGTATAGTTTGGTAAAATAGTGGTAAGTAATCATTCCGATTATGCAAAAAATCAATAAAAGCAGTAAGGAAATCGAAAATATCTTATTTTTTATTTTTATGCTGCTGTAAAAAGGACGAAATCGCATAACATCCCCCTGTCAAGCGTTTACATTTTCTATTATTATAGCATCTTTCATTGGACAGGAGAGCGGGAATCCTCTTATTTTTACCCAGCTTTACAATCCTGTTTTTGCCGTTTTGTTTTCCTCGTCATTCGATAAATGATCATGCTTACCATAATAAGGCCGGTGAATTCCCCTGCCGATGCGGCCAAAGACCCACTGATGCCGTTCCATTCAGGATAAAGCCTGACAAACAGCCATATGCTCATTACGACGGTGATTAAATTGACTAGCTGGGCAATGAGCATTTTTCTCGTTTGCCGGTGCAACATAAGGAATCCGTTCAAGAAGTCTACCCACGGGAATACAAGCGTTTTAATGATGAAAAATTTCATTACCAGCAGGGTCGACTCGGCCAGATCACCATTTGCCCCCATGATCGTTTCCATGAACCAGTAACCAGCGGTTGTATAACAAAGCAGCAAAAGAAACAGTGTCGGCAGTAAACTGACTGCTGCCATAAACCGGATCACCTTCTGCTTATTCGTTTCGTATAATTGCAAGACAAGTTGGTGCGTATACATAAAGAAACTCAATAACATCTGGGTAATACTATAGGCAAGCGCAAAGGAGGCAATGCCCACTTCTATGTTTTCCGTTTTTGCCAAGAACACATAAATGACAGGAATCAAAATCGTTTGGATGAGAAAATAAAAGACCAACGGCATGTAAAATTGAAAAATCTCTTTTATTGTAAGGTGCTGGACCTGTTTTGGATAATGTTCGCCCAAAATTTGTCTCCCTTTCCAGACACTGATCCCACACTCCATAATCATTCCTGCCAAAAAGATGATCGAACCGGTGACGCTTTTTACATAATCGAACGCGACAAACAAATAAGCAATGACAAACATAGCCACCAGACGGATGACGACTCCGATGGTAAGCCACTTTGTCTGCAAGTGATTGATGATTATTCCTTGATAAATACCGCGGATCGCCGAAAAGATAATTACCAGGGAAATGACAGTAAAAGCTTCTGAAATGGTATGTACCATATTCTGGTCTGCATGGAAAAGATGAATATATACCCAGTCGCCAATCGAGCTAAAAGCCATTGTCATACTTAATCCGATGATGACGGCCAGTATCGAGACCATAAACAGCCTCAGCTTCCGGAATGCCAGCCTGTCATTCACCAAAGCAGAACATGTCTGCCGGAACACGATGACCGGGCGTTCAACAATTCCGAAGAGCGAGAAGGCCACTGCATAACAGGCTATGATAAATGTTGCATGATCTCCCCTGCTTAACGTACCATTTATGATCACATGGGTGATTGATGTCAAGCTCGCCGAAAAACCAAGCGGGATAAAAAAACCTGCCAGTTGCTTATAGCCGAATCGTTGAGAAGATTTATTCACTTCAAGCCGCCTTTCTTTCCTGTTTCTCTCCATTCCCGGTTAGTCAACGAATCAGGATATCCGGACGTTCAACGACTTTAGTCCCTGCTTTCACTTCCAACATCGGATATTCTCCGGTATGTGTAACAATTGTTGCCTCCTTTTCACCAACAAGGATGGTGTCTTCCGATTTGACTCCGGAAATACTCGGATTCCAGGCAAACACCTGTCCCGTCTCCACAATCATTTCCGCATTTTCTGGCAAAAGCAGTTTTTCCCTTGTATTATATCCAGACAGACCACCCTGATGGTGGTATTTCCATTCTTCCGGATAACCAGCATCGCTGTACGCAGTCTGCATCACCTCATATAAGTCCTGAAAATCAGCGCCCGGTACAGTGGCTGCAATCAAACGGGAATCTACCGCAATTACTCCCCGGTGCCGGTCTTTCAAAGTGTCGGACGGTTCACCAAAGTGAACAAGACGGGATGCGGATACTATCTTCCCCTTTTTTCTGGTGCAAACAACCAACATGGCATAACGGTCCAATCGATTGGAGGTCGGAAGTGGGTGCCGACGCTTGAAGGTGCGACCATCTACCGCTGCCAGATTCACAATCGGTTCCAATTCCCTTTCGAGACAGCATTTGGCAAGACGTCCGACAAGTTGATACTCACTTTCCCCCCGGTTGAGTTCAAAAGCGACTTGTTCAATCGCTTCACCAGTCAGCACTCCCTGCTTTTGAAATTCTTCTCTATCCTCTTCCATCAATATGGTGCGCATTTGCAATAACTGTTCTTCGACATGAAGATCAAGTAAAATCTCTTGCTTGGCAATATACTTGGATACAAGCAATTCAAATTGATTTGGTTCATACCAGGGAAACACTTCAAGGTAATCGAATTCCAGATCAAATTCTTCTTCAATCAGTCGGTCTGCTTCAATGTTGTTTACAAATAACCCCACTCTTGTTTTTGTAACAAGAATACTTGCCGGTGATTTTTCTGATGCTGTGTTGATAAAACTACGTCCGTTTGCCAGCCATGAAATGTTTTTTTGCAAAGTAAGCAATAAACCGCTTTTTGCCGTAGAGGCTAATAAATCACGCAGACGGTCGATTTTTTGGTTTCCAGCCATTTTTTTCATTCCTTTCTCATTACTGCTTGCCTATTTAATAACGGTCAAATTATTATAGAGATGGGACGATGGCCGGTTATACGGTGCATTTATAAAAAGCCGAAAGGGACAGATGCCGGAGCCTGACATCGCTGAAATTACATCTTTTTAGTCTCTCAAACAAAACAGGGAGGCATCCCTTTCCCTCCCTGTTCATCCCTTGCTTTTTTTGCTTATTGCTCGTGCAGCCACTTGTGGTCAGGATCTTCATAAGGATTCAAATTCCGACCTGATTCTCCGGCCATGAACCATAAGTAGTAGACTTGATAGCCGCCAGCAGCTCCAACCGGGTGATAGCCAATATCGATTGCAAAGCTGTCACCGTGTCTTATCGGATATGCTGTGTCGATTTTTCCGTCTTTTGTATAATGGTGCTGCACACCGAAGCCCTGCTCCGGATTTACTTGATAGTGGTAAATCTCTTCCAAATTAGGTTCTTCCGGCGCAAATTCTCCGTCATGTTTGTGCGGAGGATAACCGGACCATTGACCAGCATCATTGACTGTCTCTCCAAGAACCATTCGGTGCACTCTTCCGTCTGCATTATCTGCAATAATGTCATTTACCGTGCGATTCCATTCCTTTTCGCCTCGCTTATGTACGACGACTTCTTCCGGTCGTACGACGAAAGGCTGGTATTTATTTTCGGCTTTGACTTTACAAACCGCTATTTTAACATCCGTATCTGCTGTTATCTGATAAGAAGACTGACAGGGGACATATACTGTCGTAGCTTTCCCATGGAAAACGCTTTTTCTTCCACCCAGATGCTTCCATTTTTCTCCTTCCGTTTCGACAGTAGCCGTTCCTGTCAGTATGACTAAGGCAGTTTCAAAAGAAGAGGTGTCTGCTGAAAAAGTCTCCCCTTTGTCCAGTGTCAATTTACCAAATGCCAAATATTCCAAGAGCTCATACTCCTCTGAAAAAATATCTCGATATCCTTTTTGGTCTACAGCTTTCACAAAACGTTCCATAGGGAATCCTCTCCTTTTATAATAACAACGTTGTTATTATATTTTATATAATATTCTGATGATTTTCAAGTTTTTATTTATTCCTGTAAAAATGTCCGAGCTTAACGCACGCATCCCATAAGAAAAAGTATCCGCTCTCTGTCGAAAACGTTTCACCAAGGGTGCTGCATGAATCAGCTTTTTCTTCCACATTTGCCGCTTTCGGTTCTAATACGATTGAAGAAAAAAATCCTTCCCACTTTTAAGAAAATTTTCATCCCCTGCGACAAACCCCGGATTTTTTTCTACACCTTCCCTATTCAGGATATCGTGTACATTTATAACCACATTATGATGTACTGTATCATAAAACTCGGTCAACAAATTGTCGACCGAGTTTCATGAAAATCCCTACAATTTACCTAGTGGTAATCTGTTATTTCAATTGGGAGAAAGATTGATTTGCTTCATCAATCCGTAAACTGCTCCGAGTAAATTCGAATTTTGCCTGAAGTGACATGCTTCAATCTTAGGCTCAACAGTGGCAATGTCTATCCTGTTGAGAATCTGTTTTATTTTTTCATCGATTCGGTCGGTTAAATCGGACCTGGCACTTATCCCGCCACCAATTAATATCAACTCTGGATCGAATATGTACTGCAAATTATAGATTCCGACAGCCAGATTATGGTAAAATCGGTCGATTGCATTTATACAATCCTTATCCCCGTTTTCAGCCATGGAAAATATTTTTTCACCGGACAACGAACTGCTTTTAACTCGTTTAGCAGCTGCCACCATACGGACCAAAGCAGCAGTAGAAGCTGTTGCACTCCATGTGTTATCTTCTTCGGAAAGTTCGGGTCGTATAAGCATATAGCCAAATTCTCCGCCATGCAGATGTGCGCCTTTGTGCAAGGAACCATTTTTAATAACAGCTCCGCCTATTCCTGTACCTATGACAACCGCCAGTACGTCCTGTTTCCCCTGCGCTGCCCCTTTCCATACCTCGGCATACCCCGCACAGTTGGCATCATTCTCCATGAACACAGGCAAATTCGTCTTTTCTTTAACCATCTGTTTGATATTCGGCCCGTGTATATATGGCAAGGCACTCGATCCATATACTATCCCTTCCTCTGAAACTGCTCCGGGAGCACTTATTGCAATCCCGGCAGTTTCATCGCGGGTCTTCGCGTGATCCACGATGAAACCGATCAATCCTTCAAGGGCATCCGGGGTTGCCGTTTTGCCACTCTCCGCTAACTCTCCATCTTCCGTGATCACAGCATATTTTATAAACGTTCCACCTATGTCAAAAGCTAAATATTTTTCCATTGCTCCACCCTCTTATAGCTAAATAACGAATCCCTTATAATTAAAACAAAGAAGACAGCCAGTGGCTGCCTGTTTCTGCATGAATAGACCTTACCGTTTAGCAGACTTTCGCCGTTTGGTCTGAGTTTTAGGCGGAAAATAACCACGCTCGTAAACCCTGCCCTTCTTACAACCATGCAAAGCCGCCAACGCGTCGAGGTCCTCAACTTGTTGGTGCTTGATCGCTTCTACCATCAGTAATGCTGCAGCTCTGGCATCTTCGAGCGCATTGTGATGAAAGAACTCGATTCCATTATGTGCTGCTACTGTATGGAGCTTATGATTCGGCAATTCCGGCCAAACCTTTTTGGACATGGTCACTGTACAGAGATAGTCAAACTCAGGATAAGTCAGTGCGTATCGGTCCAGGGTCTGCCGCAGTACACTCATATCGAAGCTGGCGTTATGGGCGACGACTAATCGGCCGGACAGGTAAGGAATCAACGCGGGCCACAGTTCGTCAAAAGTCGGAGCATCCAATACGTCCTGTTCATTGATGCCGTGGATGTACGTATTGAAGGAATCAAATTCCATCAATGGATTGATCAAGCTGTAATATTCATCTATAATGCCCTTCTCATCAGCGATGACGACTCCGATGGAACAAGCACTGGTACGGTAACGATTCGCCGTTTCAAAGTCTATTGCCGCTATTTGCAAAATATTCCCTCCAAATGAGGTTTTTTCCTCGCTTATGGCTATATTATATAATACTTGAAATAGACAAACAAAAAAATAGTCTTTTAAAATTTATGTTGGCAATACAGCATTCCCCCCCTCCCTGAAAAACGAATCAAATTCAGGAGAGGTATATAAACAAGTTAACCCGGAAGCATTGGCGTGGTGTTTAAAAGCAAATGAGGCGGAATGTTTTATACTCCACAAGCTCACTATCGAAAAACACCGGACGAACGCCCGAGACTCCTCGAAAGCTGCTGTTGGTTCTCGGTCGCCTGCATTTCCGCTGTCTCGCTTATTTCCTCTGCTACCAAAATTTTTTTCTCCTTTAAAAAAAGACCAAAGCTTATGGGCCCGGTCTTTAAGATGTTCCTTTATACCTGCTATTTTTGCTCTTGCTTTTTCAACAATTCTTCCATGTTACCATTCATCCGTCCTAATTGGCGGATAATCATCCAATTTTGTTCTACCAGTGTAGATAAATAGGTAACCTTCGCTTGTTCTTCTGCCTTTGCAAAACTCAATGCCATTCCAGCCTTGAAAAAGTTATTTCCTGCCAAGTCATTTGCAATGCGTTGTAGGACCACCAGATCCTTTTCATCCAAATCTTCTAACTGGTATTTTTCCATGAACTTTTGCAGCTGCTTTTCTTCTTTTGATTGTTTCTTTTCATCATTCCCGCCAAATAATCCCATATACTTATCCTCCTGTATTAAATCTCACTAAAACATTTTCACTTACAACAGGAGGGGAAATCAAGTAAAACATTTTTCACAGTCTTTCCCTGCTATCCTTTTCTTGTTTCAACCAGCCATAAACAGCACCAAGTATATTGGCATTTTGCCGGAAAAGACAAGATTCGATACGCGGTTTTATTTTTGCCAAATCGATCAAACCTAATATCCTGTCCAGCTTGCCGTTTATATGTTCGATTAAATCCGGACGTGCACTTACTCCACCGCCGATAAGAATAATTTCCGGATCATAAATATACTGCAAATTATAGATTCCGACAGCCAATAGATGATAAAACTCATCCACCGCTTCACGGCAGACAAGATCGCCAGCTTCTGCCTTTTCAAATATTTCTTCTCCTGTCAGTAGTGTTGGATCACTATGTTTTTTCTTTGCAACCTTCTTGATGAGCGCTTTCACAGAAGCAATCCGGCTCCAAACGTCATCACTGCTTTCGATATCAGGGGTAAGCAGCATGTAACCGAATTCTCCGCCATGCAAACGATCTCCTTTATGGGGTTTTCCATTTTTTATGACAGCTCCGCCGATCCCCGTCCCGATAACCATTACCATGACATCCTTTCTACCTGCAGCGGCTCCTCTCCAAATCTCTGCATAAGCAGCACAGTGGGCATCATTTTCCATGAAGACCGGCAAACCGGTTCTTTCTCTGATCAATGCTTTCATGTTCGGACCGTGGAGATAACGGACAGCACTTGAACCATATATAAAACCACTCTCCGACACGGCTCCTGGTGCACTCACGGCAATTCCTGCCAGAAATGGTTGAGACTTTGCTTCCGATTCAAGGAATAATAGCAAGTCATCGATCGTTTTCGGCGTCTTCATTTTGCCGCTTGACAGGATTTGTCCTTCTCTGGTAACAGTCCCATACTTCAGAAATGTTCCACCTATATCTATTGCCAGAACATGGTCCACGTTTCCCCCCCCCTCTCTTCCATTAATTAAGTGAAATGAGTTCAGGTCCTTACTGAGTCTCATGCATGAACAGTGATATCACTTATACTCCTCCATATTCGTTTCGAATTGTCTTTCTGAAATCAATCGTTGATACCAGTAGGCAGACTTTTTCAACCTGCGATTCCGGTTATCTTCTAAGTTGATTTCGACAAGACCATAACGATTTTTAAAAGCATTCATCGGGGAAACATTGTCAGAAAACGCCCATAGCATATAGCCTCTGCAATTCACACCTTCTTCGACTGCTTTTAGCAGCCATTTTAAATGGTCACTGATAAACTCTATTCGATAATCATCTTCAATCATGCCATCCTCATTTTTAAAGCGTTGTTCCTTTTCAACCCCCATTCCATTTTCGGCAATGAACCATTCGATGTTCCCATATTCCTCTTTCATTCGAAGGGCCATATCGTACATGATTTGTGGATATATTTCCCATCCGCGGTAAGGATTCATTTTTTTGCCGGGTAGGTCGAATTTTTCGTAGTAATAGGCCGGGTGGAAAGGAATCCGTTCATTCCATGCGGATGTACGTGCCTGTACCCGATGTGGAAAATAGAGATTGAGCCCTACATAATCGACCTTATTTCTGTTAATGATTCCTAGTTCTTCTTTGGTATGCTCAAATGTTATATCATGTTTTTCCATTAAATCGAACAGTTCCTGGGGATACTCCCCTTTGATAGAGGGATCTAAAAAGACACGATTAAAGAACAAATCGTAGATGCGGGCCGCCTCCTGATCGTGAGGGGCAGAAGATCGGGCATACGTTACCTCCGGGTTTAGAATAACGCCTATCTTCGCACTTTGACTCAATCCCATTTTACGGAACAAAGATACCACCTTGGCTGTGGCCAGTGCTTTGTTATAATTCCATTGCATCCATTTCTTTGTATTCTGTTCAAACGGGTAACGAATGGCATCCAAATAAACCCTCGTCTGTACGACAACCGGCTCATTGAAAGTGAACCAGTTCCGTACTTTATCACCGTACCGTTCGAACACTTTCTCTGCGTATTTCACGAAAAGCTCGACTACATGCTTGGATCCCCAGCCGCCATAGTTTTCAAATAAGACTGCCGGCACTTCGTAATGCTCCAGACAAATCATCGGTTCTATACCGTTTGCGATTAATTCATTGATCATGTCATCGATATAGGCGGCATAATCTTCATCTACAACAGCAGTTTCATAATCTACCAGAAATCGAGACCAATTGATGGAAGTCCGGAAATGCGTCAGACCGATCTCCTTCATATAACCGATGTCTTCCTTATAGCGGTTTCGAAAATCGGTTGCCACAGCAGGTCCATACCCGTCATGCCAGACATTATGATTATTTTTGTACCATACATCCAAATAGGAATCCTGGCTATCTTTTTTTCCTGACCATCCTTCTGTCTGCCAGGCGGAAACTGCTGCACCGATCATGAAATCCTTTGGCACTTGTATCAATTTTTTTTGCATAGTAATCGCTCCTTTTGTATAATATCGGAATTCTGCTATGAGAGATTTGAAGATTCACTCTACTTTGGCCGTGTTCCATTTTCGATACTCTGTCGGTGTCATCCCCACAAATTTTTTAAACACTTCTACAAAATATTTGTATTCATGGTAGCCGACCTGCTCTGCTACTTCCCTTACTTTGAAAGGGGTGCTGGCGAGTAACGTCTTCGCTTGTTCCACTCGGAGTTCATTTACATATTCATTGAAATTCCTGCCAGTTCTTTGTTTGAACAAAGAGCTGAAATAATTCGGGGAAATATTAACGACATCGGCTACTTCGTGAGCTTTGATATCTGTGGTGTAGTAATTTTTCATGTAAGCTTCGGCACGCTCCATCAACCAGTCATTGTTTTCTGCATGAGTCAACTGGTACTGATCCATCAGCTTTCTGACATCATTCTCAAACAAAGTCTGGATTGCCTCATAGGTGTTGTAGTCCTGAAAGTCGAGAGAACGAAGCAAAACCGGGTCTGCATCGAGCTGTTTTCTCATCAACCCCTGACACCTTTCGTAAGCAGAGGAAACAACATCCCTTGCCGCTGAGATTGCATCCTCCAAAGAACAAGCATGGTATCGGAAGCTGTCAAACAATTCATTTGTTCGGTCCCTTACCTTGTCTGTTTCGCCACGCAGGATGGAATCGATCAACTTGTCACTTGGAAAATCAGACAGACTGCAGTCTTTTTGCCAAGAATCTTGCAGGGGGAGTTGGAGGATTCCTTGATCTGCCAATGGCAAAAATGATAATGATTGCTCAAATTGACGGTATACATCCGCTAGCTCATTCATCCGTATGTACCTGTCATAGAGAAGAGCGTATAACGGTATTTCCATTTCACTTATTCCGGAAATCAGCAGTCGTTTAACAGCGTCGATCTTTAGCTCTTCCTTTTTTACAATCAGACTGGTCAACAACATGTTTTCTCCGGTAAAAAAAGAAATACAATTCACGTCACTACTCGTAAACAGTTGAGAAATTCTATTTTCCCAATGACGTTTCCATTCACCAAGCTGTCCGCGACTTTCTTCTGTTGTCAGGACCGAATGATTTTTGATCAAGGTGACGAAAGGGTATAGCTTCACTTTTCCAACAAGTTGTTTGTCAGGAAAATGGCTGACTGGTCTCTCGATAACCTGGTAGTATAGTTCGTTTCTGATCGCTGAATTTTCCATCTGAGCCGTCCTGAAGCGTTCTTCCAGAATCTCTTCGGTCGTGTTTCTGACCACCGCGATCAGTTCATCTATGTCTACAGGTTTTAATAAGTAATCTTTGACCCCTGCGTGCATTGCCTGCTTAGCATAGTTGAAGTCATCATAACCGCTTAGAATGATGATACGGATGGCTGGATAGTGTTCAGCTAAATAAGCAGCAAGCTGTAAACCGTCTTGATTCGGCATTCGCACATCCGTTACGACGATATCAATGTCATCTGCAGCGTTTATTTTATTCATTGCATCCAACCCGTCATGTGCTGTGTCCGCAATCTCGATACCATAATTTTCCCATGGTATCGTTTTTGTCAATCCATTGCGGATAATCGGCTCATCATCGACAATCAGCATTTTACAGGTCATTCCAATCACCCGATTCCTTTTTATTCTTCTTTTCCGGTTTCGTTTTCAGCAACGGCAGTTTGATTTGCATCCAGGTCCCGGTCCTGGAAGGTATTTGAACTATCTTTCCATCCTCTCCAAAAGCAAGCGATAATCGTTCCTGCAGCTGATTCAGCGCAAAGCCGCTGCCTTCGCTTCCAGCTTCACCATGCGGATGGAAGCCTGCCCCGTTATCCACTACATCAATCAAAATTTGATTCCCTTGTCTATATCCCCTGATTCGTAATTCTCCCTGATAAGAAATGTTTTTAAATCCATGGCGGATACTGTTTTCGACGAGTGGCTGCAAAATCTGTTTGATACTGTATGCCCCGCCGATTTCCGCATCATAAAAAATACTGTAATGCAGACGACTTCCCATCCTGCTTTTCTGCAATTCAAGGTAATGGCGTATGTAAGCAAATTCCTCTTCTAATTTGACCCACATGTTCCCTTTATTCAAATTCATCCTGAACATTTTTGAAAGCTGTTCGATCAAATGCCCCGTTTGCATCGCATTTTCCAGCCTTGCTGTCCAACGAATCATATCCAACGTATTATACAAAAAGTGAGGGTCTATTTGGTTTTGCATGGCTTGAAGTTCAGATTCTTTTTGTTTGATCTTCAGCTTGTATTCCTGGTTTATGTATGTCTGGATCGTTTTCACCATCTGATTGAAGCGCATGCCGAGCTTTCCGATTTCATCATTGGTGTTTACACTGACATTGGCATTGAAATCCCCGTTTTCCAATTGTGTGGTCTGCTCGGTAAGTTCCATGATGCGTCGGATATTGAAAAAATAAAATCCAGCAAAAGCGACACTTCCCAGCAGCAAAAGCAACAAAATCATGTCCACGATCAGGGACCGTACATTATAAAGTTCTTGAACTACTTCCCCCTGGTTCACGACAGCCACCGAAAACCAATTCATACCGTCTATTTGCTTTTTCACCACCAAAAAGCGGTCTTCCTTCGTTTCATAGCTGATCGATCGATGACTGCTCGCGATAATCCGATCAATCAGCGTCTGATCAGGGAACGGTTTACCAACCATTCCTTCATTCGGATGCAGTACCACATCCCCTTTATCGTTCATGACAAAGAAGTACCCCTGGCCGCCAGCATTGTCGCCTTTGATAGTCTGATATAAATCCTCCTGGTCCAGTCGAATTCTCACTCGTCCGATCGGCTTGGTGATATGATTGAGATCATTTATTTCTCTTGAGAGGCTGATCACTTGTTTTTTCCCCTCCCAATCACTATCGACCTGATAGGAACCGCTCCAGGACAGGCCACCGCCTTTTTTCGCGGCATCCTTGTCCAACACCTCTTCATCCGCTGTGACTGGGTTGCCAAAATGAAGCTCGTTTCCACTTCCTGATTCCAACATGATGGAATCGATATAATCAAAAGACGTCAACTGAAAAGTGAAATAGCCTTTTATGCCCTCTTCAGCCCGCTTGTAGTCCTCACTAGTCATTTCCGATTTCGACGAAGTGAAAAAAGTACGGAAGTTTTCGTCATAAATCATGAAGGAAGTCATGTTTTCCACGTTGCGTATAACCGATGTCAATGTTTCTTCGCTTGTTTCCAAACGTCCGATAGTATGGTCGGCTGCTTGTTGTTTAAAGGCTTTTGTTGTTTGATAATAGATCAAAACACCGAAAAACATCGTCGGAAGAGTGATCAATACCAGGAAAACGGTGGCAAACTGTTTTTTCAATCCCCATTGGCGAAACATTCGCATCCATCCTTGGCCATCTTGTGTTAGCTCTATCTTATCCTTTAACCGCCCCGGCTGTCATACCTTTCACGATTTCTTTTTCAAGCATTAAATAAATGGCGACTATCGGAACCAATGACATAGTCAAACCTGCCATCTGTGCACCATAGTTGGTTGTGAATTGTCCAGCGAAATTTGCCAGCCCCAGCGGCAGTGTCTGGAACGCTGGATCATTGATCAGTACCAGTGCGAAGGAAAACTCATTCCAATTATAAATGAAGTTGAGAATGACCACGGTGGCCAGAGCCGGGCGGGACATCGGAAGCACGATGGACCAGAATATCCGAAAAATGCCACACCCATCCATGATTGCCGACTCCTCGATGTCCTTGGGGAAGGCTTTCATGAAACTTGTTAAAATAAAAATCGTTATCGGTAAATGGAAAGCGATATAAGGAAATAACAAGGTGATCGGCGTATTCAACAATCCGAGATTGCGCATGAGGATAAACATTGGTACCAGGGTTGCATGAATAGGAATCAGCATTCCGAATATGAAAAATGTATATATGGTTTTATTCATTTTAAATGTGAATCTGGATAGAAAATACGCAGCCAGCGCGCCTGTTAGTACGGTGATGACAGTAGCAGCGACACAGATGAATATACTGTTTTTAAAAAGGACCCCAAAGTTGGCTATCTCCCAAGCGTTCTGATAGTTTTCCAATACAAATTCTTTTGGAAACCCGAATTGGTTAACAGCAAACTCACTTTCTGACTTGAATGAATTGATGACCATCCAGATTATCGGATAAGCATTCACAATGGCAAACAAGATAAGGATTATATAAATCAAAAGCCGTTTCCAACCAGGCTTTTTACGGCCTCTTCGTTTTTCAACCTGTGTTCCAGCGGCCGTTTTCACTGTCGTTTCCATCTTGTTCCTCCTTTTTATAACATTTTACGTCCCAGTAATTTGGTGACGATAAAAATCAAAATTAAACTAAAGAAAAAAATGACAACGGATACGGCACTGCCATATCCATACTGCAGCTGGCTGAAGGTTTCATTGAACATGTACAGCGCCATAACGTCCGTCGAATGGGACGGCCCCCCGTTGGTCATGACATAGATCAAATCGAAAGTCTTCAAACTTCCTGCAATGCATAAAATGACGGCAACGATGATGGTATCCCATATCATCGGCACTGTTATTTTCCAGGTGGTAGTCCATTCAGACGCACCATCGATTTTTGCTGCCTCCAAAACTTCTTCCGGTACATTTTGCAAAGCGGCAAGAAAAATAATTAAATACAGGCCGACAAATTGCCAGATAACCGTGACACAAACAGCGATCATCGACCAGTTCGTATCCCCGAGCCAGTTTTGCGCCAATCCTCCTAAGCCCAATGCCCGGAGTAGTTCATTGATCAAACCATTTTCCGAGTTGTAAATCAGGCTCCAGGTTAACGAGATGACCACAGTGGACAAAACGACGGGCAAAAAACCGATTGTCCGGAAGATTTTCAATCCCTTCAGCTTCCTGTTCAACAATAATGCAATAAACAGCGCGATCGGTACTTGACCCAATACCGATGCCAATACGACGTAAATGTTGTTTTTCACCGAATTCCAAAACAAAGTGTCTTGGAACAGTGCTTGAAAATTTGCCAATCCTACAAAAGACATTTCGGAAAATCCATTCCATTCCATTACCGAATAATAAAACGATTGAATGATCGGCATAATGGCAAATACACTATAAATCAAGATGGCAGGTAATAAACCGATGATGATGGCTCCTTTTGTTTTTCCGGCTGCCTGCATTTCCATTCCTCCTTTCATGGGAAAGGCCGCCATGACGGCAGCCTGCCATGCTTGTTTTGTTTACTCCGATTCCTTCTCCATCTCTTCCGCTAATTCTTCTGGCGTTTTCTCCCCAAGGGTGATCGACTGTAAGCCGTTGTTGATGATATCGGTCAATTCCGGCGTGAGGGTTGCATCATAGACAGGTGCCAGTCCGCCTTGTGCAAAGCTGTTGGCTTCCTGAAACACCTCTGGGATACTGTCGTCCATTTCTACGTCAGCCGGCACGATGATATTGGCTTTGACTAGCTTTTGGAACATTTCATCACTGTAGAAGTATTTTAGAAATGTAAAAGCTGCTTCCTTTTTCTCTCCACTCAAATCACTGTTCAAGGCAATACCGCCACCTGCAACTCCTGCTATTTTGGCAGGATCACCGTCCCCTCCTTCAAAGGATGGAAACGGGGCCACTCCGATTGCATCTTGATTTTCCACACTGTCCAATATCGGCCCTATCGCCCACGAGCCGGCAAAATGCATAGCCGTGTTGCCACTGACAAACTCGCTTCGCGATTGCGCTTCATCGATTGTATTCAAGTCCCCGTTAAACGCTTCCATATTTGCTAACTCTTCAATGACAGATAATGCTTTGACAAATCGTTCATCGGTGAATGAAGCTTCTCCATTCAACGCATTTTCTAAAAAATCACTTCCGGTATAACGGTCTGCAATCGTCGATATATACACCGATTGAAGCGGCCAAATCGCTTTGTTTCCAAGAGCGATAGGGGTGACGTTCTGTTCTTTCAATTTTTCGATCAGACTTTTCAGTTCTTCGTAAGTAGCAGGAAACGTATCGAAACCTGCCTTTGCCAATGCATCTTTATGGTAAAAGATCAAGCTGGTTTCACTGATATTGGCAGGAATTGCGTAATGCTCTCCATCGATGGCATAATCCTTCAAGATTCCCTCCGGTATTTTCCCTTCCCATTCATCGACAATTTCATTTAAGGAAAGCAGTGCGTTTCCCTCGACCAACGGAGCAATTCTGGTACCCGGCCAAACCCGGAACATATCCGGAAGCTGCTGTCCTGCAGCTTGTGTACGTAGTTTGGTTTCATACTGGTCATGCGGGATACTTTCTATTTTCACTTCGATTCCTTCATTTTCTTCGTTGAATTTTTTGATCATATCTTTGTATACAGTGTTCTCCGGGCGATCCTCCGTCCAATCATTCCAGACGGTCAGTTCGATTACATCACTCCCGGATGCTTCGTCGCTTTCCCCACCACACGCGGTTAAACTGATCAATACAAGCAAACTTGCCAACAGCCATCCTATTTTTTTCATATTATATCTCCTCCCGATTGCTAGCGCTTACATTGTATTGTAACAGCTTTCCGTTTTCTCACTATCCTGTAAATCTACAAAATCATCCGAAAATTTACGAACTTGTAAATCCGGAACAATCGACCGGGATAAAAGCATGGGGTCCCTTTACTCTTCGGAAATGAAAAGATGCAAACCAACACATGAAGGACAAGAAGCACTTCCGGTTTCCAAAGTTTAGCTTTTTTACCATTAAAAGCAATAGATAAAAAAGCAATCACACCTGCAGCGAAGCATCTCCATCCATCGCAGGCAATGCAGACTCCAGCGGGATGAGAGCGAGCTGAAGCTCCTCCCGCGGAAAGCAAAATACCTTTCCGGAGGGGAGAATCACACTTTTCATAAGAGAAGGGTAGAAGGTTTACTTATTTCCCATAAAAAAAAACCGAACGAATTCAAAGTTTTTGAATCATCGATCGGTTTTCGTATTTCATATTTACTTGTAAGTCATGTTTGGATGAAGACAACTGCAGAACTTACTTAGAGCTGTTTTCTTGCCGATGTTTTTCTTCCTGAAGAAACTGGATGAAAACACTCATGGCCAAAACTGGCCGTTTTTTGATAGAGTCGATAAAATCACGTTTTTGGTAATCGTTTACTATATTGCTTGCCTCAATTCTTTCTACGATATGTTCACTGCTGACCTTCCTGATTTCTTTGCGGACCGCTTTGGCTTCTTTATACAGCGCTATGCCGATGGATCCCAGCAAGGCAAACAGTAGAAGCACATAGACCATATCGCTTTCCACTCCAAAACGAAAGACAAGGAAGAACAAGTTAAATACCGAAAAAACGATTAACGGTATGGACAGAAGTGTGAAAACCGTATTCTTTTTTATCAACGATTTTGCCTTCCTCATTACTCCTTCCATTTCCTCTTTGATATAGTCAGGCATGTTCTGGAACATCAAGTTATTCATCACTGTTTCACCCCTTTGTCTGCTTTCAGGTATTTATCATCCAAAGATTTTTCGATCCTCTCCACCTCCCGTAAATTACGGGTTAATTCCAGTTTATTTTGTTCTACTAAAGCAGAAAACGAAATATTTTTCCTCATATTCTTTCCTCCTTAACTGGTGTTCCCGCCGTCATAAGACAAAAAGACCTATACCGATTCCGGTATAGGTCCGAGAAAATAAAAATGACCTATACCTTCGAACAGGTAAGGTCTTGCTAACAACACACGTTGCCAACAAAGCCGAGAGTATGAAACTCTGTATTGACGACTTTGCCGTAAAAGCTACTCCCCTTAAAGGATTATTAACTTATAACATTAGAATACACCTGTCAGTCTCAATTGTCAAACTATTTTGTCGGTTGCTTCTGTCTTGCTGATTTGGAGATGTCCCGCCGTCTGCCGAAGATTTACCTTCTTTACAAAGCAAGCCTCATCTCTTTCTTTTTTTAATTCGAGAAGCGATAATGGTTTTCAAGGAGGAATGATACCATGAAATGCAAAATAAATCGAAATGCTGCCAAAAAAATCAAGCAGTGGCTTGCGGAAGATGGAGCAGAGGGCCAGATGCTTCGGGTCTTCGTTTCGGAGTTTCACGGAAACCATGCTCATTATGATCTGACTCTCGATTACCCGCAAGAACATGACAAAATAGTCAAAACAGACAAAGAGATTGATGTATTGATGGATAGCAGGGAAGATTTTCTGGACGGTGTATGGATTCAATACTTTTATATACCTACCGAAGGATTTAAAATCACGAACTCCTCAAAGGGCCACCCGCCTCACATTCATTAATCGACCCAGGGACAAAAAAGCATTGCATAGTGACCAAAGCGAAAACCGAACTACTCCAATTCGTTCGGTTTTTGCTTTGTCGGCCTTGCTTTTGCCCGGAAACTTTCAGAAAGACATGTTTTACCATAGCTAAATCTACAGAAAGGCAGCTAATAAAACAGTATCCATTACCTCATCAGGCAGACCCGAAAATTCCGATCGTAGCGAGAAAAACAACTACAATAGTTATCGGAATCACAAACCGCATCAGATTTTTCCAAATGATATACCACGGAGAAGCCAGACCTGAACTAAGCTTGAATTCCTGTTCCACAAGGGAACTCTCCATCCGATGTATAATAAAAATCGCGATGAGCAGACTGCCGACCGGAAGCAGGATATTACTTACCAGGTAGTCGGTCGCATCAAAAACAGTAAGGCCGAATAAATGGAAGCCGCTTATCGTACTTGAAGAAAGAGCGGCCGGTATTCCAGCGAAAAACACGACGATCCCGGCGGTTAACGTGACAGGTTTCCTGCGTCGTTTCCCATTTTCCGTAAAAGCTGAGACGATGATTTCCAGCAGACTGAAAGAAGAAGTCAGCGTAGCAAATAAAAATAACAACAGGAACAGACATAAAAACAGCTCTCCAAATGGAATTTGGGAAAATACGGAAGGAAGCACGATGAACAGCAAGCCAGGTCCTTCTGTCGGTTCCAGTCCGAAGGAGAACACGACTGGAAAGATTGCCAAACCAGCCAAAAGGGAGACAAAGATGTTCATACCGGCAACACTCCCGGCTGAAGACGGGATGCTCACTTGCTTGTCGAGATAAGAGCTGTATGTAACCATGCAGGAAAACCCGACAGCCAAGGAGAAAAAGGATTGCCCTAAAGCATATAGCACCGCTTCTCCAGTTATATTGGAAAAATCGGGCCGCAAGAAAAACCGAACCCCCTCCATGGCGCCATCCAGCGTCAATGATCTGCCAACCAAAATGATGAAAAAGATAAATAACAATGGCATGAGCAGTTTGCTCGCCTGCTCGATCCCTTTCTTGATCCCGAAAGAAACGACAATGACATTAATAAGTAAAAATAGGGCAAGACCGATTAATGTAACGGAAGGACTGCCTGTGACAGCACCGAACATTTCCCCATAATCGGCAGAATCGGTGATCACTGTTCCAGTAATTGCTTTTGCACTGTATACCAGCACCCAGCCCCCTACGACACTGTAAAAGGACAAAAGCAGAAAACAGCCTACTATTCCAAGCCTTCCTACCCAAGGCCAATGGGAATCCGGAGCCAGTACCTTGTAGGCTGTGACTGCTTCTTTTCCAGCTCCTCGACCTATAATGAGCTCGGAAATCAACAAGGGCAGTCCAATCAATACTGTAAAAATTACAAAAAGCAGAAAGAACGCTCCCCCGCCGTTCATCCCGGTAACATATGGAAATTTCCAAATCGCGCCGAGACCAATTGCCGCCCCCGCCGTCGAAAGGATAAATCCTATTTTTGAAGACCATTGCTCTCGATTTGTTTTCATATAAACCCTCCAATCACGCTATTTTAATATAAAGAGTAAGGTCTTCGCTATATTTTCGTCCTGAGATTCCAAAGCTCCGGGAAAAAATAATGATCAAGGACCTTTTTCAAATAGCCTACCCCAGAAGAACCACCAGTCCCTGTTTTATATCCTATGATACGCTCGACTGTTTTCATGTGACGGAAACGCCACTGTTGCATGGAATCTTCTATGTCGACCAGCTTTTCCGCCAACTCATAAAGCGGCCAGTACCGATCGGTATTTTCGTATACTTCCAGCCATGCTTTTTCCACACTCGAATCAGCCTCGTAAGGTTCTGAAAAATCCCTCGCTACCATTTCATGATTGATTGGCAAACCTGCCCTATGAAGAGCCCGAATGGCTGCATCGTACAGGCCGGGTGCTTTATATGCTTCCAATAGCTGTTGATAAATTACAGGATCCTGCTTATATATTTTTAGCACATGCGGAGTTTTGTAGCCCAATGAAAACTCAATCAGCCGATATTGGTAAGATTGAAATCCGGAAGCCTGGCCGAGCTTATCGCGAAATTCAATATATTCGCTCGGAGTCAAGGTCGACAACACATCCCAGGCTGAGATGATTTGTCTTTGAGTTTTCTTGACCCGGGACAACATCTTAAATGCTTCAGCCAAATCGTCCTTATGAATAGCTTGAATCGCAGACTGGATTTCGTGGAGAATCAGTTTCATCCATAGCTCACTCACCTGGTGGATGATGATGAACAGCATTTCATCATGGTGGTCTGATAAAGGTTTCTGACTGGACAACAAACGGTCAAGTTCTAAATAGTCACTGTACGTCATTTTTTCCCTGAAATCCGTATGGATTCCTTCTTCTCCTGAATCACTCTTCTTATCAGTCATTTTTATCACCCCTCTCCAGTTACAGACAGCGAAGTACAGCACGTACCGGACTACCGTCAGCCTCTAAGAGTGCCAAAGGCAAAGCGATCAATTCATAATCTCCTGATACGATATGATCAAGCATGAGATTTTCCAGAATATAAATATCATTATCATACAAGGCATGATGAACTGGCAGTTCCTTGCTTTCTACCGGGTCGACGGATGGCATGTCGACCCCCAAAAGCTTTATTCCCCGTTTTTTTAAAAAGGGGCCGATATCCGGATCAAGTAATGGCATGCTTTCAGGGAATCGTTCCGGTCGATTCGGAAGAGAGCTATGCAAGAGCAGTCGTTCCACGCCATCAAATCGGAATTTTGACAGAATGTTTGCATCGATTTTTTCTGCATCTGAGACGTCGACGACTTTGGCCGGACCAATGTATGTGTCAATCGGGATATCAAGGACACGTTTTCCTTGATTGTCGTAATGGTAAGGGGCATCTATGTGAGTGCCTGTATGACAACTGGAACTGATTTGACCAATGTTCACTGAGCCGGTTTGTTCTTTGGAATAGGTCAGTTTGTAGGAAAAAGGTTCGTCACCCGGCCAGTGAGCGATCTTATCCGATAAGGGTTGCGTGATGTCGATCCATTCTGAGGATTTCATTTTATGCAATCACCTCCCGTTTCTTTTCAAAGCGCAGATAACGCTTCTCCTCCATAATTGTCCTCAACAAATCCACCACCTGCCAAACTTCTTCAAATGTGTTGTAAAGCGCAACAGGTGCCAGTCTTATACCGTTTGGAGACCGGAAATCCGGGATGACCCCTCCCTCCTTCAATGCTTTGCATATCCGGACAGCCTCCTCATGCTCAAGAAAAACATGGCCACCACGGGAATCGCGCGAAAGAGGATTTGCAATCGTAAACTGATAACTATGCAAGCGATGCTTTGCCAAAGCAAGGAAATAATCCGTCAGCTTCAGTGACTTGGTGCGAATTCGTTCAATTCCTGCCTCTGCAAACATATGTAAAGAACCAAGAAGCGGCGCCATGCTGAGAATATGAGGTGTTCCGATTTGAAAAGCGCCCGCATTGGCGGCCGGGCTCAACGAATGCTCCATATCGAATTGTTTTTCTTTGTTCGAACTGAACCACCCGGCCAGACCCGGTTTTTTGCCGAAATAGCGCTTGTTTACATACAGACCGCCGATACTGCCTGGACCGCCATTCAAATGCTTATACGTACACCAAAAAGCAAAATCGACCTCCCATTCATTCAATCGGTGGGGAATTGCACCAATAGAGTGGCATAAATCAAAGCCAATCCGGATTCCACGGGAATGGGCAGCCTCGGTCAGACGTTTGATGTCAAGTACCTGGCCGCTGCGATAAAGGACACTGGGCAGCACAATCAACGCAATTTCGTCCGTCATCTCCGAAATGATCTGCTGCTCATCCAGTGTTTTGCCGTCTGTGCTTTTCACACGGATAAGATGTGTAGATGGATCATATCCCTTTTGCTCCAGTTGGCTCTGCAGAGCGTAAATATCTGATGGAAAATTCAATTCATCTGCCAAAATCTTTGTTCTTCTGCCACTCGGTTGATAAAAACTGGCGACAAGCTGATGCAGGTTGATTGTAGTAGACCCGGTGATGATGACTTCTTCCGGTTCAGCCCCTACTAATGGAGCAGACAACTCTCCCAGTGACTCCGCCAGGTAATACCAAGGGTTTTCTCCAGAAGTCCAGCCGTCAATGCCATTTTGTTTCCATGAACCCATCAATTGATGGACAGCCTTTTCTGCAGGTTTCGAGAGCAATCCCAAAGAGTTGCCGTCAAAATAAATAATATTTTCATCCAAGTAAAATTCATCGCGAAAACCAGCTAGTGGATCTTCCCGATCCAATTGTTTCGCATATTCCCTGTTCCACTTATCTGTTTGCTTTTTTGACGTCATCAGCTTCCCCTTCCTTTTGAAAAATTCTGTCAATTCGACTATATATTTTACCTGCTTGGATGTCAACGACAGCCCAGCATACGTTACGATTTGCATATTAAATGACTTGTTCTATTCTATATTATAGGTATGGTTTTGGGATTTTTTGTGCATTCCTTTAAAGAATACAGTTAGTTTTGTAACGTTAGAGCCATCACAAACGTCTAATCGACAAATGACACAGGAGGTAATGGAATGAAAAAAGCATTCCTTTTCTTATTAATGACAGGAGCCATACTGGCCGGCTGTGGCACAACCAATCATGAGGAGGAGGCAGAAGAAGTGAATGGAAACGGCGAAGAGACAACCAACCAGGTACATGCCGTATTGGAGGAACAAAGCCCACTCGTTTATCAATATTCCGTGACGAATGAAAGTGAGGAAAAAATCAAGTTGGAGTTTACAAGTTCGCAGCGCTACGATTACGAAATCACCAATGATGCAGGTGAGCAAATTTTTCTTTACTCCAGTGTTACGTCCTTTGCCCAAGTGATGGGCGAAGAAACGATTGATCCAGGTGAAAAGCTGCAGTATCTAATAGATTTACGCGAACGTGACATCGATCCTGGTGACTACAGGTTGGGAGCATGGTTGACACCAAGCAGTGGTAAAAAATACAAAGCCGAGCATTCTTTTACTGTGCCAGGAGAAGAATAAAAGGATAAGCACCGGAACAAAACAAAAACCGAACGAATGCTAAACACTAATCGGCATCGCTCGGTCTTTATTATTCCTTGGTTGGACTTCTTTTTAACCTGCTGTTTGATAAGTGTTGTATTGCCAGGCAGGATACTGCTCGTTCCACGGAAACAGCTTCCACCCCTGAGAAGTACCAACCGCTTTTTGCGGAGTGGAAACTCGGGCTGTTCCCGATTGAGTCTCCGTATCTTGCCTCCGCTGCGTTATCGGAGTCAGATTTCCACGTGTGAAAACAAGATGCACCGTATTCTTCTACTGACTTTTAAAATTTTAAACTGTGACGAAGAAGAAAAATCAGCAGGGGGGATCGGCCATTCTTCTGAAATGGGAGACTCCAGCTGGACAGCTCGACCTGAAGATCCACTTGGCAAAGCGGTATTCTGTGCCAAGTTAGCTGAAGCAGTGCCTGCGAAAAGCGTCCCAGTCTCATCTTTTCACTTTACTTTTGCATAGATACAAGTGTTACTCATATGATTACCATCTACAGATACATCATCATTTTTCAAGATCCCCTCTAGTTCATAGTCCAGCTTTTCCGGTATTGCCCTGCTTTTAAAATTCTTTTCCTCACATCTAATTTCCACCCTCCTGCAGGTCAGTTCGGTAAATGCAAACGATGTCAAAGCTTTTATTGCTTCTGTCATATATCCCATACCGGTGAACTTCGTGTCGATCCAATAGCCTATCTCGCATTTCGGAACTTTCCAGTCGATATTGTGGAAACCAGAAGATCCGATAAACCCGTTCGTTTCCCTGTGAAACAGCAAATACCTTAATTTTTCCCGTTTCAGGAAACGAATATGGGCTTCGCGAATATCTTCTTCACTTTCTTCTAAAGTAGGAGTAGTTTGAGCGAATGGCATCCAGGGACGTAATTCTTCGATTGACCTTTTGACCGCCCGATTCACCGCTTCTCCATCACCTGATTCAGGCATGCGTAACAGCAGCCTTTCTGTTTTTATTTCGGCGGGTATGTCCCATAACAGAGGGTTCAACAGAGCAGCTCCTTTCTTTAATTTTTTTACTTTACTTCCTTAAGAATAGTCGCCGGCGCTCCACCAGCAACTACATTTGCCGGAATATCCCTGGTCACGACAGAACCAGAGGCAATGATGGAGTTGTCGCCAATCGTCACACCAGGATTGATCACTGTTCTTCCGCCAATCCAGACATTGTCTCCTATTGTGACCGGTTTTCCGTATTCAGCACCAGCTTTACGGACTTCCGTATCAAGCGGATGAGAAGCTGTATAAATATGTACACCTGGAGCCAATAAGCAATCATCGCCAATGCGGACCTCGCAAACGTCGAGAATCGTACAATCAAAATTCGCATAAAACCTTTCTCCGATATGGATATTATAGCCATAGTCACATCGAAATGTCGGCTCCACAAAAAAACTATCACCTGTAGAGCCAAACAGCTCCTTGAGGAGATTCATCCGCTTTTCATCGTCAGTCTCTGTGGTTTGGTTGTAAAGTCTCGTAAGGCGGCGCGCATTGAGTCGGTCTGCAACCAATTGTGGATCACTTGCATCGTATAACTCGCTGCCAATCATTTTTTCGCGTTCCGTTTTCATCTATATTCTCTCCTTCTTCCCAATGACAAATTTGCCAGATAATATAAAGGGTAACATAAAAAATTGAAATTATCAGAATAAAATGGTAAGCACAAGTACCTTGCAAAATCTGACAAAGAAAAAACTTGCCGATTGGCAATGGTTAAAACAACTAGCCGCTGAAAAGCCATGCAGCCATTCCAGAGCTAATCAACACCCCTTCAAAACTTCACGCAACAAAAAACACCCTGCCAAGTCACAATGGCAGAGTGCTGGGGACAGTCCCCTTGTTTTTTCTATTTTTCAGGTGTCAAAAGTTGGATGGTTCGTGCCAGCAAGGCAGTCCGTTTAGCAAAAGTTGTAAGGTCGACATATTCTTCCGTCAGGCTATGAGAATATTCTCCGAGCGGCCCCATGCCATCTATTGTCGGAACGCCTTCATCTGCTGTATATGCAGCATCCGATGCACCACCTGTTCCGACGTCCTTAATAGACATCCCCAACTCTTTTCCTGCCTCGCGGATTACCTCCAGCAGTTTTTCCGTTTCTTCTGTTTTTTCCATCGGTGGTTGGGCCATCCCGCCTTCCAAATGGGTCGTGGTTCCTTCGACTGTGTCCTCATCCGCAATATCGGAAATTTCTTTGGTGACCTCTTTCGCTTGTTGCTTATCTTTTACACGCACATCGACTTTGGCATCTGCATCAGGTGGCACCGTATTGCTCGATGTTCCGCCGTTGAATAAACCGACATTGACCGAAAGACCAGATTCATAGTCATTCAGATTCTGCAGTTTTATGACTTTATGCGCCAGTTCATTTATCGCACTCCTGCCAAGTTCCGGTTCTACTCCCGCGTGTGCACCTTTACCTTCGACCTCAATGTCGAACCGGCCGACTCCTTTTCGCTCTGACACAACCGCATCACCGGGTCTTCCGGATTCAACCACTAACGAATAGTGTTTATCTGCAGCCGCCTTTTTTATCAACGGCTTTGAAGTCGGGGAACCGATTTCTTCATCGCTGTTAAAGATGACATGGACGTTTTTATAGGCTTCCGAGCCACTTTCTTTTAATACCTTCAATGCATACAACACAGCGACATGGCTGGATTTCTCATCACTTACCCCCGGCCCGTAGGCTTGATCGTCGATAATCTCAAAAGGGCGTTCTTTTGCTGTTCCTTTCGGAAAAACAGTATCCATATGAGCGACAATTAAAATTCTCGGTTCGCTTTCACGTTCAGCCTTGACCTCCAGATTATTCCCCTGTTCTTTCTCCCGGTGGGTATGGACATACATCCCCAGTTGCTCGAATCTATTCTTCAGCAGTGCACCGACTTTGTCTACTCCTTCTTTATCATAGGTATTGCTGTCCGTGTTGACCAATTCCTCAAGCAAAGCTTTCATTTCCGGCATTTGATTTTCCAATCGCTTTTCGAGATGCATCTATCAAAACCTCCTTATCATCTTCTATTTCACCTATTCCCACTAATAAACGGATGACACGTAAAATCTCTTTTAACAAAGGGAAAGAAAACATAAAAATAACACCATGCTTGATGGTGTTTGTCCGGATGTGCCGCAAGAGGAATAGTAGGAAGGGAAAGCCTTGCCCCGGTTCTATTCCCGATAATGCGGAGTTACATATTCATCTCTGCAGTCAAACTATGATTGATCCTTTCGTCGAGTAATTCAATCAGGTCAGATTCTTTTTGCTTGTCCATGTGACGGTAATGGTGAGAATCTCCCGGCTGCTTATCTTTTTCATCGGCCAAGTGAATCACTCGTTGTAAAGCATTTAATCGGACGTTCCCTTCCGGCAATGCAGATTCAGTATGAAATAGAATCGCATGAGCGATCTCTTTCGCAGCCTGCTTGTCTTCTCCTAGACGCACCAATAATTTATGTGCCCGTTCCGCTCCTTTGATAGGATGAATATCGTAAGCCCGGTACAATTGATAGTCCCATTCTCCGTTTCGATACCATTGATAATGGCCGATATCATGGAGAAATCCTGCTTTAGCCGCCCAATCCGGGTTAACATTGTAGGATAAAGCCAACTTATAAGCGTGAAAGGCTACCGAAATCGCATGGGCCATGCCGGAGCGCCTGACATATTTTTGGGCAATCGAATGCTGGTAAATATCTTTCAATGTGACGGTTCTCATCTTGATGCCTCCTCTGTTGTTGATTTTGGTTAAATTATCGAATATCTTACCATTAATGGTGGATCGAATCAATCTGTAGGTGAATTTATCTGACAGAAAAAACGCAAGATGTCTTTCCTTCAAATAGGAATTTTCAATGGTATACCCGATCATGTACTTTCTGAACCCCAAAAAAACGAGCACCTCCCCGTTTAGGTTCAGTACTCGCTTCCTCCTATCACAGATCAACGAAAAATACGGTCGATTTGACTGATATCATCTTCAGTCAATTTTACCTCCAATGTCTTCAAGTTATTTAATACTTGGGAAGACCGTTTAGCGCCCGGAATAATGGCGTCGATGGACGGACGGGTCAAGTACCAGGCGAGAACTACATGAGCAACTTCCGCCCCCTTCGCTTCAGCAATGCCACGCACTCTGTCCACGTTGTCCAGGTTTTTCTTGAAATTATCCCCTTGGAAATGCGGCATTTCTTTACGCAAATCATTAAATGTTGTTTCTTCTGTATACTTGCCTGCCAATAACCCGGAGGCAAGCGGGAAATAAGGTATAAATGAAATATTGTTTTCTGCAGTATAAGGCAATAATTCTTTCTCTGCATCTCGTTGAAGCAAATTGTATTCTCCTTGGTAAACATCGACATACCCATCTTTATTTGCTTCTTTCAACTGGTCGATTGAAAAGTTCGAAACACCGATTGCTTTGATTTTGCCTTGGTCCTTTAGTTCTTTCAGCGCTCCGACAGCTTCGTCTTTGGGAGTATTTTCATCCGGAAAATGGATATAAAATAAGTCAATATAATCTGTTTGCAGTCTTTTCAAGCTGTCCTCGACCGATTTTCTCAGAAAGTCCGGGGAGTTATCCATGACGGTTTCGTCGCCGACGAATTTATGTGCCCCTTTAGTAGCAAGGACGACTTGATTCCGTTTACCGGTCTCCTGAAGGACTTCTCCAATCAATTCTTCAGAGCGTTCCGGGCCATAAATAAATGCGGTGTCTAGTAAATTGACTCCATTGTTTATCGCTGTACGCACCAGTTCCTTACCCGCTTCTTCATCCAGATCGGGATAAAGATTATGTCCGCCTACTGCATTTGTACCGAGACCAATCGGATTCACTTTCAAACCTGATTTTCCTAATTGTGTTTGTTCTGTCATGTTATCAACTCCTTTTCTGATTAAGTATCATCATTACATAAAATGGATGGGAATTGAAATAGAATGCTTCATCTATTTCACGAAACCATGCGCAAGCAAATCTACCTATTTTCCATCCTTAACATGCTATTGTCCCAGCCTATTACTTGCTGAGGATGAGACAAACTACCTGTTTTTACTTTTTTGGAAGTAAATGATTGCGCTTACACATGTGTTTAGTATACTGTCAATTGAAACGTTTCAATCACAAATGAGAAAGGGTGCCGGGATGAAGAAAAAACTTGCTTTGATGTTAACAATTTTGTTGCTGGTCAATGCTGCCATTACCACGCCAAATCTTGCAAACACTTCTCCAAAAGGAAAAGAAGTTGCCTTATCGAAGCAGTTAAGAGCGATTTCTAAACAAACATACCGCTACTTTGAAGATTTCACGGACAACGAGACAGGCCTTACCGCCGATGCAGTGCGCTGGAATGATGGAATGATGAACATCCAATCGCACACATCTCCAACCAATATAGGCATGTATATGATGAGTGTGGTATCTGCTGAAGAATTGGGATTCATCAACCACCGACAGGCCCTGAATAATCTCCAAAAAACCATTCATACGTTGGAAAACATGGACACATGGAACGGTCTTTACTATAACTGGTATTATACAGAGGATGCCACTCTTATGACAGATTGGGGCCAATTCATTTCCACTGTGGACAATGGCTGGCTTTCAGCTGGATTAATAGTGGCTGGACAAGCATACCCAGAGCTTTATGAAAAAACCAATGCCATTGTTGAAGACATGGATTACACTAGTCTCTATGATTCTGAAGTCGGCCAGATGAGAGGAGGTTATGATGTCGAGGCCGGAAGCTTAACCGCCCATCATTACGGAGCATTTTATACAGAACCACGACTAGCAAGCTACATTTCTATTGGAAAAGGAGATGTACCGAAGGAACACTGGTGGAAAATGTATCGGACAATGCCCGAGAGTTGGGATTGGCAATCTCAACTACCTCAAGGCCATATGGCAACATACGATGGAGTCGACGTTTTTGAAGGTCACTATAGTTACAATGGCGAGAAATATGTTCCTAGCTGGGGCGGGAGTATGTTCGAAGCTCTGATGCCTTCGCTTGTGTTGAAGGAAAAAGAACTTGGGACCCGAGCTTTGGGATTGAATAATCAAAGACATGTCGATCTTCAAATTAACTATGCAGAAGAACAAGGTTACCCAGCTTGGGGAATGTCCCCGGCTGCTACTCCTGATGGTTATTCCGAGTTTGCCGCAACACCTCTCGGTATGGATGGTTACAAGTCGGATGGAACAGTCACTCCTCATGCGACTTTCCTTGCATTGGAATACGCTCCGATGAAGGCATTCCAAAATATTCAAACGTTAAAAAGCTTGAATGTATATGGAAAGTACGGTTTCCACGATTCTGTCAATGTCGAAACAGGCGAGGTGACCAAGGCCTATCTGGCTCTCGATCAAGGCATGACCATGGCAGCCATAGCGAATTTTTTGGAAGACGGCATACTCAGAGATTATTTTCATGAAGATGAAATAGGAAAAACCCCGGAAGATTTATTGATAAAAGAGGAATTTTCGATTGATTGACGATTATGTGCCAAGCCCCGTATTTTCGGGATACTTGGCACTTTTCCATTCTTCAAAAACGGAACTACAGAATAGGGAAGCACCAGATGTCCGATCAGAAAACATTCCCTCCCCCTCCTCCTTCCACTCGGACTCACTATACAGAATAAATAAGGTCATTTCGGATATTGCGCCTTCATCTACTTAACAACTTATGATTAAATGCATGTAAGGGGTTTCAATATTGAAAGGGAGTATTTCTTCCTTTGAAGAGGAGTTTTTCAGAATGACAATAAAAATAAATACGGAGACCAAAGAATTTCATTTGACCAACGGAGAGATAAGCTACATTTTCCGTGTTATGGAGAAGATAGGTCAATTAGAACATTTATATTACGGCCACGCCATCAACCACAGGGATAATTTCGACCATTTGGCAGAACGTGAAGCAAGACCTGCTTCCGCAAATATGTTTGAAGGGGACTACACCTCCTCCCTGGAGCACATTAAACAAGAGTATCCGAGCTACGGAACAACAGATTACCGCTATCCTGCCCATAAAATCATCGATCAGTACGGCAGCCATATAACCAACTTCCAATATGAAAGCTATCATATCGCTAAAGGAAAACCAGCACTCGAAGGCCTTCCTGCAACATACACAGAGCAAGAAGAGGAAGCAGAGACGTTGAAAATTGTCCTTTTCGACAAGCTGTTGCAGTGCAGATTGATTTTAAGCTATAGCATTTATGCAAATCGCAAAGTCATCACAAGAAATGCCCGTTTCGTCAACCTCGGAACGGAGGCTTTCTTTCTGGATAGTGCGATGAGCACAAGTATCGATTTGCCGGAAGACCAATTGGAGATGGTGCATTTAAATGGCGCCTGGGCACGTGAAACCCACCTGGAGACTCAACCGCTATTCAAAGGGGTTCAGTCAATTTCAAGTTCGCGGGGTGCAAGCAGCCATATACACAATCCTTTTCTTGCTTTGAAGCATAAGCAGACGACCGAATCAAGTGGTGAGGTTTACGGATTCAGTCTCGTTTACAGCGGGAATTTCCTTGGCCAAATTGAAGTGGATACATTCGGGGTGACAAGAGTGATGATGGGAATCAATCCCTTTCAGTTTAAATGGAAATTGGCGCCTGGCGATATCTTTCAGACACCGGAATGCGTCATGGTCTATTCTGATCAAGGGTTGAACGGTATGAGCGACACGTTTCATGCCTTGTACCGAGAAAGACTTGCAAGAGGGCGCTGGCGGGACAAAGACCGGCCGATTTTGATTAATAACTGGGAAGCGACTTACTTCGACTTCAATGAAGAAAAAGTACTCGAAATCGCTGAGTCTGCAAAAGAACTGGGCATGGAATTGTTCGTTCTTGATGATGGTTGGTTCGGTTCGAGGAATGATGATACATCTTCGCTGGGCGACTGGTTCGATAATAAGCAGAAACTTCCAGATGGCATAGAAGGGCTTTCCAAGAAAATAGATGGAATGGGAATGGGGTTCGGCCTGTGGTTTGAACCAGAAATGGTCAGTAAAGGAACTAAATTGTTTTCAGAACATCCGGACTGGGTGCTTGCGGCCCCCGGCCGCCGTGCTTCTCACGGACGCAATCAATATGTGCTTGACTTTTCGCGTCCAGAAGTTGTGGATCACCTTTACCATTTAATGGACAAGGTTTTAGAAAAGGCAAAGATTTCTTACATCAAATGGGATATGAATCGGTATATAACAGAGGCCTTTTCCTCTGCTTTGGATGCTGATCGCCAAGGAGAAGTGATGCATCGTTATATTCTCGGTGTTTATCAGCTTTATGAGAGATTGATCAATAAATATCCTGGGATTCTGTTTGAATCCTGCGCTGGCGGCGGAGCAAGATTCGATCCAGGCATGTTGTACTACGCACCCCAAGCTTGGATCAGCGATAATACAGACGCAGTAGAGCGATTGAAAATACAATACGGCGCCTCGCTTGTTTATCCTATTAGCGCATTGGGAACTCATGTATCAGCCATTCCCAACCATCAGGTCGGAAGGAATACTCCCTTGCACACCCGTGCAAACACTGCTTATTTCGGGACGTTTGGGTTTGAACTGGATGTGACGAACCTTACCTCGGCTGAAAAAGAGGAAGTAAAGGACCAGGTACAGTTTTTTAAAGAGAAACGCTCGTTAATCCGAACCGGCCGATTTTACCGGCTGCTCAGTCCATTCGAGAGAAATGAAACGGCTTGGATGGTTGTTTCCCCTGATCAATCAACCGCGATGATAGGTTATTATAAAGTGTTGGCTAAGCCAAACGAGAAATACAATAGAATTAAACTTCAGGGACTTGATCCGGATAAACAATATCTGATCAACGGTAGTTCGATTTATCACTATGGAGATGAATTGATGCAAGTCGGTCTATTGCTGAGCAGCAATCACTGGGACTACCAAGACTTCAGTTCTGAGGTGTTTGTGTTGAAGGAAAGGTAATGAAAACGGGCTGCTGATTTCATCTCGGCAGCCCGAAACATTAATTTGCCATTATAAGATCACTGTTCATCTTCCTTACATGCTTTTGTATCTCCTCAGCTTTTCCCGCACATCCAACAAGCAAGATTTTAGATTGCGCCAGGTCTTTTGCAGCTTTTTTTGCTTTGCTTAAATACTGGCGCGGGTCCAACGCTTCTGGTGTTTCCAGGAAGTGTTCCCGGATTGCCGCAGAATAAGCATTTTTCAATTCAGTCGAAACATTCATTTTAGCCATTCCCAGTGATATACACCTTTTAACGTCTTCATCAGGGATTGCAGAACCGCCATGTAATACCAGGGGGACTTCGACCAATTTGGCTATTTCTTGAATTCGTCGGAAATCGATATCCGGTTCTCCTTTATAAATGCCATGAGCAGTTCCAATTGCCGGAGCCAATGTAGGAACATTCGTCTGCTTAATGAATTCTACGCATTCACCAGGGACTGCTTTTTGTGCATCTTCGTCGGAAACAACAATGTCCTCTTCAACACCGCCTACTTTTCCCAACTCCGCTTCGACATTGATGTCCAGGTACTTCGCTATTTCCATTACTTGATTTGTCTTTTTGACATTTTCCTCAAATGGATGCATGGATGCATCGATCATCACGGAAGTGTATCCAGCCCTGATGCATCGCACTAACACGGCAAACTCTGTACAGTGATCCAAATGAAGTGCCACAGGTACGTTAAATTGGTTTGATGCGGCTTCGGCAGCCGCTACAATATTTTCTGCCCCCAGTGACTTGACGGAACCCACTGTCGTTTGCAGGATGACGGGAGCTTTGACCTCGTCAGCGGCTTCCACCACGGCATAAATCATATCTAATGAATGTACATTGAACGCGACAATTCCGAATCCTTCGCTTCTGGCTTTTTCTAACATTGGTGTAGACGATATAAGTCCCATAATGTACCTCCTCCAGAGAGTTATTGTTCTAATGCTTCACTTATTTTGGATAAAACTTCTACCTCATCCACTGCATGAAGGAGCGCTCTCCTATTTTCCTCGTGGATCAGCATCCGGGATAAGGATGCCAATGCCTGGATGTGCGTATTACCTGATTCTTCCTTAGGGATTAGCAAGGCGATAAAAAATTGTGCAGGTTTACCGTCTAACGAATTCCATTCAATTCCTTCGTTGCTTTTTACAATAATGATGCCAGGTGATTCTATTGCCTCATTCTGTGTGTGAGGAATGGCAAAACCGTCTTGAAACCCAGTGGTACTTTCAAGCTCCCGTTGTTTCAACCCTTCCGCCACAAGGGCAGCTGACGAAGCAATCCCCGCTTCAACTGCCATTCTTCCAATCAATTCGAAAACCTTCAGTTGAGAAGAAACGGATTGATTCAAGCGTATTTGATTTGGACTAAGCAATCTGTTCGTTGTCGTCATCCTCTTCACCTCTCCGCTTTTCCTTGTCATGATTATGTTTTTTGTAGAATCCATAAATGAAAGCTCCTGTCAACGAACCTGCGAGTATGGCTATAACCCATTGCACAGCCCCCGTCACGACTGGCAGGACCAAAAAACCACCATGGGGAGCCGGTACTTGCACCCCCATCAAATATGTCAAAATTGCTGATACGGAGGATCCGACCATTAAAATCGGAATGACGACAATCGGGTTTTTGGCTGCAAAAGGAATCGCTCCTTCAGTTATATGCGTGGCACCAAGGATGAAGTTGACACCCCCGGCATTCCGCTCTGCCTGGTTGAAGTATTTCTTAAAGAAAAGGGTGGCAAAGGCTATAACAAGTGGCGGAGTTATACAGGCGGCTGAGACACCTGCCATGAAATAAAAGTTTCCTTCAGCAAGTAGTGCAGTACCTGTGACATATGCCGCTTTGTTTACTGGTCCGCCCATATCAAAAGCGGACATAGCCCCGACAATTAAACCGAGTAAAATCGGGTTCGCATCCTGGAAATTGGACAGGAATGTTTTCATCCCTTCATTGATAGCGGTCATTGGTTCTACTAATAACGTCATGACTATTCCAATCAACAAGATACCGATTAAGGGGTACAGAAATATCGACTTTAATCCATTGAGTGATTTCGGCATCTTGCTGAACAGCTTTACAAGCAATAAAACAATATATCCGCCTGCAAAACCCGCGACTATTCCTCCAAGAAAACCTGCCCCACCATTGCTTGCAATGAGTCCGCCTATGAATCCGACGACTAAACCAGGGCGTTTTGCAATTGATTCCGCTATAAATGCAGCAAGAATCGGCACCATCAATTGAAAGGCTAGCCCCCCTGTACTGTTTAAAAAGGCAGCAATGGAGTTATATGATTCGTGTTCGGGATCTGCTGAATGAATTCCGAACAAAAACGACAATGCAATCAATACACCTCCCCCAACCACGAAAGGCAGCATATAGGAAACTCCATTCATTAAATCCTTATAAATCGAATGTAAAATGGCTCTTTTTCCACTTGAACGTTTTCCAGAATCCTCTTTAGATTGTTGTGGGAAATCTTTTTTCGATTTGTAAACGGTTGCTTTTCCATCAATAATAGTCTGAATCAGTTGTTCTGGTTCGTGTATCCCTTTTGCTACGGGGACTTCTACAACTGGCTTGCCATGGAAACGACCAACATCGACATCTTTATCAGCAGCGATGATGACTCCATCGGCTTCCGCAATTTCCTGTTTTGTCAGCCCATTCTCTATACCGGACTGGCCATGTGTCTCTATTTTGATTTCCACTCCCAGTTTCTGGGCTGCTTGCTTTAACGCCTCCTCTGCCATAAAAGTGTGGGCTATTCCCGTTGGACAACCGGTTGCCGCAACAATTTTCACTTCAGCCATTGATAAATTCCTCCTTTATTTGATTGATTTTCACCTCATGGATATGTGTATCTATATCAGAAAGGCTGCAAAGACCTTTACTAAACGCTGTTGCAGAACCGCCCGCCGAAGCATATCGCAAAGCTTCCTCCAAAGAGGCACCCTGCTCCAGCTTTCCAATAAACAGAGCCAACAACGTGTCTCCCGAACAAGCTGTGTTGATCACTTTCCCTTTAGGAGCGGTCACTTTTAAAATCTGATGTGGAGAAACATAAATCGCTCCAGCTTCTCCCCGAGACACGAGTACTTGTCGGGCACCGTTTTCCAACATTTTTCTGGAGCAGTTGATGATAGTCGGTTCATCCATTTTTTCTTTGCTTAATCCAAAGAATGCCCCCAGTTCTTCATCGTTTGGTTTGATTAAATAAGGCTGGTAAGGCAAGCACCGGAGAACCTCTTTGGAACTTATATCCAAAACCAGCTTAAGATGGTTCCGCCGGCAAATACTTGCTATCTCTGAATAAAAATGATCATTCACCCCTCCGGGCAAACTTCCTGAAACAAAAAGCATGCTGTTTTCCGGAATCGAGGAAACTTTTCTCAACATTTCTCTTGTTCTCTCTTCAGCTATAGTAGGTCCTTTGTTGACAATCTTGTATTCTTCATCGGCATTGGCAAAAATATTGATTCTTGTGATTCCTTCTACTCTTACAAATTCAGTAGCAATCTGTAACTTATTCAGTTCGTTTTCTATGAAACTCCCTGAAAAGCCAGCGATAAATCCTAACGCAATACTGTCGATCCCCAACCTCTTTAACATAATCGAAATGTTTATCGCTTTCCCATTCGGCTGATAATCTTCTTCATAGGTACGATTAACCTTATTCGGCCGTAACTCATCCAATCCGACATACAGATCAATCGCCGGATTAGGTGTCAGGGTGTATATCATAGGAGCACCTTCTTTCATCAATTTCTTAACTACATTGTGGCACACTATTTCTTGTAAATGTTTTCGGTTTGTGTAAACGTTTTCTAAAACTGAAAAATATGCAGCGAGGAATGCTTTTGTAAATGATCAACAAAATTTTCAAGTGACTGGTCAAGCCACAGTTAACAACCCCATCGTCAGGTAAAAGGAGAGGACTTTAGGGGAGATGATAAGTTTTATACGTTCGTTGAAAAATATAAAAAACGCCCTGAATAATCAGAGCATTCTTATTGCGTAAGCATCAAGCAGTATTCTGGACAACACACTTAGCGGAAGCCTGGAACGTACTTCATAATCCGGAAAATAAGACTGACTTCCTTTGTAACCAATGAAGGCCATCTCTGACATCATTCCCAAGCTTGATTCCATCCTCGTTGTCAGGGTAATAGTCGTAATCTGACGGATATTCAAATTCTTGCAGGCTTCTACCAATTCACTAGTTTCACCGTTTAACGAAACAAAAATCGCCAGCTCCCGCTCTCTTATCTCTCTGGATTTCAGGCGGATAATGTTGGGATCGTCATGCACTTCGCAGTTTTTCCCCATCAATTGTAGCTTGATAGTCATTTCATGGGCGATCATCTCCGAGAATCCTCGCGCAAAGATGTAAATTTTTTCTGCATCATGTATTTTTTGTACTGCATCCTCTATTTGGCCAATACTTTGTAATTGTATCGTTTTTACTACCTCTAATTCATTCTTTTTAATAGCGTGTTTTATTTTTGTATCGATGTTTTCCATTTCATCATTTTCATCTGGGATTTGCACTTTCTCTTTTAAACTGTATTTAAAAGAAGTGTATCCGTCATACCCTATCTTTTTCATCAGGCGGACAATCGTTGCTGTAGAAACACTCGCGTTTTCGCTCAATTTCACAATCGACATCGTAGAAATCTTTTCAAGATGGTTGTTTATGTATTCAAGCAAATATCTTTCTGATTCACTTAGCGTTTTAAATATATCGGCAGGTATGTCAAATAAAATATTGTTCATTTTCTTCATCCTTTCTATGTTGCTCTCCGTGAATTTTTCTCATTATCTCATTTTTTTCATTACATTTGCACTAGTATTATGACAAGTCTGAATTATATTTGGCCGAAAAGCGCAAGCGCCTGTTCTAGGGATTACACGGTTGCAACAGAGAGAATGATTTAAGACCTCGAGGGGGAGATGCTGGAGAAGGATATTCCTGATGGAATCCCTCCTTTTCAATCTTTAAAAAACCATTTTGCCAAAGTGCAGCAAAATGGTTTCATCCTTCCTCTTATTCTTTGTTTTTCGTTTTATTATCACTCTCCATAAAAGTATCCGGCCAATCAAAAAATGTTTGAAAATCCATGAGAAAAGCATTTTTGTCTTTGACCACCAGTTTTGCTATGATAATTTCACACAAACATAAACACATCAAAACCAATAATCCGCTTATCATCCTGCCATCACCCTTTCTTATGTTTAAACAAAAGGTAATGTATGAAACGCGTTTCAGGTCAAGATGAAATTTTTCAGGAAAGGAAGACCCTAATATGGCCAACATTCGGGAAATTGCCAGTCTTGCCGGTGTTTCGGTCTCGACTGTCTCACGCGTATTGAACAACCATCCCTATGTCAGGGAAGAAAAAAGGCAAGTCGTGCACCAGGCAATGGAAAAACTTGATTATCATCGGAATCTTACTGCTTTTCATTTATCGAAAGGGACAACCAACTTGCTGGGTGTCGTCCTCCCTTCCATTGAAATTCCCTATTTCAGTAACATTGTAGAAGGGATAGCGGAGGAAGGTTTGAAACACGACATGCAGCTTGTCCTGATTCAAACAAACTATCACGTCGACAAAGAATTGGAAGCTTTAGAGCTTCTTCGAGGAAATTTAATCGACGGGCTGATTTTCACTTCACGAGCCGCGTCTCTGAAAATTGTAAAAGAATATACATCCCATGGTCCCATCATTCTTTGTGAAGATTCCGATCAAACAGAGCTTCCTTCCGTCAGTATCCCTCATGAGAAGGCCTTCCAGGATGGTTTGGATTACCTGTTGGCAAGAGGACATACCGACATAGCCTACACGTTGGGGAGAAGACATGGGACTAACAGTCACAAGCGTATTAAAGCCTATCAAGCCACGATGGATAAAATCAATCAACCAGTAAGGGAGGAATGGATATTTGATAAATGTTTGTCCATCGAGGACGGTGTGCGTGTAATGGAGAGTTGGTGCCAGATGATAGAGAGACCGACTGCCTTTCTCGTGACCAATGATCAGGTGGCTGCCGGAATGGTCCTGACGGCACGAGAAAAGGGGATACGCATCCCCGAAGACCTTTCCATTCTGAGTTTTGACAATCAGCAAATCGCAAAAGCTCTGCATATTTCCACAATCGACATACCGATCAAGCAAATGGGGAAAAAAGCAGTCCAGTTTATTCAAAAAACAGAGAAAAAAAGCAAAGTTTCATTGCCTTTTCAATTAATCGGGCGTGCAACTGTTTCAAACATGTTTTCTGCGTAACGTACCAGCGTGTTTCCTTCCTGCTTTTCAGGGAACATTTCATTTTGCAAGTGCAGTGTTTAAATGGGAGGGATTGTGAAGCCTGACAAGTTTCATCGAGCTGGGTATAACGGGATGCAATATGGCGGCAAATTTGCAGCAGTGGAGAAGCATCTTATCGTTTATAAGGACTGAAGGAAAATAGCCCATGCGCAAAAAGATCTTAGTCATTCTAACCAAGCTTGATGCTGTGGAATGTGGTTACAAATTGTCAGGCGTTCTCCCTGACAATGAACAGCTTTTCAACCGGATGAAAATCGGGTATAATAAAAGTGGAAATGGAAAAAACTAAACAGACCACAGCGGGCACTGTGGTCTGCAGATAAGCGGTTCCCCCAGAGGGATCGGCTATCATAGTGGTGATAGGCCTCTCCTAGTTACTTAACGGGCAAATAGGGAGGTCTATTTTTTATTGATCATCGAAACGATCAAACCGAGCAAGGCAATCAAGAAGGTACCAAAACCAATCAGCACCATGAAACTTTCATACATGCTCAACAGGCATCACCCCCTTTCACGGGGCTAGCCGACCCACCCTAAAAGAACATTATCTGTTTTCATTATAGCATAGACAGGCTGGCAGCCGAATAAACGCAAGGACCCATTTTTTATACAGGAAGGTTTGCTTCCTTTTCTAAACCGGTTTATTGGGGTATAATATGGATAGAAAACAGACCACAGCGAATGCCATGGTCTGGATAGATAAGCGGTTCCCCCAGAGGGATCGGCTATCATCAAGAGATAGGCCTCTCCTAGTCACTTGAAGGGCAAATAGGGAGGTCTATTTTTTATTGATCAGGTTTATGATCAAAGCGAGCAATGCAATCAAAAAAGAACCAAAGCCAATCAGGACCATGAATACTTGATACATGCTCACGGCATCACCCCCTTTCGCGGGGCTAGCCGACCCACCCTAAAAAGAACTTTATCTATATTTATTATATCATGTCGCATAGTTTCAACGAACGGACATCCGGATTATTTCTTGTCCTTTCTATGCCCAAGATAGAGTAGCTGCAAAGAAAGATTGAATAGTTACTGGCCATATTTATTTAACAACGTATCAATCGATTTGTTCAATGCCTCCACATCCACGTTTTCGACCGGTTCGTCCTTCAATTGATAGTGTTGCTTTAACCGGATAATTCTTTCTACACTGTCATTAATGCGTTTCTCTGTTATTTCCCCTTTTTCCACTGCTTTGGTCAACGCTTCGATGACACGGACCGCTTTCTGATAATCGTGCGCCACCAAAATGACGTCGCTCCCGGCTAGCACAGAATCGACAGAGGCTTCACCTATCTCGAAGTTATCGACTATAGCTTCCATTGTCATATCATCGGTCATGACAAGCCCATTGTAGTCGAACTGATCCCTAAGCAAATCTGTGATGACCTTTTTTGAAATGGATGCCGGATAACTCTTATCCAGCTGCGGAAGCAATATGTGAGCAATCATGACTGCTTCCGCCCCTTGATCAATTGCCCGACGAAAAGGAATCAGTTCAAGTTTTTCCAATTGCTCCGATGTTTTGTTCACTTTCGGCAGCTGATAGTGCGAGTCTACAGAAGTGTCCCCGTGCCCCGGAAAGTCCTTGATGACCGGAATAATCTGCTTCGATTGGATTCCTTTCATTGTTTGTATTCCAAGTTCACTGACAATTTCCGGGTTATCACCAAACGAACGGTCGCCAATCACCGGATTATCCGGATTGCTGTTGACATCCAAGACAGGCGCAAAATTCATATTAAATCCAAATTCAGTTAGCTCTTCACCCAATATTTCTCCTGCTCGATAGGAAAAATCAGGGTTATCCAATTCTCCAATCCACTCGTTGGCGGGGAGCTTCGAAATATTTCCCGGAAGTCGGGAAATTCTGCCCCCTTCCTGATCGACACTCAACAAAAGCGGCAATTTGTTTTGCTTGTTCGCCGCTTTCAGATTATTCAATAACTTGCTTGTTTGTTTCGGGGATTCCAAGTTAGCGGCATAAAATATAAACCCGCCAATATGATAGTCATCGATCAAGCTTTGTTCCTGTTCTCCCATGCCTGTGCCCGAAATGCCGCCAATCACCATTTGGCCGATCTTCTCCGTGAGACTCATTTGCTCAACCAAGGTCGAAATGGAAGGATCGTCTACCTGCAATCTTCCTGTTTGTGCGATAAGGGATATATGATCCACCCTTGGGTTTTCAAGTGTCTCATCTGGTTTAGGCAGTACCCACTTAAGTTGAAAATCATCATTTACCTGGTAATGGAGGATCTCCTGGTTGTGGGTTTCATCCTCATAATAAGTGGTATCATCCGGATCACCGAGCACAGCGATGATATCCTCGTAGTGTAGCTGCTGTATGTTGTCGGAAAAGGAGCGTATGTCAAAGACAAAATCGCCCGCATAACCTAAAGTCACTTTTTCATCTTGATAATCTTCATAGATCCCGAGGTCTGTTTCCGTTGTATGACCAGCTTCTCCCCACTGGTCCACAACCGTTTGTCTTTCCGTAACACCAACGGTAAAAGACACATCCTGCAACTTACCTTCTTTTGCATGATCAAGAATTTCATCTATTTGTTTTTCTGCGTTTTGAGTGAAATCAGGAACCTCTTTTATTGGTGACCGTGGCGGCAGGAAAGAAACATGATCTCTGGCCGAGCCGACTACAGGATGCTTCTGAAAATAAAGCGCCGCGGCACCTGCCAATGCCAAAAGGAAGACAACGATGAATAACCTTTTAAATTTTTTGTTCTTCATACCTCTCATCCTCCTTTTCCCTATATAGTATTTTGTTTTGCCACTTAGCTACACTTAACATTCTAATAGTATTTCTCAGGTTTTCCAAACGACGATTGGATATCCAATGCAGACAAGGTGACAGAACCAACGAAACCTGCAGCCAACGACGATTTTGAGCCAGCCGTACGGAACGTTTTCAACCCAACCTTATAGTCTAACCGGCCATCGCAAACGTCAACGAGCAAATAATCCAGTGATTGAAAAAACCGAACGAATTCAAATCACTTAAGATTTCGAATCATCGTTCGGTTTTTTCTACAAAAAGTATGGGATTTGCTGGATAACCAGCTATTACTGAACTTGTTGTTCTGTTACAGCTTCATTGGCTAAGTCATTGTCTTTCCGATACAAAATCAGGATGGCAATAATGCCACTGATCCCGATCAATATCGGATAAAAGACAAAGGGAACGATGGAAACAGGCGAAATGGAAGCCAATCCTGCCGCCGCCAGCATTTGGCCGCCGTATGGAATTATTCCTTGGAAGCAACAAGAGAATAAATCCAGAATACTTGCAGATCGCTTAGGCTCTATTCCGTATTTCGTGGAAATATCTTTTGCCAACGGACCGGACATTAAAATGGAAACCGTATTGTTACCGGTTGAAACATCGACTGCACTAACCAGACCCGCAATGCCGAACGCCGCTCCTCTTCTCGTTTTGATTTTGCTGACAATGAAATTAAGCAAAAACGTAATGCCACCATTATATTTGATGATCTCCACCATACCACTGATCAGGATAGCGATGATTGCCAGGTTTTCCATTCCGACTATCCCGTCCCCGATGACACCCAGCAATCCATAGAAGTCAAAGGAACCATTTGCCAGGCCGACTATCCCGGAAAAGATGATGCCGCCGACAAGGACGAGCAATACATTCACTCCCAGCAAGGCGATGACAAGAACAGCCAGGTATGGCAGAATCGTGATTAGTTGATAGTTTTGCTCCGGGCTGACAGCTGCTTCACCTACCGGGATAAACGCCAGGATCAAAGCAGTCACTAAAGCAGCCGGCAGGACGATAAAGAAATTCGACTTGAATTTGTCTTTCATGTTGGTCTCCTGTGTTCTCACTGCTGCAATCGTGGTATCCGATATCATCGATAAATTATCCCCAAACATGGCTCCGCCTATTACCGCTCCGACGGCCAAAGCTGTGTCGATTCCGGTTTGTTGCGCAACCCCGACCGCTATCGGCACGATGGCAACGGTTGTCCCTGTAGAGGTTCCCATTGATATAGAGATAAAACAACTTACCACGAACAATCCGACCATGAGCAAATTCGCCGGTAAAATCGAGGTCCCCAAACTGACTATAGAGTCCACTCCGCCTGTAGCTTCTGCAACGGAAGCGAAAGCGCCGGCCAATATAAATATAAGTGCCATCAAAATGATATTATGGTCGCCCCCACCCTTGCAAAACACTTCCACTTTTTTGGCAAAACTTTCTTTTCGGTTCATCGCCAGTGAAAACAAGCCGGCAATCAAAATCGCCACCACTACTGGCATACTGCTGAAATCCTTCGTAATCAATGCTGTGCCGAGGAATAATAAGACAAATACGAGAAATGGCAGCAATGCATAAGGATTTCCCTCTATTTTTTCTTTTTTCACTTTTCTCGTCCTCCCTTTCAAAACAACTATTTTTATGGACCGCTGCACCTTACCCACATGGATGAGCAGTGGATAGAAACTGCGACATAGGTAATTTTTCTTCCTTACTTCTTACATTGGTTGAGTGGGAGTTTAGCGCTGCGGAAAAACCTTCCGCTTTCCGCGGGCGGCTGGTGAGCTTCCTCGAGCTGACGCTCTGCGAGAACAGCACGAGCTGAAGATCCACTTGGTAAAGCGGTTTTCTTAACCAAGTTAGCTGAAGCCGTGCCCGCGGAAAGCGAAGTATGCTACCGAAGCGGTGGTTGATACTTTTTTTAATAGGCAATGGAATTCCCCATTACAAATACTGCGCAGTATATATCTTTTTTCTTAGACAACATAGCGTTCTTAATTTATGGTCATTCCACCGGTTACATTTATACTTTCGCCTGTTATATAGTCTGCTGCTTTGGATGCCAGGAATAACACGGTATCTGCAACATCCTCCGGGCTACCTGTTCTTCCCAAAGGAACTTGGGAATGATCCTCTGCTTCGATGGCTGCAGCGTCCACGCCGCGCAGTTTTCCTCCCCAAACCCTTTCTGTCTGTTTCATCCCCGTTTCAATGATACCTGGGCAAACAGCATTCACCAGAATATTGTCAGCTGCCAGTTCCAAAGCCATAACTTTCGTCAATCCAAGAACGGCATGTTTAGATGCGACATAACTTCCCATGTATTTATATCCGTTTTTTCCTGCCTGGGATGAAATATTGATAATTTTGCCGCCTTTCCCTGCTTTTTTCATCTGTCTTGCAGCAAATTTACTGGCAAGGAATACCCCTTTTGCATTTACATCCATTACAGAATCCCAGTCTTCTTCTTGCATCTCTATAACTTCCGCCATTCTCGAAATGCCTGCATTATTCACAAGAATATCGATCACTCCATAACGAGTAGCGATTGATTCGAAAAACTGCTCCACAGCTTTCTCTTCTGTGACGTCCAAAGCAAATTGATGCTTCCGAATGTTGTCAGGGTTACTTCCTTTATCCGCCACAATGACCGTTGCTCCTGCTTCCTCCAGTTTTTTGGCTATCTCTTTACCAATTCCTCTCGCGCCGCCGGTCACAACAGCGATTTTTCCATGCAAATGACTCATCCACTTTCCTCCCTCCGTGTTGCCGATCTTCTTCTTATCACACAAAAAAACCTTCCGAGAAAGATGGAAGGTTCTGCTAACTCTTATCTCTCAAGCATGCTGGATGTAGCACCTTTCTGCGAACAGAGGTTGCTGAAGTGTCATCGGGCCAGTTCCCTAAACTTCTCTTGATAAGATTATACAATTGTATTAAATATCATAATTGCTACTATTCCTAGTTGTCAAGTATGAATTAACCTTTTTAAAAACTACACAGCTCGAACATCTCAATCATAGGTATTGGTCATTTCATTATGGGAATCCTAAGACCCACATAAGGAGGAGATCCTATTGTCTGTCGAATGGCTTTCCATTGTACCGTTTATTATCGTCATCGGTTTTTCCATTTGGTTGAAAAGAATTTTGCCTGGCCTGGTTCTTGGTGTCCTGACAGGTTCTATCCTTTTAAAATCTGGATGGCTGAGCGGATCCGATCAAGCCGTCACTTATATGGTCGAAACTTTGTCAGACGAAACAAATATAAAAATCATCGGATTTTTATATTTGTTCGGTGGACTTGTCGGAATGATGACGATAGCTGGAGGAATCAAAGGGTTCTCAGAATGGGCAGGAGGAAAAATCCATTCTCAGCGGGGACTTCTGACTCTTATCTGGCTGACCCTGCCATTCACTTTTATGATGCCGATGTTCCGGATCATGATGATTGGTCCTGTCGTTAAGTCGTTGTTGGGTAAATGGAACATTTCCAGACAAAAGGTCGGATTTACCATGGATGTTTCTACTTCATCCGTTATTGTCCTCTTGCCTGTTGCAACCGCTTTTGTCGGTTTTATGGTATCCCTTGTCGAGAACGGAATTCATAAAAATGCCTTGGAATGGAGTGCTTATAGTGTGTTTCTGATGAGTATTCCCTTTAATTTTTTTGCCATTATCATGCTTATTTTCGGCCTTGCTCGTACGTTTTGGCCTTCCGAAGAAAATAGGAAAAAACAATACAAAGCGGAGGGTGATGAAGCACATCCTTTTCACCGTTCCAGCATAAATAAGGAATTATCATTGGTGAAAGCCCAGCCTTGGAATCTTATTATCCCGCTATTTCTGCTTTTAGGCTTGTCTCTCTTTTTACTTTGGCAAGATGGCCGCACAAAAGGTGCAAAGTCGGTATTCGATGCCTTTACCCAAGCAGATGCAACGTTTGTCATGCTGCTGGCAGTATTTTTGACCTTGACGGTTACGTTCCTATTCTATGCCATCCGCAAATTGCCTTTACATGAATTGCTTTTTCATTTTATTGATGGCGGCAATCAAATGATGCAGGCAATCATTCTGCTTATCCTTGTTTGGGCATTATCACTGAATGCCGAAGACTTAGGTTTTTCCCAGTTCGTCAGTTCAACACTGGGCGGATTTCTACCTGCATTTACGGTTCCCGCTATTTTATTTGTTCTTGGATCGCTCGTCGGTTACTTTATCGGTTCTTCGTGGGGTACATGGGGGCTGTTTATGCCTTTAGGATTCTCCCTTGCCGCAGCTACCGATGCACCGATCGTAATGACGGTAGGCGCTGTTTTCGCCAGCGGTTCATTCGGAGCCATGACTTCCCCTCTTGGGGATACAACGATTACCACCGCTTCGATAATGGAACTGTCACTAGTTGAGTATGCCTATTATAAATTGAAATTTTGCGCTGTCGGAGCTGGAGCGGCCGCTCTGCTTTATCTTGCCGCCGGGTTATTCCTCACTTGAAGGAATCGAAAAAACAGGAGGAAATTCCCTTGCAGATTTATTGCCATTCACATGCTCTTTCCTCTCAAGAATAGGGGGTGTTTCGAAACCCAGCCGAAAAAAGGGTTGCATTACTTGCCGATTGGTGGCATTGTGGAGAGATAAATATTTTCTTGGGGGTACATGCATGATCGAAATAAGAACATCTAGCATAAGTGACGGGGAATTCAACCGGGGCGTCTTTGCCACACGTGATATTACCAAAGGTGAAATCATACACGAGGCGCCTGTCATTCCTTATCCGAACGACCAACATCAATATATCGAGCAGACAGTCCTGGACGATTATGTTTTTGAATATGGGAAAAATCACACGGCGGTTGTTCTCGGCTATGGCATGCTGTTCAACCATTCTTATCAACCAAATGCGGACTATGATATCAATTTTTCAAAGCATACCTTTGACTACTTTGCCCACAAAGATATTAAAGCCGGAGAAGAAATCCTGATCAATTATAATGGCGATGTGGATAATAAAGACCCACTTTGGTTTAATATGGACGACGAGTGAAAAGCAGTCAGCCCTTTGATTGATTTTTCCGGTACCATGCCAGCGCCATTTGCTCGATTTCCTGGACAACCTGATTTTTTCCATCCATGTACGCTTCTATGTCGGATGGAAATTGTCCGGCCAGCTCCCGCTTTTTCCTCCCATAATTCCGGGCAGCTTCCGGATGGCTCCGTAAAAAGTCACGAAATGCAAGATGCCGGATTACCCCGTAATCTCCTTGTGAAAAGATATGAACATGGTGGCTACGGGTGTCCCCGCCTTTCCGAAAGTATCTGCGTCCGGGTATGCCAAACTCTCCTTTCCCTTCATAACCGATGGCAGTCATCTGTTCGTTGTACTCGTCCACCTTTTCGATGCGGCGGACGACCGGCATGATATCAATAATCGGTTTTGCCGCAAGATTTGGAACAGAAGTACTCCCGATATGATGGACATCGATTAATTCGTCCCCGAATATTTCTTTTATTTGGGCTGCTTCATCCAAGAACAATCTCGGCCATTGATCATTATAAGCTACTACTTTGACTCTACGCATTTTTTCCTCCCGGCTAATATGTTTCTTTCCCATTACGATTACCGAAAAAATTTATCATACTTATCTATTGAATCCGGGTGTAACCCGGTTGATTGCTGTGCTTCTTGCTGCAGCGAGCGATTACATTTTTTGCACACATATCGTGCTTGCGGGTTCCTTTTAAATTTTAAATACTGGGTATCTGAAAAATCGAGAAAGAAAAGCTTTTTACAAAAAAAGCATGTTACTTCCACCCAATCCCCCCTTCCTGTTACCTTCTATATTCATTACTTCGCCACTTGTTCAGTTTTTCCTGTCAACTTTTACTCAAGAGGGAACTTTGCGTTATCTCCTGCCCACGGAAAGCGAGGTACCCCGCCGGAGTTGAGTTTCTAGTTTATGAAAACTCGACAAAACCGAACGAAGTGGACTCGTTCGGTTTCTATTCAGTCACTGTGCTGGATAAATTGTTATTCATCCATATTTAATAAATCTTTGATATCTGTTTCTGTCAGCAATGCCGTATTCTTTTCTTGCGAATCCAGAATCTCACCGATCATTTCCCGTTTTTTATCTTGTAATTCATTCATTTTTTCTTCAATCGTCCCCCGGGCGACAAGTTTGATCACTTCCACATCCCGTTGCTGACCGATACGGTAAGCACGATCTGCTGCCTGTTCCTCGACAGCGGGATTCCACCAGCTGTCATAAAAGATTACGGTGTCGGCACCTGTCAAATTAAGCCCTGTTCCGCCCGCTTTCAACGATATCAAAAACAGGTCACGCTCCCCCTCATTGAACCTCTCACACGTTTCAACTCTTTCATTGCCCGGTGTATGACCGTCCAAATAAAAATACGTCCATCCCTGGGAAGTCAGCTCTCTTCCGATTATATCGAGCATTTTGGTAAACTGGGAAAACACCAACATTCTTCTTCCGGCGAGTTTTGCCTCTCTAATCAATTCAAGCAGCTGACGGAATTTTGCAGAACTTCCTTGATAGCCATCGACGAACAAACCAGGGTGACAGCAAATTTGCCTTAGTCTCGTCAACCCGGCCAGAATCCTTATTTTATTTTTATGAAACGTTTCTTTATCCAAATGTTTTAAGGTATCATGCTTGAGCTTGGCCAGATAAGCTGCATAAAGCTTTTTCTGTTCGGGAAGCAGCTCTAGCACTTCGATACTTTGCCTTTTTTGCGGAAGTTCCGAAAGTACGTCTTTCTTCATCCTGCGTAGGATGAAAGGTCTGGCACGTTTGGCGACTGCATCCTTGGACAGATGACTGAATGCGCGCAGTCCTTGAAAAAGACCAGGGAAAACAACGTGAAAAAGGGACCAAAGTTCTTCTTGCGCGTTTTCCATCGGGGTTCCTGTCAGTGCGAATCGATGGGTTGCCTGGACCCTTTTTGCTGCTCGCGCTGTTTGGGTGACAGGATTTTTGAACGCCTGTGCCTCGTCATAGAAGACTGTATGGAAAACAGTCTTTTCCACTTCTGTAATATCTCTTCTCAAAATAGGATAGGAGACGATCAGAATATCCATATCACTCACATGCTCCATCATTTTTTTCCGCCTGCGTTTTTCCCCCTCGAGAACCATAGCGCGCATACCGGGAGCAAACTTTTTCAATTCATGGAGCCAGTTGTGGGTAACGGAAGAAGGACAGACTATCAATGCCGGCTTTTGCATCTCCCTGTTCTGTCTTTTTTCAGATAAGAGGAAGGTGATGGCCTGCACCGTTTTTCCAAGACCCATATCATCGGCCAGAATACCGCCGAACCCATAAAAGGCCAATGTCTTCAACCATTGATAGCCCCGAATCTGATATTCTCGAAGGACCTTTTCCGAACCTGGCGGCAACTCAAATGCGTGCTCGTTTGGCTGGCTGATGCTTGTCAAAAAAGCCCGGAAGGAATCCTCTATCAATAGAACCGGATTATTGTCTACATGATCAAGCAGCTGAAGGCTCTTTTCAAAGGGGATTTTCAGTCCACTTTCCATATCACCTTCCCCATCCGGAACAGCACTCAAAAACCGTTTGATATCTTCAAATTCCTTTGTTTCCAAGGAAAGCAGCGAACCGTTCCTCAATCGGTGATACTTTCTTTTCTCTTCTAGATCATGCAACAGTTCTCGCACCTGATCGTCGGCGATTCCATCCAATTCAAATTTATACTCAAGCCAATTCATACGGTCTTTATGCAGCTTGACCCTGATTCTCGGGAATATATTTTCTTTTACCACCCGGACCCTGACAGCCGTTGTCGTATAAACACGGGCCAATTTCTGTAGCTTGGGCAAGGTATAAGTAAGAAAGTCATACTCCAACTCATCGTTATGCAGATAATAGCCGCTGTCTGTTTTAGTGAACAGACTGTCTTCCATTAACTGCAAAATTTTTTCCTCTTTTTCGTTATCCCGGACGATTAAAGAGTGCAATGCAAGCTCCTGTTCTTCCAATGGATTAATGACGATCTGTTCATAATGGAATTCCAGGCCTGCAAGCAGACGGCTGTTTACTCTATCCAAATAAAGCTTTGCGACAAGGGGCTTCTTTGCAAGACTAAGATGTTCTCCTCCCGAAATGGTCACCCTGCCGATGTTTTTCAGTCCCGGAACAATTTTTTCCACAAAAAAGGAAAACTGTCCCCGTTCAATCGGAATCCGCTCTGTTTTAGATGGTTCCAACATCCGTTTTATTTCAGCGAGACGTTTCCAGTCGTGACGGCCCAGCTTCACCAGTTTCCCTTCCGACACGACAGATTGATAAGGTTCCACCAAGACAATTTCCTCTAAACCCTCGACATGCAGAAAACCGGTCTGATTGTTGGACTCGACTAATTCAAAGTGCAAAGGCAGCCTTTCCGTCGATACTTCAAAACGTGGATAACTTCGTCCCTTGTAATCAAGGCCTGCATGTTCGACGTTCATCAAAAGCGAGCAAAGCTTGTCCCATGCAGATGGCGGAATCGGTAAAAAATCCGTGCCACCGTTCTCGAAACCTTCCCGGTGATCCAGGCTGATAGCTGCCAAAAATTCTAGCACGGCGTACACTTCTGGCGCAAAACAATGAAAATGCAGATCAAACGTCCAAGCAGAGGACAGTATCACCGGTTTTCCTTCCTGTAATCGGAAGAGAAAGCTTTGAATATCTGTTACCCTATGGGAAGATACTTCCAAGCCTATGGCAAAGAAATCATCCGTTTCGGTTCCAGGAAAGTCAAACAGCTGACAAGTGAATCGGACATCCAGCAATTGTCGATTTTCAAAGTGTGTTTGTTGTTTGGCAGAACGCACTTCCGGCTGTTGGAAAAGGGAAACCAGGTTATCAGCCAGTTCGTTCCCTTCCATAGTCGATGCGTATACCGCCTGCTCGCTGTTTTCGATCTTCAGCAGGACAGCCGCTATATGCTGGCAGTCTTTGGGATAGCCTTCAAGGGAAGGGCAACTGCAAGTAGCTCGGATATTTCCCTGTTTATCTGTCTCAATCAATACATGGAAGTCTTCCTTGCCGATGACGGTTGCTTCCCATCTCCCTGGCCGGGCTTCAGTGAGTTCTACTTTCCTGTTGCGGAAGAATGATTCTCCACTTTTATAAGAAATCGTGCCACATCTATCTTTGATCTTTTTTTTGGTAAGGTTTAGTTTCATGAGTGCCACTCCATTGTTTACAAGGGTGTACGTGAAATATACTGTTTCTCATTATACCATGACCGTCATTGTCGATGGCACTTCACCGTCTCGTCTCCCCCCTATCGCTTTTCTCCAATCCCCTTTATAATAAGAAAGACGATAACAACTAGAAAAGGTGTTTACAATGAGTATATTGACTGTAACTAACTTGAGCCATGGATTTGGAGACAGGGCGATTTTCGACGATGTCTCGTTTCGCCTGTTGCAAGGAGAGCATATCGGATTGATCGGCGCCAATGGCGAAGGAAAATCCACGTTCATGAATATTATCACCGGAAAATTGGAACCGGATGCCGGTACCGTCACCTGGTCAAAGCGTTCCAGGGTCGGCTACCTCGACCAGCATGCGGATTTAAAACAAGGGATGTCGATTCGCGACGTGTTGCGAACGGCTTTTCAATATTTATTCGACATGGAAGAAGAAATGAACGCACTGTATGCAAAGATGGGAGAAGCGGAACCGGAGGAACTTGAGATTATCTTGGAAGAAACCGGCCAGATCCAGGACGCTTTGACCAATAACGATTTTTATACAATCGATGCGAAAGTAGAAGAAATTGCAAACGGTTTGGGACTGAATGATTACGGTCTTGACAGGGACGTACACGATTTAAGCGGCGGTCAACGGACGAAAGTGCTGCTCGCCAAGCTGCTTCTGGAAAAACCGGACATCCTCCTGCTCGATGAGCCGACTAACTATTTGGATGTGGAGCACATTGAATGGTTGAAAAATTACTTGCTGACATACGATCATGCTTTCATCCTTATTTCGCACGATATTCCGTTTTTAAATAGTGTCATCAATGTTATTTATCACATGGAAAATCAGGAAATCACCCGCTATCCGGGAGATTACGATGAATTTCTCCGTGTGTACGAGATGAAAAAGCAACAGCTGGAAGCAGCTTACAAGAAGCAGCAGAAGGAAATCGCCAATTTAAAAGATTTTGTTGCCCGAAATAAAGCAAATGCAGCTACAAGCAAAATGGCGATGTCACGGCAGAAGAAATTGGATAAAATGGATCTCATCGAACTGGATGCGGAAAAGCCGAAGCCTTCCTTTCAGTTTCAAACAGCAAGGACTCCAGGAAAGTATTTGTTTGAAACCAACGAATTGGTCATCGGTTATGACGAACCTTTGTCTCGTCCATTGAATCTTTCAATGGAGCGCGGGCAAAAAATCGCTTTGTATGGAGCGAACGGTATCGGCAAAACGACATTGTTCCGCAGCATTCTTGGTGAAATCCCTGCTGTTTCCGGCTCTGTTCAATTGGGTGAGCACCTTCATATCGGTTACTTCGAACAAGAGTTGAAAAAGGAATCGGACACCACATGCATTGAAGAAATATGGAGCGAGTTCCCGCATTTTACCCAACAGGAAGTGCGGGCCGCTCTCGCTAAATGCGGACTTACCAGAAAGCATATGGAAAGCAAAGTACAAGTGCTCAGCGGCGGAGAAAAAGCAAAAGTCCGTCTTTGCAAATTGCTCAACAAGGAAACAAACCTTCTTGTTTTGGATGAACCGACCAATCACCTGGATCCGGATGCAAAAGCAGAATTGAAGCGTGCCCTTTCCGAATACAAAGGGAGTGTATTGTTGATTTCCCACGAGCCGGATTTCTATGAGGGGATCGTCACGGATAAATGGAATTGCGAAGATTGGACGACGAAAATGTTCTAACGAATGATAACAACGGACAAAAAGACAATCGCCAAAGCAAAAACCGAACGATGCTTCGAGGCTCGTTCGGTTTTTGTATTATCGATGTTAAAGAATGGGATGATCCGGCTTTGATTCCAGCTCTGTTGGACGTTTTTGATAAATGGTTCTATATTTAATCCTTAACAACTTTCATCACTCCATTTACGAACATATGTTCTTGTTATATAATAGAAAGAAATACAGATGGGGAGATGAAAAAATGGGTAAACAGTTAGCATCCTTGGTGGAGCAGTCCACTGTTCCTGGAATGAGTTTGGCGATTATCGAGAAGTATAACCTTCAATCAACGGAATGTTTCGGTATCGCAGAAGCTGGTACAAACCAGCACGTAAAACCTGACACGTTATTCAGCGCTTGCTCCATCAGTAAGTTTGTCACAGCCATGCTTGTGATGAAACTCGCAGGAAGAGGAATCCTGGACTTGGATGAGGATGTAAATAGGAAACTAGTATCCTGGAAAGTACCCGAATCACCCCTGACAAAAACAAACAAAGTCACATTACGCAAATTGCTAAGCCATCAAGCAGGAATAAAGGATCCCGAAGAAAGCTTCGGTCCTCTTAACGAAGCTGAAGGCTTCCCCCTTATGGAAGATGTATTGATAGGCAAAACCGCTTACTGCCCCCAACCAGTCCATATCAAAGAAAAACCAGGGGGTATTTTTCATTATTCAGATGCCGGCTATTGCATTATTCAGCTTTTGATAGAAGATATTACCGAAAAATCCTTTGAAACAATAATGAAAGAGGAATTGTTTGAACCGTTGCATATGAAAAACAGTACATATACATTAACAGAAAAAGAAAAGCTTTCCTCCGGTCACAATAAGGTTGGCCGGCTTGTTAATGAAAAATATACGGAGTATCCATTTCCTGCAGCAGCAGGTTTATGGACAACCCCTACTGATCTGAATTTTTTATTGAATGAATTCCTTCTTGCTACGGCCGGAAAAAGCTCCGTAGTACTCTCACATTCTCTTGCAGAAGAAATGTCCTCCCCCCAAGGGTGTGCTCCCTTTTCAGGTTTTGGGTTGTTTATGGACTGGATAGAGGGAGAAAAGGAGATCTCTTCTCTCGGTTGGGGAATTGGCTTTCAATCGATGCTTGTCGCTTATCCTTCCTTGGGAACCGGTGCGGTTATCATGACGAATGCAGGCCTGGGTGTACACCAATTGAAAGGTATCATCGGCCAAGTGTACAAGCGACTGCTTCCTCCATTAACAAAACGATATTGAGGGTGTTGCTTTTTATAAGGTTGGTTATGCAATTATGTATGTAGGGTAGTTACCTGATCTGTTGTATTAACATTAATGTGAAGACGGTCTCCTTTAAACCAAATGGAATCATAAGTTCCATATATGGGAATCGGTTAAAAAACAAAGGACTGCCGTAGTCCAGGCAGTCCATACCATTATGTGTTTCTTCACTACCTATTCAGTCCATTATGGACCAATAGGCAGGCTTCACATTATAATCCGGGTCAAATACGAACGGAGCATCTTTTCCTACCCCATCATTGTACTCTTCGGCCCTATCATCAAGCCAGGTGTGATCATCTGCAATTCCCCAAAAGGTGACGTTGCTGATTTTATCTTCCAGTCTCTCATACAAGGCAAATAAATCATCATAGCGCTGTGCCTGGTTTGTAAAGACACTGTCCGGAATGGCGTCGTATGTTGGATATGCTGGAACTGGTGGCCAACCGTAAATGCTGACATCGAGTTCGGTGATTTGGTTATCAAGCCCCAGATCTGCGAACATATTGATCGAATCTTCCATCTCCTGAAGGGATGGCCAACCAAGCTGGATATGGGATTGATGGCCCACGCCGTCTATCGGAACACCTTGTTCTAGCATGTCAACAACAAGATTGTATAAGTACGTTCGCTTCGGTTCTACTTCTGTATTGTAGTCATTGATATAAAGTTTTGCATCTTCGCCAGCGTATTTCCTGGTTGTTTCAAAGGCAGTCTTAATATAGTCGGTCCCCGTTATTTGATACCACGGGGATTCACGCAGTCCGCGATCATTAGAAGCATATTCATCGATTACTTCATTGACTACATCCCATGAATCTACATCATCTCTATATCGCTTCACAATAGTTTTTATATGTTTTTCCAACCGCTTCAATAGTAATTGCTTGTTTTTCTCCCGTTGCTTCGGGTCTGTTTCTTCCACCATCTTATTCCCCTGCTTATCGAGGAAAAACCATTCTGGTACCTGGCTGTGCCAGACGAGATTATGGAAACGGACTTCCATGTTATTTTCCCTGGCAAACTGTACAATCTTGTCTGCTTCTTCAAAATCATAACGCTTTTCTTCCGGATGAATGTTGACCGGTTTCATGACGTTTTCCGCAACAATGCTATTATAATGGTGTTTAAGTATTTCTCCCTGTGTTCCTTCCAACTGATAAGGCTCCACAGCGGCTCCAATGGCAAAAGAATCCTGATATCTTTCCTGGATAGATGGAACTTCTAAGGCACTAGCAGCACTTTCTGTTTGTTCCGCCACCACAGAACGAGCGCCAACAGGAACCAGCAAAGATAAGGCAAGGCCTGCAATTATAGGTTTTCGTAGGACTTGTAGCATCAATCATTTCCTCCTTTTTAAATAGTTACAAAACCCTCCTCATCCCTCCCATCTTATAAACTTAGAGAAGCAATATGATAAACTCCCTTCTCTAGTTTGTAAGCCCTTTCATTATAAACAGCTTAACTTTGTTTATCAATTAAACGAACTAACTTTTCAGGAAAATAAGTAAATGGAACTATATCTCTCCATTTACTCCGGCCTAATGACCACCCTTTTGCCCATCAAAAAAAGCCCGGCATTTGCCAGGCTCATAGCTAATGTTGTGCGTGATGGCTGCCCCGATCAGATTAGCAGCGATTCGTTCTCAAATATAAAAGCATAGCGGATATCAATAAACAAAAAATACTCATCTGTCAGCGGAAAGCTAAACGTTCGAATCATTTCTCTTGTTTCAATATCCGAATAGATTTCGGACAGTATCCCTCTACTCCACGTTTTCATCTGCATAGTATTTTCAAGGAAGTAAGGACGGAATGCCCAGTTCGACCCTATTTTGTCAGGTTCCATTTCCCAATGGCCGTCTCTTTTGCGAAAGTTGGAAGATACCTGGTGACCGTCACTATCGCAGATAAACATCCGGAAACTCTCTTCCTCAAAGTCACTCGTCAAGCCTTCGATAAAATGATCAGCATTTTTGATTCCTTCCCACTGTGCCTGGTTTTTTTTCACTTTTTTCTCCCAATTCAGCACGTGATACAGACGTTGTTCCACCAGTTGTTTTTCCCGTTGGATGTATTCGGATACCTTATCCGTTACATTCACCCCTAATACGGACTGATTGTCCATCGTAAAACCCGGTTTTGCCAAGTAATATCCCTGGTAAAAACGGCCACCATGCTTCCAGGCAAAATGCAGTTGAAAATTATCTTCTATGTTTTCAAACAATAAAGCCGCTCCGATCCGCCTGGCGAGCATGGATAATGAATGCATGATATCCTGAAAACCATCCGCGTTATGACGGCGGATGATATCCGTATCTATTTTTAATATGTGCGGTTCCAGCTGGCGGATCCGGTCAATGTTAGAGCTTTTCGCTCCAACGTGGTCGACTGCGATCTGGATGCCGAATGTTTTATAATAAAGCAGGAGATGATTTAAATTTTCAAACGCCTCATCGAAGTCATGCTCCGTAACTTCGATGACAATACGGTTCATCGCAAACCCTTTTGCCTCGAAATCGAGCAGCAGCTGCAACAGGTCTTCTCCGTCATTCACCATTAGCTGCTTGGCATTCCGATTTATAAACAAATAACCGTCAACTTCTGAGTCCAGCATTTCTGTTAAAGCGATTTGAAGCAGATGTTGATCGACTTCTACCTTAAACTCTTCCGGTACATCCGGATCGTGAAAAAAGGGGCCGAGACTTTCCCATTCTCCTTTGACCCTGAATCTTCCCAGCACTTCATAGCCTGCTACCGAATGACGGATCGCACTGACAATAGGCTGGTAGACAGGCTTTATACTCTGTAAATTGTCCAGGATGTCCAATGGATCCATGAGTTACCCCTACCTTCCGTAACCATTCTATTATTTATCTCTCAGGAAGCCTTTCGCGGAGGAGTGACAGTGGCGGCAGTCACTTTGGGCTTGATCAACGAAGGTGCACTGCTTACTACCAATACAGTCACTATAGAACACAATACAGCGGCACCAAGTGCTGTCACCCCGTTGGCAATAAAGGAAAACAAGACTGGGTTCATTCCCTCGGGCGCATATTCACCCCAAAATATGAAACCGGCGATGAAATGCCAAAAATAACGTGCGATACTGCCGACAAAAACAGCAGCAGTCACGAGACATAAAGCGGTTCTTTTCCTCCCCTTGCGAAATGCAGTCTGAACCGGTTGATAAAAAAGGCCGGCAAACCCAACGAATGCAAAAGCGACAAAGTATTCGATAAATCCTTGTAAAGGCGTCAGAAAAGAGCGTGCGGCATCCCCAAGCGCTACTTGCAATAATCCCCAAATAAGGCCGGCAAGAGCACTGACAACGAAGCCCCTTCTGAAAGCAAGCAGTAGAACCGGTACCATGGCGAACGAGATGGAAATCGATGGCGACAATCTGATTGAAGGCAGCAAGTCAAAAACAAATGCCAGTGCAGCGAAAAATGATGCTTCAATCAATGCAACCAAACCCAACTTTTTCAACATATAAAAAAACTCCCCTTTTCCAAACGAAACACCAAGGGAGAACATGTATGCAGACAGCCAGAATCCGATCCACCATCATCCACATCCCTGCGCTAGCATTAACTAACAGGTTCAAAGGGTCAGAACAGTTCCGTTCACTCTCAGCATATAGCTCCCCTTGTGGTTTCGCTTATGTAATTGTGTGTTGCGCTAATTTTATTATACCTGATTCTCCCTGAGGGTGGTAGAGTTTTGCGTAGATTCTTCATATAGACAGCATCGATTCGGTCAGCAAATCTTCAGGATATTTGTTAAAATTGATCTGGTACAAAGGGAAAATAGGAACCGTCTATATTGGGGAAACTGATTGTACTTGCAAACTAGAGAGAAGGAGAATCATTCATGCCAGTGACAGTCAAGGAGGCCGTTCGTCTAGAAAATGTAACTTACGCTGCCGATGGACAGGAAATATTAAAACAAGTAACCGGCTCTTTTCCTGAAGGAAAAATCACAACCTTGGTCGGGCCATCCGGTGCTGGTAAAACGAGTTTATTCCGGTTGATCAACGGCCTGCGTAAAACCAGTTCTGGAGATATTTATGTGGAGGACAAACATATTGAAAAATATCATCCTGTCGAGCTTCGCAGGAAAGTCGGAATTGCCTTGCAAAGCGCTACCATGATAAGTGGAAGTGTTTTCGATAACCTAACTCTTCCTCTCAAACTGCAGGGAGAAGAACTTCGCCGGGAGAAGGCATTAGAATTGTTGGACTTAGTCGGTCTGAAGCAGGACATCCTTCAACAGAACATTAAAGATTTATCTGGTGGTCAGCGGCAAAAGTTGTCAATTGCACGCACTCTAGTCAACCGGCCGGATATCTTACTTTTGGATGAAATCACCGCTTCGCTTGACCGAGTTTCCCAACAAGACATCGAAGAGCTGATTGTCAAAATAAATGAAAAGTATGGCACGACGATGATTTGGATCACCCACAACCTCCAACAGGCAAAAAACCTCGGAGACTATACCTGGGTGATGATCGCTGGCGAGGTTGTAGAGACAGGGGAAAGCAGTCTGTTGAATGACCCATCCAATGAACAAGTCAGACGGTTTGTAAAGGGGGAGGACTAAATGAATTATCTTACTTTGTCCCTCGCTCTCATTTTCGTTCTCATTCCGCTTTTATTATCGAAAGCATTGAAACTGGAACTGGAAAAAGATACAATCATCGCTGCAGTCCGCTCGATTATCCAGCTTCTGGCAGTCGGGTATCTTTTGCAGTATGTATTCGACGCTGAAAATATGCTGTACATCCTGTTGATGGTCGTCCTGATGATCGCGGCAGCCACCCAAAACGCACGCAGGAAAGGCCGCTCAATCCAGGGGATCACATGGAAGCTGGTTCTTACCTTTGTAGTCGTGGAAGTCCTTACCCAAGGAATTCTGCTCGGGCTGTCGATTACTCCGCCCACTCCGCAATATATCATTCCAATCAGCGGAATGATCATCGGTAATTCCATGGTGTTGTCGATCCTGTTTTTGAATCGATTTACTTCAGAGGTGGAAGACCACGAGGACGAAACAGAATTGATCCTCTCATTGGGGGGTACACCTAAACAAGCGATCCATCGCCAACTGATCACTTCCATCAAAGCAAGTACCATACCGACCATAGAGAGCCAAAAAACCATCGGACTCGTCCAGCTCCCGGGAATGATGAGCGGCCAAATCATAGCAGGTGCAGACCCAGTTCAAGCCGTTCAATTTCAATTGTTAATTTTGTTCCTGATCCTGACAACAGCCGTGGTCACCAGCATCCTGCTCGGTTACATGTCCTATCCGACCTTATTCAACGAACGCATGCAGCTCGTCAAAAACAGAATGAAAGAATAAACATTCGGATGATTTGGGGGTCAGTCCCTACGAGCCATTCATTATTACCCAGTAACAGCGAGAGGGACTGACCCCCTCACCAAATTAAAGGGACAACCTATGGAATCGGGGTCAGACCTTCACAACCCTCGAGCCCCGTCCTGTCAACATTCAGCCCATTTAGTGATGCTGCAGTCCCCCATTTGGGGTCAGTCCCCAAAACGTTCAGATTGAGAGGAATTAGGTCATCGGGGACTGACCCCGGCATCGGCCCCATCATCGAATCTGTAGTCTTTAAGCCAGTTGAACAGGTAATCTTGGGCGTAGAGGTCGTCTGGATAATCAACGAAGGCTGTACCTTCTTCTTCATAAAGGTATTGCAGAAATTCGTTGAGTGCGCCCATATACTCGCCATATAAAAATTCAAAGCTCACGGTTTCTTTCGGCATGATGTTTTGCTGACAAACTTTTGGATCAGCAAAATTCACGTAAGTCCGGCAAGGAATCGGTCTGATTTCATACGCCATGCATTGATTGGTTTTTGTATCGAGCATCACGCATGGCAGTTGTTTTTCCCGGTAGGCTAGTTTGAATTCCTGGTCGGTTTCCGTTTCAATGGCTGACAGTTCTTCCAGCTGCTTGCTGTATTTTTGGAAATAAGAATCGATGTGAGCGTAAAGTTTCTTCCTGCGCTGTTCAGGAAATGAAGCTATCGTCTGCTTCATCAGTTTTGCTTCCATCTTGTTGACAATAATAGGATAATAGCAGCAAAACGCACATCCCATCTGACAAGAAGTCTCCATTTCCAGGTTGCTTTGTATCGTATCCATTTCTTCACTGACGACTTCCAGCAACTCGAGAAAACTCCCAATCAATTTGCCTTCCGTCGACATATGGCTTTCCGCCCATATCTCCACTACCCTATAAAATCTTTCTTCCTCGATTTGATACTTCTCATGTAATTTACCGCATCTATTTTGAATTTCCTCATAGCTTAGATATTTTTCCATGCATTTGTCTCCCTTATTGATCGTTGCTTTCTTATTGTTCACTTTTTCCGGGGAGAAGTAAATAGGAACTTGATATTTCTATTGCTCCGTACAACCATTCCACATCCATAAAAAAGCCAGGAACGCTCTTCAAGCTAAGCGTTCCCGGCCAATCCGCATACCCGGGCAATTTATGTTTCTTTGTATAGTCCAAGCGCCTGGTCGAGCACTTTTTCGCCTTGTATCATGCCATAAGCCATTTGATCGATTACAGCCACTTTTATTCCCTTCGGTTCCAACTGACTTTTTATTTTCTTCTCCAAATACCTTACCTGCGGCCCTATCAGCACCACATCGAGATTATCCAATTTACGCTTTAGCGCTGACTCGGAAACCGCCTCAATATTTGCCGTCAATCCCCTGTCTCCAGCCGCTTTTTTCATTTTGGAAACCAGCATCGACGTCGACATACCAGCCGAGCATACAAGAATGATATTCATCTTGCTTTTCCTCCCCCTTCCGTATAAATGCAATTACTATGCCTGCCAATTCTTACTGTCATCGATAAGCCAATATCCAAATCTCCCGCCTTCTGTCTGAAAGCGTTCGATAGCATCCAGGTAATACCGATGTTTTGAAATACAACTCTGCTAAAACAACGGACAAAGACTCACCGGAAACCGTAAATCCTGGTGGTAAAATCGTCAAAAAAACTGTAGTTGCTCCCGATCCCCCATCTATCTTGTCTCCATTCTTTGTTTCAACGCCCGGATACCGGCCACGACAAACGGAATATAAAGGATTACCGCCAAAGCCAGATTGAATATCTGGAGAGCAATCCCCCTCCAGCTTCCTCCTGTCACTAGATACCCACTCAAAATCGGAGGCGTCGTCCATGGGAGAATGGCGACAGTTTTAGGAACGATTCCGGTTGCCAGCGCGATATAGGTTGTAACTGTGAGTATTACAGGAATGAGTATGAAGGGGAGCATCATAATTGGATTTAGTACGATCGGCAGTCCGAAGATGACGGGTTCATTTATATTGAAAAGCCCAGCCGGTGCCGATAGCTTTGCAACTTCCCGATATGGATGATTTTTCTCTTGACGGATGACGAAAAATATAGCAATCAGCAAAGCGATTGTCGTACCGGATCCACCCATGAACACAAAAGAATCGAGGAATGGTTTGGTCACGATATTCGGTACATCGAAAGCGGAAACGCCGCTTTGGTACAAGGAGAGATTTTTTTCGATGAGCGGCAGATAAACCGGCTCGATGACAGAACCGATAATATTGGTTCCATGTAAACCGAAGAACCATAACAAGTGATTCAAGAAAGATACAACCATTGCTGCCGGCAGCGTATTTCCAAGTCCTTGCAAAGGTTCTTGAATGATATTGAAAATCCATTCAAAAATGCTGATTTCCGCAAAGTGACTCATCAGAGCTTGAAACAAGCCTACGAGGATCAAAATGATGGATGCAGGGATCAGCGCGGTAAACGAACGGGCGACTCCATCAGGTACCCCTTCCGGCATTTTTATCGTCAGCCTGGATTGAAGCAGGTAACGAAATAATTCAGTAAGAACCAATGCTAGTATAATTGCGACAAACAACCCCTGTGCCCCCAACCAGGCAAAACTCAATCCCCAGTCCGGGGTTTCGGGAACAAGCATGATATAAGCAGCTGCAGTTATCAATCCTGAAGACAATCCGTCTATTTCATAAGACTTTGCCAGATTATAAGCAATGGAAAATGCGATCAACAAACCGAGAACTGCAAACGTGCCATTCCAAATACTCCCGCCCACCTTTTGCCAGTTTCCCTCACCGAAAATACCATTTAATATACCTGGCAAGTCGAAACTTCCGAAAGGCGGAAAATTGTTTATCAGGATCGCTATCGACCCAATGATAACGAGCGGCATGATGGCGACAAAACCATCCCGGATAGCAACTAGATGACGCTGAGCCCCTATCCTCCCGGCTACTTCAATAAACCTTTGCATGAGCGGATGATTCATTCCGATTACCCCCTAAATGAAATGATGGGAAGAGTGAATATATGCAGTTCCGTGGTTTAGGTTAGTCACCTTTTCATTTCTTCCCCTGTTTCTTTACAGCCAGTTAATTCACCGACTATACCCAATTAAACAACCTGGCAATTCCCATTCAGTTCAGTCCACGGCCAATAATTTCATCCATCACATTGATGATCATTCCTTTCACAGATCAGAAGTCGAATGTCATGACAAGTTCTTTTTAAAGATGTTTATGCGTCAGAGGCACAGAAAATGTATCATACAAATAATTCTCCGCCCATACAATATGGAGTAAGAGCCGGATTTGTCATAACAAACTACAGCCGCTTTTCAGATGGGAGTTATGCAATGAACAATAATCTATCATTACATGAATACATTAAAGAGGAATTGCTTACTAGCATTAAAACCGGCCACTACCAAATCGGCGAAAAGATTCCGACGGAAATGGAACTTTGCAACATATTTAACGTGAGCAGAACGACCGTGAGAACAGCCTTGAATCAATTGACACAAGAAGGATACCTGGCACGCCATCAAGGGCGGGGTACATATGTAGCAGATCTAAAGGTAAAGCAAACCCTTTCCCACACAATCGAACGGTATAGCGACCAGATAGCAATACAAGGAAAGAAGCCAAAAATCATGTTACTCGGCCTTCAGGTAATCCCGGCTGATCAGCAACTTTCCCACTCTTTATCCATATCCATCAACGATGCCGTGCAGCGAATAGAGAGAATCCGGCTGGCAGACCAAGAACCAATCCAATATGAAATTTCTTATATCCCTTGGCACATAGCACCCGGTCTTACGAAACAGCATGCCGAAACATCCCTCTATGCAGCCTTACAAGACGTCTTTCATATTCCGATTGGAAAAACGACTGAACAAGTAGAAATCACCTTTGCAAACGAGCGAATCTGCAGCCATTTACAGTGTGACACTGGATTGCCGCTCTTCTATATCGAGACAACAGCAGAAGATAAGCACGGAAACAAGATCGAATTTTCACACTCCTATTTTCGCGGAGACAAAACAAATTTCATCATCGAACGATTGTATGACCAAAATACTTAATAAAAGAAAGGAAACAGACGGATGGAAGTTTTATTTAATGCAGATGACTTCGGTTTGACGAAAGGCGTCAATGACGGAATCATAGAAGCTTTTGTGAATGGAGTGGTAGGTTCCGCAACTTTAATGATGAATGGTCTTGCCGTGGAGGATGCTGTAGCAGCGGCAAAACATCATCCTCGTTTGAAGGTCGGAATCCACCTTGTTCTTACTTGGGGAAAAGCCCTGTGTCCTGACTTAAAGCAGATTGTCGACAAAGAAGGCACCTTTCTCCGGAGGAGTAACTTTCGTGAAACCACTGTTCCTGATTTGAAGGAAACCGAAAAAGAATGGCGGACGCAATTGGAGGCGTTTCTTTCTACAGGGTTGCCCCTTCATCATATCGACAGCCACCATCATATTCATGGCTGGGAACCACTGAAAGAGTTGACGCTGCGATTAGCTGAAGACTATCGGGTTCCTGTTCGATTTGCAGAGTCGCTTCGCTGCCATCCCGATCACCTTTTGACCGATGTTCTGTGGACAGATTTTTATGGACAAGGAATAACCAGGCAGATATTCGATCACTTACCCAGGGTCCCAACCGGTAAAGTGGAAGTCATGACCCATCCGGCTTTTGTAGATACCGAGCTTCAAGCAAACAGTTCCTATAACGAACCACGCGATCTTGAAAGAAAAATCCTTTGTTCGCTGGAAATACCAGATTGGGTGACGCTTCTATAAGTGCGGCGAAAAGGACACTTCGTATTTCTCCATCGGCTCGATTTTCCGCTGATCTCTTTTTTAGTGGATACATTCCGTTTCTCAAACCTACGCCGAACTCAAATTTCCTCTTCCTTTTTATTCTTCTTTTTAGAACACGCACCATAAATAGCTTTGCTTAGTAGAATCAAACTATCTTATTCGTTATAATAAAAAAGAGAAGTGCGCCAACACTTCTCCCCGGTCCCTGTCTTCAAGGGACGAAATCAGACAACTTTTTCGGAAAGCTTCCTTCTGCTTCAACGCAAAGGGGGCTTTTCGTCTCTCATCAATGGTTTCTCGTATGGTATGTGTTCATCTTGTGGAAACAAATTTCTTACCTTCCTTTTTTCCGGTCTGTCCCTGTAAACAACAGCCCAAGCAACAAGCCAAACCCAGCCAGGAAAAACACCATGAAAGAACTGATTCCGATAAAAATTTCACCAGTCGCAAAACCGGAAGTAAATGCCGTAAACAAACTGAACAGAATCAATCCGACCGACAAACCATATAGCATGGCACGCACCTTGGTCATGGCGTACTTTTTGTTTGTTTCCCTAGTCAGGAGACTGTATGCGATAAGCGCTCCACCTAACACGATGAAAATAGCCGGTCCGGTAACAGCTTCCAATGGAAGCTTCATAAAATACAGCATAGCCATTGTCAACAGACCGAAAAGACCAATCAGTATGCCAGTGATTAATCCAACAGTGGAAACACGGGCGGTCATGGAAGAATAGACCTCTTTTCTCGTCTGATCCTGGCCGATCTGCCGCATATCCTCAACGAGGCCGCTCAAATCACCCATCGAACTAACAGCCTCCTTGAAGGCTTCCTCTTCATTCATGCCGGCTTTTTTATAATCGATGACCTTTTCCTTCAGGTTGATGGACAGCTCCTCTTTTAGTTCGTACAACTGTTGACTATCGCCAATTCCAGCAAACAAATTGTCTACATAGGATCGAATTTTTTGATTAAGATCCTGGTTCATTCTCTTCATTCTGAATTCCTCCCTCGATTAATCGGTTCAAAACATTCTTGGCAAAATGCCAATCCTGTTTGTTTTGTTTATAACGCTGCATACCTGTGTCTGTTATACGGTAGTATTTCCGGCGTCCTCCTTGCGTTTCGTCCCCCCAATAAGAAGCGATATACCCCTCCTTCTCCAATCGGCGAAAAGCAGTATAAAGCGTCGCTTCTTTCAATTCATACTGACTTCCACTGAGCGCGATAATCGTCTTGTAAATTTGATAGCCATAGCTATCCCCCTGCTGTAATACATTCAATATGATGGTGTCAGTGTGCCCTCTGATCAGGTCTGTCGAAATATTACTGGCCAATTTTTCATCACCTCCTGAAATACAATTTAAAACACATTACTTTGTCTGTCAAGGTAATTTATCACAAATAATAATGTATCGAAAATAAAATCAAAAAAATACTGAAACCGGAAGCTTTCTCACTTGCCAATTTCAGTATTTTTCTCCGTTTTTATGTTTTGTTTACTTCTTTCGTACCTGTGATGGCTATCCCACGCAGCGCCTGTGTAGCGAGCTGGTCTGCCTCCTTATTCAACTTGCGGGAAACAAGCTGAAAGGAAGGATCGATGCCCAGTTCATCCAGCAGGGTTTCGATGCGATCTATCCACTTGGATAGCTCTTTTTCATAACATGGCCAATCCCCACTCAATTGATGTAAGACAACCTGCGAATCACCGATAAAAGTGACAGGAAGGTCATGCACCCCCATATACGCCAACTCTTGCAGCGCCAAATGAAAAGCGGCATATTCTGCTTCATTGTTCGTATCCAGCTCTTCTACTTGTGCATTTTTTCTCAGACGAAGCGATTTTCCGTTTTGTTCATAATAAATAGCACATCCTAAACCCGAATGCTGCATATCCTGGTCAAAGCCGCCATCAAAATATACCGTGACATTATGTGGTTCTGTTTCTATTTCAGCAATAAATTTTTTTAATTCCTTTAACGTCCATCCCATATCGCGGCTATCGAGAAAGTGGATTTGTTTTGCCCGTCCGGATTTTTCCAAATCCTCCGCTATCAGGATCGCTTTTCCCGGATTCATTTCTTCCGAATGGAATCTGGCCGTTGTTCCTTTTGGAGTCTGATATAGCATTTCAATACGGATATCCATACGTATCCCTCCTTTATCAGGACGATTTTCAGCTGGAGCTGGTGTTTAACAAGAGACTTATGTGCAAAAGTATAATCCCGCTGCTTAGCATTCTCCGCCTTATGATGTAGGCAAAGGTCCATTTTGTTTTTACAACCAGTGTACCCGGTCAGCCTGCATTATATCATTCATTCAGATAAAAATGATGTCTATATATATAGAATAGTTCTGTTTTAACCCTAATAAAACCTTTGACAACTGCTTAAAAATGATGTAAATTACCCTATGTACGAACATTAACATTGAACTTCATCATAATATTCGTGTTTAGAGGTGTATAACATGGAAAATGTATTTGATTACGAAGATATTCAATTGGTCCCTGCAAAGTGTATCGTAGACAGTCGTTCAGAATGTGACACAACCGTAACGCTTGGCGGCAACACATTCAAACTTCCGGTGGTTCCCGCCAACATGCAGACGATTATCGATGAAAAAATCGCATTATATTTAGCCGAAAATGGTTATTTCTATATCATGCACCGATTCGAACCAGAGAAACGTCTTGCTTTTACGAAGGATATGAAGGATCGTGGTTTGATCGCCTCCATCAGTGTGGGTGTTAAGGAAGAAGAGTACCATTTTGTCGAAGAACTGGCAAAAGCGCAGCTTGCGCCGGAATACATCACCATCGATATAGCCCATGGCCATTCGAATGCTGTCATCGAAATGATCCAGCATATCAAAAAACATTTGCCTGCCAGCTTTGTCATCGCCGGCAATGTCGGGACTCCGGAAGCCGTAAGGGAATTGGAGAACGCTGGCGCCGACGCGACAAAAGTCGGTATCGGCCCTGGCAAAGTATGTATCACAAAAATCAAAACCGGTTTTGGAACCGGCGGCTGGCAGCTGGCTGCACTGCGCTGGTGCGCCAAAGCCGCCAGTAAACCGATTATTGCCGACGGCGGAATCCGGACGCATGGCGATATCGCCAAATCAATCCGGTTCGGTGCCTCCATGGTCATGATTGGATCTCTGTTCGCGGGCCATGAAGAATCTCCGGGCGAGACAATCGAAACGGACGGCAAGCTTTTCAAAGAATATTTCGGTTCTGCTTCTGAATTCCAAAAAGGAGAAAAGAAGAACGTCGAAGGGAAAAAGATGCTTGTCGAGCATAAAGGATATCTTTCCGATACGTTGAAAGAGATGGAACAAGATTTGCAATCCTCTATTTCATATGCGGGAGGCAACAAGCTCGACGCCATTCGCAATGTAGATTACGTGATTGTTAAAAATTCTATTTTCAACGGCGACAAAGTGTACTAACAAAAAGGTGAGCGGGAATTCTTTCCGGCTCACCTTTTTTATCACGGGCTTGACCTCTGGTCCTGCAAGGAAAAAATTATTTCATTGGCTTTGCGTTTATTGAGTCGATACGTTTTGCCTTCCAGCGATAATTCCGCCGCAAGTTCTCTGATGGTTTGTTTCTGCAATTCGGTCGCCGGCTGTTCTTCTATCAACCGCTCATAATTTTGAAAAGCAACCTTTGCCGCTGTTTCAGGGCTTAGTCGATCAATCAGTTCATACATTGCCCGGTATGCCTTTTCGATTCCGATCTCCACCCCTGAATCAGAACCGAGAAAAAATTGATCAGGATATTTTTCAATCAGCGGAACAAAATCCTCCAGCGAGTGACTGCTATTTGAATTATACTTGGTAAAACCAGCGAAAAAATCTATATATAGATTATCGAATTCAGCAAGCAGCCGCTCCAAGTTTTCCGGTGAATTAAAGACATTTGCGTGGGCGAAAATAAAGATCGTTTCCGGGTTTTTGCGAAGCGCTGTCTTTAAATAATTTATGTTAATACCTTCCGGGGGATCGATATGCAGCAAAATCGGTGTACGGTAAGATGCTAGTAATGGATAGATATCCGGGAGTATCCCCCAATATGGATGCCGCCCTTTCCATAATACATCGGCACTTGGAGAATAAGTCGATGCAGCATAAACTTCTCCAACTGCAAGGTATCCTTTTTCCAGATTTTCTTTTACCCTGTCCATTCCATTTTCCCCCTTTTCCAAAGGAAAACCAGAAAAAGATGGATATATTAAATCTGGATATTCCCTGTAATAACGCCAGGCAAGGCGATCTGTGCGGACAGCCGACGGTGCAGAAACATCCCCGAACAAGACCGTTTTATCGATACCATATTTTTCCCACACGTCTTTGCCGATCGTTACATGGCTCATATCGTGCGTTTCACTCCTGTGCAGATCATGTACACTATGGCTGTGCACATCTACAATCGGCAAGTCTTTGTAGACTTCATGCAGCGGCTTGTATCCCTTTTCCCTTCTCATTTCTGCTATAGCTTCCGGCATGGCGGTATCCGGCGTGTACTCCGTATCATTTAACATTACTGCTTTGCTTTGTTGATTCATCACCGCAAACACGACACCTGCTAAAAATGCCAAATAAATGGACAAATATAGCAGGTACCACTTAGATCGGCCTTCCAATCCCTTTTTCTTCATACCACCTGATCATTCTCCATTCCCCATCTTTTTCTTTTTCCCATACTTCCAACGAGAGTGTGTTGACAAGTTTGCCGTCCGACTTGTGAGTGATGTGATATGATACAGCAGCTTGTTTGTCGGACTGCGGGACAATTTGCAGCCCCGAATAGATAAACATGATCTTTTTCCCTTTATAGTAAGATGCAGCCTCTTTGTTCCCTTCCTTGATTTCTTCTCCTGTAAAAGTCCTTACTTCCCCAATCGCAGGCATATAGAGCTTTCCGGTAAAATGGTTTGAATAATTGTCATTCATTTCTTGATAACAGCCTCTAGAAAAGTCTTCGTGGAGCTCTCTCATCCGATAAACTTTGGCAGCGACTTCTTCTTCTATCCGCAACGTAACCCCCTCCTTGTAAGCATGCTATACAATACTACTTCTATATAGAAGAAAAGATTCCTTTTCCTATCTGCCAATCGGAGCTATCACTGTCTGAAAGGTATTTCCATGAATAAAGAAGTGGATTTCCCCCATTTTTCATTTCTTCGCCTTTTTCAAGTCCGTTTACTACAACTTATCTTTTATTTAAGCTAAACTAAAGGGTGGAAACTTCGTTCTGTTCTAGTACTGTTCAGAAGAAGTGAATGAAAATCGGTAAAGGAGTGGAAAAGATGCAAACAAATCAATTCGAGAAAATCAAAAACGGGAAAGGCTTTATCGCCGCCCTGGACCAAAGCGGCGGAAGTACTCCGAAGGCTTTGGCGGGTTACGGCGTTTCCGAAGATGCTTATTCAAACGAGGATGAAATGTTTGATCTCGTCCATGAAATGCGTACACGGATCATCACATCCCCTGCTTTCGACTCAGATCGCATTCTGGGAGCGATTCTGTTCGAACAGACAATGGACCGTGAGATCGAGGGTAAATATACCGCTGACTACCTTGCGGATGAAAAAGGCATCGTCCCGTTTCTGAAAGTCGATAAAGGACTGGCCGATGAATCAAACGGCGTTCAATTGATGAAACCTATCCACGACTTAGAGGAAACACTCAGACGTGCTAATGAACGGAATATTTTCGGTACAAAAATGCGCTCTGTCATCAAAGAGGCTAACCCAGAAGGCATCAAAGCTGTCGTTGAGCAGCAGTTCGAAATCGGCAAGCAAATCATCGAAGCCGGCTTGGTGCCGATCATAGAACCAGAAGTGGATATCCACAGCAATGACAAAGAAAAATCCGAACAAATTTTGAAAAACGAAATTCTCGACCACTTAAATAAACTGGACGAGCAAGACAATGTGATGCTGAAATTATCGATTCCAACGGTGGCAAACACGTACAAAGAATTAATCGACCATCCACGCGTTGTAAGAGTCGTCGCGCTTTCCGGCGGGTATTCCCGCGATGAAGCCAACGAGAAGCTGAAAGAAAATGACGGGCTGATTGCAAGCTTCTCCAGAGCACTGAGCGCTGATTTGAATGTCAACCAAAGCGAAGAAGAATTCAATGCAGCCCTTGGCGAAGCCGTGAATTCCATTTACGATGCATCGGTAAATAAAAAGTAAAGTTTTAGAGAAGAAAACCAGCAAGCTCTCTCATTGAGACTTGCTGGTTTCCTCATTTTCCCTGTGTTGGCTGTCAGGAGACCATGCCATGGAAACAAATTCATAACAGCCTCCATTGGTGTTTTGCATGAATGTACCTGTTTCCGCAAAGCCAGCCTTTGTGTATAGCTTGATCGCCCGTTTATTAAAGGCTGCCACGGATAACGTAATCGCTGATGGACGATAATTCAGGATGGCGAATTGTAGACCAGACTGAAGAAAGCCCAGACCTTTTCCCTTACCCGTCCATTCCGGCTTCATACCTAGTCCGATTTCCACCTTACCATGTTGCTTTGGATGAAAACAAAAGAATCCCATCAATTGACCATTCTTTTCAACAACATAGTAATCTTCTGCTCTTTGATCTGCATCTAAAAACTCTTCCAAATCTTCTTCATCCGCTTCCATATCATAAAAACGATATTCATCTGGGTAATGCCACTGATAAGCGATTTCTTCCGCCTGCTGCTGGGTCATTTTTTTCAACGAGTAATCCATACGGTAACTCTCCCTCCTGTATATTAATGGACAATCAATTCCTTTAGAGCGGTCAAACATGTAACAGAAGCCGTAACCAAAAAAATCACTCCGACCTTTTTCCGACTGTCCATCAGATTGTCTGTTCCCATCAACACCAAGAGTACGGTCAACACACCAAACAGCAAATAATCAGGTGGGTTGAACGACGGTACCAGAACGACCATACCGAAAAAAACAAAAGTGATGCTGCTCACGATCAACATTATTATCTGCAAAGTAATTAACGCTCCCTTTTAGATTATATCCCTACTGTTTTCTAAATTATGGCAAAATTTTAATAGAAAGACAAGCAGATCGGACAAAAGCATAGTAGCCAATGCAAAGCGGCCGGGACAAAAGCTTGGCACCAAACAAAAACCGAGCGAATTTGAACGATCAATCAAATTCGTTCGGTTTTTAAAGTTTGTGTTCCTTCGATAGACTTACGTGTCTGGGTTTGCTACGGCAAGATACTACGTGTTCCACGGGCACGGCTTCAACTTCCTCAGAAAGCAAAAGACGCTTTCCTCCGGGATTTTCAGCTCGAGCTATTCCCGTTGGAGTCTCCGTATCTTGCCTCCGCTACGTTTTCGGGTCCCATTTTTTTATAATCAAAACAAAATAAATAGAATCGTATTCTTCTGACTGTTAAGGTTTCTAAACAGAGACGAAGATGAAAACAGCACGGAAGGTATTTTATTTGGAAATTGAAGCTTGCGGACCAACACCATAAAAATAAAAAAGAAGTACTCCTCTTTCCATACGGTTTAGCTTTCAAGGCAACGGTATGAGAAGAAAACAGAAATCAGCCAGGAGTGGCGCCTCGCTCGTTTGCGAGTAATTTTACGTGAACGGAGGCAAGGTACGCAGTCTCCTGCGGAATGAGCTCGAGCTGAAGATCCACTTGGCAAAGCGGCATTCTTAACCAAGATACATTTGTCCCAGCCTCTTTACAGGTGGTCCTATTCTTTCCCGACCTTTTTATGTTTTCCTGTCCTCCCCACTCAAATAAATGGCATTTGCTTATAAACTCTCTCTCTTATCAACCTGTTCCTTCAATCGATTAATAAAGTCATCCAGTTTCAATTCTTCCGATTCCTTCTGACCATATTTCCTGACATTAATCGATTGATTGACTCTCTCCTTGTCACCGATCACTACTATATATGGTGTCTTTTTGACTTGTGCTTCCCTCATTTTGTAACCGACTTTTTCCTCTCGTAAATCTACTTCAACTCGTACCCCTTCTGTTTGTAAGCGATTTTGCACTTCTACTGCGTAATCCCCATGAACAGCACTGGATACCGGTATCAGTTTTACTTGTACAGGCGCAAACCATGCCGGAAACGCACCGGCAAAGTGTTCGATCAAAATTCCCAGGAAGCGATCAATCGACCCGAAAACGGCACGGTGGATGACAACAGGACGGACTTTCTGGTTGTCTTCATCCACATAAGCCAGGTCAAATAGTTCGGGCATTTGAAAGTCTAACTGTACCGTCGCGCATTGATGGCTTCTCTTTAGTGCATCCTTGATGTGGACATCGATTTTCGGCCCGTAAAATGCTCCATCTCCCTCATTTATTCGGTAGTCGTAATCCAGTTTTTCCAATACATCCTTTAAAGCCGCTTCCGCTTTATCCCAGAGTGCCTCTTCCCCCATGGAATCTTCCGGTCTTGTCGAAAGTTCGATGGAATAGTCAAATCCGAAGGCACGATATACTTCATCTATCATTTTCAATACAGAAGTAATTTCGTCCTCGATTTGCTCGGCTGTCACGAAAATATGGGCATCATCCTGGCAAAATGTACGAACCCTCAGCAATCCATTCAAAGCACCACTGAATTCGTGGCGGTGGACCTGGCCGAACTCAGCCATACGGATCGGCAGCTCCCGATAAGAGCGTAGCTTGTCTTTGAAAATCAACATATGCCCTGGACAATTCATCGGCTTCAAGGCAAATCGCTGGTCATCGACCTCGGAAAAATACATGTTGTCTTTATAATGGTTCCAGTGTCCGGATTGTTCCCATAACCGCTGATTCATCATGAACGGTGTACGTACTTCCTGATATCCATATCGATTTTGGATATCCCGCAAAAAGGATTCCAGTCGGTTGCGAATGAACTGTCCGTTCGGCAAATAAAAAGGCATTCCCGGCGCTTCCTCCGAAAACATGAACAAGTCCAGCTCACGGCCCAGCTTGCGATGATTCCGCTTTTCCGCTTCCCGCAAAAACGAAAAGTAGTCCTCTAGATCTGCATCAGAAGCGAAGGCCACGCCATAAATACGCTGCAGCATCTGGTTTTCACTGTTTCCGCGCCAATAGGCTCCTGAGACATGTGTCAGTTTGAATGCTTTAATATGGCGAGTCTCCGGAAGATGCGGCCCTCTGCATAAGTCGATAAATTCACCTTGTCGATACACCGAGATTGGTTCATTGTCCGGGATATCCTCCAACAGTTCAAACTTTAACGGATCATCCGCAAACAATTGCTTTGCCTGATTTCTTGACACTTCTTCACGCTTGATTCGCAGATTTTCCGATACGATTTTTCTCATTTCCTTCTCGATTTGTTCCAGGTTATCTTGTGAAACCGGTTGGCTCAATTCCAAATCATAGTAAAATCCATTTTCAATGACCGGCCCTGTACCGAAATGAACATTTCCGTAAATACGCTGGACAGCCTGTGCCAATACATGCGCAACAGTATGACGCATCACCTTCAACCCCTCTTGTGACTGAACGTCAAGCAGCTCTATTTCGGCATCCTTGGAAATAATGCTTCGTAAATCTGTCAACGCGCCGTTCACTTTTCCGACAACCGATTTCTTTCGTAAAGACGGACTGATCGCCCCCGCTATTTCTTCAAGCGTTACACCTTGCCGGTACTTTTTCTCACTTCCATCCGGGAAGCGGACGATTATTTCGTTAGATTCCATTCCTATTCGCTCCTTTTTTCCATATAAGTAAAAAAACACGCCATCCCTAAAAATAAGGGACGAGCGTGTTTGATACCCGTGGTTCCACCCAGCTTTCCGTCAAGTAAATATGATACAAGACAGCTTCGTTACGGCTTTATCGCAGCGTCTGCGGTCCGGTTACTAAAACTTCCCCTGGACTGCTCGAAGGTGGTAAGCTTTTCTATCTGCACCGGGAAGCTCTCAGCCTTGACCTCCCTCTCTGTCGGCCGTTTTAGAAAAACTGTTGTCCTTTTCCTTGCATATTCCTCTATTTTTTTGCAAACAAAAAACACACCGCATCCCTATACGAAAGGGACGAGTGTGTGTCAGACCCGTGGTTCCACCCAGCTTCCCGTCACTCCTGAAAAAAGTGACGGCTCATTCCGCTTTATCGCCGCGGTTGCGGTATTGAATACTTGATTTCCTCAATACTGCTCGAAGGTGGTGCATTTTTCTCCTGCGTTGGGAAGATCCCAGCCTTGACTTCCCTCTCTGTAAACCGGTAAGAAAAACGCCTATCCTTTTCTTCGCACTGTTCATTGTTAAATTATTACTTACTATATAAAAATTAAACCGTTTCGTCAAGAAGCTATTTTACTTTAGATTCCAAAACCTTCCGCATATCGATTCAAGCACTGATAATCATTCACTTTTCCATTATCCGTTCGTGAACATATCTATTTCCTTCATGATAACTTTCATGCATTCAATAGACTGGTAAATTCCGTCCTCATGCTCCAAAGAATGATCGGCACCTTTTAAAATCCGCGTCTTAAAATTTCTTTTGTCTGCGAGTTCGCTCATCCTTTCTTTTACAAAGTATTGATCCTTATTACCAGTGAGCAATAAACTCTCTTTCCGACTACTGCGCAAACAGTCATAAAGTGTATCTATTTGCAGCAGCGGGTTCAGCCAGATTACCTTTGTAATCTTCAGATTCTCCTTGCTTTTTTGAAACAAATGCGCAAGACCGCCGGTTCCGATAGACTTGGCCATCATAAAAATATTCGTGTTTTTATTTGCGGATACTACCTCTCCCAGTACTTTCTCTACATCATCACTTATGACTTCAAATTGTTCTTCCCGTTCCAGCTTAATAAAGGAACTATTGTCATGCTCATATTGAACATGTAAGACATCAAATCCTTTTTCCAAAAACAGGCCGGTAGCATAATAAAACAATGGCTGATCCGTTGTGTAACCTAATCCGGGAAGCATCACACACAGTTTACTATTGTCTGGTGTATTTCGAAAATACCTGTAAGGAACCGATTCCCCTTCCTTTTTTCGTGCTATTCCTTTTTCAATATGCATTTATATCCTCCTGACTGGGTTTCCTTTTGAATTGACATTGATATTTTTCGATTGAGGGAGAACAAATTCCTGCATAATTCACAACAGTTAAACTGAAAAAAAACAACGGCGAGATTTCATTCCCACCGCTGTTTTCCCTGTCTAGGAAATTGTAATATTTCTTTTTATGGATAATTCTATGTGTGGTTGTATCATCCAGCTCCAGCGCCTACACCTCCGAGGTCTTAAGAAAAGCCTCTCTGTGACAAAAAACGTCACACCGAGGCTTTTCTTAAGCTTGCGGGAGTGAGCAAGGCGCTTGCGCTTTTGTTCCTGCTCACTTTCGTGTGCGATTCATACGGCCCATTTCGTTTTCTTTCTTCAGTGCCTTCACGTGAAAAGGGTTTGCCGATTCTTTAGCCGCATCGCTTTGCACACCGATTTCTTTACCAATCGAATCGTTATAAACACCTTCCCGTTCACCATCAAAGTGTTCATCTTGTCCATCTGCCAGCATTTCTTTCACCTCCTATCCGATAGCATGCTTAAAATCCATTCAACCATCCTGTCGCTGGTGGACAAAAAGTGAAACTTTGTAGAGAAGAAAAACGTAAACAAAAGCAAAGCAATTTATATACATAACATAGGAGGAATTGCCATGGAATTTGATTTTTTCTGGCTGGCAATTGGAATAGCTGCAGCTGGTTACTTTATTGGAGAAGGGCTGAAAAATTTCAAAAATCCTGAAACAAAAGGATTGTTGGACACCTTTAGTGACGATGACGACCAACAACTATTGAAAGAAAGTGAAGTCCATTATTTCATGGGGATTACCAAGGAAGATGCAAAATCGTTAAAAGAGGATTTTCCCGATATCCCCCATATCATCATCAACCATAAAGTTTATTATCCGAAAGCCAAGCTGAAGGAATGGTTGAAAGATATAGGATCATAACGGAATGTTTTCACCTTAAAAACCTTATATAACAATATAAAGAAGCACTTTGATAACGATTCGATCTATTAAAGTGCTTCTTATGCAAATTGAAATTATTAGATTAACATGAGGCCACACTAGTGTTTCCTGTTTACTATTCCCCTGTCTATCTGAGTCTCTCCTTAAGCAAAGTTAGTGTTTTTTCCAAAGAAGTTTTTGGGATAGCATGATACCAATCGCCGATACTTACCTCAAAATAACAAGCCTGGTCATACTTTTCTTTGATGTAACTTGTGATGCCTACCCCGGTCTCCTCATAGACTGAAGCCAAGACAGGCTCGACAACCCCTTTCCCCTTCGCTATATAAACGTGGAACATATTCGATACCGGGACTTCTGGCAATGTTGAAATATACGGGCAACGATTAAGCTGCTCCGCCAACTGCACGGCATCCTGATAATATTGATCCATTTTGTCCTTGTGTTTTTCAAAGTAGTAATCGGCCGAAAGAATGTACGGATAAAGGCTGATTAGATCACCGCCATGCCGCCTTTTCCACACCTTGGACTTCTCTGTGAAAGATCTCTCACCAGCAAGAATAGCACCTGCCACACCGCCCAATCCTTTGTACATGGAGATATAGACACTGTCGAATAAAGCACCTATTTCTGCTGCAGACTTTCCGTAATAAGGCAGGATCTCCAAAAGTCGCGCGCCATCTAAATGGAGGCGGATGCCCTGCTTTCTGCAATAATCCGAAATTGCTTCCAAGGTTTCATAGGACGGAAGCCGGCCGCCGATTTCCCGCTGCGGCAGCTCCAGCAGCAGGCATGCGATCTCTTTATCCAACCCCGTGACATCCTCCAGCTCGATCACACGATTCTCGTCTGCCAATAATATTGTCTCGAGATGATGAAGCTCTTTCAGTCCGTCTTCTTCATGGATCTCCAGATGGGACAATGGATGGTAAGCGACCCGCTTCACCTGCTTTTCATCTGCCCATATTCTCAACGCTATTTGCTGGGCCATTGTGCCGCTCGGAAAAAACACTGCAGCCTCTTTTCCCAAGAATCCGGCCATTTTATGCTGAAAACCCTCGATAATTTCTCCGTTTCCATACAGGTCGCTCGCTCTTTCACCATCCACTTGATTCAAAGCCTGTTTAAGCACTTCTAGATTACGCGGTGTATGGCCCGATAACCGATACGACGTTTGGTTGAATGCTTCCGCCAACGTTGCTTTCATGCTTCCACCCCTTTCTTTATAGAGCTATTTATTTTCCACCGACTCCGTGTTCTTTATTTTCAGCTTGGACGCCGCTTCTGCCACTTGCTGTTTTGCTGCTTCTACATCTTCTGCTTTATTAAGCACGACAGCCAACCTGCGTCCGATCGAGGCTGTAGGCTTCCCAAATAATCTTAACTGAGTACCAGGAGTCTGTAGTGCCTGTTCAGCACCTTCGAAGAGATAGGATTCCATATCGCTCGCCGATTTGACCGCTTGACTTGCACCAGGAGAAGTAAGTGTCACCTTATCTACCGGCAATCCCAGTATCGCCCGTACATGTAATGCAAATTCGGATAAATCCTGTGTTGCCATGGTTACCATCCCCGTATCGTGAGGCCGTGGAGAAACTTCGCTAAAGTAAACGCCTTGTCTGGTAAGAAACAATTCTACCCCGAAAACACCAAAACCTCCAAGATGATCTGTGATTTTTTTGGCGATGTCTTCTGCTTCCCGGATTTGCCCCTCGCTCATCGGATGGGGCTGCCAGGACTGTATATAATCCCCGTCCTGTTGCTTGTGACCAATTGGCGGACAAAATACTGTACCGGAGGAGGATCGGACGGTCATCAAGGTGATTTCTGAATCAAACGTAATGAATTCTTCCACGATTACCCTGGCGCTTTTGCCACGTCCGCTTTTCAGTGCCTCCTGCCAGGAAGCTTCGATTTCAGCCTCGGTACGGCAAACAGTCTGCCCCTTTCCTGAAGAACTCATCAAGGGCTTGATCACGCACGGTGTCCCGATTTTATGTACAGCTTGTTTCAATTCATCCAATGATTCGGCAAATGCATAACCTGCTGTTGGGAGCTTTAGCTGTTCACTTGCTAAGCGACGAATCCCTTCCCTGTCCATTGTCAGCTGTGTTGCATAAGCCGTCTGAGCTATACGATATCCTTCCTGTTCCAGTTCGACCAGTGTTTCTGTAGCAATCGCTTCAATTTCCGGGACGATCAAATCCGGTTTCTCGGTTTCAATCACTTCCCTTAGATGAATCCCATCGAGCATATCCATGATATAATGGCGATGGGCGACCTGCATGGCAGGCGCCGCTGGGTATCGGTCTATAGCAATGGTTTCCACTCCCAGACGCTGTGCTTCGATAATCACTTCTTTGCCTAGTTCCCCAGAACCTAGCAACACCATTTTTATGGCCTTTTCTTGACCCGTCACTCCAAACATGGAATCCCCCCTTGCATCATTTACGAACATCATACCTTTTACGCCTTTTATAAACAACCATTCTCCTTTAAAAAAACGAACAAATTATACTATTTAGCGTTTAATGTACGTATTTTCATCAAATTTTTCTTATACGGTATATCATTCGGTTATCACGGTTAGGTATCTGAGCATGCAGCAAACTGTGGTATCTGGTGTTGCAAATAGTCCTCTTCGATTACCTTGTTTCTCACTTAAAGCAATTTCCGTTGCTTTGCCAGCATAAATGGTTCATTTTTTTCCTGTTAGAGAGAAACGAATGTTAAAATCAGTATCAGTATGATGAAATGATCAAGGGGGATTATAACTTGAATATCCTATTCGGATTCCTAGTATTCGCAGGCATTTTTGCTGTCTATGACGCTTTAAGAAAAGTAAATAACAATATCTTGGAACAAACAGAAGAGATAAAAAAATTACGCAAAGAAATGAAAGAAATGGATGACTAGAGTCCTCTTGCATCTTATCATTGGAAAACAAGCCCTAAGGACTTTCCGGTATCACGTACCCCCATCCTTATAGAGAACCTGGACAAAGAAGGCAACAAAAGCGAAAACCGAACGAGTTCTAATCGAATTCGCTCAGTTTTTGCTCTGGTTCCTATGATTCTTTTATTTGAGGCGAGGTTCCTATCTGTTTCTGTTCACTTTCCATGGGTAACAGTAAGGGGTTGCGTGCCCGTAGAAAACGAATTTCCTTTGCCGGAGTGGAGAGTTGCACTGTTGAACACAACCCATTCTATATTCAACCTTTGGTCGGTTGTTTCATAAAAAACGGAACTTCTTCCACTCCTGCCATTCGCGCGTAAGTAAAAAGCTGTCCTTTATGGTGAATTTCATGGTCTCTCGCATTGCCCAGCCAAACAGCCGCAGGTGCATCAAACCCGTTCATCTCTAACCGCTTATCCAAATGGTGATCCGAAATCGATTCAAAAAGCTTTAACGTAGTTTGCGTATAGTTATCCACTATATTCCGGACGTCCTGCAATGTCTCGAATTCCGGCTTGCTATCTGGAAAAGTGAACACACCTTCTTTGGTGGATTTGGTGAACATCTCCATGGAAGTCGCCAAATGAACAGCAAGTCCACCTAAAGTAAACGCCCCGTCCCAAGGCTTGAAATCAACATGCTTATCATCGATTTTTTCCAATAATTCCTGCAATACTTGCCGGTGACTGTACCAGCTATTCCTGATTTCTTCTACTTTGCTCATCAAAATGCCTCCTTGTTCTTTTCTTTGTATGATATTCTCCTTACACCTTCCACCTATGCCATGTACCCAGCAAAAGAGAAGGTGGAACGCTTTCCCTCTTATCATAACAAAGAAGGCAATCCTGTCTACTGGACTGCCCTCTCGTATGAAAGGTGATTCTCACGCTCTACGTTCCATCAAGTTTATTCCGATACCCATACAAAAAACCCCGATTACGATCAAAATCGCCAACGGCTGAGCCAAAGCAGACAACGACTGATCCAACGCCAAACCTTTTAATGCCTCCATGCCGTATGTCACCGGAACAATCTTCGACATTGCGAGCAGGATACTATTGCTGACCGCTTCGATCGGCCAATAGGCGCCGCCGATCATGGCCATACTAACCGTGACAATCGGTACAATGGCGTTAAGCTGCTCGAGATTATTCACCAATCCTAACAACAGCATCCCCAATGCCACCACTGCAAATGTGTAACAGGCTACAGTCAATAGCATCAGGCCGATATTTCCACCTATATAATAATCAAAACCATAACGGAAGATGGAAAAGATGATCACGATTTGCAAAAAGCCAATCATAAATGAATAAGCTAAATGACCGATGTACAAGTGAAACTTGCGAACAGGCGACAAAATCACCCGGTTCCAGGTACCGGTCCGTTTCTCCTCGGCCACTTTACTCAAACTGAAAATGATGGTGTAAATCGAAAAGAACAGCGTCATGCCAAATAAGAAATGATTGCGTTGGGAATATTCTCCAGAGGTCGACTCCCCTTCAGCTGTCGATGTGGTCAATCCAATCGGCGCTTCCTTCAAGGCTGCTTCCACCTCGTTGCGCAAATCCGTTTCCCCTGTGGCGCTTTCTGCCTCCTGCAGACGCAATTCTTCGGCATAGACCTGTTTGACATACTGATCGACAAGCACCTGGTTCGGATCATCTGCAGCAATCAGCATCCGGTAGTCATCAGGCATGGCCTTCATCGCGAAAGGAATATCGCCTAATGCCACCTGTTTTTCTGCTGTTTTCTGGTCCGTCTCTGTAAACCTATAGCTTTCCGATTGATTGAGTCTTTCCAGCAGGATATCCTGTTCCTTTCCATTCATCGACTGGTCGAAATAGACCGGGACTTCCACTTGATCGGAGGCTCCGAAGCCTCCAAGAAAAAACACAAAGAGAAAGGTCATTCCTGTCATGGAAAGCAGCAGCATCGGTTCACGGCGCAGTCGCTGCAGCTGTAAAAGAAAAATAGATTTCATATCAGGCCGCCCTCCTTTTCGAAAAAATAAGCAGACTGAGTCCGATAAGCAACACGGTCAAGAGCAGCAACCGTACAATCAAGGGAGTGATAAACGATGGGCCAAGACCTTGTGCCCACTGTAATGTTGTATTCAACATGATTCCATTCGGTGTCCAATTTCCGAGATTTGTAAACAATTCCGGCATGCCCGAGACAGGAAAAAAGCTTCCTCCAAGCATGGCCAATACAGAAACAATACCGCCAGAAAAAATTCCCGGAACAACATTGCTTTCCGCTTTCACCGTAATGGCCGTCAACAAAGCCCCCAATGCTCCGATACATAAAGAAAACACAGCACTGATCACCAGCATACCGAGCCAAAACCGCCAGGAATTATCGGCAAAAGCATGAAGCACAAACCTTCCCATGCTAAACAACAGAACAAGCTGCATAAACACTAAGACGGATGTGGAAATCGCCTTCCCGGATAAATAAAGGAGTGGATGTTTTCCAGACAAAAGAATCCTGGCAAAGACGTTTTGATAATTTTCCACATAAGCTTTGGAGGCAATCGTGGAAGCAACATACATAGCAAACATGACAGCCATTCCTATCGAGTAATATTCTATCGAGGTGATCGGCTCCTGCTCTGTCACCGTAATCGTTCCTCCCAAACCTTCCCCCGTTCCACCAGACGCCGGACCGGGCATTTCTTTCCCGTCAGCAGCTTTGGCAACGGCGGTTTCAAAATTGAATGTATGGACGAAACGATCAATCGTGTCATGAAAAATCCCTGCCATCAGAGCGGAATCCTTTCCTTCCACCACTTCAAGGTCCGCACCCTTCCCCTGCTCCAACAGCATGCTTTTCAGCGATAGATAGGTGAAATCCTCCGGTATCTTCAGCAGGGCGGTGACTTCCCCCTCACCTAGAGCTTGCTCCGCTTTGGTTTCGTTCATTTTTTCCACTTCCATTACCTGACCGAGTTCCTCGTCTTCCAGCAGGTTCGTCAACATGGCGGAAGGATCTGCAGATTCCGCAGCTTTCATGAGTTGATTTTTACCAGCATCAGGCATGGAAAGCTGGCTGACTTCTTCCGTGAATTGTTCCATTCCTGCCGATCGATCATTTTGGTCTACCACCGCGACCTTCATATCGAAAGAAGTAAAGCCACCGGCAAACATTCCGTTCAAAGCAAATCCCAAAATCACCGTCAAAATAATCGGCATTAAAAGCAACACCAGCAGCTCCGTTCGATCCCGAAGCAGTACGACTACGTCCTTTTTTAAAAATGTCAGCATCCATACTCCCCCTAATCTCTCAACTTGCGCCCGGTTAGATGCAAGAATACATCCTCAAGTGTCGGAACTTGAACATTCAAACTGATGATTTGCGCCTGCTGCCGTTCCGCAGCCTGAAAAATACTCCCGAGCAGCCTGCTGTTTTTCGGCGTGATCAGCTTGATGCCTTTGTCTGTCTCGATGACCCGGAGTATTTCCTCCATGTCGTTCAACTCAGCTACCAGACCGGGATACGATCGATCGAGCTCCAACCATATCGTTTCTTCGCTGGACAAAATGCCGGTGAGTTCCTGTTTGGTTCCAGAGGCGATCACCTTGCCGTGGTCCATGATGTAAATCCGATCGCAAAGCCTTTCGACCTCTTCCATATAATGACTTGTGTACAACACAGTCATTCCCTGCTCCTCGTTGAGCTTTTGAACCATTTCCAGAATGTAATTGCGTGACTGCGGATCGATTCCAACCGTCGGTTCATCCATGATGATGATCTCCGGTTCATGAAGGAGGGCAACCGCGATATTCACCCGTCTTTGCATCCCGCCGGAATAATGTTTGACCAGTTCATTCTTGCGCTCGGTCAGACCGACGATTTCCAATACATTTGCCATTCGCGATTCCAGTCCCTTGCCTCTCAACCCGTAAATCCTTCCGAAAAACCGCAGATTTTCCACAGCCGTTAATTCTTTATATAGCGCGATATCCTGCGGCACGACTCCCAAGTGCATGCGGATGACATTCGGATCTTTGACCACGCTCTTCCCATGCCATGTCACATCTCCTGCGCTCGGTTTAACGAGCGATGAAATCATCGATATCGCCGTCGATTTGCCAGCCCCATTCGGTCCAAGCAAGCCGACGGATTCCCCTTTATCTAAATATAAATTCACGTCGGATACCGCTACATTCTTTTTAAATGCTTTTTTCAAATTCGTTGTTTCCAGCACAGCGCTTTCCCCCTTCAACACCATTTTCCACCAGATTTGGTTTATGTCTTTTAAAGTATAAAAAAAAGAAGACAGCGTGCATACTGTCTTCCGTCACTAATCTAAATGACAAACCATGACCTGCGTCACATTTTTATACCAAATCATTCCGTATTGCGTAAATAGCCAGCTGTGTCCTATCCCGTAGCCCGAGTTTATCCAACAGCTGGGAGGTGTGGTTTTTTACCGTTCCCACCGATAAAGCCAATTCTGCTGCAATTTCTTTGTTGCTTTTCCCTTCACCGATTTGTTTTAAAATGTCCAGTTCCCTGGGTGTTAAATGATGTTCTCTTTGCACCTCTTTATTATTCGCAAACAGAAGGCGCGGCATCACTTTGGCCGCTACTTCGCCCTGTAGCTGCAAACCGCCGGCAAGACAACTTTTCACCGAGTGGATCAGCGTTTCGGCATCCGCATCCTTGAGCATGTAGCCATGAGCTCCTAAACGCAGTGCCTGCAAGGCATACTCGTCATCGTTAAACGTGGTCAGGATCAAAATCTTCATATTTGGCCAGCGGCTGCGGATTTCCTTGGCCGCTTCGAGTCCGTCCATTTCGGGCATACGGATATCCAGGACTGCCAAATCGAATCGCTGTTTTTCACAAAGGGCGATCGCTTCCTTTCCGTTCTTCGCTTCCCCGGTCACCTGCAGGGTCTCCTCTGTTTCCATCATCATTTTAAGCCCCTGAGCGACCAGCGACTGATCCTCAGCCAATAGAATCCGAACCACTTGCGACACCCTCCTTTTTTTGCAGCGGAAACGCCCCCCGCACAATGAATAAGCGGTTATATGCCACGATTTCCAAACTTCCACCAGCCTGATGGACGCGTTCTTTCATGGCGGTCAATCCATACCCCTCTTCAAACCGATAACCAGACGGAATCGGATTGGTGACTTCAAACCGGAAGATGCGTTCACCTGCTGATTCAAATAGGATGGAAGCTTCTCTTTTCGGCCCGTGGCGCATCACATTGGTCAATGATTCCTGCACAGCCCGATATACTGCTGCAGCTTGTTCAGGCGCCAACCGTGCTGAAAAAGCACGGTTTTTGACGGAAAACTGTATACGGATATAGCTTTCTGCCTCCAGCTTGCGTATCAGACGAATCATTGCCGGAATACCGCCAACCTCTTCCTCGTTCCATGCTTTGACCGCCCGGCGGGTTTCTTCCAGACTGTCCTGGGCCAATCCTTTTAACAGACCGATTCGTTCTTTTTCGGTTTCATCCGCTTCCATCCGTGCCACTTCCAGCTGCATCAATAAGTTGGTTAGCTTATGGCCGACACTGTCGTGAATTTCCCGGCCGATTAGCGTTCGTTCCTGTTGCCTGGCCAGCTTTTCATCCGAAACGGCTTTCCGCTTCAAGCCGCGGTATTCATGGAGCAAGGCGTCGTACCGCGCTCTAACTTCCTCTGCTTCCTGATGGGTACGATGAAAGATGGAGAGTGCCAAGCCGAGCATACCCAAATAAAAGAACAAAAAAGAAAAGGAAAAATATTCCCCGTTTTCTTCAACTATTGGGAGAACGACACAAATTCCTATTACCGCCCCGGAAATAAGCGCATGACGGCCAGATAGACGATATGCAGCCTCTCCTGCCAAGTAAGCAAACAACAACAAGCTGAAATAATTAGGCGTATCTGTATGTAACGGCCAGAACACAGCCATGGTGACTAGACCGGAGCTGCTTAATAGTATCGCCTGCACTGTTTCCCGCATGCGGAAGAGCGGAAGCAAAAAATACAAAGCAAAAAACAAAGCACTGCCAATCCATCGGGCGGGAGAAATCCCGACTACTCCCTGCGGTTGCAACAGAGCAACACCCCATAACCCCGCCACTATTAAAAACCAAAGCCAAAATGAATAACGGTACATCGAATCCTCCAAAAAATAACTTTGTTAATACTATATCACCTATGAGGATGGTTGCGGCGTTTTTTTTTGCATAACATATCGATAAATGGAATGGGGCCCATCTACAGAGTTATTTCTTTTTTAGTCGACGGTGTATTGTATGTTTTATCTAAAATTCAATTCCTAACAGTTTTTTCATTTCATCCAATAGCCCTTCATGTTTTTCTATTGTAATAAGAGGTTTTTGTTTAGAGTTAAAATCATTGTAAGGAAATATAAAGGTCCCATTTTCTAAGGCGTAAAAAGCATAAGGTGCTGCTCTACCCCTTTTTAATCCCTCGCCCTTAGAAAAAGCAAACATATAAGTGTTCGTTGACTTCATCTTATCCATCATTTCTTCTGAAGATGTCGTTTTGGCTTTAAGCCCATCTACCATAGTCAGAACATCTTCAATTTTTTGTTTGTCATTTACCATCTTGGTCATTTCTTCAGAGGATGAATTATCTTCCACGTTTTGAATAAATAGTGAACTTGATATACCTTTATCTTTTATTTCAATAACTTGTTCACTCTTCGAACAAGCACTTAATAAAAGCAACATGATTGTTAGACGTGCAATTAGTTTTTTAATACTAATCTCCTCATTTCTTACTCTGCAGTGCTGACATTTAGCAAAAGAGCAAAAACCTTACATTTTATTGACAATGTAAGTTCATAAGAAAGTTTGGAAAGAAGAGAATCTAAAATCAAAAATAAGGTGAATTTCTTTCTCTCTTATCCTTCATTAATTCCGAAAGGGTTATTGTAAATAAATATAAACAAGTTACTGTACAGATTGTTTTCAAATGTGAAAAAATACATTTTTTATACCCTTAACAATTGATTTTACCATAAAAACCCAACCTCCTAATAACTATTTTAGTAATCATGGGCTTTTCATATGTTAGGACGTTTAGCATCAATAAAGAGAAAAATGGCCGACCCAGTAATTGGATCGGCATTTCCCGATTTTACAGTGCATCCTTGAAATGAATGACGTGATCAATCATCCCGTATTCTTTCGCTTCTTCGGCGGTCATGAAATAGTCACGGTCAGAGTCTTTTTCGATTTTTTCGATTGGCTGTCCGGTTCTCTCGGAAATAATGTTGTTAATACGTTGCCGCATTTGCAAAATCCGGCGTGCGCTGATTTCCAGATCGCTTGCCTGACCTTTAGCGCCACCCAGCGGCTGATGGATCAGCACTTCACTGTTTGGCAAGGCCATCCTCTTCCCTTTCGTTCCTGCAACTAAAAGCATTGCACCAAACGATGCGGCCAACCCGGTGCAGATTGTCTGAATATCCGGCTTGATAAATTGCATCGTGTCATAAATTGCAAAACCTGCTGTAATCGAGCCGCCAGGACTGTTGATGTATAACGATATATCTTTCTCCTGATCCTCCGCAGCAAGAAACAGTAACTGGGCCACTACACTGTTCGCTGTCTCATCTGTCACTTCTGAACCGAGAAAGATGATGCGATCTTTTAACAACCGTGAGTAAATATCATAGGATCGTTCTCCGCGATTTGTCTGTTCCACCACATAAGGTATGACATTGGACATTTCACATAACTCCTTTCGTTATGCCGCGAAGGAAACCTCCCCTGCTATCAAGGCCAATAGAGACCGCCACTCTTTTCGATAAAACGGAACAGCCAGCATCTCTCCATCTGGCAAAGACAGCGTAACAATTACATAGACAGTATTTCCCGTTGAAATCGGAACGACGGAAAAAGAAGCAGCTCGCGAACCGGAAAAACGCAAAGCCATCGTTGGTTCCTGTGTTTCCTTTTTAAAAAGCTCGATGACTTTTTGCGGATTCGCATGATGAATGGCTGTTATATATTCTGCTACGGTTTCTTCATCCGAGTCACTCTCTTGCCAATTTCTTCGCCGTTTCAAATTTGCTCTGCCCCGATGCAGCGCTGCTTTGATTGCTCCCTCGCTGGTTCCGATCAGTTCGGCTGCTTCCAAGGCTGTATAGCCAAACCCTTCTGTCAATAGGAGGGACACCCGCTGTTTGGGGGATAACTGACGCAACGCCGTTTCAATTGCTTCCAGAACGAAGTCGGAATTCGCAGCATTTTCCGCCGGCAGAATCGATAGCTCCCTGTTGTAGTCTTCATCCGGCTTTCGCTTGCGGTATTGGTCAATCCACGTGTTGGAAGCGATTCGATACAAGTATGCTTTGCTGATTGGTCTCGTTTCTTTCCTATGACTTTGATAGGCTTTTGCCAGCGTTTCCTGCATAAGGTCTTCACCGTCCCACTTCGAATTGGTCAGGGAAATACAATAGCTCTTCAATTGGGGCACATAGGCTTCGATAGCATTTGTGAAGGTTTCCTTCGTTTCGGCTGGAGTTTGGTTAACAAGCGGCCGCATTGCCAATCACTCCTTGAATTTAGTCTTTCACTTATTATAAACGAAAAGCGGAGTCGTAAAGATACGGGTGTTTGAAATTAAGCACAAAAAAATCAAGTATCACAATAGGTCTGAAGCCAACGATCAAACACATTTTATCTACTGCTTATCCCATCTTCTAAATCAAACAGCATTGCTTTATACCCTTTTTAATTACCTGATTTTCTCCGCCAATTCTAAAATAATCCCCTCAGGCCCACGAATGTAGCATAACTTATAAGTGTCTTCGTAATTTTGTATCTCACCAAAAAGTTCCGTGCCTTTCTTTTTCAATTTAGCCACCACGCCTTCAATATCTTCTACAGCAAAAGCAATATGCCGGATACCCAAAGTATTTGCAAAAGATTGCTGCATACCTTTTTCATCTTCCGGTGTATGGAATTTGACCAGCTCCAAAGTTGCCTGTCCATCCGGCATCCCTAACATAACAACCGTCTCTCTGACGCCATTAAGTCCAATTATTCGCTCGACCCACTCACCTTCCACTTCTCCTTCTCCAAGCATTTCCAGGCCAAAATCGAGAAAAAATTCTTTAGCAGCAGAAAGATCGTTTACGATTACACCTACATGATCTATTCTACTTATTCGCATATTCCTACCCCCTTGTTTCTGTTATTTTTCCATATCTGTATTCTTGATACGTTTGTTTGTTATTCTATTCGCTAAAAAACAGAATTTATCCTTTCAACAAACTAGTCCATTTATTGAACACAAAGGTTAACCTGCCTGTCAGTTGAATAAGAAACGACATTCACATCGGCAACGTCTCCTGATATGTGCTTTAATAGAAACATATAGTAAATAAAAAGGAGTAGCTTTATGACAGAGAATAATAAAATGGAGTATCGAGAAGTCCAGCGACCACGCCAAATTTGGTTATGGGGATTGATTTTACTGATTGTTGCTTTCATGTGGTATTGGTTCATTCAACAAATTATTTTTGGTTCTCCTATAGGTAATAACCCTGCACCGGATGTGATAACTGTTGTATTTTGGTTGATATTTGGTGTTACTATTCCAGTGTTGTTTGGATTACTAAAGCTTATAATAGAAGTTCGTAAAGATGGAATTTACGTTCGTTTTTTCCCGTTTCAGTTTCAATACAAGAAATACCTTTTCAGAGATCTACACGACTATGAAAGGATTACTTACAACTCACTAAAAAAATTTGGAGGTTGGGGAATCCGCATTAATACAAGGGGTGAAACAGCTTATAATATGAGTGGAAATAAAGGGATTGTTTTAAAGTTGAAAGATAACACAGTGATAATTGGTACTCAAAAACCGGAAGAATTGAAAAAAGCGTTGGATTCTGTAGTAAAACACAATGAAAATTAGTCCGCCACCAGTTGGTGTGAATGGTTATACTGAATCAAAAATGAGAGCCCGGCAACATAGCTAAAGTTGTCTCCAGCTTGGTGCTATAATTTACCCCCATACCTTCCAACTGGTTGCTTGTTGTCAGGCATCTCACAGGTGGTCGGGCAAGGTGTAGTCCCCCTTCGATACAGGGGACTACTTATATAACCTCACGTTCCACAATAAGTCTGAAATGGACGGTCGGATGGTTCTGGTAATTCAGTATAAGGCTCCTGTTTGTCGGTATAAGCATACGGCGAGGAAAGCACTTCAATAAGCCGCTCTGTCAAGGTAAAATCTCCTTTTTGAACTGCAGCTTCCAATGCTTCCTCGACAAGATGGTTGCGGGGAATCACATTGGGATTTGACCGCTTCATCAATTGATGAACTTCATCTTTTGATTTTTCCTGCCTGGACAGCCTTTCCTGCCAGCTTTGGAACCAGTCCGTAAATGCTTCCGTACCATGCATTGATGTCTTCTCCGGTATGTCTAACGTCAAAGCGCGGAAGGTATTGGTAAAGTCGGCATCAGTGTCCTCCATGATATCGAGCAAGTCTTGGATCAACACTTCATCGTGCTCCTCCTTGTCGAGAAGCCCTAGCTTTTTCCTCATTCCCGCAATCCAGTGATCATCATAGAAATCCTTGTATTCACCAAGAATCTCTTTCGCCTGATTGATCGCGTGCTCTTGCTTTTCATGAAGCAGCGGTAACAGAGTCTCGGCGAAGCGAGCCAGGTTCCATTGGCCGATTCCGGGCTGGTTTTGATATGCATACCGTCCTTGCACATCAATCGAACTAAACACAGTAGCCGGATCATACTTATCCATAAACGCACACGGACCATAATCAATCGTTTGACCGCTGATCGTCATGTTATCGGTATTCATCACACCATGGATAAAGCCGACAAGCTGCCAGTCGGCGATCAATTCCGCCTGCCGCTTGACTACTTCCCGGAAAAAGGTCAGGTACTGGTCTGGATTGTCTTCGATATCCGGATAATGCCGGTTGATCGCATAATCCGCCAATTCGCGGAGCTCCTTTTCAGTCCCCCAGCGGGCCGCATATTCAAACGTGCCAATCCGCAGATGACTGTCTGCCACTCGGGTAAGAACAGCGCCAGGAAGCTCTATTTCACGCATCACAGATTCTCCGGTGGTCACTACCGCCAGACTGCGATTGGTCGGTATTCCAAGAGCATGCATCGCTTCGCTTATGATGTACTCGCGCAGCATCGGGCCAAGCGTGGCACGACCGTCACCACCACGGGAAAAAGGTGTACGCCCAGATCCCTTGAGTTGGATATCCTTCCTTGCCCCGTCTTGCTTGATTTGCTCACCGAGCATGACCGCCCGTCCATCACCAAGCATGGTGAAATTTCCAAACTGATGACCTGCATAGGCCTGTGCAATCGGCTGTGCTCCTTTCGGAAGTGTGTTCCCGGCAAAAACCGCAGTACCCTTTTCCGTTTGCAGTTCGTCTATGTCCAACCCTAAATCCTCTGCCAGTTGCTTATTGAATAGAACTTTTTTGGGGGAGGACACCTGCGTCGGCTCCGCACTTTCAAAAAAACGTTCCGGCAAACGTGCATAGCTGTTGTCAAAGTTCCATCCCATGTTGTTATGTGTCATGATATCTCCTCGATTGGTTTTGTCTTACTTCCATCCTATATCTTTCTCCAATGATGCGAAAATCATATGCATGGATTTTGGAACGGATGATATTTAACGAATCGGCAAAATCATTTAAATTATAAACCGATTCTTAAATCAAACATTTTATCAGCTAGTCATGATTAACCAAAAAAAGGCGTAGTCAAAAGTTCATCTCCCTTTGTTTTAGTGACGAAATATCTGGAATACTTACGGATTGACATGGCATATGATTTTGAAGAACAAGATAAATGCTTTGTTACATAAAAGTGTGCAACCACAATTCCATCTACTCCCCGTTCTTAATGTTATAATCCTTATAAATATAAAAATGTAAGAAGGTGTGTTAAATGACCAATTACTTTCTTGTTTTCTCCAGGTTTTCTTTAGGTCTCATATTCCTAACGGCAGGAATAAATGGTTATTTTGTATTTTTCAATTTAGAACCATTTATTGCAACCAGTCCTGAGGCAATGGTGTTGTTTGAGTTTCAACATCTGCTTATCTTTGAAAAATCATTAGAAATTATTTGTGGTTTATTATTATTGATTAATCGGTTTGTTCCACTAGCCCTTGCGATATTGGCACCAATTATCGCCAACATTCTCTTACTTCATATATTCCTCGATCATTCTTTACTCCTTTTAGCTATTTTACTTGTCATCCTGCATGGGTTTATGTTGTTCTGCTACAGAAGAAACTTTTCAGGGATAGTTGAAAGAAAATCCTCCACATAAGGTAGTGTTTACTGATGGTTGTAATAAATGATTTCGTTAGTGCACATTAATCTCTTATCATAATATACTTAAATATTGATTCAACGATAATGAGACCAAACTCTGTCGTGCTTTCTATGACAAATAATTTTGTGACCCCATATTCTATGAATAAAAAAATCCCGATGTTTACACCATCATCAGGATTGAATTTATTCATTCTATAATATTTTTTGCAGGCGATTCCTTTTTCAATCTGAAATCATAGTTGGTTTCATTTTCAAACATTGGATCCAAGTAACTTGATTGTGAATCACTAGTTGAATTGAGTTTGAAATCATGAAAAGAAGTAAATTCTTCCTCCTTCCATACCCAAAGACCTGTTTTTCCCTTTTCCTTATGAAAGACATTTCTTCTTAGAACATTTCCATGATTCGTTGTAAAGTAGTTTGCAATAAAAATGCGAGATGACCCAGCGGTTAGGATATTCCTTTCTATCACATTGTTTTTTATATCATGCTGTAATAGCAGCTGCCCTCCTGCTAGCCCTTTCGTATCATTGCGATAGATGATGTTTTTTGTAATGGAAGAGTTTATCGTTCCTCCCCGATTTTCATCATATCCACCAATCGATATTCCTGCATAGTGGTTGTTATACACAATGTTGTCGCTTATTTGAATCTTATCAGCATTCTGTTTTGCATGCTCAGAGGTTGCCTCAATTCCGATATCACAATTATAAATAGTATTCTTATTGATCGTTATCCTTTTCCCGCCATCGACGTAAATTCCACCGGCACTATATTCTTCTCCATATGCTGGATTACCGTACGAGGATATTTCATACACTTCATTATTTTTAACGATACCATTCCGAACATAGTCGGCTTTTGGATCATTTGATATACCTTCATGACCAATTAAATCGATCCCGATATTATCATTTCTGCGAACTACGTTATTTTCAACATTAAAACCATCGATATTCCCGTTAAGAACAAGTGATTCACTCCACCCGAGTTTTAAATCCTCTATTGTATTATTTATAATATGAATATCTTTCATCGGGCCAGTTCCGTATATAGCAATCCCATGGGCATTCCCATCTTCTGCGTGCGTTTCTATTTTTCGTACAACATTATTTTCTAGCGTAATATGGCTGCTTGAGCCTGTTACATACATCCCAATTACAGTTCCATTCGTTAGCTTAGTAGTTAAATCTTGAATAATGAGTCCACTAATCGTGATGTAATTTTTATTGTCTATGTTAACAAGGGACGTATCCTCCTCTACATTCTTTACGTCTTCACCAGTAAGAACAACCTTGCCTTGATTGTAAGCTTTAAACACGATTGGTTTTCGTTTTGTTCCACTATACCTAACAATCAGCCTTTCATTATAGGTGCCTTCTTTTATGTAGACAGTCGTCCCCCCTCTTGCTTCTGAAGCAGCTTTCTTTAGTGTGCGAAATGGTTTTGATGCAGTCCCATCGTTTTGATCATTCCCATTTGTCGCAACGTATACAGCCTTATCCTGTGTTGAATCTTTTGGATTAAAAGCATAAACAAGTAAAATGGCTGCTGCTGCCAAGAGGTAAAGAATCATCTTTTTCATTTCATCATTCCTTTATAGTAGTTCGTAACTTTCATTTCATACTAAAGCATAAAAATGCCGTTTAGACAATATGTCTAAACGGCTTCATAAGTTTCTCTCTCATCAACACAACGGGAATGAAATGGTAAAAACACTGCCTTTTCCAAGCAAGCCTTTCTACTTCAATCGGACCTTGGCAAAGGTCGACATACTTTTGAGGAGTGTTAATCAGAGTCTATTCGATTAGATGGATTCTCATTCCGCTATTTACTTTAAAACCATCCTTAACCTCTTTCTCAACTAATATGATTTTATATTCTCTAAACCTTCCCGGTTCTTTTTAGATAAAGTGGCTTTAAGCGGATCATAAGGTCCTACAATTAAAGTTGTTATAATTACAATAGAATTTCTGTTTATGGCGTCTTTGGCAAATGGATTGTCGCCCCCTGCTAATTACAGAAAAACAGTATATAAAGTAAAATGAAATAACTATCCCGTTAACAGAGCTAGTTGGATGTGCTGATAGATAGAGAGGTGTATTAGAAATGACTGGAAATACTCGTGTTAGAATACCCGATGGACTATGGACCGGGCTAAAAAAACTTGGAATTAATACTCATGATTTGGTTCAGAAAGCAAAAATGCAGCTTACTGTAATCACTGAACCAGTTGTCACCGTTGAACAATATTATGCATTATGGCAAGCGTATTCCGATATCATCGGTGGCATGGAAGATGGAATGCTGCAACTTCCGACAGTTTTTGAAACAACGCAGTATCCCCCACCTGTACTGGTAGCTTACCATGCCCGTAATTATCGAGACGCCCTTGAAAGAATGGCTCGCTATAAAGAAATGTGTCCTCCTGAAAAATTGCGTATGAGAGAAGAAGGCACGAATTGTGCAATAGAACTGGAATTCTTTGATACTGAACAAGCCGTCCCACCCCTGCTTGTTGGAACTACGCTTGCTTTTTTGCTGGAACTAGGACGACGAGGCACCGGCTATTCTATTAAAGCGAAATCAGTAGAATTTACACAGTCATTTAATCAAGTACAGGCGCTTGAAGAATACTTTGGCTGCCCTATCCACATTGGAGCAGAACGTAATAGGCTAACATTGGAAAGAAGTGACCTCAATCGCCCTTTTACTTCCTACAACTCTGAATTACTAGGGATCTTAACACCAGTGTTGGAGAAAACATTGGAAGAGCAGCGACATAGTCACTCTACAACGGAGATAGTTAAGTGGATTGTGAAACGCAATTTAACCGGAAAGCGACTCGACATACATGATATAGCAAGTGAGCTGCGAATGAGCGAACGTACCTTACAGCGCCGGCTTACCGAAGAAAACACCAGCTTTAAGGAACTGCTAAAGGAAGCTCGTCAAGAACAAGCAAGGCAGTATTTGGCTAATCCCGCTTTAGACATTAAAGAAGTGGCATTTCTTGTTGGATATAAAGATCAGAGCTCGTTTTATCGAGCCTTCCGCAGCTGGGAAGGTGAGACCCCTTTAAATTGGCGTGCTGAACATGCACTTATAAACGAACTACATTGATAACTAACTTAAAGGAGACGTGTATCTTGGAATTATTACATAAAACCGCTTTAGTAACAGGCTCAACAAAAGGCATAGGTAAAGCAATAGCAAAAGAATTGGCTAAAGAGGGCGTCAATGTTCTCATAAATGGACGTAATTATGAGGAGGTAGAACGGACTATCCAGGAAATCAAATCAGAATCCCCGCTGACCTCACCTCAAAATGCTGCGGCCGATATTGTGGATGTTCAACAAAGAGAGGAATTATTTAAAAGGTTCCCCCATATAGACATTCTGGTTAACAATATGGGAATTTACGAAATCATGCAATACGAGGATGTTACGGATGAAATATGGCAAAAGTACTTTGAAACTAACGTATTGGCCGCAAATGGATTATGTAACCATTACCTGCCAAAAATGCTGGACAATAATGATGGTCGCATCATCTTTATTGCAAGTGAAGAGGCAGTAATGCCCTCTGGACAAATGCCTCAGTATAGTATGACAAAGTCAATGTTGCTATCATTGGCAAAAAGCTTGTCTATCCTTACAAAAGGAACAGAAGTTACCGTCAATACGATTTTACCTGGACCAACGCTTTCTGAAAATGTACAGAATATAATAGAGGGTATGTACATAGATGAAAACATAACCTTCTCAGAAAAAGAAAAACAATTCATGATCAATAATTTGCCCCATTCCGAAATACAGCGATTTATCAGACCGATTGAAATAGGAAAACTAGCTGCATTCCTATGCAGCCCCTATGCTTCGGCTTTTAGAGCCTCCCCAATCCGCATGGATGGAGGAATGGTCCCTACCATTTTTTGATCAAAAGAGCAGTCAGTAGGGAAGCCTATTCAATTCGTTATATTTCTCGTGCAGTACTTACCTTTGAAGTAAACATTCCGAATTTTTCGGGCCTCTCAAAGTTTCGGCAGGTTCGGAGTGTTTACTTTTTCAAAACCTTCACCTCAAGAAGGCCTTTCTTAGTCTTTTCTCCTCACTGTTTTTCTTCTTTGCTGTTTTAAGTTCAGCTACATTATTTTCCTTTTCAATCATCCACCTCTAAAAGGAACACCCGCTCCTTAAACCCGCCACGCTCCGCCTTTTTCTTCTTCCTTTCTTTTTCTATTTCTGTTATGGAAGTCCCGTTCACTTCCGCTATCGCGTGCAACAGTTCCAGTATATCCGCAGCCTCCTCGATGATGGCCTGCTTCGTTTCAGCAGTGACCAATTCTTCCGCTTCTTCGCTCACTTTTTGTTTCAAGGCCGCTATGTATTCCTGATCAGACAGGATGCTTGTTGAACAGTTTTTTCCGTTTTGTTCGATGATTTGTGGTATATAATCCCGGACTAGTTTATGGTAGGTGGGCAACTGTAACTCCCTCTCTTTCGCTAATTGCTGCTAAATGATGACAACTATAATGCTATATTACTAGAAAAAATTGGTGTTAGCATGAAGTTTTATGGAAAATTTCTAACAGCAACATTCATTTCAATTACCATTTGAACTTTTCTATTTCCTCTATGATGTATTGCGTGATTTGTTCTTTCGAAAGGGTTCCATCGATCACGATGTCAGAGCTTGGCTTGATCTTGTGTTCCATTGCCAAATATGCCTCTCTTCCGTAAGTTGCATAATGTGACAAGTCTTTTTTTATTTCCGTAGCGGATCCTTCTTGATAATCTCTTAACATTCGGCGCACTAAAGCGATATCCAAGGGAGTATCGATATAGACGGCGACATCAATAACATCCTTCATCCGGTCATTTTGATAGGCAAAAGGATAATCCAGAAGGATGTGATCATATTTTTCTTTCAAAAGCAGGACTTCTTCAAGCAACGGCGCAAGATTCCAAGCATTGTAATCTGCTCCTTCCTTTGCCCACTTTGCAAGGTTTTCAGGTCCCTCGAAGGCATATTCATCGAAATGCAAAATGCTTGCTGCTGACAATTGACACGCCAGTTCATTTGCAATCGTTGTTTTGCCGCCTCCGACACCTGAAGTGATTCTTGGTTCTGACTTACTGAAGTTCACCCCAGCCAATGTCATGGCCCACACGTATTGCCTGGACCAGCGCCAATGGGAGAAAACGATCGCCCCTATCCATCCGTCCACTTACATCGGACCATACAAAGATTGCCAGCAAAGTACCCAGCCGAATATCGCATATGGCCAACAAGGATACTATCCGTCTTTTCCTTACTATCCCTATTATTAGAAAAGGGAAAAGATATAGACGTGTGGCGGTGCCTATATCTTTTTCCGTTTTCTTCTTCCTTGTTTAATCCGTTAAACGCTTGGCCATCATCACCATACCCGCTTTATTCTCAAAGCCATTTTTCTTATAGAAAGTTTCCGCAAGTCCTTCCCTGGAAGTAAGCAGATAAATGCTATCGATGTCGTTATCGGTACAATGGCTCTCCAGTGCTTCTATTAAGCTGGAACCAATCCCCCGTCCTTGATAGGCTGATTTGATGCACATCTCATTCAGATAAAAATGGTTTGCTTTCACCCATTTCTCCGAATAGCCCAGCAAAAAGCCGACCAACACGCCGGCTTCTGTAAAAGCACCTAATCCGATAAACTTCGGTTGATAAAAAATATCGGTCAGCCGTTCCTGCGCCTTTTCCTGTTCCCAACCGTCGTTCCATGGGGGACGGTTGAATACATCTGTGTACATTTCAGAGCAATTCAGTAGATCGGACTTCAAAAGAAACCGCACCTGGTAATCCATCCAGCTTTCCCCTTTCTCGCAATAGCTCTTCTTCCCTCAAGCTTTTCGCAAATTGATAACACGATGCGGATTGTCCGCCCATTTGTCCATTAGCGTTTCCTGCTGATGCTTTAAATCGTCGAAGGGCTCCGCCTCCATTTTCACGCTGGAAAAACGGCGATTGAAAACCATTGTCTCCTTTATTTTCCGGTAACCGCCAAATCCATCCTCATCATTTTTCAGCCAGACCGCCCTCCTGATATGCGAAAACAAAATCGCCCCGGTACTCATCGGGCAAGGCTCCAGCGAACTGTAGATGGTCAATGCCCTCCCGCTTACTTTAGCATCCAATATTGCCTGCCCGGCATTTCGGATGGCGTCGATTTCCGCGTGGGCTGTCGCATCTTTATCTGTATGGACACGGTTTCTTCCCTTGGCAATCACCTTGTTCTGTTCATCTACGATAACGGCCCCCACCGGATATGTATTCTCTTCCAAAGCCAATTTTGCTTCTTCCCATGCCATGGTTAAAAACATTCGGTCATTTGTGGAAGTATTCATGTCCCGCTCCTCCCTCCATAAAATAAGACGGCAATCGTTTGCTGACTGCCGTCCTGGTGTAAGTTGCTACTTCTTTAAATAGTTTTGGTAAGCATCGCTGGCCAAAATATCGGTTAAAAATTCCGCTTTTGCATTGCGGTAATGTTCCATCTCTTTACCGTCGAATTGTTTCTTCAATTGATCATATGCTTCGTTATAGGACGGATGAGCTTGAAAGAAGCCCGTCGTTTTCCAAAAATGATCAGCTTCGGATTCTATGACAGTCAGCTGCACGCCAACCGGCAACACATCCTCCCCTTCAAATCCGCAAAAGAAAAAAGTTCGGAAGCTTCCCTTATTAACGTCGTACATACCTTGCAAGGCTTTTTTCGCTTCGGGAAAGTCTTGCTGGTCGACGCGCACCTGCAAATCGACATCCCCTTTGGTAAGAGAATCTCTCACAGCTGTACTCCCGATATAGTGAATGTCAGCCTGTGGGAGTTGCTCTCGAATAAGCTTCCGGTGCCTTGCATACACCTTATCGGCTATTTCCCTGAAAGTAATTTCCGGCGCAAAATAAACATGCTCCACCATGCCAATGCTTCCTCCTGTCTATTCGATTTTGTCTCTTGATCATCCACAGGAAATCACACTGGTATCGCTCCGTTTCTCTAGTTATATGTTTTCATTTTACTCCATTTTTCCCAGATTCCAATACTTTGCGGACACTTTTAGCAGAAAAGTTGTGTCGCCATAAAGAAAGCAACGGATATCCGCAGATTTATCCTTACTCATATAAATACTCCCTTGTCATCGGCAGTTCATTATTCGGACCCTTGGTCACCAAAAATTGATGAAGGTCCGAAATCCCGCAGGTGAAATTGGCCGCACAAGCATTCAAATAAAGCCGCCACATACGGATGAACCGTTCGTCGAACTGCTGGCTGATCGTTTCCAGGTTTTCTTCAAAATTGCGTTTCCAATGTCTGAGCGTAATCGTGTAATGCAGACGCAGGCTTTCCATGTCGATGATTCGCAGGTCATTCTGGCTCATCTCGTCGACCAGTTCACGGACCGAGGGAATTTGTCCGCCCGGAAAGATATATTTGTTCAAGAATGCATTTCCTTCCACTTCGACCAAGCCGGTAATACAATGCAAGAGAGCTACGCCTTTGTCTTTCAACAGCCGATTGGTATGTTCCATGAATGTCGGAATGTTGGCATGGCCGACGTGTTCCAGCATGCCGACACTGACAATCCGGTCGAACGTTGTCCCTTCATGGATTAATTCCCGGTAGTCCATCACTTTGACTTCTACCTGTCCCTGTAAGCCCTCTGTTTCAATGCGGCGCTTCGTTTGTTTGTATTGTTCCTCGCTCAGCGTGACGCCAAGCGCCTCTACACCATATTCTTTAGCCGCTTCTATCAGTAAATAGCCCCAGCCGCTCCCGATATCCAGCAGCTTTTGTCCTGGTTGCAGGTTCAGTTTTTTCAGAATGTGGTGTGTTTTATTTTTCTGCGCCTGATACAAACTGTCATCCGGCGATTCAAAATAAGCACAGGAATAATTCATTGTTTCATCGAGCCATAGCTTGTAAAAATCATTGCCCAAATCATAATGGTGGGCTACATTGTCTTTCGACTGTTTTCTGCCGGTCGATTTAAATTTATTTAACGCCCTCAATGCGAGGGGCTGATCGAGAATACTTCCCTGCTGGTTGAAGATGCTTTCGATGATGTACTCTAAGTCCCCGTCCACCTCGATGCTTTTATCCATATACCCTTCCGCAAACGCCAGCATCGGATTCTCTGTAAGCTGTTTGGTGCTGAGCGGGCGATGAAAGGCAATATGGAAAACAGGAACTCCTTGATTGTATTGTTTGACGGTGCCATCCCAAAATGTAACGGTGAATGGATCTGTCGATAAGTTTTCCAATAGCTTTTTATATAATGATTTTTTCATGGATAATCCCATGCTCTCGATTGTCTCCTTCCTATTACATCATTTTGTTCCCATTATCCTCCTAATCCTTTGTCCCCGCAATTATGACGGTTTCGTGAAGTCGTTGCCTTGCAGCAGGCAGTCACTTAAAATAAAGGAAGACTGCTAGTTCATACGTCTGGAGGCGTCAGAGTGAGAGAGAATATATATACAGAAGCCGCACAGTTTATTTCTGATTGTCATCAGAAGCTGGGGAAAACAAAAATAGAAACGGAACGACGACTTCAATCAGTCGAACAGGAGATTGCCCAAACAGGAACCTACAAGCATACGGAAGAAGAATTAGTCCATGGGGCGAAGATGGCCTGGAGGAACTCCAACCGTTGTATCGGCAGATTGTTCTGGGACAGACTCCATGTCATCGATGCTCGTGATCTAGAGAAGGAAGAGACGATTATGGAAGCACTGTTCGAACATATTCAGTTCGCCACCAATCAGGGAAAGATACGACCTACCATTACCATCTTCAAACAGGAAACCATCGACGGAAGAAATGTCCGGATCTGGAATCATCAGCTGATCCGTTATGCTGGTTATCAAACGGAAGAAGGAATCATCGGTGATTCATCTTCGATCGCTTTCACCAAAGCCTGTCAGAAATTGGGCTGGACAGGAAAAGGGACAGAATTCGATTTGCTGCCATTGGTCGTCCAGGTCGGCAGCCAAGAGCCATACTGGACCGACTTACCCACTGATTTGGTAAAGGAAGTGTCCATCAACCATCCGGACTACCCGGAAGTAAACGAGCTAGGAATCACGTGGTATGCTGTCCCTATTATTTCGGACATGCGGCTGGAAATAGGCGGTATAAACTATGAAGCCGCACCGTTCAACGGCTGGTATATGGGTACTGAAATCGGGGCACGCAACTTGGCGGATGTCCATCGTTACAATTGTTTACCCAAAATCGCCAAAGCGATCGGACTGGATACGAGCTCCAACGCTTCTCTCTGGAAGGACAAAGCACTCGTTGAATTGAATGTAGCTGTTCTCGATTCTTTCAAGCGTGCTGGCGTCAACATCGTCGATCACCATACCGCCGCCCAGCAATTCCACGCATTTGAACAAAAAGAAGCGGCAAATGGAAGGGATGTCACCGGGCGTTGGTCCTGGCTGATTCCTCCCGTTTCACCTGCATCGACGCATGTCTTTCACAATAAATACAACGATGAAGTGAAGACTCCCAATTACTTTTATCAACCAGCGCCTTACTGAAAGATCAAAATCGCATTTCCACACAGCCAAGAACACAAAATAACCTTCACTCGGATTATTTGTTTAAACAAAAAAGGATTATATTCATTTTTTATCGAATTACAAATGAAGTCGTATTCAAAGTGTTTAGTCTTTACATAAAAGCAAGAAGGAGGAAACGAATTTGCCAGGAAAAAATAAAACGTTATCCCGCGAACAACAGGAAGAATTGCTCAGCGTATTGAAAGCACGTTTTGAGAATAACTTGAACCGGCATGAAGATATGGAATGGGCCACCGTCCAATCAAAGCTCGAAGCCGATACGGAGAAAATGTGGTCATTGCATGAAATGGAAAGTACTGGCGGCGAACCGGATGTTGTGGGGTATGATTTGGAGAAGGACGAATACCTTTTTTATGATTGTTCCAAGGAAAGCCCTAAAGGACGCAGGAGTGTCTGTTACGATCGTGAAGCACTGGAATCCAGGAAAAAACACAAACCTGAAAATACCGCCATCGATATGGCTGTCTCTATGGGTGTAGAATTGTTGACCGAAGAGGAATATCGAGCGTTGCAGAAACTTGGCGAATTCGATTTGAAAACATCCAGCTGGGTCCAAACACCGAAGGATATACGAGCACGAGGCGGTGCCCTTTTTTGCGATCGGCGTTACGGCCATGTCTTCGTGTATCACAATGGAGCAGAATCCTACTATGGTGCGAGAGGATTTCGTGGATCGTTGAGGGTTTGAACTGTAGAAAGACACATTCAGTTTCTTTTTACAATACAGAACGAGGCCGGGATAAAAGCATGGCTACCAAGTAAAAACCGACCGCTTTCTTGCGGGATTTTCAGCTCGTGCTGTTCCCATTGGTGTCTCCGTATCGTGCCTTCGCTACGTTTTCGCGGTCTGATTTCCACATGCTAAAGACAAAATGAATAGAACCGTATTCTTCTATTGGCTTATAGATATCTAACAGTGACGAAGACGAAAAAATAGGGGATTCTTTTATTCTTCAGAAGTTGGAAGGTGCAAACCAACAGATAAAAAGAATAAAGAAGCACTCCCGGTTACCATGCGACTTAGCTTTCTCCCTATAACGGCAATCGGCAACACGGAAATCACGTCAGAAGAAAAACATTCAACGGAGGCAAGGTACGTAGACTCCAGCGGGATGAGCGCGAGCTGAAGATCCATTTGGCAAAGCGGGATTCTTTGCCAAGTTAGCTGAAGCCGTGCCCGCGGAAAGCGAAGTGCCTTGCCGGAGTGGAACGTTGCACGATTCATAAGAGAAGGGTAGAACGGTTAACTTTTATTTTAGTCACGATGCTTTGGTCCCAGTTTCGTTCTGTTTAAATTGTTATTTAGCCTACACTCCTCTATTTCTGAACCACTATTGTCTATGGGAATTATCTTTCTTCTCTCATAAAGTTAAGTTATGGTTTCACAGGAAAGCGACGACTGTTCCAATCGCAGCAAAGCTTGTTTCATATCCAGTCCTCCTCGAAAACCAGTCAGCTTGCCATTCTTTCCAATGACCCGGTGACAAGGAATAGGGATCATAACTGGATTGGCGCCTATGGCTGCAGCGACGGCCCGTACCGCTTTCGGACGCCTGATCAATTCTGCTACCTGCCCATACGTGTATGTTTCGCCATAAGGGATTCGACCCAACACCTCCCAAACTGCCTTTTGAAAAGCGGTGCCATGCAAATCGACCGGAAATGTGAAACTTTTTCGCCTCCCACGGAAGTAATCGCTTAGTTCCTGCTTGTACGGCCCAAGCAACTGGTTGTTTTCTTCCATGATCGCTTGAGGCAATCGTTTATCCGTCCATTCTTTCAGCTCGTTTAATGATGCATCGGGCGAACCGACATAGCATATACCCCTTTCGGTTGCGCCGAGATACAATCTCCACTTGCCATCCTCAAATAAAGAATAAGAGACTGTCTGTGGCTGTCCGGTTTTCAAGATAGAGCCCCCTCCCTCTTATATTTAATCCGATAAGCTGCGGGTGTTAAATCGGCGACCTCTTTAAACTTCTTGATGAAGTAAGCAGTGTTTTTCAGTCCTATTTCCGTTCCGATGGTATCGACCGATTTTTCTGTCGTTGCCAAATATTCCTTCGCCTTATCCATCCTGGCGTCCCGGATATATGCTTGAGGACTTTTCCCTTTTCTTCGTTTGAAGGTTCGCTGTAGGTGATAAGGACTGACATGGACAGCTTCTGCCAAATCGCGCAACGTTATTTTTCGATGGAGATGACAGTCGATCCAATTGACTACTTCCTCTATCCATTTTTCTTCCGGCAACAAAGGCTGATCTGGTCTGCATCTTTTACAAGGCCGATATTGTTTTGCCGATGCATCCTTGGCAGATGAAAAAATCCGGACATTTCCCGGCAGGGGTACTCGGGATTTACAGGAAGGGCGACAAAAAATCCCGGTAGTTTGTACCCCATAATAAAACACACCATCATAGCTGGCATTATTCGTTATAATCGCCTTCCACCATGCTTCAGGAATGAAAGTTGAATTTCGGCTGGCCATTTCATCACCTCTTGATTCATTATAACGAAAAATAACAGGATTGAAACGACATCCGAATGGAAGCGCAAGATAATGATATACAGAAAATGTTTCTTGCAGTCACACGTAACTTGATTGTACTGCATCATATTTTTCCCACTCTGTCATCATCTTCAGCATGAGCCGTTTGATATCTTTCGATTTTGCCGTCCCGCATACTTCTTTGTTTACCAATTCGCTTAACGCGATTAAATCTAATAGTTTTGCCTGCTGCAACCATTTTTCGGGCAAGTTCCCTCCGTTTTTCTGATACGCGGTAATGAAAGGTAGAATGGAATTAGAATCTTCTATTCTTTCATAGCGGAGGAAATTTCCGATATCGAATAACGGAGACCCACTAAAAGCGTACTCCCAATCAAGAACGGCACTAATCGTACAACCGTGTTTTTGAGTATCCACCAGTATGTTTAACGGATTGAAGTCACCGTGAACGAGACAGTCCTGTTCCCTGAGACAATCAAGTAAACTGGCATGTTCCCGGGCAAAGGTGAGTATTTCCTCGCAAGTATCTTTGCCAAGATGTTTACATCCATATCCCGTTACAAGACTTCCTTCTATAAATTCCATAAAACTGTTCTTGTCCAATTTGACTGTTTCCTCAATGTTCAAGCTGTCATCAAAAAAGCCTCCATCCGGAAAATGGATGTGATGAATTTTTGCCAGTGTTCCTCCAACTTCAGCTGCCAAAGATGCAATATCCTGATTTTTCCCGTTTTGCATATACTCAGAAAGCTGTACACCTTCCATCCAGCTTAAGATTATAAAGGGATGCTGCAGTCCCGCGCATGAGGAATCACTATAGAGGACTTGGGGTACTTGAATCCGTTCCTCCAGCATCTTCAAAATATTTCTTTCCATTTCAATAGAAGTATTTTGCTTACTGTAGATACGAAGTACAAATCTTTCCTCCGTATTGGTGGTGATTTTTAAATTCGTATTGCTCAATCCCCCATTTAAGAGCGTCATGCTGGTCAATTCCCTGCCATTGAAAATGGGAATCGGCAACTTCCGGATGGTTTCAAGACTTGGCACTAATAGCGGGGTCGACCGCTCCCAACCAGATTTCATCTTTATTTCACACTCCTTCTCCAGCCATATTTTTGTCTAGTTTACCATATAAAATTTAAAAGAGAGCTGATAAAACAGCCCTCTTTGATGTGTCACCTTTTTCTTTCCACCGGTATCCATATTTCACTGGTAAATGTCGGTGCATCGGTATCCATATTCTCATTCCACAAAATTTCCGGCCCTTGTCTTTGCTGATAACCAGAAGACGGAAACCATTCCGCATAGACCCGTCCCCATATGTTCTGCAATGTTTCCGGGAACGGACCGACCGCTCTGAATACTGCCCACATGCCCGCAGCCACTTCAAGCTTTGCCAGGTTACCAGGACAAGCGTTGGTAGTCGCAGCACCAATATAGTGATCGAGTTCCCCTTTTTCTTCCATGCGCCGATCCGAGAAGTTGGTCGACGCTTGAATAAGTCCGTACGGTTCCACATTGGATAAATCCTTGATTTGATCGATCAGTTCCTGATTCAACGACTTCCACATTGCAGCGATATCCGGATTTACTCCTTGAAAAACAATAGGGACTCTCCTGGTAATCCCGACAATACGAAATGCCGGTTTTTCTTCAATCCTGTAGTCCATTTCGCTTCCTCCTTTAATGGTAAGCTGGAAGGACATCGGTGGATAAGCTTTTAAGGAATGGCCAATTTTTCTGGCAGCTGAAGGGGTGATACCATGCAAATGTTGAAAAGCTCTTGTAAATGCATCCGGCGACTGGTATCCATATTTCAAAGCAATATCGATAATTCTTTCCTGACCGTATTGCAGGTCGAACGCAGCAAGAGACAGACGTCTCCGGCGAATATATTCAGAGAGGGAAATTCCCGCCAAAAAAGAAAACATCCGCTTGAAATGATATTCCGAACATAATGCCTGCCTTGCCACTTCCTCCATAACCACTTCCTCTGTCAAATGATCTTCAATATACCTCATTGCCACATTCATTTGTTTTAATGAATCCAAAGGATGCCCCTCCTTTCTCCTAAAGAATAGCAGGAAAAGAAAACCGATACCCGACTATCCGTGCACCATATTGCAGGACTCACAACAGCTACAAGAAAGGAGCCTCCCTAAGGAAGCTCCTTTCCATCATTCTTGCTGGTCCTCATCTCCAGTTTGTTCCGATTGATCCTCCGTCTGTTCTGTTCCTTCTGTCTCTGCTTGTTCGTCTTCCCTTTCACTCAACCGTTCTTCGATCTGCGACATGATTGCACCAGCTTTTTCCCAATTACCTTCAGACATTTCCTGCTGATATTGATCGAACAAGGAAGAAATTTCTTCTAAAATCTGTTCCGATCCCATGATTTCATCTACTTGATCATTGCCGTCCGTGCCGCCTTCTCCTTCATCAAGTTCGACATTCGGGTCAATCAAACCAAGCATCCGCTCCATTGCCTGGTCAAAAGTAGGTTCCATGACGATTTCGTCACCATAGGCAAGAATGATTTGTTTCACTTCTGGAAGCGATGTTTCGTTGGATGACTCGATGTAAATCGGTTCCACATAGATGACCGTATCCTCCAGCGGAATGGCCAGCAAATTTCCACGGATGACTTCCGATCCACCCTGAGACCATAAGTTCAACTGCTGTGAAATCGTACTATCCTGATTGATCCGGTTTTCAATTTGCTGTGGACCATATACATTACGCTGCTTCGGAAAACGATAGACGAATGTCTCTCCATAATTTTCTCCGTCGTTTCTGACACCCATCCAGGCCACCATGTTTTGTCTGTTGCGCGGGGTATATGGCATCATTAGCACAAATTCTTCCTCTTCCGCTTCCGGAAGCTTCATCGTGATATAATACGGCTCCATTTCGACATCTTCATTGAAGTATTTCTCGGTCGGAAATTGCCAGTAGTCTTCCCGGTTGTAGAATACTTCCAGATTGGACATATGATACGTACCATACATTTTGGCCTGTATTTTAAACATATCGATTGGATACCGGAAATGCGCCGCTACATCCTCCGGAATTTGCTCTGTAAACAAATCAGGGAACATCTTCTGATATGTTTGGAGCAATGGCTCATCCGGTTCGGCTGCATAAAAGTTGACTTCCCCGCTGTATGCATCCACTGTCACTTTTACCGAGTTTCGGATATAGCTTTCATCGTCTTGATGGGCTTCGGAATAGGGATACCTATCCGCAGTCAGATAAGCATCGATCATCCAAGCCATGCTGCCATCATCGCGAACGAAAATATAAGGATCTTCATCATACTCCAAGAAAGGCGCTATCCGTTCGACCCGGTCCATGATGTTACGTGTTGCCAACAGCTGGCTGTCACTGTTCAACTGATCGGAGACGAACATCCTGAACGAACCAGCGTCCAAGGCGAACAACAGCCTGTTTAAACCGGATAATGCGATCCCTTTATCTGCTTCATACCTGGTCGACATATTTTCATCGCCGGCTGGGTAGTCGAATTCATCCACTTCACTGTTCACGATGACATTATCATAGTTTTCTTCCCCAAAATAAATTTGTGGTCTCTCGATCTCCATGGCACCTTCTGAAGGGACATTTTTCAGTAAGTATTCCGGCTGGCCTTGCGAAGTGATTTGATTGACGTCACTCATCGCAATGCCATAACCATGTGTATAACGCAGGTTTTCGTTCACCCATGTTTTTGCCTGAGAAGGAAGATCGACGGTATTCAATTCCCTTGCACCCAGAAAGACTTGTTGATACTCGCCGTCGATTTGATAACGGTCGATATCGATGTCATTGAATTGATAATAAGTCCGGAAGGTTTGCAATTGATTATATATATCGAGAATCGGTCTTGCATCATTGATCCGGACATTGTTGATTGTCGGTTCATTGCGTTCCACCATTGCCTGATCGAGTGACTCGTTCCCCGGGTGTTCAAATTCTTCAATGTTATCAAGATCGTAAGCAGCCCGCGTAAATTCCAGGTTATGCTCCAAATAAGGGCTTTCCTTGGAAAATTCATTAGGCGACACGACATAGTTTTGCACAATGATAGAAGTTCCTTCTGCAAGGATGCCAATCGCCATATAAGCAATAATCGGAATCAACATCGCCTTCAACCGACCGCGTATAAGCGAGACGATCACCCACACCGTGCCGATTACCGCAACAGCTGCCATGACATAGGATGCAGGAATGTTGATAACTTTGTCGGTATAACTCATGCCATGTACGACGCTTTCCTGGAATAAATTGACCTTATTGGTCAGCATCGTGCTATATGGTTCCAGAACATGGGAAACCGCCATCAACAATCCGATGCTGCCCAGGGTAACACCTAATTGCAATTGCGCTGAACGGCTGATCCGATACATATGGAAAACGGAATAAGCCCCTATTTCGGCAAGCAACAAAAAGAAGGCCAAACCGATCAGTGTATTCACCGCGAATTTAATAAACGGCAAAACAAACATATAAAACGAAACATCCATGCCAAAGTGCGGATCTTTTATATCGAAAGAAGTATGGTTAAGAAACTTCAGCCAAAGCTCCCACCCGAATCCCTGTACGATACTGCTTCCGATAAATCCGACAAACAAGGATATGCATAAAATGGTAAAAATGCTCAATCGTTTGCTGCGAATCAACGCCGGCAGCTGCGATGGATTAAATTGTTTCAAGAAAGATTTGCGGATCCATGCTGCCGTTATCCAAGTCAATGCTGCAAATACCACAAACCCGATCACGCCAAGCAGTATCTTGCTGCCGAGAATCGTTGTGTACACCTGTTGAAACCCGAGTGAATCCATCCATATATAATCGGTGATCCAGTGCAGTGACAACCCGCCCAGAATCAATAGTATCACTAGGAAACCAATCAATTTCCCGAAGAATCCGCCGAATTTTTTCAGCTTCGCCTTCTGATGGGTATTCATGTTAAACGTTTGATTTTCCAATCTTCTCCCCCTCTAAACCTTTCATTTGCACACTACCTCCATCTTACCATAAAGCCGCTCTCCTCATCGGAAGTTGTAGGCAGTCGATTGCGTTTTTCTCCTCCCCTTTTCTTACGGAACACTGGCTGTTTTGGTTTCATTTTTTATCCAACCACAAGGATAACCAAACCAGCCGGCCAGTGATAAGCGGCTGAACACCGTTTTTAACCCCCGCTATACAGTGGCAGGTTTTGGGTCAACCTTCAAGGTCTTTTCAGCCGGATTATGTTTCCATCGACTTCTGGATGAGTAAATATACCCCACACAAAAAACACCGCACAGAATATTCTTCCATGCAGTGCCTTCAAACCCTTATTTATTCAAACGAGTAACGGACATTGCCCTGTTTACGGACTTCATCCATCAATTTCATGACATCCACCGATAATTGCAATGTATCATTGTTGCGATTATTCGCCACGTAATCGTTCATCGCTTCCACTTCGTAATGGAATGCTTTCGCGGATTCACCAGCTTCAATAACTTCTGTTCGATCCTCTTGTGTGTAATAAATCGTCGCCTTGGTCGGACGTTGATAGTCATCGACTTTAATATACCCTTCTTCCCCTGCAACCAAAATCGTTTTCGGCATGATTGCCCGCAGTGTCATCGAAATGGTTGCCATTTCATCTGCTTTGTTTCTCAACAGAATACCCACCTGCTCATCCACACCGGTTTGAAATTTTTTCACTGTGCTTTCTACGTAGTCCGGCTGCTCGGATAGGAAAAAACGCGACAACGATAAGGCATACGTTCCAACATCCAGCATCGCCCCGCCAGCCAAGTCCGGATTGAAAAACCGATTGGCAGGATCAGGGTCTTTGTAACTCCCATGTGAAACTTGAATCATTCGTAGTTTGCCCAGTTTGCCAGACTGCAAGACTTCCTTTGCTTTTCGGTACACCGGCATATGGAATATTGTCATGGCCTCTGCGACCACCAGATTCTTCTCTTCAGACAACTCGACGATTTCCTTGAGTTGCTTGGAGTTGACGGTAATCGATTTTTCACAAAGAACATGCTTATTACGTCTAAGGCATTCCATAATGTATTGGTGATGAAAAGTGTGCGGAGTCGCGATATAAATAATGTCCAATTCCTCATCTTGCAATAATTCATCGTAACTGCCGTAAACTTTGTCGATGTTAAATTCTTCAGCGAAATCCCGGGCCTTTTCCATCTTTCTTCCTCCCACTGCGGCGATTTTTCCATTCACTTCGTTTATCGCGACCGCAAATTCCCGGGCAATTGTCCCTGGACCAAGAATTCCCCATTTTAGTTGTGTCAATGTCCATCCCCCTTAAAGATTTCTCTCCACGTCAGTGAAGCGTTTTCAAATAGATGTGCATTTTTGCAATTCCTGAGGCCAAAGAATGCTCTTTCTTATTATCACTTTTTACTAAATCGATTTAGTAAAGCCACGAAAATGTCCCTTGCTAATCATACAAGGATGGATACCTTTGATGAAAAGTATAACTCCCCTATATAGACAAAGTCAATGAAGGCGCTTCCTTTCCCTTTTGTTTTGCCTTTCATTTAAATTCTTCTCCAAGACTTTATGCGTCTTAGTCTTTTTACAGTTGATAGATACTGCCTTGCCTATTCAAAAAGAGTGTGAACCACCGCTTCGGTAGCATACTTCGCTTTCCGCGGGCACGGCTTCAGCTAACTTGGTAAAGAAAATCGCTTTACCAAGTGGATCTTCAGCTCGCGCTGTTCCCGCAGGAGTCTGCGTATGCTACCTACGCTAAGAAGCATGGGGACAATCGCAAGTGTATAAACTTTTTCCTTGAGATTAAACAAGCCATTCTTAGAAACGTTTGTCAGGAAATATGTTCTTCTTTTCATCAAAAGCAATAGGGATCCGTCTTTTCTCCTTCTCTTGGACTTTCTGCTTGTTTCCCTAGCTATGTCTTTTGATAAGACCTTCTTATATTACCAAGCGAAATCAAGAAAAAATGTCTAGTACACCCATTTCTAAACAGGAATCTGTTCCTAGCGGAGGAATAGCCGGAGACTCCTGCGGGAGGAAAGGCCTCGGTGAGATCCCGCAGAGCGTTAGCTCGAGGAAGCTCACCAGCCGCCCGCGGAAAGCGCAGGGTATTTCCGCAGCGTCGAACTCCAACTTAATAAATGCAGGAAGTTAGGAAGGCGAATTCAATGTCGCAGTTTATACAATTTGTGCAAAAAGTGAGAATCTTTTAGAATCAATTCTCAAAATAAGCGGCCGTTCATCCTTTCCCTAATTCTCTTCCTATAAAAAAGGTAAACTGCTTAAAGTGTCTCAAATAATCTTTAAATATCACTTTAGCATCATACGGAGAAAATCAATCTAAAAATGATATTTTATTTATCGCAGAATGAGATATATAGTAAGTAGAAACTAATAACCTAAAAACAAAACTGTTTATAAAAAGGAGACTTTACAATGAGCCAAGCCCTTCGGAATGATCTGGAACAAGATTTATGCGAATTGGCAGCCCTTAATGAAAACGAAGTGAACAACATGACGGACGCGGAAGTGGAATATTACCACTGGCTCTATTTAGAAGAATCCGTTTATGATTTAATGTAGAAAAAGCACAGGCAGCTGGCCGGTATCCTCCGGCAGCTGCCTGTTTTTTGTTTCAGCCAGGAATGCCGAAAACACAGGTTGATTCAATGGACAGCCACGCCTTTCTGAATTAGACTATAATCTATTGATGATTAGAAATACAGATCGATAGTTAGATGAAAGGTGTTTGGTATTCATGCTGCAAAATCCTACCGGAAAAGAGCGTCTTTCGCTCGCTTTATTACTTGGAATGCTTGCCATTATGGGGCCGCTGAACATAGATATGTATTTGCCCAGCTTTCCGGATATCGCTTCCGACTTGAATGCAAGTGCTTCGCTTGTCCAGCTAAGCTTGACGACCTGTTTGATTGGATTGGCTACTGGCCAGGTAATCATTGGACCGATCAGCGATGCGGTCGGGAGACGGAAACCACTTTTAATAGGGATTACACTCTTTGCCCTGGCATCCCTGCTTTGTGCGTTTGCACCCAATATTCTCACATTGATTGCTGCCCGGTTTTTACAAGGGATGACTGCTTCAGCAGGTGTTGTCCTTTCACGGGCCGTTGTAAGGGACGTATTTACCGGGCGAGAACTGACCAAGTTTTATGCTTTGTTAATGGTGATTCTCGCAGCCGCGCCGATGATCGCCCCGATGGCAGGCGGAGCCATTTTGTTGCTCCCTTTTGCCAGCTGGCACACGATTTTTTATTTTCTGAGTCTTCTCGGATTATTGATTGTGTCCACGGTATTTTTCCGCCTGAAAGAGACTTTGCCGCCCGAGAAGCGGATTCCAAGCTCCATAGGAAATACCGTGAAAACGATGGGGAGTTTGTTTAAGGATCGCTCGTTTATCGGCTATGCGATTATTGTAGGTTTTGTCCACGGTGGAAGTTTTGCCTATGTATCCGGGACACCGTTCGTGTACCAGGGAATCTATGGAGTCTCCCCGCAAGTCTTCGGTATATTGTTTGGAATAAACGGTTTGGCGATTATGTCTGGAAGCTCGATTGTCGGACGTTTTGGCGGTATCATCCATGAACGGAATTTACTTCGAATCGCAGTTTGCACCGCCGCTACTGCGACAGCACTTATCTTGTTCATAAGTATCATAGAAGGTCCGCTCGCATTACTGGTCATTGCCATTTTCATTTACATGACCACCATGGGAATGACGTTGACCAGTTCGTTTACACTTGCAATGGAGCATCAAGGTCATCGCGCCGGCAGCGCAAGTGCAGTATTGGGATTGCTTCCTCTATTGATTGGATCCGTTGCCTCCCCGCTTGTAGGAATTGATGAAACATCTGCAGTACCGATGGGATTGATTCTGTTTGTTAGTTCCTTTATCGGTTTCAGCGCTTTCTTTACGTTGACAAAGAAGCCTGCTAAAACAAAAACGGAAAATTAACTGAAATATTCCCTTTCTATGTTACAGGCTAACAAGAATCAACCTGTCAGAATGTCTTCTTTTGGATACCTGATATTCGCCTGTGAGGAATGGGCAAAAGAAAAAGCCAACGTGAGTGGACCTATTTTTCCAATCAGCATAACCAGGATGATGGTGATTTTCCCAACAATGGTCAGCGAGGCAGTGAGCCCCATCGATAAGCCCACTGTCCCAAACGCTGACACCGTTTCAAACACAATGGATATGAAGGTGGCATCTTCGGTTATATTCAAAATAAAAATACCGGTGACAATCAATCCTAAACCAATGACGGTAATAGCCAAAGCACGGACGATGGTATTGTATTTAACGGCACGGCGGAACATCACTACTTCGTCATTTTCTTTCAAAAAGGCAAATACCGCAAAAATCAAGGCCAAAAAAGTGGTCAATTTGATTCCTCCGCCAGTAGAAGCACTTCCCGCCCCGATAAACATCAACAAAACAATGAAAAATAAAGTGGAATCATTCATACTCCCTATGTCGACGGTATTGAAACCTGCTGTCCTGGGTGTCACTGCCTGGAAGTAAGCAGCTTGCAATTTATCCAATCCAGAAAGACTACCCAATGTTCCCGGATTATCATACTCTAATAGTAAGATGACCAGTATCGCAACGCTATTCAACAAAAAGGTGCCAATCAGCATCAATTTGGTATGCAGACTTAAGCTGTGCGGATCTCCTTTTTTCCACAAGTCAAAAATCACCGTGAACCCAAGTCCGCCAATAATGAATAAAATCGATATCACAATGTTTACAATTGGATCTGCCGCAAACTGGGTTAAACTGTCAGACCAAATAGAAAAACCAGCATTGTTAAAGGCAGAGATAGAATGAAAGAAACCAGCATATAGACCTTGCTTCCATCCCATGTCCGGAATCCAGCGGATCGATAACAACAGAAAGGCAATGCTTTCCATCACGATTGAAAAAATAAAGAGTTTCTTTACTAGAGACACCACACCGCCGAGGGATGTTTGATTTAATGACTGTGTTACAATCACCCGTTCTTTCACACCGATTTTCTTGCCGATCATTAAAAAGATCAAAACCGCAAACGTCATGATCCCCAAGCCGCCGATTTGAATCAACAACAGAATGACCAACTCGCCGAAAGTCGTGAATACGGAACCAGTATCTACAACAGAAAGACCTGTGACGGTCATTGCCGAAACAGCAGTAAACAAGGCGTCCAGAGTACTTATCGACTCGTTGGTCGCAATCGGCAATTTCAACAAAACAGTTCCCATAAAAATAAACAGGATGAAAATACCCAGCAAAAATCTGGGAGGACTGATATTAACAAGGTCATTCTTCATTGTCATGGCAGTTATACTCCTCTGACTTCCAATCGGTTCAACCGTTCATTTTCCCCCATTATGATGAGGATATCCCCGTGCTCGATTTTCGTATCAAGCGACGGTTCCATGAGAAGTGTCTCTTCATCCTTTTTAATCGCAACTGTGCGACAAAAATGTTTTTTGGTAATACTCAGGTCACCTATCGCTTTTCCTTCCATGTCCTTCGTCGCGATCACCTCCATCATGCTATGTCGCTTGGATAGCTGTATATAATCGACAATCTGATCGGAGACAATATGATGGGCGATCCGCTTGGCCATATCTTGTTCGGGATTGATGATTTTGTCGACCCCGATTTTTTCCAACACTTTTTGATGACTCTCATTCCGTGCTTTTACCCACACCTTTTTCATCCCCATCTCTTTTAACAACAGGGAGGCAAGGATGCTCGATTGAATGTCCTCTCCAAAACTGATGACTGCACAGTCAAAATTGCTGATACCTACAGACTGAAGCGACTGTTCGTCCACTGCGTCCATCACTACAACATGACTGGCGATGGATGCGTATTCCTGGATGCGTTCTGGGCTTTTGTCGATTGCCAGCACGTCGATATCCGACTCGGCCAGTTCCTTGCAGAGGGTTCCTCCAAACCTGCCCAGTCCGATGATAGCGAATTCTTTTCTTGAAGGTTTCACTTACAAATACTTCCTTTCCATATTGCCTAGAAGCCACACTTTTTTGCTTTTCATCATACTCCTATTTCGACGAAGATGGTAGTGTTTTTTCTGCAACTTTTTCATTTCTTTTCTATTCACTCTTTTTCATTCTTCCCTATATCGTGCAAAAGCAGAAGAAAAAGACTGCCTGTGTGACAGTCTTCTATCCCTTTCCGACTCAGCTATTCAACAAGGAGGCAAAATGTGCGATCACTCTTGCCGTCAGACCCCAGATAACTTTGTCGTCATACTGATAAAAATATTCTTCCATTTTTAAAGGACGCCACTCATAGTCCTTTCCACCGGCCACAAGCTCGAACGGAAAATCTTCCTTTGGTTCGATGTGCATATCGACCTCATGAATGACAGGTTTCGTTTCTAAAAAGAAGGATAGCGGTACAGTGAATATTTCCTCGACCTCCTGCGGATTGAGACTGATGTTTGCCTTTTCGTCCATAAAACCTGTAAAGGGATATACAATCATGCCAAAAGGCGAAACCATATAATCAATGGGATGAATTTCCGTTATCTCTTCCGTTTTGATTCCTAGTTCTTCCACCGTTTCCCGAATGGCAGCCTCTTTTGCTGATCGATCGTCAGGATCAATTTTTCCGCCCGGAAAGCAAATGTCGCCGGGCTGCCTTCTCAACGTACGGGAACGGACTTCAAATACTACTTGCAGCTCCCCTTCTTTTTCGATAAGCGGAAGCAGCACAGCAAACTTGGCAAATTCTTCACTCCCTAATACAGCCGGCTCATGGTCCTGCAATCTTTTCACTATCTGTGTTGAGTTCATTACGTTCACCTCTGTTTTTCCTTTCCCCATTGTAACATGTTCCAAAATGGTCCTGCATGGACAAGCACTGTCAGATGACTTCACCACTAATAAAAAAAACGGCAGCTTGTTATATCAGCCTTCCCAAAACCTGTGCGTCTGTCATCTACTATAGTAAATGCACCAAGACTGGAGATGAAACCATGAGTCCGACTCTCGAAAAATTTGTGGATCGGCTGCCGATCATGAAGGTTCTTCAGCCGAACCACAGGACAAAGAACGGTCCTTACTATGAAGTAAGAATGGAAGAGTTCCGGCAAAAACTGCATAGAGATTTACCGCCGACGAGGCTTTGGGGTTATAATCGTCAATTTCCCGGCCCCACCTTCGAGGTAAAGCAAGATGAACCGATTCGCGTTCGCTGGACGAATCACCTACCGAACAGGCACATCCTGCCGATTGATGGTTCTGTTCACAATGTAGCCAATGAACCGCAGGTGAGAACGGTAGTCCACCTGCATGGCAGTGAAACAAAACCTGACAGTGATGGCTATCCAGAAGCATGGTTCACGAACGGTTTTAAGGAAACCGGCCCGTCGTTCAGCCGAGAAGTGTATGAATACCCGAACCACCAGCGGGCCACTACTTTGTGGTACCATGACCATGCTATGGGAATCACACGTTTGAATGTTTATGCAGGGTTGGCTGGCATGTATATCATCCGGAATGAACACGAAAAGGCATTGCATTTGCCATCCGGTAAATATGAAATACCTTTGCTGATCCAGGACCGCTCTTTCAACCAAGATGGATCCCTCGCTTATCCACGTCAGCCTGATGACGCGGCGGCCAATCTGCCAAATCCATCGATCGTGCCTGCATTCAATGGAGACACTATTTTGGCGAACGGAAAAGTGTGGCCATATTTAGAAGTAGAACCACGTAAATACCGTTTCCGTGTCCTCAACGGTTCGAATACCCGAAGTTATCAATTGATGTTGGATTCCGGTCAACCATTTTATCAAATCGGATCTGACGGCGGCTTGCTGAAGAATACAGTGAAAATCGAACAAATCGGGGTCGAACCAGCCGAAAGGGTCGATGTAATTGTCGATTTTTCCAAGCTAAAAGGCAAGACAGTGGTGATGAAAAACAACCTTGGAGCCAATGCCGATCCAGATGATCCGACCGGGGATATCATGCAATTCCGGGTGACAAAACCGCTCTCAAGAAAAGATACTAGCAAAATCCCGAGGCATTTGTCCCGTATTCCTTCCCTTAAACAAAACAATATTACTGCTATCCGTCAGTTAAAATTAGTCGGTTCCACGGATGAATATGACCGGCCGCTGCTACTATTGGACAACAAGAAATGGCACGATCCTGTAACAGAGAAGCCCGAACTCGGGACCACCGAAATATGGTCATTGGTCAACGTCACGAATTTTACACATCCGATCCACATCCACCTCGTTCAATTTCAAGTACTCGATCGACGACCGTTTGACCTGGAGCGATATAATCAGGACGGCAAAATTGATTATACAGGGACCGCAACAGCTCCCGCTCCCAACGAGCGCGGCTGGAAGGACACCATCGCCGCCCCGTCTGCCCAAATTACACGCGTCATTGCCAAATTCGCTCCCTATACCGGAGACTACGTCTGGCATTGTCATATCCTGGAGCATGAAGATTACGACATGATGCGGCCGTTCACCGTGATAGATCCTGATGAGTGAAACAAGGTAGACAAAAGCCAAAGAGCTGATACCCTTTGGCTTTTCTGAATAAAAAGAATTTCATATGTAGTGCCATTTTCTAATGCTTGTTTTTCAACCACTCACGTGCGTAATCGACCATCGGGCGCTGTCTGATGAGTTTCGCTTCAGCAGCTCCGACTTTAGCGGCAGCTACCGTATGAGCTTGTTCATATTCCTTGCCCAACTCAGCAAACAACTCGGAGTCATAATCGATTTCTTCATAGGTCCTCCAGACTCGTATCCCATTTTCCAGCAGGGCAGTCCCTTTTTCCAGTTTCTTTTTGTGCGGAACGGCGTGTTCTGCCAGATGCAAAGAAGTATTGCTGTCATGACCGACGCCTAGCAGCAGGCTAAACCCATCCAACTGATAGATTTTTGCCAATGGTGAGTCATCGCCAAATCCTGCAGGCAATGGCTGTTCATGGATGATCTCTCCCGCATGCTTTCCCCAGGCAGTAAATGAATAAGTCGGATGATTGCTCCTTTTGACTCCCGGAAAGCCGCGAAACGTTTCTGCAATACTCCCCATCCCTCGCGTCGGTGTGACATCAGGATCGAATGCCGGCATTTCTGCACGGATAGTCTTCCACCATTCTTTAGGTACCGGCGGCATCTCCCAGTTGCTTGGATCGGAGTTTTCCGCCGTCTGGGCCGGCATGACAATCGTCCCTTCTTCTCCGACTGTATCCATCAAAGCTTGAATGACCGCAGCTGACCCGCCACATACCCAGCCGAGAGAACTTAGCGAGGAATGGACAATCACGACCATCCCTTCCTTCAAACCAAGTTCTTTAAACTGATGATGCAGACTTGTCCGCGTATTCGGCCTGTCCACTTTTTTCACTGCTGATGCTTCACTCATAAAACGGGTCCTCCTCTTTTTTTCTCTCTTTTACAAACGAGTGATTTCTTTTTCCTCTTCAAGCTCTTTTTTGGCCTGCTGCTTCCATGCTTCCAATTTTGTTGATTTCTTGAGGGTCAGCACAGACAACAACAACAGGAAATAGTATTTTCCGTACATCATGTTGTCGTCTTGATGGATAATTCTCTCCATAGCGCCCAATCCTTTCAGGTACTGTTAAATTCCTCTTCCCCAATCTTACCGCGTTTTTTAGTAGGATTAAAGAAGCAATAAGAGCTGGGACCTAACAGAACTTTTGCAAAACCGGACGATAACAGGAGAGCAAAGTGAAAAGGAACAATTAATGCACTTGGTTGGTAGCACAACGGAGGAACGTAAGAGGGATTTGACCGTTCAGCTTCTCCTGACCTCTCTGCTTTAGCACCCGCTTCTTTTCTGTCTCGCTGCATGACGGTAGTTAATCTTTACTGCTTCTCCCGCCTGTCCGCTTCTTTACTGATACGGCGGAAACGTTTGACATCCGCCTTGCGTACTGGGAGCGGCTCCTTGCTGAGCAGCTTGATGATCGCAACGATAAGTAACAGCAAGATGATCGTAAACGGCAAGGCAGCGATCAGCGAAGCCGTCTGTAAGGCCTCCAATCCTCCGGAAAACAACAAGACAGCAGCGATTGCCGCCATTAAAAAACCCCACACGAACTTAGCAAACTTAGGCGGATGGAGGCTTCCGTAAGCTGTCATGCTTCCCAGAATATAGGTGGCTGAATCGGCGGACGTAATAAGAAAAGTGAAAATCAGCAGGATAGATAATATCGACATCAGCAGGCTGAGTGGCAGGTTATCGAATAACTGAAACAGGGCTGTCGCGACATCCTCATTGACTGCTTCTGCTATATCGGTTCCCTGGTTTAAATCCAGCCACAATGCTGTCCCTCCGAACGCCGCGATCCACAAGCAGGCTATCAAAGGTGGTATCACCATCACTCCCAAAATAAATTGCCTAATAGTGCGTCCCCGTGAAACCCTGGCAACGAACGCTCCGACAAACGGTGACCAGGCAATTGCCCATGCCCAATAGAATATCGTCCATTCCCGAACCCAGGTACCCTCTTTGTATGGCTGCATCCGGAAACTGTAGGAAACAAAATTGGCGAAATAATCACCGATTCCCAGTGTGAAGGTTTCAAGGATAAACACCGTGGGACCGACAATAAACACGAATAACAGCAGTCCCAATGCCAATCCAAGGTTCAGGTTGCTTAAATATCGGATTCCTTTATCAAGACCTGTAGCCGATGAAAACATATAGGCTACCAACAGTACGGCCATGATGAGCACTTGGATCGTGCCGGAGTTTTCGATTCCCATGACGGAATGCAGTCCACCGTTCATCTGTAAAACGCCAAGTCCCAACGAAGTTGCAATGCCCATTACCGTTGCAATGACTGCCAGCGAATCGAGCGTGTTTTTCACGAGCAGATTGTTGCCGGTTACCGGCTGCAACGCAGTCGAAATCAAGCCGTTTTCCTGCTTGCGGAATTGATAGAATGCTATAGCCAATCCTACGATGGCAAAAACGGACCATTGACTCACACCCCAGTGAAAAAAAGCATACCCCATCGCCACTCTGGCCGCTTCATCCGTTTCTCCTTCCATGCCGATGAAAGGTGTTGTGAAAAAATGGCTCATCGGCTCGGCAACACCCCAAAACACGAGTCCTACCCCAAAACCTGCTGAAAACAACATTCCAACCCACGTGAAAAAGGGGAATTCAGGTTTTTCTCCATCCTTTCCTAAACGGATCGCCCCGAATTTACTTACCGCCAGCCCGATTAAAAAGACGATCAAAATAAAAACGCCAACTAAATACAACCAGCCAAAATTAATCGCGGTAAAATCGAACAGCCGGTTTGCAACAGCTCCAAACCCTTTCGGCATCATAGCACCTAATATAACCAATGCAAGTATGATGACTGAAGATACTGTAAACACAGGATTCCGCCAAATACTTTTTTTCTTCACCGAAAAACCTCCCTGTAAAATGATGTTAAGCATTTCTATTGTTTCCAACTTGCTTCTGCTTATGAGAGTTTAAAGAAAGAGTAAGAACTAATAATTCAGGAAAAAATAGCGGTATGAAAAACGCTAAGGAGGTATTGGAATGGAAAAACGTTATGACGAATACCGTACTGGTCAAGGGGTTCCTGCAGGCGGGCAGTACCAATGCCAGTCCGGGGAAAAAGTGACATTCAAGGAAGGCGAGTCATTTCCGCTATGCCCGGTCACTGGTGAAGAAACAACTTGGACACATGAAGACAGGTAACCTTTCAAAAGAACAGAGTGTCCCATTGGGTGCTCTGTTTTTTTATGCTCGGTAAACGTCACCCCAGGAAATTTATGTTAAAATTTGTTCAAATGTTTTTTTAGGAGGCTGAAATATATGAAGAGGTACTCCCTATATATCGGTATCCTGTCAGGATTTACGATCGCCTTCCTAATTGGAGCCATTTGGAGAAAAGAATTTGACTGGGGCTGGTGGATAAGCATGATGATCGGCGGAACGATAGGCTGCTTGGTAATCGATTTGTTAACAAACAATCGTGGGAAAAACAGGTGACTTGTTTCTCTACTGTAAAAACAGCCCTTTTCCTCCCGGCTATAAAAGCTACTAATCTAACAGAAAACAGAATTGGAGGCCATTTGATTGGCACAGTTACTATTGATCAAACACGCAAAACCGGTCATTTCCACTTCCTCTTCCAGGTGGGAGCTGTCGGAAGATGGAATCGAACAGGCAGCAAAATTAGCTCCCTTATTGAATAGATATGACTTCGACACGATTTTTTCAAGCGAGGAGCCGAAAGCAATCCATACTGCCAGGATGATTGCCGACGAGTTGAATCGACAAGTTGAAATAAAAAAAGATTTACATGAACACGACAGACACAAAAACCGTAAACTCTATCCGGAAAAGGAATGGAAATCGGTGATCCAGACTTTTTTCGACTGTCCAAACGACTTGGTTTTCGGAGCAGAAACGGCAACCGATGCTCTTGAGCGGTTCGATGCAGCAGTTAAATCAGTGATTGATGGCCGACCCAAGCATCAAGATATGATCATCGTGGCACACGGAACGGTCATCTCCTTGTTTGTAGAAAAATACAATTCTGTAAATGTCTTCGAGCTATGGCAAAAGCTCGGTATGCCTTCTTATGTGGAACTCGACTTAGCAACGTTTCAATTACAAGAGATTATCAACGTGGATTAAGCTCTTTACCAGGAGGTACATATGCACATTCGAAATGTAAGAAGTCAAGATTATGAAAAAATCAGCCCCCTCATCAATCAATGGTGGGGTGGAAGGAACATGGAAGAAAAATTGCCGAAGCTCTTTTTTGTCCATTTTCAACCGACCAGTTTTATTGTCGAGGAGGATGGAGTAATCATCGCCTTTCTGATTGGCTTCCTTTCACAAACGAATACCGAGGAAGCATATATCCATTTTGTCGGCGTAGATCCCGAATATCGCAACCGGCATATCGGCACACAACTCTATGAACGATTTTTCCAAACTGCTTCCAGCTATGACAGAAGTGTAATCAAGGCTGTTACTTCTCCCATAAACAAGGCGTCCATTGCCTATCACACCCGTTTAGGATTTGCTGTCGAAACGGGTGATAAACAGATTGATGGCATCGATATTCATTCAAACTACGATGGAAATAAAAAAGACCGGGTTTTATTTTGCAAGAAGCTTCGTCAATCACGTTAAGCTGCGTTTAGGAGGAACTTATGAACCAGATTGTTCAGCTATTACTTGGTGTAGGGATCGTCTTTTTTGTATTGGTGACCTTCCAGGTTTTTATCAGCTTTACGAACAAAAAGTGATAAAGATTACATAATGCGGACTTCCTTTGATCAAAAAAATAAGGAGATGGTTGTCATGGAAAAAATGATGTATGGTTTCGGCCTGTTTTCTTTCATAGCGATAATGCTTCACTTTTGGGGATATTCCCATCAATACACACAGGAAATGCTGGTAACCGGAATCGTCTCTTTTATCATCGCAGGGGTCCTTTATTTTCTGTTCGTGTTTTGTTATTTTCGAGGTGGTTTTGGTAGAAAAGTGGTCTTTTGGGGATTAATCGCAGTCATCTTCCTCCTGCTGTTTTTATTGGGTAATGGAAATGACGAAAAAGAACATTCCTCGGAAGATTTGATTACTAGCTCGTTGGACGAAAGCCTCGTGGCTGAAGCAATTACCGAACGATATCCGAAATAATAGCAGCCGAACTCGTTCGGTTTTCTGCTTCCGATGCAAGATGGTAAGCATTTTATCGCGGAAGTGTTTTTTTGCTGTTTCCCACAGCATGAGCCCGAGAGATACTCCGTTTTCCGCAGAAACGGCTACAGCTAATTTGGAAAAGAAAAGCGCTTTGCCAGGTGGCTCTTCAGCTCGCGTTCTTTCCAATGGAGTCTGCCTAGCTTGCCCCCGTCGAGTGGAAATCCTTCCCTATCCAGTGACCGGTCTGTTTTTATAAAGTGAGGTGAGTCCTCACTTTATAGCTTCCGAGAAAACGATTCTGTCCACCTTGATACAAACCAGCGCTTCCCGATCTTCATCCCCCATCTGTACGGCAGTGAATGTAAAGTCATGATGCGCCAATACATTGGCGGATGAGGCATCAGCTGGAATTCCACCGCCCGCAGCCACCATGGTGAACGGTCAAGCGAAGATTCCCTCACCATCTCGCTCTGTTTTGCTTCACTGTACCCAACGCTTTTCAGTGCTGCCTCATCTTGTTTGACAGCGATTGCCGTCAAGCTCTCCGCCATCTGTTCCGTACCTCCATCTAAATAAGAGGAACCAAGAAAATCGGCACGGACTTCGCACCATTGCGACAACAAAGATTGAAAAATAGGAAACAACATAAACATCAGCCAGAAAACGAAGAATAACGGCGTCTTAACAGCTTCGATGTCGGAAATGTTTTCCGCAATGACGAATACAATGCCTACATATCCGAGCAACAGGACTGCATTGGCAATTTGTTTCCACATCACGTCCCTCTTTTTGACATGGACTGCCTCGTGAGCCAGGATCCCTTCCAAAACAGTTGCCGGAAGCTTTAAAGTGGCTGAGGTCAACGTAACCAATGAATGGCCGATGTTCATTCCGGCGGCCAATCCGTTATATTCGTCTGACTCTGTTACATAGACTTTCACATTAGGAATTCCCGCCCGTGAAAACACCTTCCGGGCAGCTTCGATCACGATTGGATCTTCTACTTCTTTTGCATCCATAGCTGTTTTCAACACCCTGTCGGATATATATAGGTTGAAAACCCAATAACAACCAGCCAAAAAAAACATCATCATCGGAGGAGCCTTTAAAAAATACAGCAGCAAGACCAGTCCAGTATATGCTGATATCCCCTTGACTGTCATCGCAAAGTAAAGCTTTCCGATCAATCTTTTAATGTTTTTCCGATGATAAAACGGCAGTACCACTAACGCTTGTTCATCCCCGGTGTGATCGGGGATAAAGCTTGTCAACTTCTTTTGCCAATGTGCAGCTTGATTGACGGTCATATACACGCTTTCTCCCGGAAATCGGATTCGAAGCACCCTTTGCATGGATGTAGTAAAGTCAACCCTGCTAGTGAATAGGGTGAAATAAGGATGAAGTTTAAGCAGATCCACGGCAGATTCCACAGCAACAGACTCGGCATCCTGCAGCGTGTATGTGCGTGCATGGAACCAGGAAATAATATAGAGCTTTTGCTCCGCTTCTCCATAATAAAATCGGACCTTTTTCCAGTCAATCACTCGTTTCAACAGCACAGAAAGCGATGGAAACATGCCAAAAACAATCATGAAATGAAGCGGACTTTCTTTTGGCCCATATAAAAGAAACAAGATAGCCCCGGCATATACGATAATGACAAAAACTAAATCGAGGGCTATCCGGGAAATACTACGGGCAATCTTAATCGGTTCCACAACGGCCGTGTCCAATTCTCGCTTTACCTCTCGATATTTTTCTAAACCCATGGTCAGGGTGAAGGCAGAAGACCATCCACTCGCCAGAAACGAAAAGTAGAGGAATCCGTCCGTTGAAGGATTCAAATAAAAAACGATCCCTGTCACAAGCAGGGCTGCAGCCGCTTCGACCGCCATGCCTTGCTTTTTGTTTTTCTGTCCAGCCAGAAGACCGATTAAATGGGTCGTCAATCCGAGAAAAACACATATAATGATTTCATAAAAACCCGGCAGCATACATTTTCACCTACAATTCGGAATGCATTTTCATCGTTTCAGTTAGCTGCAAAACTTCTTCTGTCGTCAAATCAGGATGTTCCATCAGCAGGGAGTAACGAAGCCCTTGTTCATCCCAGGTGATTCCGCGGATTTCATCCATTTTTTCGGCATCGTTTCCTCGTACTTTCAAATTACCGTCCCCCAAAGACATCCCTTCCCCTTCGGGAGTGGGAAAAACCGAGATTGAAAAAGATGGGACACCATCTTGAAGATAATAGAATGTGACCTCTGTTCTGTTTATTTCGCCACCGATTTTGTCCATTTCAATCCGATCCAGTTCCTGCTTCTCGTCATCGACCAGGAGAAAATCCGTTCCCAAGGCTTGTTCCGCCTCCTCCAAGGAAGCCGGGACAGCCATCCCCTCCTCCAGGTCAGATACCTTTACATCTTCCGGCAACTCTAGCAAAAACGTATCATCCGAAAAATCCGGATCTAAATCGAGCTTCGTGTATTCCACATTTGTTTCTATATCGGCGGCTTTTTGTTTCATTTTGACAATGAACCAGTTTTCCTGTTCGACCCAAATATCCATGTCCCCCAATAATCCATCTTCCTTACTGGTCAGTTTCAGATGATAGGTCTCCATATCCAGGATGGTATCCTCACCGACCAACTCCGTATCATGTGTACCCTGGACTACATCGAGCATGCTCAATAACTGTTCCTTCTGCGTCAAGGAAGCAGGCAGTTCACCAGGCGACAAGTCCATGCGCTGAGCTGTTTTACTCCCTTCCTCATAAATGGTCATGGAGCCCCCGTCCATAAGTGCTATCGACCTTTTGCTTGTGGCAGGTTCCTCCGTAATCACTTTTCTTTGCCCATTCCTGCCTGCATACTCCTCAAAAGTTGTCTTTTCCTCTGTCTCACCATCTTTAATCGACACACTGCCCTCTCCATAATAGCCGAGGGGTTCTTCACTTTCAGCTAACACTTTTGTGAAAATTTCTTCCGAGGACACACCCACATCTCCTTTACACCCTGTCATGACAACCAACAATAATACAATGCTCAACCAACCTTTATGTTTCATCCATATGTTCCCCTTCTCTCAACCAACAGGCTATCAAGGTTCCATAGCCGTCTTCAGACCATAAACCGATTTTTCCGCCGTGTTGTTCGATTATTTTCTTCGCTATACTGAGTCCAAGTCCAGAGCTCCCGTTTGACCTAGCATCTCCCTCCTGAACAAAAGGCAGGAAAATCCGTTTCTGTAGATTCTCGGGTATTACTTCTCCTTCGTTTTGTATCAACAGCAAGGTTCCTCCTGACCGGAAGGAGTCCAGCTCCCTGCGAAATGGACCGAAGACCCATTCCGGCATGAGACAATCACTGGAAACAGCAGCAAGCCACAGGTTTTTACCAGGCGGAGTATGGCGGATACTGTTTGCCATCACGTTATCGACGACCCGCATAATCTGTTCCGGATTCAAACAGTATGTATTTCTTACACATACTTCTGTATGGAGCTTGATTTTGTTTTGGGAGCATGGTTCTTCATAACCATTTAACAGCATGTCGAACAATTCTTCGCCATCTACCTTTACTTGTTCAGACTCTTTTTCTTCCGATTGCAGGGCGGTGTACAAAGATAAGTCGTGAAGTAACTGCTTCATATACGCTATTTTATTGAATAAAATCCCTGCATACTCCTGTCTTTCTTCTTCCGACAGTAACCGTCCTCCCCACAAGCTCTCCGAGTAAGCTTGGATGACCGTTAAGGGCGTTTTTAAATCATGGGAAAGCGCAGCCACGATAAATTGCTTTTCTTGCTGCTGTTGAACAAGTTCCTGCCTCGTTCTCTCTATTTGTTTTTTCATTTGATAAAAGTGGGCAATCAATTCACCGATCTCGTCCCGGGAATGGCTCCAATGATCGTTTAACGGCTCCCCCTTGGCAAATTTCGTCATTTTTCCGCGCAATTGGCCAAGCGGCCGTGTCAGCTTACGATGAAGAACCCAGATAACCGTCCCATAAACAAGAGCAATGAACAGGATGAGGATACCGCCGACCACGATAGTTCGGTTGTTCACTCCATCCATCCATACATCCCTTGGAAGCGTGATTTCATAAATGCCTGTCAGCTCTCTGTCATGGAAGACTGTTTGTTTCAACGAATAGGTACGAGCATGCTTGCTCAAGTCATTCAAACCGCTGTAAAGGCGTGAAGTGTCTACTTGCAAGAGCCTGCCAGCATATGAATCATTCCATGAAGAATAGAGGGTAACCCCGTCTGGACGATAAAGGGTGATCCGAATGGAGCCAGACGCCGCTTTCTCGATTTCCTGATAGTTTTCCCGTGGCTGAATGTGGTACAGTTTTTCATCCTGGAGAATGGTCTCCAACTCCTCCATTTGCTGCCTCGCCTCGACAAACTCCCGGAAGTCCTGTTGACGTTCAAAGTGGCTGATGCTTATGTATAATCCATATACGGCAGCGAAAGGCAGAAGAAGTACGATCAAGTAACTTAAAGCAAGCCAATTTTTAATTTTCATTCAACGGACTCCCCGATGAAGCGGTAGCCGACACCCCATACTGTTTCAATGTACTTCGCCGCTCTTGTCTCATCGCGCAATTTCGTCCGCAGACTTTTGATATGGACTGTTACCGTATTGTTGCCTTGAAGATCCTGCTGCCCCCAAATGTGATGGTACAACTCGGATTTGGAAAAAGTTTTATACGGATTTTTCGCAAGTAACAGTAGTAATTCCCTTTCTTTCGCAGATAAAGGGACAACAGCCGTTTCCAATTTGATTACATTGTTGGTGAAGTCGATTTCCAACCCATCTTGGTAGATTTGCTTATCTGCATGTTCTGGTTCATTCCTGTACCTGCGATATCGGCGAAGGTGTGAGCTAATCCGTGCGCTCAATTCCCCGAGACTGAATGGTTTGGTTAAATAATCGTCCGCACCTAAATCCAGCCCTTGGATTTTGTGCTCCTGCTCCTGCCTCGCACTCACGATCAAAAGCGGCACATCACTTTCCAGACGGATTTTTTCGCTTAATTGAAAGCCATCCATTTCCGGAAGCATCAAATCGACCAAAATCAAATCAAACCCGCTATTTTTAAATTCCTCCCATCCCTCGATGCCAGTAGACGCCCATGTCGGAAGGTAGCCTTCCTGCCGCAGATGATCCATCATAACCCTGGCAATCTCCGCATCATCCTCGATGATTAATATTTTTTCTTGATTCGTCATCACCAGACCCCACTTTCACGTTCTATTATAATGGCGGGTATTTGCTTTAGAGAAAATCTTTATAAATGCTTAATAAATTGAAAGCAACTCCTTTATTATAGAAGAAATTCCTATTGTTTGGATGTCTAAAATAAAAGAAAGGACCACCCTCAGTCATCGAACATGACTTTGGGCAGTCCATTTCAGCTTTTCCTGCCATCCTTATTTTTCCGATGTTTCACTTCTTCCATTTTCTTATAAAAACTGTCCTCTAAATCTATCTCAAAATAATTCGTCATTTTGGTTATGTAAGCAACACAGTCAGCGAGTTCTTTTCCGACATCCTCTTTGACGTGAGCCTTAGCCCTATCAAACGCTTCCTGTTCTGTCTTGCCCTCTTGTATTGCTTTATTTGTAAGATTAAAAGCCTTCCGGAACTCTTCGGCTACCTCTGCCACTTCCGTTGTCAGCAGCATATAGTTATTTAATAAATCTTCCCTGCTTGCTTCATAGCTTTCCTTCCTGATTTCCCAGCCCATTTCCTTCTGAAAAGAATCTGCATCTTGCTGCAATTGTTTCATTTTTTCATCCTTCCTGGCGAAAAACGTTTCCAAACGTCTTTTAGCCTGCTTTTATTCAGCTTAATAAACAACATACCACATAAATTGGATATAGGCTTGAACCATGAAATAAAAAACAATGCTGTAGCCAAGGTTGAAACGAAAGCCGTTCTTCAGAATGCTCAGTCCGTTCGTTGCACTCAAAATAATGATGGGGAGAATGACCGGCGACAGCAGAACCGATATGACGCTCCCAGAAGTCAACGACAACACAACCAACTCCGGAGGATATGGCATATCCACATGCTGGAGAATTCCGGCAACCAAAACGATGACCGTCAATGGGCCCAAGCCCAAAAACCCTAGAAGGATAGTTGTGAATGGCAAGATGACGAGGAAATTCAGGAACGGTACAGTATCCTCCAAATAAAACAAACCTTCCACCAGGTAATTACCTATACCCGACTGATTGACTGCATAGATCAGCATCCCGGCAGCTAGAAGTAGACTGAATTGCTGGGATTTGTATTTCATGTCCACCCCAAAATATTGCTTTGCCTGGCTCATAAGACTACCTGTTCGTTTTTTAAGGATAAAGTAACCGCAGGTCCATACGATAATGACCGGCGGAATGACCATTAATAATCCCCAGCCCATGATGAGATGAAGAAGGAAAATAGTCGTAAACAATGAGACAAACAGGGTGGCGAATTCCAGTACATGTTTTCTTGTATGGTTTACTTGTCCATTTGTTTTTACCAGTCTATCAATCTCAGAATTAATTCCTGCTGTATAATCTATTCCATACTGCTTTTCTTTTCTTGCAGCAAACCAAACAGCCAAACCAATCCCTGCAAGAGAAATCATCATTCCCTGAATGATTGTCCACCCTAAAGAAGCGTCCAAATGGTCGACGGCAAATGCAAAACTGGGAATGCTGACAACCCAAAGCGTCGTCAACGCGAAAGAACGCAACAAGGCAGTACCCTTGAAGTATTCCCAGGCTTCTCCCTTTTTGTCGCGAAGGAATGCATGAATAAATTGATACATCATCGGAATACAACCAAACAGCAGAAAATAAGCAATAAGCTGATTGACCAACATGATTCCAAAATAAAACTTTCTGCTAGTATTCAGAAAACGGTGGGCAGCGTTCATAATACTATCAATATAAGGTTCTTCCCGCAGTATCCAGCCAATAACCGGAACAATCAGCAGCAAGGCAATAAGGCTTCGCATTTGAATGATGCCTTCCAGGAGAAAAGTCAGGAAAGATCCGCCTGACGTGATTTGGACCACTGTTGCCGTTGTCAATAAAAACAACGGCACCATGAACGAGCGAAGCGATAAATTTATAGCAGCAAAAATGACCGCAGCTATTCCTGCCACAGACAAAATCCTTTCCCCTGCATGAGAAGGAACCAAAAAGGTAACATAATGCATTACAGCATAGATAAGGACGGCTGCCGCAAATCCTGTAGCGGCAATTTTTTTCATATTAAAAACTCCTAATTTATTTGAATCATGATTCTGTTTATTATAGCATGAGAAGAGAGCTCTCCTTACCTGATTAAAAGTCAAGGGACATTCTATTTCTTCAGAATGAAAGCTTTGAGCTTCTTCACTGCCTTGAGTAAAAAGGATCAAGGACATTTTCATCTTGTATTTTCCCCATACCATAATGGCAGGAACTTTACTCGATCAGTTTTCTCTGAATCCGTATCTGCCCCCGGTGATTAATTTCATCCTCCACTACATGGAACCAGATAAAAAAATGATTGGACGGATGCCCCTCCCATTGTATCCCCTCAAAAAGCCATGCATCGTTTCGCTGTCGGAATTCCATCAATGTCCTTTGCCGGACTTTGGCAAGCTTATCAAGATAAAAATCCAGATTATTTCCATTAATTTCCGATCGACCTTTATTTCCGAGGCTATAAGCGGCTCCCCACTCGCCCTTTTCCTCATCATTCGGACTTCGGCCATCAAATATCTCTATTTGGAAACCGATTTCGACTGCTGCCATATGCAATAACAAGGCGCCGATACTATTGCTTTTTTCCGTCGGCAAGTAATCTAGCTGTTCTGTCGAAAGGTCTTTGACAGCATCGAGTGTCGTCTTTCTTGCATACTCCATCATCGACACAAGCTGCCCGATTTGAGGTGTATAACCTGGTTTTTCCGCGATTTTATACTCCATGGTCAATAACTCCTAACTATTAATTAACTATTCTCAGCCTCTCTGCCGATTTCGGATAATATTAGTTACTAGTTTAACAGACTTTCTTGATCAAAAATTAAGATTTCAGAAGGAAACAGCGATAAGCTGGCGAATGAACAAATAGCGAGTAACATAATATATAGGGAAAAGTTTGGGAAAGGAGCTGGAAAATGAACTTTCAGATGAAGGAGGCAGTCGAAGTACTGGAACGGACACCTCATACAGTTGAAGCCTTTCTGTCTGGATTATCAAGCAGTTGGCTGCATTGTAATGAAGGAGAGGGGACTTGGACAGCCTTTGACGTAGTCGGTCATCTTGTCGAAGCGGAAAAGACGAATTGGATTCCACGAATCAAAACCATTTTAGCACAAGGGGAGGATACCTCCTTTCCGGACTTTGATCGGTTTTCCCATTTGAACCAATCAACAGAAAAAAACATTGACCAAAAGTTAGAGGAGTTTAAAACCTTACGCGGCGAAAATATCTCTACCGTTCAAAAGCTTGTTGTGTCCGATGAACAGTTTGAATGGACCGGAACGCATCCAGCTTTTGGAGAAGTGAAATTACGAGAACTGCTATCCACCTGGGTTGTTCACGATTTGACCCATATTGCTCAAATCGTCCGGGTAATGGCAAAGCACTATCGTACAGATGTCGGTCCGTGGCAGGAATATTTAGGGATACTAAAACGGTCCAAGTAACCAATGTCCGGAAAGGAAGGTCATTCAATACCAAAAGACCTTTTTGGCAAATGGGCTTTCTCATCCAACGAAAGAACCACTTGCCGAAAAGGCAGTTCGAGTAGTACTCTTACTTCCTCAAAGCTTTATAAAACCCAGTCATCGTATCAATCAGCAAGGATATAACAAAAGCAGCAAGCGCCAGATTATACGATTGGTTCCAGACAGTTTCTATGGTCGCATATTCTTCTTGCTGTTTACTGACTCCCCAACTCTCGGTAAGCTGTTGGACAAAATCCGGATTTAAGATCGCCTGATCTCTCAGTATAAGCATAGCCAGTAAAAAAATTGCACCATTTATCACTAGATTGGTGATTGCCAACTTCTTGGTCCACTTTCCAGCCACTAGTTTTGTTATTTCCTTCGCAATTCCGAATACTACCAATAGATAAATGAGCGGCATTACCTCGACCAGTTTTTCATCGTTCAAAAAAGGAATGGTGGTTTCCAAGTCATGGCCCTCGAATAAGAGAATTCCGAACAAGTGATTAGAAAACCGGATCACTACCAATAGTAGTACGGAAAAAATAATTCCTGTTAGAACATCACCCCGTTTTATTCGTTTTTTCTCATCCGGAACAGGCGGAAGCTCTGACGGGTCCCACTTTTTCCGATCATACACCCCTGCCAACCCAAACGGTTCCATATCAAAATATTGAGCAACAGCGAAACCAGCCGTAATCCAGGCAAACACTTGTGTAGCGGTAACAAAAAGGGAAATTAGAAAATCGACAAAATGTTGAAGAATGCTCATTGGTCTCAGGATGGTTTCCACTGCAAAAATGATGCCGATGGCTGAGACTGCTATGATTAATACCATTTTCATTACTGATAAATAGGCTGGAAACAGGTCTGGTCCTACTAAGAAGCGGTTGGTCCCTCGGTACTTTTCAGCTAATTTTGCCGGGCTCCCTAACTCTATCAATACTTTCTCTATATCCGAATTCTCTATCGGCCGGCCATCGTTCCTTTCTTCCAGCATATCCTCGATCAAACTCCGTAATTCTTCTGCAATATCCCGCCTCTGCCCCTGCGGAAGACGTAGCGAGACGGCATAGATATAGCGCTCAATCATTTCCATCGTTTGTTCCCTCACTTTCTCTGAATAATCCTCCCATATTGCCGACAATGCTTTTCCACTTTTTTTTCAGTTGGTCAAGGACTTCTTTTCCCTTCCTGCTTAACAAGTAATATTTACGCGGGCGCCCCCCATTGGTGTCCCACTTGCTCTCCAGCAACCCTTGCTTTTCCAATCTTCTTAATAACGGATATAACGTTCCCGGCTCAATGGGCATCCCTTTTTCGCTCAGAATGCTCACCAGAGAATAGCCATATTGTGGTTCATCCAATTGGCTGAGAACCCCTATTGTAATCGTTCCGCGACGTAATTCTTGCAGCAGTTTTTCTACCAATTCATCGACTTCGCTCATACAATCAACTCCTGCGATCATTATAGTGTACGACACACACTATTGTAAAATGCACATTATTTTAATAAGTATTCTTTTTGTTTTTAACGTAACAACCCGATCCGTTTTGATGGTACACTTGATAGGAAAGATGGTGGTCATAAAGTGGAGAAAAGGTTTATTTTCAGTCTATGGGTGGCACAAATCGTGTTTGTTTTATTATTTCCCATTTGGATATCCCTTACTGAATATTTGCATTCCCTGGTATTGGTTGTTGTGTGGATTTGCTACAGTTTTATCTTCTTTTCTATTAGCAGTATTGCATTCAAGAAGCGCTTCACGATTGCCAAAAAGTCGCTTGATGTATCTATCATCGTTTATAGTATTTTCTTGCTTGTCCTTTTGTTTTTCCGTCCGGCAGGCCAAGTCTATGACAATTACAATTTAATTCCCTTCAAAACGATTATGTTTTACTTGTATGGAGAGACGTCTCCATTCATTGCTTTTTACAACCTCGCTGCCAATATAGGGTTGTTTATCCCTTTCGGTATCTACTATTGCTGTAAAAGAGAGGAAGCGAAACTTAGGTATCTAGCGGGAATGGCCATTGCTTCCGTAAGCTTGATTGAGATTCTGCAGTTTCTTACCCACCGGGGAAGCATGGATATCGATGATTTGATCCTGAACACCAGCGGCATTCTACTTGGCTATCTAATTTATCCGCTCTTTAGTAAGGTTTTTTCTATCGAACATTAAAAAGAGGCTCAGACGAAAGTCTCGTTGCCAAAACAAAAACCGAACAATGATTCGAACTACTAAGCATTCGAACATGTCCGGTTTTTTACATTTTATTAGATAACTGAATCAATTTCATCATTGCTCTTTTTAAAATTACAGACCTGTGCAGAATTTATAAACATATTTTTAAAAATGCAGCCTTATAGCGTTTTGTCATTAGCCCGTAGCCCGAATACCCTCCGCTTTCCGCGGGGGAGTGGCAAGCCTCCTCGGGCATAGCCCTGTGGGGTCTTGCCGATCTCCCACTTCCCGCAGGAGTCTACGGGTATTCGGGCTACTCAGTCATTATCTTGTTGTTCCTATTTTTAATCAAAAGGTAGATCTATAAGAAGACTTGACTTTCTTAACTGAGCATTAATACGATCTGCAGCTAATTTTGATGCATGAAAAACAAGCGTCACCATGTCAAAGTGAACCTTGGCACGTTTTCCAGTACGATAACGAACATTATTAAGCTGAAAAAACTCTTTAAGATAAGCATTTACACGTTCCACTGAGGTGCGTTTTTTGAACAAAGTCCCCCATGCTTGTGAACCACGTGCTGGTGCATTGTGTCTTCTTAAGTCATTCGTTATTTTGACTTTATGAATGGTTATAAACACTACAGAAATGCACTTCGCTTTCAGCAGGCACAAGCTGAAAATCCCGCATAAAAGCGTTTCAGACTTTCTGAGGATGGAAGCCGTGCCTCTTTCCCCCTTTGTATTTTCCCGGTGATTCATAACATTTCCGCGTAGAAAAAAAGAAGCTTTCACGAAACTTCTAGTTTAACTCCTTTTCTAAGACGATTTTCAATCCCCCTGACTATCAAGGTACGTGTCAGTGATATCAAAGCCTGTTTTTATATTCAATAGCAGCATAGAACGCCAACGATTCATTGTTTTCGTTTGTACCCTCCCATACCCCTTTTCGCGTAAATACACGTGCTGATGGTCCATTAAAGCCGAAGCAATCCCCATGTTTCGATAATTAGCGTTTACTCCGCCTAACCAGCTATAGAATTTTTTCTCATCACACGGGTATCCGATTTTATAGCCGATTACCGAATCGTGATCATAAGCCAGTGTAAATAGAAGCTTCTGCCTTTTATTAATTTTTTCAGCTAAGTCGTATGCATCCCCGAATATGGAGTCATGCAACAGTAGAATACCTTCAAGCACCGTTTGCTCTGGAATAGTGGGTACATTATCATAAGTGATATCCATATCCGTATGCACCTCCTCTTCATTTTTTTGCATTTTCCAATCAAGCCTGAAAGTGTAGATTGTCTGGATTCACTTGCCATTTCAGCTGTTCACCGGACACGTACCTTTTCAACTCTTCCAGCATATACATTCCCATCCTTCCGCATTCTGCCCCTTCGCTTCCAGCCAAATGCGGGGTAAGTACGACGTTTTCCATTTGATACAATGGTGAATCGGCAGCAGGCGGTTCTGGTTCTGTGACATCCAAAACTGCCGTGAGATCTGTGCGTTCCATTAAGACATGAACCAATTCTGATTGCCTAATAATACCACCACGGGCTGTATTGATGAAACTGGCATGCTGTTTCATCATGGCAAAATGCTCCCCTCTGATCATCCCTCTTGTGTCCTCCAGCAAAGGAGTATGCAAGGAAACTACATCGGATTGTTGAAAGATTTCCTCTAACGAGCACAATCTCACTCCAAGCTGTTCTGCCTGTTTTTTCTCTACGCAGGGGTCGTAAGCCAATACTTCGACATCGAAGCGTTTCAACTGATCAGCAACACCCCGACCAACAGTGCTAAGGGAAATCAATCCTACTTTACTTTGGAAGGCTCCTGCTATATAGTAAGGTTTTTCCGGAAACTGTTTCTCCCGCTTGACTTGTCGGACAAACTGCCAACCGTTTTTCAGACAGAACAACACCTGTGATAGGGTGAATTCTATTACAGGAATCGCATTCGCCCTGACGGCACTGGTGATTTTGACATTCCGTTTCCAAACTGCATCGGTCACAATCGGTTTGACAGAGCCTGCCGCATAAAAAATGACCTTTAATCTTTCAGCGGTTTCCAAAAAAGATTCATCCAGTTCAGGGCCGTTCCACCCGGAAAAAATGACTTCTGCCTGTTTTAAAAGTTCCGGATGCAGCAGGGCGGTGTCCACCGTCATAGGGGGGGCGATAATATCGACAAATCGGCTGATTTCCTCCCTGATTTCAGAGGGATAAACGTAGTCAAATGGTTCCAAGCGCATGATGAATAAACCTTTTTCCATCCGGTACCTCCTTTCTGATTAATCTTGAAGGGCTTGATCTATTGGAAACCTTTTCCCCGACCATGCCTTTTTGGCTGTCCAGTCCTGCGGCGGATCCCGCCAAAACGGAGCATCAACTGACAAACCGAGCGGTAAAAAGACAACAGTACATAAATATGTGCTGCCGGTCGATATGTAACCTTCACCTATACTCGGCTGATGGCCGCTAAGACCTATAGTAAGCCAGCCATCATCAGTAAAACTGCCCGGTGCTTCCAGAGAACGCTTTATAACAGCGGTTAATCCAGTCCGAACTTGGGCTGGCTCAAGAGAGTCAGGAAGCTTCTCATGAAGTGCAAGGTGGGCAAGATTATGAAAAACCCCTGTTCGATAAGCAAGTGACCTTCCTATTGGAGGGAAAGAGCCATCAGCAGCAATCAACCGTTCTTGAATTTCAGCGTATCTTTGGGCCCTGCGCAGGATTTTCGAATATTGGATGTTCCATTCCTGATATCGACTTCCCATTGCTGCTACTATATCAAACAACATAGGGTGAATGACAAAGCTGTTATAATAATCATAATGGAAAGAGGGGCCGTCACTGTACACTCCATCTCCTGCGTACCATTGTTCGGTTTGTTTTATCGCATAATCAATCCGCATAGGATCCCAGTCTGATTCTCCTACTTGAAATAAAGCGGTCTCAATCATAGCAGAAAACAACAGCCAGTTTGAAAAATGAGGTTTACGACTCCGAGTGGCTCGCAAAGCCGACACCACATTTTCCTTAACCCGACTGTCAAGCGGGTCCCAAAGCTGCTGGGGGGCCCGGACGAGGGCATGTGCCAGAAAAGCTGTATCCACTATCGGTTGAAATCCCTCCGAAAAATTCATGTAATCAGGTGAATCGGGATCGGTACCTGCATCAATTCCTTTCCGAGCTAATTCACCATACCGTTGACGGATTTTTTCTTCTCCTAAGTCCTCTTGTTTCCTTTCCAGCCAGGGAGCCATTCCATTTAACAGCCGAGCCATCGCTTCCAGTGCTGAAAAAGGTTCACGATTTGTTTTCGTATTCATTTCTACGGGCATGGCAGGTTTTAATTGGCGGCTCTCTAAAGCAGAAAGTACCGGATCAGCGACTTTCTGCATCATCCTCAACCAGTAATGACGTTCTCTATTTGTACAATATCCGATTGCTCCTCCCTCACTTTCCATATTGATTCAAAAGGCCCTGGTCTCGATATTGTTAAACACCCGCTGAGCAAATACAGACATAATAAAACTGATACCGCTGCAACCGAGTACCGGGATGCTTCCTGGTAAAGCTCTGCAAAACCAGAAAAGCAAGACCACCCCTATAATCGCTGAGATGGTTAAAAAGGGAGAGGTTATCGCAGTAAACAAAGCATTTTTCACCGTATCAAAACCTGTTCCTTCAAAATGAACCAGTACCGGAAATACATACAGCCAAACCAAAAGATATAAAAAACTAAGCAAAAGAAGAAATAAATGGAACAACGATGCAAGTACACTTGCCCTGTCCATGACGAGATAGAAATTGATAAAAAGCATGCCCCCAAACAACAAAAGGAGAAAACCAAGTTGATTGGCCTTCCAAAAATACCTCTTATATGTTGAAAGAAAGGTACGGAAGACAGGTATTTCAACCCTGCCGCTAATCCACTTGCGCTGAACGGCAAACATGGCTGCAGTGGCAGGAAAGAAACCAGCCAGCAACAAGCCCGCCAGGCAGAATAACAGCCACAACAAATTGAGATAAGCAAATCGGTTTATCCAAAAACAGATTTTTTCTAGTAATCCTGCTTCCATGTCTCGGCCCCTCCTGACAAAACCGGATAGCAGGAAGAAGGTTACGGGCTTCCGACTTCCTGCTAAGGTCCTGATTTGACTACCTGTTTTCCAGCCACTCCGTACTCTCTTTTTGTGCTTTGGTCAATGCTTCTTCTGCACTCCTTTCACCAGTGAGCGCCGCTTCTACTTCGGATGTCAAAATAAACCTCGGTTGTGCGGATCCCCACGGATAACGCGGTGTCCAAGGTGTACTCATTGCTTCAAACACAGGAAGCATCAATTCGGTATCCTTTACACTATCCCATTCCATTGCCGACTTGATGGAAGGAACCAATCCCATTTCCTCATAGATGTATTTTTGTGTATATTCACTTGTAGCGAATTTCACCCATTCCCACGCCAAATCTTTGTTTTCACTGTCCTTGGCGATTGTTATCGGGCTCCCGGCAAACAACCCACCCACTCCTTCATCATTTTTGAATTCTTGAGCTATACCGATCCTGTCCTCCAATCCTTGAGCGTATGCCGGTTTAATTGTATCCCCCGGTCCTTGATTGAGCATGATGGCGATATTGTTTTCTTTCGTCAGCCATTTCTCGTTCCCTTGATTGCTCACCAGTCCCTCAGGAGCGAGCTCCTGCATATCCAGCAGCCAATTCAAACCGTTGACCATTTCTGGAGAATCAAAAGTGAATTGAATTTCATCCCATGCAAAGCCGGAGCCCCATGAACCATTTTGCCCTTCCGCCAGATCAATCAAGGTAAAAGCCGATGACCAGTCACCTCTGAACCAGATTCCATGATTTTGCTCACCGGTTACCGGATTTTTCCCCGTCATTTGCTTTGCTTTTTCAGCCACTTCTTCCATTGTCGGATGATCCGACAAGTATTCTACACCCCACTCATCAAACAATTGCTTGTCATAAGCAATAAAACGGGCGTCTCCAAGAAATGGCAGACCATATATTTGCAGTTCATCATCATCCGGACCTAACGCTTTCCAACCTTCGACCTGATTTTCGATAAAGATGTCTAAATCAAACTCTTCATCTTTGTCAATATAAGGTTGAAGAGGCTCAAGCACTCCTTGTGGAGCAAAATCGACTGTTCCCGGCATTTGATAGACGTCTGCGTCACCTGATGTGATCATTGCCTGTGTTTTTTCGGTATAACCTTCCCAAGGCATTAGCGTAAATTCAACAGTGGCTCCTGGGTGCTGTTTTTCAAATTCCTCTTTCAACACCTCCACCCCTTTGACTGAATCACCTGTCACAGGATCCGTTTTCGTCTCCATCGCAAAATCGCCAATCAATTGGACATTGATTTTCTGCCCCGCCCACTCTCCTCCGTCATCCTCTGATCCAGCACCTGATTTACTACAGCCTGCAAGCAGGCCGACCAGACCCAATACTACTGCCAACAGTACACCCAATTTGGTGATCCGTTTTTTCTCCATGTTTCATCCCCCTCGCAATTTTTAAAAAGAACGGCCTGCTCGAGGCTGTTCATTCACTCTCCCTTAACTCCGCTTAAAGCGATGCTTTGGATAATGTAACGCTGCAAGAACAGGTACAGGATAATGATCGGCAAAATACTCACAGTAGCCAGTGCCATCGTCAATCCGCCGAGGCTTGTGCCGTTTTCCAGTGAGAAACTTGCCAGATAAAGAGGAACGGTATGCAATTCTTGATTATTGAGTACGACGAGCGGCCACATGAAATCGTTCCAGCTCCAGATAAAAGCCAGTATAACCATAGTGGCTGCAATCGGTCCGGCCAGAGGCAAATATACCCGGAAGAAAATCTTAAATTCGCCGGCTCCATCGATTTGCGCCGCTTCCCTTAATGTATCAGGAAGTTGATCAAAGAACTGCTTACAAAGAAAAATCAGCATGCCATTGATAACTGTCGGCAAAATTAACGGCCAAAAAGTATTCAGCAAGTCGACCGAATTGAACAATTTGTACAACGGTATCAATCTAGGTTCCATGGGGATCATCAATGTACATAATACAAGGATGAATAACAGTTTTTTCCCTTTGAACCTGCCTTTCGAAAAAGCGTAGCCCGCAAGCAGGGAAGCGGATACTCCCAAAAGCACCGAACTTACCGTCACGATGGCCGAATTGATATAAGACTGAATCAATCGTCCATTTTCAAAAACGATTCCGTAATTGAAACCGGAAAGCTCTTCTGGAATCAGCCGTGGCGGAAAAGGCATGCTGATATTTGCCGTCCGGTCAAAACCGACACTTACCATCCAAATGAAAGGTGCCATCAGTAATACGCCGAAGACCAAGAGAACAATGAATTTAAAAGCACCAGACACACGTTCGGCTTGCTTAATGGAAAGTGGACGGGACATTTCACTCACCTCTTTCATGCTAAATTTTCATATTGGAAAGCTTGAGATTGATGAAGGTAAATACCAGGATAATCATGAACATAATATAGGTGGCTGCTGAAGCGATGCCAAATTCAAATCCAGTGAACCCTCGTTCATAAATAAAGGCGCCCATTGTTTGGATGGAACGGGCGGGACTGCCGTTAGGACCGCCAAGTACATAGACTTCATTGAAACGCTGCAAGGCTCCGATCCAACCTGTAATCAATAAGAAGGCGAAAGTTCCGCCCATGTTCGGAACGGTGATAAACAACCATTGCTGAAACCCGCTTGCACCGTCAATCCGGGCTGCTTCATACATCTCAGGCGAGATAGCCTGCAGATTGGCAAGGCAGATGATAATGACGAAGCCGATCCAATGCCAAACCGCAAGTAAGATAACAGCCCATTTCGATGTAGAAGGATCTGAGAGCCAGCCAGGTGTCGGCAGCCCGATGACATCAAGTAAGTAATTGACAATCCCCATTTCGGGATGGAGTACAAAAGCAAATATCATGGCCGCAGCTACAATGGAAGTGACATTAGGCAGAAAGTAAATGACTTTGAAGAAATTTTTTCCCTTAGGCGTTGAATTTATCAAAGAAGCAAAGATAAAGCCGAGCGGTATTGTGATGGCGATTTGAAAAATACCGATAAAAAACGTGTTTCCCACAGCGTTCCAAAACGGGCCAGATGTCAAAACCGTTTTAAAGTTGTTCAAACCAGTAAAATGTTCTATCGTTCCGTTTGACTGGTAAAAACTTAACCGTAAAGATTCGAAGATAGGATAAATCATAAACAACAAGATACCCAAGAAACTGGGAATCAGAAAAACATACCATGTTAACGGAGAGGACGTTTTTTTCGTCGATTTGACAGGAAGACGTCCGTTTTGAGCCGTACCCGCCGGAAACTGGTTCTCGATTTCCGCCTTGTCTTTCATTCTCGTATTCTCCTTTCCTGAAGATTTCCTTCATAGAATGCAGGGACTCGGAAAACCTGACAGCAGCTATGTTAGCGTTTACATTAAATCGAAAACTAGCTTTCTGTTTGTCCTAGTATATTGGCTGTTATGTCGGTTTATGCCAATTGATAGACCTATGGAGTTAAAAGAATCTCAACAAACTTAGAAAAAATATAAAAATAATGGATGGAATTTTAGAAGGACTATATAGGATTTTATGGATAAAAGGAGATTACGATGGATGAGCAAATACTTCTGAGAGATGTTCCCGCACACTGACTAATTCACGGGACAGGTCGGACCAATTGCATTCAACAGCCATGCTGCCGTTAAAATCAGCGGCCGCCAAGCATTTCATAAATTTATGGTAGGGATAGCTGCCGGTGCCCGGCGGCTTCCGGCCTGTGTCGGCGACATGAATATGCTTTACATACTCTTTTGCAGAGATGATATTTTCCAATGGCTCGTTCTCAACCTCCATGTGATAAAAATCGGCCAGAACCTGAATCGACCGACGGTTGATCGATTTGGCCAATCGGACTGCTTCCGGAATGCTGTTGATGATATTGCTTTCCCTTCGATTCAATGGTTCAATAACAATAGTCAAACCAAGCGGTTCCGCAAAATCTGCTGCTAAATCAAGAAAACGGCCGATTTGCTCTTCCCCTTTTTGTCGGGAAAAACCTTCCGGAACGGAACGGGCACCGCCGCTTCCAAAGACAATTTTCCCGGCCCCGATCCTCTTGATACGCGGCATTGCTCTTGCTAAGTAACTGGTCACAGCCGCCTCATCTACTTCATTGCCGACGATTTTCAACGTTCCTGGTAAAAAGATGTTACAGGACGATACTGGCAGCCCGATGTCTTGGCAGGATCGAGCCTGTTGATCAACTATGTCCGTTTCTTCATCCACCAGGGAAGCGACGCTGCATTCTAAAAAATCAAAACCTGCTTCTTTCACCAACTTGGCGTTCGCGATATCGGTACAGCAACCGAAATCCAACATTAATCACCTGCTTTTCCTTTTATTTCAGTCAATAATTGTTTTATCCAGTTGATATTGTGTGAGAGTGCATCTTTCGTCGGAAACGCCCCGCTAAAATCTTCAAAACCGACATACCCATCATATCCTACAGCCTGCAAATCGGTTAATACCTGCTTCCAATCGACCACGCCATGCTCCAGCTGTGCCCATTGTACTTCCCACCCTATGCTTCCATCCGGGTATTGCTGTCCGATCTGCCAACTTGCATTTTTAACATGAACATGTGCGAGATAATCTCCCAGCAATTCCAATCCCATGCGATAATTTTCAAAGCCCTCATGCACCATATTGCCAGGGTCATATAACACGCCGATATGGCTGGGGTCGAAATGACAAACCAGCTGATAAGCAAGGCTTGCGCTAGGCGTGATTGTCTGATGATGCGTTTCCACCAATCCCTTCACCTTGTACTGCTTGCACATTCCTTCCACTTCTTTCACGTATTGTACCGCCTTTTTAAATAATTCCTGGTACGTTTCCGTCCTGTCATACCGGGGAACGCCAATCCTTATGGTGGAGGCTCCCAGTTTTTGAGCCGTCTGCAAAACCTTCTCCGTCGCTTGCAAGTCATCCACATCAAGGTAAGGAGTGACGCTGACCACTTCAATCCTTTTTTCATCCGTTGACTTACGCAAACTTGCAAGTTCTTCATCGGTAGTGTTTGGCTGCAAGGTACATTTGTTAAAACGCCAATAGCTCGGCTGTTCCTGCTTAAATTCTTCCGGGGTTTCCTTATACCGCCACTCTACTCCGTCATAACCTGTTTCCACCAGATGCTCTATTAATTGCTTCGGCGTAAGATCAGGTGTCATCACTGTAAATACGGAAAATCGCATTTCCTGTCCTCCCCCTTTTGACAAAATTTGTTTCCCATACTCCGATTCCTATTTAATACGTTCCCTCTACATCAAGCCTGACATCGCCATTTGTACGCTTTTTCTCAGAAGTCGCAATTTTTTCCTTCAAAATCTTGTAATATGCCTCTTCATCTAAAGGAAGGTTCACCCAGTCATCTTGCCATGCAGACATTTGCATGGCATTTGATAGCGTAAGCCCTTTGATTCCTTCCCTACCAGGAGCCAAAAGGGGCTCTCCTTTTAAGATGGCATTAATAAAGTTTTGGGTGATACCTCGGTGTGCAGTTTCCTCCCCCGTTACTGGAATCTCGACTTCCCAGCACTCCGGTGATCCAAAACCGCCCTTATAAGTCCGGTTGAATTCGGGCTCAGGAACCCGCAGCCTCCAAAACTGGAGCCGGCCGTCTTCCACGACCAGTTTGCCTCGCTCTCCAGCAATTTCAAGCCTGTTCGTACCAGGCGCTTCTCCTGTTGTTGTGATAAAAACACCGGTCGCTCCATTGTCATACTCAGCAAAAGCGGTCACTTCATCTTCCACTTCGATATCCCGATGTTTCCCGAAATAACAAAAAGCACGTACTCTTTCTGGCATCATGCCGGTCATCCATTGCCACAAATCGAGCTGATGGGGACACTGATTGATCAGCACACCTCCACCTTCCCCCGCCCATGTTGCCCGCCAGCCACCGGAATCATAGTAGCTCTGTGAACGATACCAATTGGTGATAATCCAATTTATCCGGCGGACTTCACCTAATTCTCCAGATTGAATCAAATCACGCAGCTTTTGGTAAACCGGATTGGTCCGTTGATTGAACATCATGGAAAATACCTTTCCACTTTCTTCAGCAGCCCTATTCATCTCTCGGACTTGACTGGTATACACACCTGCCGGTTTTTCACACAGCACGTGGAGATCTTGTTGAAAGGCTCTTATTGCCAGCCGGGAATGCTGATAATGAGGCGTGGCTATCATAACTGCATCAACCAAACCAGAAGTGAAAAAGCCGTCTTCATCCGTAAATACCGGAATTTTCGGCTCTAGATGATTTTCCAGCCATCGGGCACGCTCCCCGTCCGTATCCAGTACAGCTGTTAATACTGCACCTTTCACAGCGTTTTCCTGTAAATATTTCGCATGAGCGTAACCCATGTTCCCCACGCCAATAATACCGATGCGCACTTGCTCCATCCGCACTCATCCTTTCTTTGATCATTATGCTTGCAACCGGGGTTTTTATTGGGAAAATTATTGTGTTAAGTCTACTGGTAGACCGGTTGAATTAGATTGATAGATTGCCAATACTATTTTCAAAGCATAACGGCCGTCCTCTAACGATATGAATGGCTCCCGATCCTCCCGGACAGCTTGTACGAAATCCCTTACACAATGGGTGTGGCCGGTTCCATAAACACTGGCAGGATTCTCTTTTTGCAATGCAAGCACCTCATTTTCTTCCTGCTGAAAATCCCTGCCGAATCTCCACTTTTCTATACGGTTCGCAGCATTCCCTCCGATACATACCATTCCATTCTGTCCAAACAGATTCAAACCTGCACCTAAATCAGAAGGAAAAATCGTCGTAGTCCCATCCACGATCGCCAATGCACCGCTTTCAAATTCAAGCATGGCAACACCAAGGTCTTCCATTTCCAACCGATGCTGTCTAGTTGCAGTCCTGCCTGTAATCCGCTTGACTGGTCCCATCAGCCAGACGAGTAAGTCGATGGTATGGATCGCCTGGTTCATCAGTACACCGTCAGCCATGGCAGTCGTCCCACGCCAAGCGTCTTGGTCATAGTAATCCTGTTCCCTCCGCCAGCGGATATAGGCAGTGCCATAAGTCAGTCTGCCGAAACGCCCTTCCTGCAGAGCGCGCCGGGTAGTCAGTATCGCTTCATTGAATCGATTTTGTTGAACTACCGTCACTTTCACACGTTGCCGACGGGCAGTCTCGATGATGCGATCGGCTTCATCCAAAGAAAGGGCAAGCGGTTTTTCTATCATGACATGTTTTCCCGCTTCGATCGATTTGACAGCCATTTCGGCATGAAGACCATGCGGGGTGCAAATATTGATCACATCGATCGCCGGGTCACCTAACATTTCTTCAAAATCTGTATAAACAGCTTTGATAGGATAACGATCGGCATATTGCCTAATTCTCTGTTCTCCCGTATCACACAAAGCATATAAATTAGCATCGGCGGCTGCCGCAATCGCTTCTGTATGCACTCTGGCTACACGCCCGCATCCCACAACCCCAAAATTGATCAACTGGTATCGCTCCTTTTTATAAACAGTTCGCTCTTCCTTGCAGAAATATATCAAACAGGTTCTCTGCGACATACCTGAAGTACACTACTCCATGTTTTGCTCTTTTATTTGCTCCCTATCCCAAAGCAATATTCATTCAAGAGAGCATGATATCAAAGAAATATGGAACCACATACTATCCAGCTTGTGTCCACAGCTATATTGGCGTCGGTTATCTTCTATCCGGGAAGTGTTTTCCTTCTATGGGTTATCCCTATCTTATAAAAAACAAATAAATCCGTCTTATTAATCTAAGAACGGATTTCTTAATTTCGGAAGTGATTTGATTGTCGGCTGATTGACTTGTCTCAATCTTATCATCTTTCTCAGGTACACTCTTTTTTCAGCCTATCGATTTCATAAACGCAGCGTATTGGGGAATGGCCACTTCTGGTTCTTCGATGTCCGGCCACCATACTTTTTCCCACTCCAAGGTATAATATCCTTCGAACCCTTTTTCCTCAAGTAACCGACAAATATGCTGTAATGGCACATCTCCTTCTCCCATCAAGCAAAGCTGATATCCCTTTTGGTTGGCCATGTATCCGTAGGAATCCTTCCAATGAGTGTAGCGGATATATCTTCCAAGTGTCTCCCATGTTTTTTCAGGTGCTTCACCTGCTATCCGGTATGGATGGTGGATATCCCATAGCACTTTCAGATAAGGGGAGCGGGCACGCTGCAGAATTTCCGCTACGTAATTGCACGAAGTCCAATCATCATGCGTTTCCAGCAGCAAGGTGACTTGGTATTCCTCGGCAATGGCCAGCATTTTTTTAAGGTTATTCTCGACTATATCCAGTGCCTGTTCCCTTGGCGTATCCCCGATGATTCCCCCAAACACGCGAATATAAGGTGTATGGAAAAACCGGCATAGCTTTCCATACTCCTTTAACTCCTCGAGGTAATCCCGGCATTGTTCTTCAGATGTGGTATACAACCTGACAGAACTGGAGAAACAAGGTATTTCCAGACCGGCTTGATCGAATTTTTGTTTGGTTTCCTCCCGTCTAGTCGAAAAAGCTGGCAAACGAAAGATATCCATCTCTCCTTGAAATCCCCGGAAATCTATCCCCTGAAAGCCATTTTCAACTGCGTAATCGATCATGGTATCCAAATCCCATCGCGGACAGCCGAGTGTGGTAAAAGCAAGTTTCATTGCGTTGACCCGCTCCTCTCGATTTTAGTCTGGAAAAAAGCAACAAATTTCAACCGTTCCAGTCATTTCTTTCTTTGCTTTGATGAAAACGGTGATAAAAACTGATTTCAAAAATCAAAAATCCAGTTACCAAAGCAGCAAGGTAAGGAGAAGGAGAATCAATCCAAATAAATACAAGGGAAGCGGCCAGAAAAGCAACCACACCAATGAGAATCGATACCTTCCAAAAACCTTTTTACCATTATGATTCACACCTTTTTTGGCATTATAAAGTAAAAATTCTATAGTATTCTATCTATCTCCTGCCTGATGATCGGCATTTACAATAAGTTCCTGATAAAAAGAAACGGCCTGAAGAAAATTATCGATACTGATATGTTCATTGCTTCCATGCATACGGTTCAAATCTTCCGCAGTTATCAACACCGGCAAAAAGCGATACGTATTCTCCGCGATTTCATCGTAATGCCTGGCATCTGATCCCGCAAACATTAAATAAGGAGCAATAACCGCCTCCGGATAGACATTCCGTGCAGCCTGCTGGATCGACTTGAAGTGCCAGCTGTCAATCGAAGAGACGGAAGAAGCTTCGTTACCAGTGACGCTCACCTGGACAAGCTCATCGTTTATGGTTTCTTCGATATAAGACTGTACATCTTCTAGAGATTCACCCGGCATGACACGTAGATTAATGATCGCCTTTGCTTTTTCCGGAAGGGCATTGTACTGCTCACCCGCCTGGAAAATGGTCGGTGCAATGGTCGTGCGAAGCAAGGCGGCGGTAGTCGGTTTTTTCAACAAGATCGATTCAATTACTGGTTCAAATATGGCCTGATTGGCAAATACATATTTCATTGCTCCTTTCATCTCCGGAGCTGTATAGGCGAAAAGATCTTCGGCAGGGCCCTGCAGGTCAGCCGGGAATTGCGCTTTTTCCAGTTTGGCGATCGCCCGGGATATTCTGCCTATATTCGTTTGATTTTCCGGTTGAGATGAATGCCCTCCGCTTCCTTCGGCAGAAAGTTCAGCAGTCGCCATTCCTTTTTCCGACAAACCTACGACACCAACCGGTTTAGCTAATCCAGGTACCATGCCCTCGATGATCGCACCTCCTTCATCGAGAATAAATTCAAACTTGATATTTCTTTGTTTCAATTTTTCCGCAATCGCCTGTGCCCCTTTTTCACCGCCGACTTCCTCATCAAAACCAAACAAAAGATAAACATCCCGCTTTGGCTGATAGCCTTCGGACAATAACTTTTCTACTGCTTCAAGAATGCCGATTACCCCGATTTTGTCATCAAGCGTCCCTCTGCCCCAAACCTTCCCATCCACCACTTCACCACTGAACGGGGACTGACCCCAATCTGTTTCTGTCCCTTCTAAGACGGGAACTACATCATAATGGGCTGTGAGACCGATTGGTAATTTTGTTTCTTCACTGCCTTGCCATCTATAAATCAGTCCATAATCGTTGACTTTATCAAGATGGAGTTGTTCATGGACGAGCGGGTAGCTGTCTTCAAGAAAGCCGAGGAAATCATCAAATTCCGCATAACTGAATTGACTATAATCCTGGCGGGAAATGGTGGGATAGGTAATCGCCTTGGAAAACCTGGCAACCGCACCCTCTCCAGGCACGTCGATTTTCACCGGTTGTGGTTCAGGCTGTTTACTGGTCAAGATGAACGTTTTGAAACCTGTTACAATAGTAAATAAAACAAACAAACTTGCTAAACCAAGCAAAACCATTTTCCATTTTTTCATCCCCCAACCCCTTGCTTTATTTCTTTGTTATTGTCTATGTTCGCATCTTTCCTTTGTTCAGCACTCACACTATAATATGTTTGTTTTTAAGCTGCCATTCCCCCATAAACCAAGCTCCTGCAGAACATATGTCCACAGGAGCCCTTTGCAAAACGCTTGTTATTCGAGGGTTATTTCTTTTCAGCAAGCTGCCTCCCCTTCTGATAAATCACTTCCCGTTCCGAATCAGGTACTAATGCCCCGCCTGTTGCCCAAGCGACATGGACTCCATCCGGCACTGTGTGCGATAAACGTGAATCTTCCTGTATCCGCCTTGGTCCTGACAATCCCGCCGCTGCCGACGGCTCCAAAAAAATACCTTCCTCATTCCATAGCTCATAAGTCAACCGATAAAAAGTATCATCGTTTTCGGTGTAAATTCCGCTTACCGTGTGCTGACTGACAGAGGAAGCAAACCTGGACGGCCTCCCTACCGCAAGGCCGTCCGCTGCGGTCCGGTTATCCAAGCCGAAATCCTGGACAGAAATACCTTCATGAAGACCAGTCGATAGTCCAAGCAAGACTGACGGTGCATGGGTCGGTTCGACAAATAGGCAATGAACCAATCGGCCAAACAGTTGTTTTAAACCATATGCAATGCCTCCCGGCGCCCCGCCGACACCACAGGGCAAATACACAAAAAGCGGTTTTTGTTCACTGATGAAAATATTTTCTGTTTCCAACTGTTGTTTTAATTCAGCTGCTGCTACGCTGTAGCCTAGAAACAAATCTTTCGAATCTTCATCATCGATAAAATAAGCAGCAGGATCCGTTTCTGTCAGCTGTCTCCCTTTTGTGATGGCTTCACTGAAATCTCCTGCATATTCGTGCACATGGGCACCATGTTGTCGCAGCAAGTCTTTTTTCCACTGCTTTGCATCGTTCGACATATGCACATGCACCTGAAAGCCGAGCGCCGTTCCGACAATCCCTATACTGAGAGCTAAGTTACCGGTCGAACCGACTCCAATAGAATGCCGGTTGAAAAATTGCCTGCAGGCTTTGGAAGCGAGTTGACGATAATCATCGTCGAGCTTGAGCAACCCTTCCTGAAGCGCAAGTGATTCGGCATGTTTGAGTACCTCATACATGCCCCCCCTCGCTTTGATCGATCCGGCCACTGGAAGCTGGTTGTCACATTTCAAATAAAAAAGGCTGTCTTCTGTCAGTTCCTCCGTGCAGTTCGACTGATACCGTTCCAGCCTGTGGAGCGGTGATACAATTTTCCCTTCTGTTTCTTGCAAGGAAGGGAATAGTTTTTTCAATAAGGGAGCGAATCGCTGCCATCTTTCCGCCGCATCGGTTATATCCTCTCCGTTTAACTTCTCCATTTCTGGAAGGTCTCCACGGACTCTTTTGTTTTCCCAGTATACGGGTTCATATTGTTTGACATGTGCCAGTAAAGGAATTCGGTGAATCCAGTCACTGATTGTCATTCCTGCAACTTGTCTATCCATTTGTCACCCTCCTCTATTCTTATATTAAGCTAATGCCTTTCCCGGTTTCATTTCAAACGTATGCATGATCGTTCTGATAATATGGTTAAAAAAATCCTATGGTCCGACGTTTAAACGGTGATTGAGAATATCCGGGCTTATAATTCAATTGCAAGCATTTTTACGACTATGGCAGTTTTTTATAGATTGTATGCTTATGTTCGGCCCCCCGCCCCTTAATCTTTATTGATTGGCTGAAGAGCTTTATCGTCGTGCCTTTCTTTCATTTTGATCTTCATCAATCGAATGATAAAGCTTTTTTTACTCGTTTCTTTCGCTCGCTGAAAAAAATTAAAAATTGGTTGTGAGACCGGAATCACAAAAATGCAACCAGTCACTCAGACTTATGCAACTTTTTTTTATTACCTTTTTCGGGTATAACATCAAAGACTGGAACAGACGATAGCAGAAAAAACTCCAGAAGAAAGGATGTAATCCATGAAAGCAGTCATTTTCGACTTTGACGGAACACTGGCGAACACACTTCCCGTCAACATATACGGATTTCAAGAGGTGTTCAAAAAATATGATCAAAAAGACTATTCAAAAGAAGAAATCAAAGAAATGTTCGGCCCGCCGGAACCGGAATTGATCGAACAGAACTTGCAGAGCAATGAGCTGGAGGAGGCTGTCGCTTTTTATTACCAGCAGTATGAAGCAAATCATGACCGGTTGGTCGACAATAATCAGGAAATCGTGCAGATGCTTGCCGAACTAAAAGACAGGGGGGTGAAGCTGGGGGTCGTCACCGGGAAATCCCGGAAAAGCTTTGAATTTTCTCTCGCAGAACTTGATATGAAAAAGTACTTCGATGTACTGATCAGCGGCGATGATGTCAAGGATGCCAAGCCGGCGCCCGAAGGGATACAGCAAGCGTTGAAAAAATTGAACGCCGCACCCGACGAAGCCATGTATATCGGGGACAGTGACGATGATATGAATGCCGGCAATGAGGCAGGCGTTCACATCGGCGCCGCAAAATGGCTGCCCGAATACCAGTCATCGGAATATTCCGTGGAGCCTGAAGCGGTATTCCATGAAGTTTCCGGCCTGATTGATTTCTTGGAAAAAAAGGATGTCAATTGATCGTCGGTCTTTACCAAACCAGTACACTTTTGCATAAAAATACCTGCATTGGGGGAAGGCTACCTTCGACAAACTCAAAAGGAGATGATTCCCCTGAAGCAGCTTTTTTGGATTGCCTTGCTAGGCCTCGGCTTGTACTATTACCTTGGAGAGGACGAGCCGGAACGACAACAGCAAACCAGTCCGGCGGATACACCCCCTGTGGAAGAGGTTACTTCCCTTGACGCACGAAGCGAGCAGAAAATCGCAGATGGTGTGGGGAAAGTACTGGAAGTCCTCGAGGAACTGGCAGCCGCTGTAAACAATCAACCTGAACAAACGGAAACCATTAACCAATTGGGGAAAACCCTGTCTGAGGAATGGGACACTATCGAAAAATCAGTGGAAACCAACTTCCCAGACGATTACAAAAACATCGAAGATAGTCTCTATCCTTTGATTGCACATGCACAAAAACAAACACCGGATGTGGACCAAATCAAACAGTTGATTTCAGAAGTGAAAGAAAAACTGACAGCTTTCAAGCAAAAACTGTCTACCTGAGCCAGAGAAGAAATTCCCGCCAAGGCCATAAAATGGTCCGTGGAGAATTTCTTCTTTTTTCGCCTTAGCCTTTTTAGATCACCCGTCTTCTCCCCCCTTTCTATTTTCCTATTCCCCTACTATCTTTCTTACTATTTTTCCATTGAAAGTACTATTTTGCTAGATTTTTCACTATAAATAATAGAAACCGTGTTTAAAAGAATTGCAGACTGGGTAAGATGGTGAAATATCGCGCTAGAAAGCTGCGGCAGGAAAATAGTTTGATAGAAAGGGGTTTTTTGATGAAACGATTAATCACTTTGACAACAGTGGCGGGGTTGATGCTTCTCTTCTTGTTGCTCGCTCCATCGGTGATGGCGGCGGACAACGAGACTTATATGGTGGACGTGGTGGACGGTTCTTCCCTTTTGATCCGTGACGAGCCTTCCGGCAATGGAAAAGTAATCGGGAATCTGCAAAATGGCGATATGGTCACTGTGTTCGATGAAGCTTACGGATGGGCGAAAACTTATTATGACAATCAGGTAGGCTGGGTAGCCTCCCAATACCTTGTCCCGCTGGAACAGGGTCATGATTCTTTACATAAGCGCAAGCAAACAGCAATGTATAAAAAACAAAATGTCAGCAAATCGGCAGAAAATAAAGCAATGCAAAAAGAGAATTCTGACGCTGTCAAAAATGAGCAGGAACAAAACCAGACAGTCGAGCCATTGACAGGATACACCATCGTCCTGGATGCAGGGCATGGCGGCAAAGATCCTGGCGCCATCGGGTTCGACGGGACATATGAAAAGGATTTAACGCTGACAACGGCTTTCAAAGTGGCCCAAAACCTGGAAGCAAGCGGTGCCAACATTGTCATGACCAGAGAAGATGATACGTATATTTCGCTGGAGAACCGGATCAAGCTCAGCAATCGTTCGAATACAGATGCATTTATCAGCTTTCACTATAACTCATTTCCGGTCAGTACAGTCGGTGGAATCAGCACCTATCATTATACAGACAGCGAAGACTTGGAATTGGCAGAATACATTCAATCAGGGATAGTCGACCACGTCTCTCTCAAGGACAAAGGAACGAAACGAGCAGACTATCGTGTGCTTAAGAAAAACAGCGATTTGTCGGTTTTGATAGAGCTTGGTTTTATCTCCAATCCTGCAGAGCTTGGGGTAATCAAGACCGAAACCTATCAGGATAAGGTGGCTGCCGGCATCAGCGAAGGAATTCAGCACTATTTCAGCAACTGACACAACAAACCCTCCGGTTTTATGCCGGAGGGTTTCCTGTTTAACAACGCACAGACCTAATTGGCGGCCCCACTCTTCTTTCTAGTCCGTACCAGCGCAAGAGCGGTAATCCACGAAGTGATCGGAATGACGATAGCCACTCCCATCCCCGCACAGAGTATGCCGATCATTTCTTCCGCGAACACCTTGGAGTTGATAATCTCGCCAAGCGAATAAGCCAAATCTTTATACCAAATCAATAGAGCCAAATATCCTCCCATAAAAGCAAAGAATACTGTATTCGTATTGGTGCCCAATATGTCCCTCCCGATACTTATACCAGACACAAACAGCTCTTTTCTGCTCATCGAGGGGTTGTGGTAAAATATTTCCCGCATCGGCGATGAAATCGAAATGGCAACATCCGTTATTGCCCCGATTGTACTCATAATGATGACCGAAGCTGCAATCTTCACATAATCCACGCCAATATGCATCGTAAATACATATAGTTCGCCCATTTCTTCATCACTGAACCCTTGGATCATCGATCTGTCCGTCAGGAAGACAATAAGAAACAGCAACAATACAATGGTGATAACAGTGGAAACAAAAGCCGTTTTGGTCGTGATATTGACTTGGTTAATAAAAAAGAGTGTTATGCAACTAATAAGGGTACTGGCAATGACCGTCAAAATAATCGGATCGTTATCACGCCCGAGCATCATGAACAAGATGACAATCAGCACGCCAAAGTTCAACATGATGGCGAAAAATGATCTTGCTCCCTTTTTCCCTCCAATACCAATCATCAGTAAAAACAATATAACCGCCAGCCAAACTAAAGTGTTCATGATTTCGCCCGCTTTCGATTAACAAAAAATATCGCAGTGTAAAGCCCGATGGGAATGGTCAGTACGATTCCTATTCCACCGGCTAAAGCCCTGGCTAATTCCAAGGAAAGATTCATGGAAAACGTATAGGACACTGGGTACTCATTTTTCAAATACAAAATCATGGTCGGAATCGAGCCACTGATATAAGCAAAAAACAGGATGTTGGTCATCGTGCCCATAATGTCTTTTCCAATCTCCATCCCGGAAGTTCTCAGCGCTTTGACTGCAATGTTTTTATTTTTCTCATACAGTCCGAAAATGGAGGAAGACATCGTAATCGCCACGTCCATGACTGCTCCCAAAGAACCGATCAATATGCCTGCCATGAACACTACTTGTGGCGGTCGTGTCAAAAAGCCCATTTCCTCGTAACGCAGCCCTTTTTCAGCAGTGATCCACATGACGAAATAAGTAATCAGCAAAGAGGTCAATGTTCCTAACAGGGTTGCAGCTATTGCAGCGTATGTTTTTTCGTTAAAGCCGTTGACAAGCAGTAACGAAGTCAAGGTAAATAAAACAACACTGCATGCACACATCAACAACAAGCCGAAATTTGCGTACTGGATATACATATCCAAGGCGTAGGAAATCAACACCGCATTGACGGCCAAGCTGATGACAGAATACAAGCCTTGTTTTTTGCCGACAAGCAATAAAATGAACACAAACAGCCATGCTACAAGCAGGATATACTTGTCTCGTTTGACATCCAGAATAGTTCCGGTCAACTCTGCATTGTCGTCTTGGCTGGCAGGATCGATGGAAACAAATAAATCGTTTCCTTCCCGGTATGCCTGACTATAGGTGGCCGAAGAAGAATATTCATTTGTTAAGCGAAGCTGCTGTCCTTTTTTATCGCCATTCATGATTTCTGCTAAAATCTCTTGTGTAAAAACTTCATCCTTGTTGCCGTGCTCTGCTGTTACTTCTTTGTGATCAATCTGGTTTGTTTCCGTTACTTTGGCAATCGGCCGATCATAAAAGGAATAGTTATGATAAACAAAATACATAGAGCAGGCAACAAGCACAGCAAACAGGACGACAGCCAAAACATTGCTGTATGTAAGTTTCTTCCTTGCCGTTTCTATTACACGGACCATAATACTACCTCCTACATTCTATACGGCATCTCGTGTAAGAGGGTATTTCCGTTTTTCTCAGAGAAGTTAAAAACGTGATGAAATATCATTGCACAGGATACCCTATCCACAGGGAAATAATGAAATTAGCATAACAGTCAATCTTTCAGGCCGTCAAGTTAACGCCAACCCCCGGTGCACACGGTATTTGGAGATTATGCGAAAGGTATCTCTGACCCTCTTCAAGGGAGAAATCGCCAACCGGCACCGTTCTTCTATCCTGCCTGGTTATATACTGACCCGCCAGCTTTCTTCGACGCTGAACTGTTCTCCTGTCAGGACAATGACGTCTTCTTTTGGATTTGCCGCTTCCAAAAGGGATGGAAAAAAATTGTCCATATATTGTCGGTGAGCGTATTCGCTTTTCCAGCCTGATAACACAAGAAACTGACTATCAACCTCTCGGGAACGACTGAACACACCACCCAGCATCCCCTCGGCCTGTTGCATGCCAGGATTCCATATATCCTGTTGGTTTTTTATGAATCGGGGAATACATTCACGTTTCACTGTAGCTAGCGCAATCCGTAAAAAATCGGCTTCTGCCAGAACACGGCGGATCGGTAAACCCTTCTCCGATAAAGTGAATTGCTCTTCATACAACTCAATCGTTATGGAATTATATGGTTTTTCTTGAGTGGTTCCGACGATTTGGTCATGGCAGTGATCCATAAAATACTGGTAAGCATGGAACGTTTCCCAAAACGAGTAGATGGAAGCCTTAGATGAATCCGTTTCTTCCCAGCCGCCAAGCTGGCAAAGGAAACCATCACATCGTTTCATGGTATGCCACATGGTTTGTTGTTCATCAAATGACTTTTTCCTTTCAGGAGGTACATGGCATGATATCTTTTTAATAATCAAGTTGGACACCTCTTTTTATCATAATGCTGCAATAGAAGTGGACTGAACTGACGAGCCTGCTTTATCTATTGCTTTACCCAAATTTCTGGTGACGTATATCCTCTGAAGCCGGACATTCATCCGCTGTATTTTAATAAGTTTTGGCAAAACCACCAACTTATAACTCCATATTCATCGTGATGGTCTTTTCTGTATATCCCAGCTTCTTATAAAGGTCGATTGCTTTGTTTTCCGTATAAACACTCAGGCGCACTTCCCTAAACCCATCACTTTTAAAATGGTCACGGACAGTATTCATCAATTGTTCGGCAATTCCTTTTCCTCTATAATCCGGAAGGACAAACAGTTCATAAACAAAGCCGAATGCCTTGTCCGTAAACGAATCTTTTCCGCTGCCAACTAAAGCCCAACCCAGCAATTGGTCTTTTTCAAATGCGGCGCAATAGCGACCACCCTTTTCCAGTACATGCTCAATCAATTTTTTCGTCTTAACTGCATCTGGTGTTGATTCCCCTGTCGTCCCTTCCTTTATCGCTAGTGGGGATAAAGTAAAAATCCATTCCAGCTCAGACTCGTCAGGTTTTCTTATTTCCATCTGATTATTCTCCTTCCCTCTTTCCACAATCGACCTTATGCTGTAGATCACTTCTGTCCTGGGTCGGTCGGCCGTTAACACTAAGACTAGTTTTAATCTTACCATAACCTTCCATCACTCCAAACCACGTAAATCATGATAGGAAAATTCCATTTCTTATCTGCTCATTCCCTTCCTCCCAAAATATGTTAAACTAGAGTTATCAATAGAACAGAAATTAGGCAAGGAGGGGTAGCTTGCTTCAAATCTTTCTCACTATACTCACTGTGATTGCACTTGTTTTCTCTATCAGCATGAACGTAAAAAAAAGAAGGAAAGCAGGGGTAACCGGAATGAAGGCCGCATTGACACCGATTTGTTTTTATTTGATCGCTGTCACACAGCTGCTGGCCTACTGGTTGGACTTTTTGGGCATCATCAGCTGGACGATTACCGTGTTATTATTGATAATTGGAGCTTATTTCACAAAATATTTACCGGTCAAGGAAGATGGCGAGATACAGTTTTAACCCTTAGATAAAAAGAACACTACCGAAGAAACCCTATAATAAAAAAACGGAACGAATTCGTTGGAGATAGAATTCGTTCCGCTTTTGTTTTTGTTCCGGACTCTATTCGTTTTCATTTATTGTTCTAATAAGTCTTCGAGACGAACACTTTGTTTTGATTCCGGCTCCTCGAGCGGATGGATGGTTGCCATTCCCGCTCCTTGATCGACGTGTTCAATATACACTTTTCCTCCCTTGTAGGTGACATCCACCATCATCTCGGAGGAAGTGATTTCTTGGGCACGCTGTACATCCATAAATGGACCTCCTTTCCTTTACGTTTTTTGATAGAAGAGGATTTTGTGTTAAGGCTTCAAAACGACTTTAATACAGTCTTCCGTCTTCGTATCAAATATTTCATACCCGTGTTTTGCTTCATGCAATGGCAGCGTGTGCGTTATAATGTCGCTTAAATCAACTTTTCGTCGGGAAATAAGCTCGTGAAGGTATGGCATATAGTGGATGACAGGCGCTTGTCCAGTTCGGATGTTTACATTTCTCTCAAATATATCTCCGAAAGGAAATGCATTATATCTGGCAGAATAGACACCTGTGACTTGAATATTACCACCTTTTCGTACAGCCTGACTGGCCATTACCAATGCCCCCATCGAGCCACCTTGCAGTTTCAATCCGGAAGCGAGAAATTCCAGATCAGTCATTTTTCCATCCATACCCACACAATCTATGACGACATCCGCCCCGCCTTTGGTCATTTCATGAAGATAAGCACCGGCATTTTGATGGTCTTCAAAATTGACGATTTCCACCCGGTTCGTCCGTTTCGCATGTTCCAGTCGATAACCGACGTAGTCAACGGCAATCACTCGTTTTGCCCCTTTCAGCCAGGCGAATTTCTGAGCTAAAAGTCCGACCGGACCACAGCCTAAAATGATGACTGTATCTCCTTCCTTCATGCCGGAGTTATCGACACTCCAGTACGCCGTAGATCCCGCATCCGATAGCAATACCAGGTTATCGTCGTCCACTTCACTATCTTCGGGGATTTTAAACGGAGTGAAGTTACCATAGGGTACCCGCATGTATTCTGCTTGTCCACCAGGGTAGCCTCCAGTAGTGCCTGAGTACCCGAAATAGGCACCCATCTCGCCATTATCATTGGCGTTGTCGCATTGGCTTTCCAACTGGTTTTCACAAAACCAGCACTTTCCGCAGCTGACGTTGAACGGTACCACGACACGGTCGCCTTTTTTCACCTTGGTGACCTCTGGCCCTGCTTCTTCCACGATCCCCATCGGTTCATGTCCTATGATGTAATTTTCTTGGGTGTTGGGAATCATGCCATGTATCAAATGTAAATCGGATCCACAGATGGCGGTATTGGTCAGTTTCACTATGACGTCATCGGGTTTCTCTATTTTGGGAGCCTCGACGTCTTTGACGACAACATTTTTCACTCCCTGATACGTTACTGCTTTCATGGTCTCTATCTCCTCCGTTTTCCTCTTATTGCGGTGGTGTCGGGAACAGACCTTTCCGGTTATTATTTTCAGGAAACAGGTCGAGGCCGGCAATATCGACCGCGGTCTGAGCGGATTTCAAATCAAGCATTTGCTGTTCGGCAACGTCATATGGATGGAACCATTTTTTCCTTACCATCAAATCAGTGACTTCCGTTTGAAAATCGAGGGCAGCTTCCATTTGGTTCCGAATGGTCGTGCGTACCTCCGGACTGGCAGCCTCCGTCAAAGCTACTGCATGGTTGCGAATGGCTTCCTTGATGGTGATAAGCAAGTCGAGCGCTATCGCTGAATCGATTTTCTCCGGCATGCCGACCGAATTGATTGGATCTAAGTAATCATTCATTTATTACACCTCCATTCACTGTGTCTTTGCGTATGGATAAAGACGCTGAATCTGTTTAATGTCCATAACCGACATTTCGACGTTTTTTTCCAGCAGTGCGCGAAGATCCTGGTCGAATACAATTCCCTGCATCATTTTGGCTTTTAACAAGGCAACAGTCTTTAAATTCAACAATTCATGCAAATCCATGGTTTCATGAAAAGCTAAGTCTTCCTGTCCCATCGGAATCCTCCTAGAATGTAATAAACTAAGTGATAGTTTCTCTCGATCCGCTAAGTTTATACGCTGAATAATTGCGGTAAAGTGATGCAGTCTAAAAAAAAAACAAAAAAGATGGGAAGTGAACAAATGACGAATCAATTGGCACTCCATGAACGGTTAGAACTGCATGAAATACTTACGTTCAAAAATTTGTGTCTGACAAAGTCTGCCACCATGCATGGATTGGTAGGATGTAAGCAGTTGAAATCGATCTTGGAAACAGATGTCAGTGAAGGAAAGGTGCATATAGAACAATTGAATCAGTTGTTAGAACAAGAGGGGGAAGGGTCATGACAAACATGCTGCAGAAAGTGGCCGGATTGAGCGGGATGACGGATCAGGTAATCGCAACCGATTTTTTGATTACCACTAAATCCGCTGTACGGAATATGACGTTCGCGTTGACCGAGGCCGCAACTCCGGAAGTAAGAGATGTTTTGCGGACCCAATTGAATTACGCCATTGAAGCCCATGAAAAAATCAGCCACTATATGATGGATAAAGGCTACTATCATCCAAGCGATTTGGAAGAGCAGCTCGAGGTGGACTTGAAGACCTCCAAAGCGGCATTAAAATTGGCGGATTGAACGAAAGGACTACAAAAAAGGACCTAGTCTCTTCTATATAGAATTCGAGTGCGCCTGTTTAAGGTGCGCTGGCTAATTCCGCCAGACCTTATGGCAACCTTTTCCGACAAACTTATGACGAGTCTCGACCCGACGTGTCGGTCTTTTGCCACACAGAGACTTAGCTGAAGAACTCAAAGGAATCAGTGCTGAGGCTGGATATCTCTGAATTTTATTCTTATCTTTTAAAAAGTGGCTGGGACAAAAGCTTGGCCACCAAAACAAAAACCGAACGATTCGTTCGGTTTTTATGTTGGTAACGATGCATTTGTCCCAGTTTCTTTTCTTTAAACACGTTGTCCCTTCAGTAACCGGAATCCTCTGAAAAAATATTATCGAAGAAAGTATGTTCATCTTTTTGCAGCGGCTTTTCAGCTGGTCCTTCCACCACTTCTCCCGTATAAGAAAATCTGGACCCATGACATGGACAATCCCACGTGCGGTCACCATGGTTCCAATTCACTTCACACCCCATATGAGTACAGGTCGTATCCACGACATGCACTTCTCCTCGGTCATCCCGATAGGCACCTTTGCGCTTGCCATGGATGGTGACAGCCGCTCCCTGGTCCCTCGACAAGTCATGGACTTTTTTCACCGGCAATTCAAGCTTCCCCTTGATTAAGTGCTTGGCCACGTCTACATTCTCTTTGATGAATTTTCGCGCACTCGGATCGGCTTGGAAACGTGACGGAGCAAACAAGGAACGGTATGGTGATTTTTTATCCATCACGATGTCCCTCAGCAGCCTCGCTGCTAAAGTGCCGCTAGTCATCCCCCACTTCCGGTATCCAGTGGCGATTAGTACGTTCGGCTGCCCGGCGGTCACCTCCCCGATATAAGGAATTTTATCGAGCGTTGTCAAATCCTGTGCCGACCAGCGATAGAGGATTTGCTTCGAGTGCAAAACTTTCTCACTGAAGGAAACCAGCGCTTTATAATATTCCAGCGTGTCTTTTCCCTGTCCGGTTTTATGACTTTCGCCTCCTACCAGCACGATGTTTTCTTTGCCCGCAGTTGCGGCGCGAAGAGAACGGCTCGGCTGATCGACGCTCAGATACATACCGCCAGGATAGTCTTGTTCCGTCTTAACAGCCATCAGATAAGAGCGATCCGCATACATTCTTGTCGAGTATAGGCCTGTGCCCTCATAAAAAGGGAAATGCGTGCAGGCCAAAACATGATCACCTGTCACACGAAAACCGTCTCTTGTTAAAACAGCGGTGCCTTTGTCTGTACGTTCTACATTTACAGCGGTTGTCCTTTCATAGATTTGACCACCTGATTTTTCAGTTGTTTCCAAGAGTTTTACCAGGTAATGCAACGGATGATATTGCGCCTGATTTTTCATGGAAAGGACATTCTCCACCTTTTGATCAAACGGAATTTCACTTTGCAGCTCGCCACTGATTCCGAGTTTTTGATAGGCATCGTATTCTTTTTCCAGCTTTTTGGCATAGTCTGCGCTGGTCGCATACAGATAAGCTTCCTGCCGGATAAATCCGCATTGGATATCATGTTCTTTTACCGTTTCAGCGATAAATTCAAGAGCATCTGTGTTTGCTTGGTAATAATGCCCGGCTGCCTCTTCTCCGAAATGACTGATCAATTCATCGTAAATCAAATTATGCTGGGCCGTTATTTTGGCAGTGGTATGGCCAGTCGTTCCATTCAACAACCGATCGCCTTCCAGCAAAGCGACCTTCACTCCTTCCTTGACGAGCAAATACGCGGCTGTTATTCCAGTAATTCCTCCGCCAACGATGACGACATCGACCTGTATATCTTCTTGTAAAGGAGAGTATTGTGGGATTTCCGAGCTCTCCAGCCAATAAGAGTCCGGAAATTTCGGCAATACCTTTTCGCCTTTCTTCACCATGGGTATCCCTCCAAGTAAAAACTATTCACCTGTATTGTTCACTTGGGAAGGGAGATTATACCATTTTTTACGTTAAACATGATTCACCCATACCAAAGTGGCTTCATTCGATTAAAATGTTGATGGTCCTCCTGGACAACCGCCAACCGCTCGAGCATGTTTTCCAGTTAAAAATATATCAAACCGCTAGTGAAAAAAACGGAAATGAACATGTGAAAACAGAAGCGGGCTGGACAAAGGTCCGCTTCTGTTTTATTCGGATTGCTTGCACTTACATTTGTCACTACGTCGATTTCTGTCCCCTTAGCCTAAGAAGCAGTTACTTGACAAATAGTTTTCGCGGAAAATCGGTCAACGTGGCGCTTCCTGTTTCGGTGACCTGGAACGTCTCACTGATTTCCATCCCGTAGTTGTCGAACCAAATGCCGGGAATCAAATGAAAGGTCATGTTCGGCCGGAGTATCGTTTTGTCGCCTGCACGGAGACTGGCAGTATGCTCGCCCCAGTCAGGAGGATAGCTGAGACCAACAGAGTAACCGATCCGCGAATCTTTGATGAATCCGTGTTTTGCGATGGATCTCCTCCAAACTTCCTCTATTTCCTCACAGGTGAATCCTGGCTTTACAGCGTTCAGGGCGTCATTCAACCCCTCCACCACTACTTCTGCCAAGTCCTTCACTTTTTCCGTCGGCTTTCCAAGACTCACAGTCCGGGCTAACGGAGCGTGGTACCGTTGATAACAACCTGCTAGTTCGACGATTACCGTATCTCTTATCTTGTAAGGCTGATCTGACCAAGTAATGTGCGGAGAAGAGGTCCTTTTCCCTGCCGGAAGAAGCGGAACGATTGCGGGATAATCGCCGCCGAAGCTGGAAGTACCGCTGATTTGGGCATGATAAATGTCGGCCACCGCATCATTTTCCCTGCGTCCGGGCTCGATTGCTTCCACCGCCTTCTCCATTGTCTGCCCGGCAATCATTGCCGCTTTTTGCATGAGGTGAATTTCTTTGTCCGATTTTACCATCCGTAAATAATTGACCAAAAGTGTAGCATCGTGAAATACCGCGTTTGGCAGCCCTATTTCCAGTTGGATCAGCGCTTTGGCGGTGAAGTAATAGTTCTCCAATTCCACACCGATACGGCAGTTTCCTTTTCCCATTTTATCCAGGACCCTGGCAATCGCATCCATCGGGTGCAATATCGCGGATTGGATATAATCCTCGTTATAAAATAAAATATGCCGGTGCTGAAGCCAGGTGGTTTCCTTCGCTGCATTTGCATCCTGCTTCCGGCCAATCCAGCGTGGTTCTTCTTCTTCAGGCAGGACGACCACCATTTGGTGAACGTAAAACGACCATGCATTATAGCCGGTCAGGTAATTCATATTGGATGGATTAGTGACCAGCAGCACTTCGATACCGTCAATCGCCATTTGTTCCTTTGTCCGTTTTAGACGTTCTTTATATTCTTCCTTCGTGAACACAGCCAGCCCCCTTGCCTTCGATTTTCAATAAGTCGTCCCTGCGCCATTTTCAACAAGCAATTGATAGGCATAAGCAGCAATCATTGTATCCTGCACACCTGTTCCAGTTAAATCACAAACAGTGATGGTGTCTAACTCCTTTCTTGCCGGGCTCACTCCCGAAATTATCGCCCCTAATTCCTCGATAGGTGTTCGTCTGTCCAAGGCATTGGCTTTATCGGCATGATGGAGCTCGCCGAGGCTGCGGCACTGCGATTCGCTGTCACAGACAATTCTATCCGCTTTTTTAAAAATAGCAGGATCCAACTCATTCTTGTGCGGGGCATCTGCTCCTACTGCTGTAATATGCAGTCCGGGATGGAGCCATTCTGCCTGAACCAAAGGAGACTCTGCGGATGTCGTGGTGATCACCAGACTGCTCTTTTGGACTACCTCTTCTGCCGTGCCGCAGACAATCACTTCCCCCTCGTAAAAACCTCTTACATCTTCAGCAAATCTACAAACATTAGCAGCATTCCGGCCGTGGACGAACAACTTGGAAAACCGTCGGACTAACTGCAATGCTTCCAGCTGATAGCGCGACTGGGCACCTGTTCCGATCATTCCTACTGCCTCCACTGCCTCATTGGCCAATAAATCAGCTGCAACAGCTCCGGCCGCTGCAGTACGTAAATGTGTCAGATAACCATTGTCCAGCAGTACCGCCAACGGCATGCCTGTTTCCGCACTGAATAGAAGCATCATCCCGTTTCCGCTCGGAAGTCCTAATTGACTATTTTTAAAGAAGCCTGTCGACATTTTCACCGCAAACTGCTCCACACCGTGTATGTAGGCAGATTTAATATCGATTTCTCCATGCTGTTCCGGAAAATCGATACGCATGATGGGCGGCATGGACACCTCCCCTGCAAATAAGCGGGAGAATCCTGTCTCGACAGCTTTCATTATTTGCAGGTTTTGCTGGACATGAGCACGAATTTGGGCTTCCGTACAAACAATCATTCCTGTTCTCCCTCCCTTGCCTTCCTAAATTGTTGCCAATCCAGATTATTGCCGGTAACCATGATGGCAGTGGACTTTTTCCTGGCCGATCGTTCCTTCAACACAGCGGCAACACCTGCCGCTCCCGCCCCCTCCGCCACAATCCGCTCCTGTTCAAGCAAAAAGGTCATCGCCCTGACGATGTTCCGTTCCGAAAGAAGGATTAACCGATCCATATATTGCTGTACCATCGTAAATGTATAAAGATTATCCAGATTGATTCCTCCCAGCAGACTGTCCGCTACCGTTTTTTTCTCTGGCAAGTCGATTGGCTGTCCCTCTTTAAGACTCTCATACATGGCGGATGCCCCTTCGATCGATACTCCTGTTACCAGTACGTCTGGCTTTAGTTGTTTTAATGTAAATCCGATTCCGGCTATCAGTCCTCCCCCTGATACTGGAATAATCACCTCTTCCAGTTCCGGCAGGTCGTCTAACAGTTCAAGAGCGATTGTTCCCTGGCCGGCGATAATGTCCCGATCGTCGAAGGGCGGTATGATCGTCAGGCCATCCTGTTCCTGCAATTGCTGGCAACGTCGGGCCGCATCGTCCTGACCATCGCCGACAATCTCGATTCTCGCCCCCAGCCTTTGAAGGGCTGCTATTTTCGCTTGCGGGACTCGATTGGAAATACAAATCACAGCCGGGATGGACAGCTTCCGGGCGATAAATGAAACAGCCATGCCATGGTTGCCAGTCGAGTAGGTCGTGACCCCCTGCCTGCGTTGTGCTTCTGTAAGCTGCAGCATTTTATTTGCCGCTCCCCTTATTTTGAAAGAGCCAACCTCATTGATTGTTTCTAACTTTAAATATGCGTCCATCCCAGCATGCTCCGAGAGTACAGGTGCTTTAAGCAGCGGAGTTTTTGCGACAAGCTTCGAAATCCGTTCTTGGGCAAGACGTATATCGCTCAATGCCACTTCATGATTGCTATTCATACAGGACCTCCCTGCAAATGGTCATTTCTACATTTATATATCGCGTTCATCCCGTCTATGCTTGTGAATCGATTTTACGCCGGTTCAAATTTTTCTCGTAGACGATAGAGCTGTGATAGGATGAAAACGTTAGGGAATCATTAAAAATACCTGGTGATAAAGGAGTCTTTCATGATGCGAGTGATTACAGTCAAAAAGCCGGGCGGCGCAGAGCAACTACAGCTGAGTGAACGCGAAAAACCAAAATTGAATTCCGGTGAGCTATTGATCAAAGTGGAAGCTGCAGCCATCAATAGGACGGATATTATCAATCGTCAATCTTCTTCGGGCTATTTAAACCTGGATGTATTGGGAATTGAAGTAGCAGGCATCGTGGAGGAAAGCGGCAGCGATACAGCAATCGAGCCTGGCACAAAAGTAATGGGGTTGGTAAATGGCGGAGGGTATGCTGAATATGCCGTGATGCCTGCCGATCGTGCAATGATCATCCCGGACAACCTCTCTTTCGAAGAAGCGGCAGCTATTCCGGAAGTATATTTAACCGCTTATCAAACGTTATTCTGGCTTGGGGAACTGCAAGAGAAAGAAACCGTTCTGATCCACGCAGGCGGAAGCGGTGTCGGAACCGCCGCCATTCAATTGGCCAGACAGCTGGCAGATGCGCATATCATCACGACTGCAGGTTCAAGTGAAAAACTGGATTTTTGTAAGTCCTTAGGCGCTGACCACACCATCAATTATAAACTGCAGGAGTTTGACAAAGAGGTACTGGCTGTTACCGACGGGCAAGGTGCAGCGGTCATCCTCGATTTCATCGGTGCCTCTTATTATCGAAAGAACTTGAACAGTATCCAGATGGATGGCAGGTGGATCTTAATCGGCTTGCTAGGTGGCGCTCAGCTGGAAAATGTGAACTTAATGGAAATGATGAGCAAACGCATCCAATGGAAAGGTACCTTGCTCACTCCGAGGTCTGATCAATATAAGGAAAAACTCACAGCGGACTTCGCAGGAAGAGCTCTTCCCTTGTTTAAACAAGGCAGATTAAAACCGGTCATCGATAAAGTGTTTCCGATGGAAGAAGTCCAAGAAGCACACCGTCGCATGGAGAGCAACCAAAACATCGGTAAGATTATTTTGAAAATGGATTAGTCCATAAGTTTTGCTTCGAAGCGAATCCCCAGGGGTTCGCTTTTTTCCTAAGATTATTTCGCATGGATTGATGCTCTTCAACACTTGGAATAGGTATTATTTACAAAAAAGCATTTGCAGCATACTTTTTCATAAAGGGACACTGGAAAATAAACTTGTGAAATTTTCAGATTGGCCACTGTTGATTCCGGGATTAGAATCGGTCGTGCCTGCGGGAACAGCGCGAGCCGATATCCACTTGGTCAAGTGAACTTCTTGATCTTTTGGATCCGTAGACTTGAAGTATAGAAGCTTGTGCCTCTTCTAATCAAACAGATTATTGGACGGTTTAATCGATTAGCCGTATCATTTAATGGCAGTGATTTACAAAAGGAGTGTAACTATATATGACTACCGATCAGGCAAAGCTTTTTAACAATATACCGTTGTCTGTCCTTGACCTTGCCCCTATCAATGAGGGAAGCGATGCCGGACAATCCTATAAAAATACAGTCAATCTGGCACAGCACGTCGAAAAGTGGGGATACAACCGCTACTGGCTCGCTGAACATCACAACATGCCGGGGATTGCCAGCTCAGCCACTTCTGTCGTAATCGGCCATGTGGCAGGTGCCACCGACCGTATACGGGTTGGCTCAGGAGGCGTCATGCTTCCAAACCATGCGAGCTTGGTAATAGCCGAACAATTCGGAACCCTTGAATCTCTTTATCCGGGACGGATAGACCTGGGTCTGGGTCGTGCCCCGGGTAGTGACCAGGCAACTGCATATGCTTTGCGTCGTACCTTGAACACGACACCAGAGGATTTTCCGCAACAGGTGGAAGAGTTGGAGAGTTACTTTGACGAAAATTCTTCAGCCAGAGTGCGTGCCTATCCAGGGACCGGTTTGAATATCCCGATTTGGCTGCTTGGTTCCAGCGGATTCAGCGCCAGGTTATCTGCCGTGAAAGGATTGCCGTTTTCTTTTGCCAGCCATTTTTCACCTGATTACACTTTGCCAGCTTTAAAAATATATCGGGACAACTTCCAACCTACGGCATCCATGGAAAAACCATATGCCATGCTTGGGGTCAACATCGTGGCAGCCGATACGGACGAACGGGCGCAGTACTTAGCCACTTCGCAGCAACAGCAATTCCTGAGCATTACACGCGGCCAACCGTCCAGACTGCAGCCCCCAGTGGAAAACATCGACGACTTATGGGCTCCACATGAAAAGGCAGCAGTCGCAAAAACGCTCGAATCACCGGCTTCTATTATAGGTGGTCCGGAAACAGTCAAACAAAAGCTGGAAGCATTCATCAAAGAGACCGATGCTGACGAACTGATCATCAATTCTCAAATTTTCCATCACGAAGACCGGCTGCGTTCTTACGAAATTGTCAGCGAATTAATGAAGTAGGCAATACTAATAAATAGCCGGACGGGTTATTTCCCGAAAAACATCAGTGTTCTTATCATACACTGATGTTTTTTCATGCCTGGCCACCGAAGGACATGTGTTTTCTTCTTGGTATATGCGGCTGTTCATGTCGAGCTTGTTTACAGCACGCCTTCCTGCATGGCTTCTATTAAAAAGGGACCAGGATAAAAATATAGCCCAAAACTAATTTCGAACCAAATTCCAAATTGCTAATCGAATACGCTCGGTTAATTTGGCCACTATATTTTTGGCACAGCCCTGTTCCGTATTACGCTACTTATTGTTGCCGTTTAAATTTACTTCCTTTTGACCGGGAACGCACCCGATTCCTTAACATTTCCGACTTCTCTTGGCGGTTTGACGACTTTTGCTTGTCGATTTGAATGTTGAAAATATCTTCACCGTGGACATTAAATTCCAGCCAATCGTTTACTTGTACTCCGTCAGGCAGCCGCCCCTTATTTATTACAAATTCTTTCCCCGCTTCTTCGGCAAGAATGACAGCATACTTTCCTTCTTCGATTCGGTCCAACATTCCTTTCATGCATTCTCAACCTCCTATACAAGCCATTGCTTGGTCTTTAATGTCTTGAAGCCTGGCAGGCCCAATCCCGTTGATTTTGGTCAACTCGTCGATCGATCGAAACGGCCGCAAATCGATTACATCCTGTGCCCGCTCCGGACCGATATGAATAATTTCCTGCACTTGTTCTGAATCGGCACTATTAATATCAATGCATTGTCCAGCTCCGTTGTGACCCGCTTCAGCCGGCTCTGATTCTTTTTCCCGTTCTGACTGCTCCTGCTGGTCGGACTGACCTGCTTTTATCGCTCCATTTTTATGGGTGGTCACCTGATATGACATTCCATCCGTCGTCACCATGATCGTCCCATGCGCATCGGTCCCGTAAAGATCCGCGTCAAAACTCCTAATTCGTTCCAGCACTTCTTGATGTGGATGACCGTATTGGTTATCAGCTCCAGCACTATAAATAGCTGTTTCTGGAGAGACTGCTTCCAAAAAAGCTTTGCTGGTTGAAGTATTGGATCCATGATGGCCCAGTTGAAGAATTTCCGCATCCAAGTCCACGCCGCTTCCGATCATATCTTGTTCTTGTTCACTTTCCGCATCACCGGTGAAAAGAAAGTCAATGTCCCCATAAGACATTTTAAAAGCGAGCGATTCCTGATTCGTTTCTCCGGATATCGACGCTGGATAAAGCACTTCCACCTGTAAATCACCAATATCAAACATATCTCCCATACGTGGTTCTTCATAACCTGTTTGATTGGCATCGATTGCTTTCATGACCCGTTGATACGTATCAGATGAGCTCGTATTGCCAGACATCCACACTTCCCCTACTTCAAATTGGTCGATCACTTTATCTAGCTGTCCGATATGGTCGGCATCGGGATGCGTTCCAATCGCAATATCGATGTGAGAAATGCTTTGAGAATGTAAATAATCAATTACGTCCTGACTATCCCAGTCTCCTGCATCCAGTAGAATCGTATAAGAATCGAATGTAAGCAGCGTCGCATCCGCCTGCCCGACATCGATATAATGGACCTGCATTTCTTGAAGTGAGCCGGACTCTTTGTTTTCTTCATGCACATCATCTTCAGCGTCTGCTTCCTTCAGTGTAGTGTTTTGTCCTGCCTCTGTATCATGTGATGTCTTTTCTTCTGTTTGCTGGTTATCCTGTTTGTCTTGGTCCGTTAAAGCAGAATTCTGTGCCCCCGTACCGCACCCCCCGGCAACCAGCAAAAACAGCAGAAAAATTATGTACAAGAATTGCTTTTTCAATCCTATTCCCCCTTAAACCAGCATTTTACCACTCTTTTTGTCTTTTCTCTATTAAGTATCGTGGAAAAATCCTTATCCTTCAGCTCTGCTTTTGAAGTTCTAACGCCGAACGCCTTCTACTTAAGGATATCATAGCCTTCGCTTTCCGCTTCCCCGCCTTGATTTTGGAAACATGTCCGCTTTTTATATGTTTCCGCCAAACATTTTCCGTTTTTTCTCTCGTCACAAGGGTAAAGTCTATTAGAGTGCCATCGTACTTATTACAAATTCGTGTTGAAACCAGTGTAAGGAAAGGAGCCATGGAGTAAAATGTGGAAAAGGATTACGCCAGTATTTAAAATATCCGCTGGCATTATGTTAGTATTAGTTATTTTAGGAGTAGCTTGGCCAGATGGACTGGAAACGGCTACCACCAATATTCAAGCTTTTATTGCAAACAAATTCGGCTGGTATTACTTAATCGTGGTAACTATATTTGTCATTGTTTGTTTATTTCTGTTGTTCAGCCCGGTCGGCAGGATCAAGCTGGGGAAACCGGATAGCAAACCGGAATTTTCCCGACCGACTTGGATTGCCATGCTGTTCAGTGCCGGGATGGGGATCGGGCTGGTTTTCTGGGGAACGGCAGAGCCAATTAGTCACTACGCCACCAGTTCACCTACAGGAGAAATAGGAACGGAACAAGGGATAAAAGATGCGTTGCGTTTTACATTTTTTCATTGGGGAATCCATGCCTGGGCTATTTATGGAATTGTGGCCCTTGTACTTGCCTACTTTAATTTTCGGCATGACCGCTCAGGATTGGTCAGTTCGACATTACAGCCGTTAATCGGAAAAACTGCAGAAGGAAACACCGGGAGGGTCATCGACATTCTTGCTGTCATCGCGACTGTCATGGGGGTTGCTACCACTCTTGGATTCGGGGCAGTTCAAATAAACGGCGGGTTGTCTTACTTATATAATATACCGGTAAACATCGTCATCCAGTTTATCATTGTTGCGATTGTCACCGTGTTGTTCATGATTTCCGCCTGGACAGGAATTAGTAAAGGGATTCGTTACCTGAGTAATGCCAACATGGTACTCGCAGCCATCTTGTTCGGAATGATTTTTATTATGGGACCGACTTTGTTCCTCTTGAACATATTCACCAATACACTCGGCTCATACGTGCAACATCTGCCGGAGATGAGCTTCCGGATCGCACCACTTGATCCGGATATCCGCGAATGGATCAATGATTGGACTATCTTTTACTGGGCATGGTGGATCGCCTGGTCTCCGTTTGTCGGAATTTTTATTGCCCGTGTTTCCCGCGGCCGAAGCATACGGGAGTTCGTGTTCACTGTACTGCTTGTCCCATCCGTGATCGGTTTTCTTTGGTTCGCTACTTTTGGAGGTACTGCCATCTCACTTGAACACGAAGGAATCGCCAAGATTTCCGAGCTGGCTACAGAAGAATCCTTGTTCGGAGTTTTTGCCAACTATCCATTCGGTATGATAGCGTCGGTCGTGGCCATGATCCTGATTGGCACGTTCTTTATTACATCTGCCGACTCCGGTACATTTGTACTGGGTATGATGACAACAGGCGGTTCACAGAATCCTGGACACTTCATCAAGCTTACCTGGGGTGTTTTGCTTTCAGCCACCGCACTTGCCCTTTTATACACTGGCGGCTTGCAGGCTCTGCAAAATACAATGATAATAGCAGCCTTGCCATTCTCGATTATCATGCTGCTCATGACGGCAAGCTTTGTCAAATCGCTATACCGGGAGTCACGCGAGCTTGGTATCGGTCGCATTAATCAGGGAAAGGGAAAGAAAAATAAAAAACAATAAAATCAATATAACCGGCAGCTGAACGTGATCAGCTGCCGGTTATATTTATGTTGGAACCACCGGAAGTAAAATGTGCGATGGACGATATCGGTCATGGTAGATAACCTGATTGGCAGGAAACATTTCTTTTGAATCAATTGTAGTTTTTCCCGTATTCGGATTGACGTCATACCGCGGAAAGCTGCTTGAGGATATTTCTAAGCGAATGGAGTGACCAGGAAGAAAAACATTGCTGGTGGCCCACAGGTCCAGTTGATAACACGTGCCCTCCGTCTCCCGTTCATAAAAGGGTTCTCCTCGAATGATGCCCTCTGTTAGGTTGTAAGCCTTTCCGTCCGGACAAACATCGACAAGTTTTGCGGTGAAATCAGTTGAAATTGCATCGGTCGATGCCCATAGCACTACCTCTATAGGCCCCGTCACTTCCATCGCCTCTTTCATTGCTTCAGATGTATATACCAGGACATCTTCTCTCTCCTCTACTACATTCTGGTCACATGGACCTGCATTCTCCCCATTATAAAACAAGCCGTTCCCTCCCACAGTCGGGACAGGGTGAGACGGATCATAGAAGAAATGATCTGAGGGCTCTATAAGTGGTTTGACGGTCGAGAGAGTACCAGATTCCGATCCCGCCTTGCCATCGCTGTGGAGATAATAAGGGATAAAGTCTGTCCGTGCAAGCGGCCATTCCCATTCTTCCCGCCATTCATTGATACCCATTACAAATAATTGTACAGGTGCGCCATCCTCGACAAGTACAGAATCGGTTTTCTTTAACCATTTTTCAAACCAGTTCAAGTGCAAGGAAGTAATATCTCTTTCCTGATCCATCCAGTCTCCCGCTGCATGCCCTCCAAAGAACCGCTCCCCTTGAACAGCAGAAAAATCGCCGTGTCCCCAAGGGCCGATGATCAAACGTTGTTCTTCCCCGGCTTTGCACATTTCCTGGTAATTTTCCAAGGTAGACCCGAGAAAGCAGTCATACCAGCCGGCTAAATGATATGCGGGCAATTTAAGAGAAGATAATCGATGTTTTACATTGGCTTTGCCATTAGCTCCATCTGATATTTCCTGGGTAATAAATTGCTGATACAAGATTTGTGCCGGAACGTGATTCATCAAAGGCGGCCACTCGGATAGCGGGACATGATGGAAAGAATCATTGATATGGTGCAGTGATGACTCTATTTCTTTTCTGGCACGGGAGTACTCTTCCGGCCTGTGCCTGCGGATTAAATCCGGGGCAACCGAATCAAGCATCCACGTTGCAAATAAACCATATTCCAACGCACCTTGCCGGAACAGCATATCTTCTTTCAAGCTGCTTCCGGTCTGAGCTGGAAAAATCGCTTTTAAAGACGGCGGTGATTCCGCAGCGGCAAACAGCTGGGTAAAGCCATAATAGGATAAACCGAACATACCTACATTGCCATTACTATATGGTAGGTTTGCAGCCCATTCCACCGCATCATACCCATCTTCCGCTTCATGTATGAATGGAATGAATTCCCCTTCGGAAGAGAAACGCCCGCGCACATCCTGGATGATTACTACGAAACCTTCCGCTGCCAAGCGGAAAGGATCCACATAACGGTGAGAAAAATCGGCGAGATTCTTATTATATGGATGCCTTGTCAGCAAAACTGGATAATTGCCTTCCTCGTCTGGTCGATATACATTTCCATATAAAGTAACACCATCCCGTAACCGACAGGGTATATCTTTTTCAAATAAGACTTGCACTGTTTTTGGCAAAGCTATCACCTCTATCCTAAATTCCACACAGAAAAAAGGCCTGCTACGGCAACTGCCGGGACAGACCTCTTTTTCGCTTATTCACCAGTCATTTCATTTACCTTGTCTTGGTTGTTTTCAATCCACTCACGTGCCACTTCTTTAGGATCCTGGTCTTCTTCTTCGATTTTCACGATCATTTCTTCCACATCGTCAATCGATATGTTCCAGTTGCTCAAGAACTCATATGCTTCTGGTGCATTTTCTTTTAAATCCTTATTGGTTACAACATGGACAGAAGACGTTTCGAAAAAGCCTTTGTCATTCTTCAATACTTTAATATCAAATTTATTGAACATGGTGTGCGGGCGCCAGCCAAAGAAAATGACCGGTTCCTCCTGACTCATCAAACGTTGAGCCTGAGCCAGCATACCGCCTTCTGAGGAAGCGACGTGCTCGATATCAAGACCGTACTCTTCGATCATTTCTTTTGATTCTTTCGTTGCACTGGCACCTTCTTCGATGCCGTACATCTTATTGTCGAATAAATCTTCTTTTCCTTTTAAATCTTCCATGCTATTGATATCTTCCATGTATTCCGGAACGACCCAACCAGTTTCAGCTTCTGGATAGCTTACTGCTGTATCTTCGACAGAATCGGAAAATTTGTCCAGATGAACTTTATGCATCGGGAACCAGGAATCCATGAATACGTCAATGTCGCCGCGGGAAAGTCCCATGAAAACACTGCCCACATCGGCATCTGTTTGTTCTACCGTATAGCCCATATCCTCCAAAATCAAGCTTGCGATTTCGGTCGGAGGTACTGTGCTTGTCCAAGGCGTCACCCCGAATGTGATGGTTTGATCTTTACTCTCACTTGCTTTCTCACCGCTCCCCTCTGATTTATCGTCAGAAGAACATCCGGCAATCACTGCTACAAATAGTGCAGCCATAAGACCTAATAAAAGTTTTTTCATGCTAATTCTCTCCCCTGTTTTATATTTTTAGAATCCTGCCAGTATATAAAAGCTGGCTTAAGATTCATTAAAACCTTTTTCCTAATCCTTGCGTAATGCGGTCCAAGATGATGGCAAGGACCACAATTCCAAGTCCGCCGGTCAAGCCGAGTCCGACGTTTACCGTGGAAATACCGGAAAGGACAGTCGATCCTAAGCCTGGAGCTCCAATCATCGAAGCAATGACAGCCATCGACAGCGCAAGCATGATCGTTTGATTGACTCCGGCCATGATCGTCGACAATGCCAGCGGGAGTTGAACTTTAAACAGAAGCTGCCATTTGGTTGTGCCAAAAGCTCTTGATGCTTCCACCACATCTTCCGGAACTTGTTTGATTCCCAGACTCGTCATGCGGACAGCCGGCGGCGTAGCAAAAATAAAGGTGGAAATAACTGCGGGAACGCCACCAAGGCCGAATAGAAGAATTGCCGGGATTAAATAGACGAAACTTGGCAATGTCTGCATAAAATCCAATATGGGACGGACAATCTTGTCCATGATGGAACTGGTAGCCGTCAATATTCCGACAGGAACACCGATGATTACCGATAATAAAGTCGAAACGAGCACGATCGCCACCGTTTGCATTGCCGCTGGCCACAATTCCACTGATCCTAGATAAATGCATCCGATCAAGGTGAAAAGAGCCAATCCTTTGCCGGCAATCCGCCAGGACAGCACGATCAGAATGAGGACGATCACCTCAGGTGGAATGGCAATCAAAAGGTTGGTGACCGCTTCGATAAAAGCTCCCAGCACATCGCTTATAGCATTGAAAAATCCACCCATGACCGGCAACAGCCAATTATTCACAAATGAATTCGTCCAGTCTTCTAACGGGAAATGGAAGTAGTTCATGATGAAGTCACCTCATCTTTCTCTTTTCCGAGCACCAGACCCGACAGAATCGATACTCGGGAAATGATCCCCAACAGCCTTCCGTCTTCCATCACCGTGATCGGATATTTGGCCTCGACGGCAATTCCGATCAAGTCATGGAGCGGTGTGTGCGGAGCAGCTGAAGCTATTTCCGTAATCAATACCTCTTCCAAATCGATTTTTTCTTTATAAGCTCGGATGGCGTCATCGATGGTCAGCAGCCCTTTGAAATTCTTCTCTTTGTCTACGACAAAAATACTCGACGCTCCGGCTTCTTCCATTTTATGGACGGCAACACGGGGACCGTCTTTATAAGTCATCAGCACTTCCGGCTTTTTCATGACATGGGACGCTTCCAGGACCTTGGACCGGTCTACATCCTTCACAAAGTTGGAGACATATTCATTCGCGGGGTTTTCAAGAATTTCTTCAGAGGTTCCGACTTGAACGATCCGGCCGTCTTTCATGATGGCAATCCTGTCTCCAAGTTTTAACGCTTCATCCAAATCATGCGTAATAAACAAGACCGTTTTTCCGAGCTTGTTTTGCAGATGGAGAATCTCATCCTGCATTTCTTTTCGGATAATCGGATCGAGCGCACTGAATGCCTCATCCATTAAAAGAATATCCGTGTCGTTGGCCAACGCTCTGGCAAGTCCCACGCGCTGCTGCATTCCGCCGCTCAACTGATCTGGATAACTTGATTCATAACCTTTCAATCCTACATCTCCGATCGCTTTCTCGGCTTTCTCGTATCGTTCCTGCTTATCGACTCCTTGAATTTCCAGCCCATAAGCCACGTTATTTAAGACTGTCCGATGTGGCAGCAAGCCAAATTTCTGGAAGACCATACCGAGTTTTTTACGACGGGTTTCGATTAAGCTCGTGGTATCCATTTTCGTGATATCTTCCCCGTCTATCAGAACTTCTCCGTCTGTCGGTTCAATCAAACGATTGATCAAGCGGATCAGCGTCGATTTCCCGCTTCCGGATAACCCCATAATCACGAAAAATTCACCTGGTTTTACAGCGAAAGTCGCTTGATTCACACCGACAGTCATACCCGTCTTTTCTAATATTTCATTTTTTTGCTCTCCATCTTTCAAACGTTTCAGTCCCTGTTGGGGATGGGAGCCAAAAATCTTGGTCAGATTATTTACTTCAATCTTATTCACAAGCATTCTCCTCTCCTGAAACCACCGGGCGGGGCAGATCAGCGTTTTATGCCAATGCGCCTGCCCGCTTGTTTCGGTATTGATAATTGTTGCTTAGCCTCGCGCAGACGATCGATGGCAGCAGCGACTGGGTCCGGGAACGGAGCAGCCCTCCCCTGTTCACTATTGATTCCCATCAGCATTTGTTCGCTCGTTGCAAGCAAATCACCTTCAGCATTTTTCATGGTGAAAAATACATGCAGGCGCTTTGCATCATCATCCAGCAACTGAACGTCAAGTGTCAGTTCCTGACCGCGATGTGCTTCCTTCAAGTAGCAAATATGTGTTTCTAAGGTGAAAATGGTATATCCCCAACTGGAACGTGTTTCCTCATCCAGCCCGATATCAACGATAAATGCATCGACGGCCTGACTGAATGCTTTCGCGTAAGCTGCATCGTTCATATGGCCGTTATAATCCACCCACTCATCATGCACACGGTTTTGATAATGAAACGGCTTGTCTCCCACTTTACTCACCTCTTTTAGCAATACTTTTTGTTTCCGGCCAGTAATCCTCTACTAAATCCAGTACTTTTACGAGGAATTCGTTCCGCCTGCTTTCCAATTCAGCAATAGAAACATCACCGGCATGTGATTCACAGCCTTCGATAACCCTTTCTTTCAACGCATCGGTCAGTTCTGGTGCAATCAGTTTTGTCCACGGCTGCTTCAATGCCGGTCCGAATTGCTCAAGCATATGGCGCATTCCTTGTTCTCCACCGGCCAGATGGAACGTCATAAACGGCCCCATTTGTGCCCAGCGCAGACCTGCTCCATATATGATGGCGGCATCCACTTCCTCCGTTGTGGCCACTCCGTCATTCACCATGTGAAGTGCTTCGCGCCACAATGCTTCCATCAAGCGGTCGGCTAAATGACCCTCGATTTCTTTCCGTATGACCAATGGCTTCATTTGGATAGCAGCATAAACTTCTTTCGCTGCATCGATTGTTGCCTGACTGGTGGCTTTTCCGCCGACCAATTCCACTAACGGTAAAATATATACCGGGTTGAATGGATGAGCGACAACGAGGCGTTCAGGATGCTGCAAACCTTCCTGCAAGGTCGATGGCATAATGCCGGAAGTACTCGAACCGATAATCGCATCTGTTTTGGCATGCCGATCAATGCTTGCCAAAACACTTTTTTTCAGTTCTTCCCGTTCAGGAACGTTTTCTTGAATCAAGTCTGCTTCTGCAACTGCTTCTTCGATGGTAGGCACAAAGCGCAAGCGGTCAATGGTTGCCCCTTCAGCCAAACCGATTTCCTCCAGTGACGGCCATGCCAATTCCACTGCGCGGCGTGTTTTCTCTTCCGCGCCTTCGGCTGGATCAAACGCTACAACCTCGTGACCGTTAGCCAAGAAGCGGGCAACCCAACCGTTACCGATCACTCCGGTACCAATGACTGCGAACTTTTTAGGTGCTATTGTTGTCTTATTCATGATTTATCTCCCTCCGTTCGGGTTTCTCAATCCGTACTGCTCACGGGCTTCTTGTGGTGTCATTACTTCCATTCCGTTCCCATGCAGCATAGTGATTGCCTTTTCGACAAGCTGGTCGTTACGGGCAAAAACTCCTTTGCTTAAATACAGATTGTCTTCCAATCCTACGCGGATATTGCCGCCTAGCATCGCTGCTTGAGCAGCGATCGGAAGTTGCATTCTGCCAATGCCAAATGCGGACCAATGAGCATTTTCCGGCAATCGATTTTTCATGTACGCCATGGTTTCGATATCGGCTTCTGCTCCCCAAGGAATACCCAGGCAAAATTGAAACATTGGATCACCGTCAATCAGCCCTTCACTTATCAGCTGTTTAGCAAAACGAAGGTGACCGGTGTCAAAGCATTCCAGTTCCGGCTTCACTCCACTGTCCTGAACCAGTTTTGCCTGTTGGCGGAGCCAGTCTGTCGGACTAAGGTAAACCATGTTGCCAAAATTTGTACTGCCGCAGTCCAACGTGCACATTTCCGGGAGCAGTTCTCCTACGGGTTCGTGTCTCTCTGCCGGGGTTTGCATATCGGTTCCGTTCCCTCCGGCTGCCGGTGTGTCAAGGCTAGGGATGAAGTCTCCGCCCCCACCCGAAGTAATGTTGATGATCACATCTGTTTCCGACTCGCGGATACGATCTACAATTTCTCGATAATGCTCGACATCATGACTGATTCCTCCGTTTTCCGGATCACGAGCATGGACATGCGCCACTGTGGCTCCGGCTTTCGCGGAAGCAATGGCTGCTTCTGCAATTTCTTTCGGTGTAACAGGTACATGCTTGCTTTTTTTCGTCGTATCACCTGCGCCGGTAACGGCTGCAGTCAATAGAACTTTATTCATGAAGGATTCCTCCCAAACGTAGTTTTCGATTTTTACTATACTGTCCGGACGGTTTAAAACACGATTTAAACTATACCATCCAGACGGTTATCTTTCAAACCGATCATCCATACGTAAGGGGTTTCATATAATTTTTTCATAGAAAAATTTCTGCTCAATCCCTTGTCAGGATTGGGATGAAGGAGAGGGAAGAAATTTTTGAAATTTGTTTTGATTGGTCGAAATACGCAGAAGGAGAGAAAGACTTCAGGAAGCGTTAGATGTAAAGAACCTGGCGGACGATGAAAAACTTAATCCAAGAACGAATAAATACAGGATAGGCCGTGTTAGGAAAGGAACTTTTAATGGGGGCTTCTCTTATGAAAAGCGCGACTATAAAAATTCGCGGATATCTGGAGCGGAAGGAAACACAAATCAACAAAAGAATAAAAAAAGCGGGCGACCTCATTCGTTCGCCCACTCCAATAGTGTCTTGTAAACCTCTGCTTTTTTCTCCGGCTCGATATGATAAATATCAAACAACTCCGCCAGCCAAATACCATCTGAAGCAAGACGGATGATGGTTGCCTTTACAGGATCAAGTCCATCCTCTTCTATCTCTTGCTGCCATTCAGCATACAGCTCCCGGATGGGATCAAGCAGTTTTTCATTGACTGCTTTTGCTGCCAGCAATCCGGCGTTCATATCTTTATTTTGATATACTTGATTAAACGTGACGTTTACATAGGCACGCACCCACTGCCCTTTTTCTTCCGGGTCCATTTCTGCATTGTTAGCTATTTTCTCCCGATAGTTATTGGTCAAATGTTCAACCATCCCTTCTACCAGGGCTTCCTTGGAAGGAAAATGGTACAATAATCCTCCCTTACTGATACCTGCTTCCTCCGCTACAGCTTCCAGAGTCAGGTTAAATATCCCTCGCTCGCTGACGATTTTGGATGCAGCAGTAAGTATTTCTACTTTTCTAGAATGTCTGCCCATGAAACTCTCCTCTTGCTTATCAGATTTTATGCCATTTACTATACTACCTGGACGGTTCGGTTTCAAATAAATTTTATGAAGCAACTCAAATTTCCTCCTTGCCAAAAACGCTAACACCCCTATCTACGATGCCTTTCGCTAAAGAGGAAAATTCTTTCATTTTCAAATGCCAAGAGCCGATTCGATAAATGCTTCCAATCGTTTTTGAAATTCAGCGGTGGCAGCCGCGTAAGCATCCGTATGCCCCGCCCCCGGTACAATCCATAACTGTTTTTCACTATCGGCCGCTTCGTACAGGCGATGCGCCATTTCGGTTGGCACGAGTTCATCTTGGTCTCCATGTATAATAAATAACGGCCGGGTATTGTCTTTGACCTGCTCGATCGCCGAGGCCTCCCCGAACCAGTAACCAGCCCGAAGTTTAGTCATCCCGCTGGTGAGAGATATCAAGGGAAAAGCAGGAAGATGGTACAGGTGCCGAAGTTGATGGGATAATTCTTCGCTTGCATCCGTGTATCCACTATCCGCGATGATCCCCTTCACTTGAGAAGGCAAATCTTCTCCACTGGTCATCAAAACTGATGCCGCTCCCATCGAATTTCCATGTAAAAAAATGCTTTTCATTTTATAGTCATCGATCAGTCGTTGAATCCACCCCTTAATGTCCAGGCGATCGTGCCAGCCATAACCGATATAATCTCCTTGACTTTCCCCATGTCCCCGGGCATCCGGCATAAGAAGCGAAAATCCATGATCATAATAAAATTTGGCCAGATCACCCATTTGCTGACCATAACCCCGGTAGCCATGTGCGAGGATAACCGCTTTACCCGAAGCTTGAGGATGTTGCAAATAATAAGCGCGCAGTTTCAATCCATCATGGGATGTCATTTCGATTTCTGCCAGGCTCTGGACGGAAAACCAGTCCTGTGCTTCGGCAAGTAATTCCTGATCCGTTTCGCTGTTTGGCAGCTCCACAGGTTCTTCACTATAAAGTTCTACTTGTTCCCCACGCTTTATGCCTTGGTTATAAAAGTAATTACTGGCTCCAATGAGCAGCACAGCGAGTAAAAAAACTACACTGCCAGCAATCCAAGCTATCTTCTTTTTCATTCCATCCCCTCTTTTGTCTGTTTCTTCTATCATTATAGCGAAAATAATTTGGAAGCGCAGTCATTTTCTTCTTTCCAAGAAAAATGGAAAAACTATTGTTTTCCAGAACGATTTGGTGTATGGTTAATGACAATCAATCTCAAAATTTAATCATTGCTTATCAAGAGAGGTTAAGGGACTGGCCCGAAGACGCCTCAGCAACCAGCCTGAACGGCATGGTGCTAAATCCAGTAGACATCCGTGTCTAGCAGATAAGGAGAATGTGAATGAAAAGAGCCTTCTTCTTAGAAGGCTCTTTTTTGTTTTGAGATCGCTTCTAAACAGATAAAGAAGATTTCCCCTTTTCTTTCGTTCTGTTTTACGAATGGGGGGCTTAGTGTTTCAAGGAATATCATCGAACCGAAATCGTCCTCAGGCTCATAATTATGGTGCAGGAGCGGCAGGCTGGCGATTGTTCAAAGAAAGAGATCGAGCAAATCCCTCTTTACGAAAAAGCAACAATGCTGAGAAAATTATTTTCAATCACTATTTGAAAGGAAGATTTTTATGGAAAAAAAGCAATTTGATCAAGCTGTAAACGTGCTTCAGAACCCGCCTTTTAAAGGAGATCATGTCGGCAGTCTGCTGCGTCCGGAAAGGCTTAAACAGGCACGTTTGCAACATCAAAATGGAGAAATTACGACAGAAGAACTTCGATACGTGGAAGACGAAGAGATTATCCGGGTAGTGGAAAAACAAAAGGAAGCAGGCCTTCAAGCTGTGACAGACGGAGAATTCCGCCGTTCCTGGTGGCACTTCGACTTTCTGGAACAACTCGATGGGGTGGAAGGTTACGTGCCGGAAAGCGGGATTCAATTCCATGGCACAAAAACAAAAGCACGCGGAATTAAAATCACAGGAAAAGTCGGTTTCAGCGGGCACCCTATGGTCCAAGATTATAAATTTTTACATAGCATCGCCGGGGATCATACCGCCAAGATGACGATACCAAGTCCGAATATGCTGTATTTCCGCGGAAAACTGGAGTACCCCCCTTATGAAGACCAGGAAGTGTTTTTCACTGACTTAACCCATGCTTACAAAAAAGCGATCAAAACTTTTTATGATGCCGGCTGCCGTTATTTACAACTCGATGATACTTCCTGGTCGTTGTTTTTCTCGGAAGACGGACGCGCGCGTATACGGGAAAACGGCCAGAATCCAGACGAACTCAGCCGCTTTTGTGCCCGATGTATCAACGAATCGATTGCCGACAAACCAGATGATCTGACAATCACCATGCACATTTGTCGTGGAAACTATCAGTCCACCTGGGCCGCCTCCGGTGGTTATGACGCTGTGTCGGAAATCATTTTCGGCGGTCTGGATGTAGACGGTCTGTTTCTTGAATACGATGACGACCGTTCCGGAGGATTCGAGCCGCTTCGTTTTGTCAATCGTTCAGATTTGCAAATTGTCTTGGGACTGGTCACATCCAAACACGGTAACTTGGAAGACAAAACGTTCATCAAAAAACGGATTCGACAAGCAGCAGAGCATGTAGACAAAAATCAGTTATGCTTGAGTCCGCAATGTGGGTTTGCTTCCACAGAAGAAGGAAACCTGCTGACGGAAGAAGAACAATGGGCGAAATTGCGACACGTCGTAAACATTGCCGATGAAGTATGGAATAGCTGACAACAGAGACTGCCTGCTAGCGCAAAAGCCGTAACCCATTTAAAATAACCAGGATCGTACTGCCTTCATGGCCGATTACTCCTAGAGGCAAGTCGAGAACCTGTATGAAATTGGTCATGATCAATAACAGAATGACTGTGACAGAAAAGAAAACATTTTGTTTAACGATTCTGTTCATTCGACCGGAAAGCGACACGGCGTCGGCGATCTTGCTTAAATCATTTTTCATCAAGACGATATCTGATGTTTCCAAGGCTACATCTGTACCTGCCCCCATGGCTATCCCCACATCAGCCGTAGCCAGGGCGGGTGCATCATTGATGCCGTCACCGACCATGCCGACTGTTCCATACCGGTCTTTCAATCGGTCGATATACGTTAACTTCTCATCAGGCAGGCATCCTGCCGCATAATCATCGATTCCACATTCCGCTGCTATTGCTGCAGCGGTTTTTTCGTTGTCCCCGGTCAGCATAACGGTCGTAATGCCATTTTTCTGCAAGGTGTTTAGTGCTGCCGCTGTTTCCTTCCTGACCGTATCCTTTAGGGCTATCACCGCAGCAATGCCTCGCTCGTCGGCAGCAAAAACAACCGTCTTTCCCTCCGCTGCCAGACTGTCGGCGATACCTTTCCGGAATCCCGCTGCCTCTTCCCTTCCGACGAAGTCGGCACTGCCGATTTTCCAACTCGTTTCTTCCAATACTGCCTTTATACCATGGCCGCGTTCTTCTGTGACCTGTTCCGGCAGAGAAGTGGCATGCCCTTTTTTTGATTCTGCATACCTTACAATAGATTGAGCCAAAGGATGATTCGAGTTCGCTTCTATCTGCCGGATGTTTTCTAGAATGCTGACATCGTCGTCACGGAAATAGGCATCGGTGACGTGAGGTTTCCCTTCTGTCAGGGTACCTGTCTTGTCGAAAGCTATTGCCTTCAAACGGGACAATTTTTCCAAATGGATGCCGCCTTTAAACAGAATGCCGTGGCGGGCACCATTGGAAATCGATGAAAGCATCGCAGGCATGATGGAAGCGACCAATGCACACGGTGATGCTACTACCAGTAGCACCATCGCACGATAAATTGCTTCCTGCCAGCTCCAACCAATGATAAAAGGAGGAATCGTCATCATTAATAGAACAGCGATCAGGACCGCTTTCACATAAGTACCTTCAAACCGCTCTATAAAAAGCTGGGATGGCGACTTTTCACTTTGAGCGGACTGGACTAGATAGATGATTTTTTGGAATAGCGTCTTATCAACAGGCTTGCTGACTTCCACCGTAATGGTGCCATTCATATTGATTGTACCCGCAAATACGTTGTCGCCTTGCTGTTTTCCGACCGGAAATGCTTCACCAGTTATCGCCGATTCATCCAATGAAGTGTTTCCTCTGCTTATTTTTCCATCAGCCGGTACCCTTTCGCCTGCTTTGATGAGAACAAGATCACCCACTGCCAACTCTGATACTGCTACTGCCATTTCTTTTCCGTTTACAAGCCGTACCGCTGACTGAGGCTGCAAATCCATCAAGCCTGAAAGCTCCTTTTGACTTTTATTCATCGTATAAGTCTCCAGGGCCCCACTCAAAGCAAAGATGAAAATCAAAATGGCTCCTTCTGTCCAGTAACCAATTGCCGCTGAACCTATTGCAGCAAACACCATCAGCATTTCGACATTCAACTTCCTGTCCTGAATGGTTTCAGTCAAGCCTTCCTTCGCTTTTGCATATCCGCCAATCAGAAATGCCGCAAGATGAAGAAAGATAAACATTGGCTCTGTTATTCTCTCCTCCAACGACCAGGCAATCAACACCAGAAATCCACTGCTGATGGCTGCAACAAGTTCACCATGATTTTTCAAACCATCAACCAATTTGCTGATGGGAGTAGACGCTGTTTTTTCTTTAGCCGTCCCTGCCTGAACAACTTCGGAGCTCATCTCCACCACTTCCTCTCTCTTTACAGGATTTATTATTTTATAATTATTATTATCTAACTAATATTATAAATTAAAACGAGAGGAAATCAAGCTTAAACGCTCATTTCTTTATCTTGTGCTTATCACAACTGCTTGTTCACTACCTAGTTTATTTAGATTAAATAACAAGAGTTCGGGCTCTACTGTTCACAATCCAACTAAAAAAGCTGCCTGCAGCATTTTTGCTGCAGACAGCTCACACGGCAATTTTCAAAGAAAAAATCAACCAACCTTTCTTTTTCTTTATTAATCAATCCTGTTACTTTTTAGGCAAATATGCCATCCTATTAACTGAAGTATATCTCCATTATTCAGCGCAAATGATTCAGTTTAATTGCATCCACAATCAAAGAAATGAATCCCAACTGTCCATCTGTTCCGTTTCCTGGGTATGAATCCATCTTGGATTGTTACGATAAATTCCTGCGCCGATCACAACCATCACTTCTTGATCCCTTCTACTCACTAAGCTCCCCCTTTGTAAATGGTTACGTTACTCCAGTTTTGTTTCCATGCCTTGTTTTCCATCCGTTGGTCAAATACCTTTAGCAGCTCTTTATCGAGAAACTTTGGCGTTGGTTTCACTTCAAGGTTTAATAAATCCTCTATTCCATGCGGAGCGGAAAGGACCATATCTCCAAGCTCGTTGATTTTCACCCCGATTGCTGTTGCAGTTTCCGGAAAGTTGGCCATTGCATCCACCGAAGACGTATAGGGAGGAAGTCCATTGATTAGATGCATCCGCGCCTGATTTTTCACCGACCATGGCAGACCGGGAAGAACGAGTGATAACTGTTGCTCCAATTGCTTCTCGTACGCTTCTTCCGGGTGCTCTGGGTCAAAGAAAATTACATCTATATCGGAAAGCGGTGTTCTCCTATTAAATTGATGCAACGTGTCCCAAATTTTCGCCCGGACAAATCCGGCACACACCCACCAATCCGGCAAATGAAGTGTTGCAGCTGCATGGATGACTTCCATCATCCAGCTATCTTCCTCTATCAAACGGATGATATCGCCTTCTGTCTTCATCACTATTTCCCCTTTCCTTTCAGCATAGCCTCGGTGGTTTCGACAAGAAGATCAGGCCTGTCAAGATGAATGGCGTAACTGGCAGTTCTTTGCATCAATAACCTTTTTCATTTCTTCAACGTTTTCCACCATGCCAAATTGTTTCTTCACCTTACTTGTAAGAAACAGCTGCCACTTAAACGATACTCTTACAGTTCCCTGTATTGATCACCATTCTTTACAATGATGCCAACACCATTCGCTTCTCCGCTTTCAATGTATTCTTTCATCCGGGAAGTGTCTATCTCGGCCTCCAAATCCACCCATCTTTCTTCGTTACCCTGCAATGTTATCGAATAAGGAGCACGATTATTCATCAAGGAAACCATCGGCGGACGGTCAAATGGCGGTTCAGTAAATGTCAGCTGATAGGTTACAGGGTCACTGCTGTAATTGACGAAAAAAAGCTCGCACTTTCCTGACAAGTGCGTCTTATCCAGCATTTCAAATTCGCACTTGCTCCGCTCTTTTTCATAATCCAGTGCATAAATCCCCGTAGCCATTGTTCGTTGAAAAGCATGGATAAAAAACGGCGGAGTGAATATCAGGATAACAATGGTCAGCAAGATGAATCGGATTTCGTACTTTTTTAAAGAATTGCTCAAGAAAAACAAACTGCTTGCGAACAAAACCAATAGCAATATTCCTAAATAATGAATCCCTGTGGAAGACCTGGCCGTTAAACCCAGATTAGAAATCAGCACTTCGCCCAAAGGCATATCGTGAGGGAAAGACAAATTCAGAAAATAGACAATCAAGAACAATATCAGTGACAGGATGAAAAACTTTTTTCGGACAATCAAAACCAGACCTCCCCGACTTGATGTCTGTGCGAGCATAGGGATCAGCACCTGCCATTTTGTATTTCTTACCAAAACGGAATAGCAAACTTCCTTATTTAATATTTTTCTGTTTTCCCTATTGAAAACCCTGCGAACAGCCTCCCTCCATACGGCTCCATGACACGGTCGACCAGCTCGATGACCTTTTCTTTCCTGTTATCACGATAAAAGGTTTCAAAAGCCATAATAAAGCACTCAGTAAAAGCTGGGTCATATTGCCGCAAGGCGCGTACGGTCCATTTAGAAGCACCGACCCATTGTCCATTCACGCGCAAGTAAAATTCACTTGTCAACTGAGCTAGCGTGTTGGCAATCAGCAAATCTTCCTCGCGAAGCGTACTACCGATGAAATCGTCCAGTGCATCGGTCAAAAAGTATCTCTTCCGTTCTAAATCTTCCTCCGTCCAAGGATTTGGGCCAGCTGCCAAAAGCTCTGCTGCTTCTTTTTTAATCGAACCTACCAAGCTGCAACTGTCTTTCAAAATGATTCCTTCTGTAACCATACGGGGCAAGGATGGCCTGGCACGCTCTATATCCTGTTGGAAAAATGCCTTATAAGTATGAAAATTATGTACAAAAGCCTCGATCGGCCAACCAAACTCCATAAACGATTCTCGAAATGAACCAGAATAGCGGGAATCGAAAATCACGATATCCAAATCGGAAGCTGATGTTGCTTCCCCTCTGACAACACTGCCCGCCAACAATGCTCCCTCGCAATGAGTAAAGTACTTCCCGATAAAATTTTTTGCCGCGGTCACAGCGGTCTGCTTCGTTTTTGCCTCCATGTGAATACCTCTCCTCTTCATTCAATCAACGTCACAAGAAAAAGACCAATTAAAGGCTAGCAAATCCTTTTCCACAATCGGATCTCCACCAATTTCCACACATTGATTGGCTGCATTATTGATTTGTAAGTGATTCATGACGGAAGTAGAAAGCAAAAGTAAGATGCCGAGGGAAAGCGCTAATCCGGCTAAAAGATAAACCATTTTTCTTTCAACAGTTCTAGGTTGTTTTTTCATTAACATCCTCCATTTTCTAGTCGTATGTCTGTCCCGTTGTTTTTGCCGTCCAGGTGGTTATTGGAAATTTCTGATAAGATAAGGCTACCATAACCGGGCTTTTCCGGAAACCTTTCATTTTAGAAAAGCAAGAACATGGACGCTTGATATAGAGGAGACGTATGGTCATAAATGAAACAGAATGACAAATGTTAAGGAAGCGGACAGACTGTTTTTCCTGCAACATAAAAGGGTATAACCAAAAAGAAATCAAATGGAAACCTACAAGGAGGCAATAGATATGGATGAATTAAGTAAACAAACTCCCCTGTCTGACGGCATTCCTACCCAGCAGCAATCCCGCCAGCCAGGATTGGAGTCAGAAATGGATCCGAAGCCGATTTATGAGGTGGAAAGCCATGTTGGCAGCGGAAAACTGAAAGACCGTGTTGCACTGATAACTGGAGGCGACAGCGGAATCGGCAAAGCTGTCGCTATTGGGTATGCAAAAGAAGGGGCCCATGTGGCCATTGCCTATTTAGATGAACATAAAGATGCCGAAGCCACCAAACAACGTATTGAACAAGAAGGGGTTACATGCACGCTCCATCCGGGGGATATTGGGGACGAGAATTTTTGCAACCAACTTGTCGAAGATGTTGTCAATCAGCACGGGAAACTGGATATCGTCGTGAACAATGCCGCCCGGCAGGAAGTGAAACAAAACGTGCGTGATATCACTCCTGCGCAATTGCGCAGGACGTTCGACGTCAACTTTTTCTCTATGTTCTACATCACACAGGCGGCCATACCGCATTTAAACACTGGCAGTGCGATTATTAATACCGCTTCGATCAATGCTTATGTCGGCAACAAACAACTGGTCGATTATACATCCACCAAAGGAGCGATAGTCGCTTTCACTCGTTCGATTGCACAAGAGCTCGCACCACAAGGCATCCGTGTGAACGGGGTAGCACCAGGTCCAATCTGGACACCGCTGATTCCAGCGACTATACCTGAGGACCAAATAAGCGAATTTGGATCAAGTACTCCACTCGGGCGCCCGGGACAGCCAGCAGATCATGTAGGCAGCTATATCCTGCTCGCTTCGGACGAAGGGGCCTATATGACCGGACAATTCGTCCATATCAATGGCGGGATGTACACTTCATCATAATCGGAAGTTGTTATTCACACTAAATATAAACTGCGACATAGTTTGGGCGCGTCTTCCTGAACTTACTTTTGTTGAGTTGGAATTCGACGCTGCGAAAATACCCTGCGCTTTCCGCGGGCGGCTGGTGAGCTTCCTCGAGCTAACGCTCTGCGGGATCTCACCGAGGCCTTTCCTCCCGCAGGACAAGGAAGGCTGCGGCAGCGATGCATCGCACGAAGAAAATTGTTTTGTATTTTCGAGGAGTCTTCGGGTATTTTCTTCGCTAGGAACAGCTTTCTGTTTAGAAACGCCTCGAAATTTTTATTCATGGTACTCTATGCACCGTATCATCAAAAGACATTGCCAGGGAACAAGCAGAAAGTCCAAGAACAGGATAATAAATGGAACTTCAACTATCTATTTATGAAAAGAAGTACACATTTCCTGACAAAAGCTTTTAAGATGGCTTGTTGGGACTCAAAGAAAAAGTCTCTAGGTTTGCGATAACACCATGCTTCTTAGCGTAGGTAGCATGCGTAGACTCCAGCGGGAACAGCGCGAGCTGAAGATCCACTAGGTAAAGCGGTTTTCTTTACCTAGTTAGCTGAAGCCGTGCCCGCGGAAAGCGAAGTATACTGCCGAAGCGGTGGTTAGCACGCTTTTTGAATAGGCAACGGAGCTTCCCATTACAGTTATGTCGCAGTTTCTATCAACGATGTCGGTTATCCTGTAGTAAGAAAGTGGAAAGTGAAAAATCCCCTGTCACAAAGACAGGGGATTTCTTTCATTCAAAAAGCCAGCCCTATGAAGGACTGCCTGTTCCATATCATGTTTAGAGCCACATTTGCCGTAACCTCTCGTAATAAAGTTTTAAACCACCACTCCTCAAAGTGGGTGTTCGCAGAACCCTTCCTGTCTTCCTCTATCGTGGAGGCTTGACATTCCACATTCAATTTAAAACTCCCTATTACAGTTTAAAGGTTAAAACTTATTATCATTACGAACAACGTAGCTTGTATTCATATAATACAGCAGCATAGCAGAAATTGCAATAACATTGTTTACCAATTTCCGTTTATTTGCTTCCCTCTTTTTTTAGACGCTCATACTTCTTTTGTTGCAAGATAACAATCAATTGATCCAATTGTTCACTGCATCTCAACACTTCTGCACTCGCAATTCCTTTTACTTGAGCTAAATCGTATAGCTCCTTGCGCTTTTTATCTATTTTCGTTTGCATTTCCCCAATCGTTGCCTCATATTTGCGCATATGTAAAACCATCCTCCGGGAAAGTCTATTATGACATTATCTCAGTTTATTGTGGCAAAAGAATGGAAAATTCACGCATAATGTTACAAATTCCCAACACTTGTCTATCTAAGTGCTTTACTCCGATTCTTTCCGTAAGCGGGACGCCAGCCGTCAGTGAAAAGCGAAGGGGCATTTCGCAGCGCCGCCTGAACCCTGCATTTATAAAACATGGACGGCTTTTGCCGTCCATCCTCTTTTAACGTTTCCCGTTCATCCAGCTTGCGCCTTCTTCCATATGAACGAACGGAATGTCAGTATTTACTTCCCCATGTATCCGCTGTTTAGGATAATCTTCCCCATCCAGCCATTCTTTTACGTCTATTTCTGTCGGCTCCTGATCTCCCCCCAATGCAAACCACGCTTTCATCTCCCGGGGGAAATAGGCAGATGTATGGATAGTACCCGCCCAGTTGCGGTACTGATCGGAAAATACCCCCTTATCCGAGTCATTCATCAGTCTGAAAGCATCATACCCGTTTTTAAAAGCTTGTCTTTCTCCGTCAATGATTCCCTTTCTGCGTTCCGAATCCACCAAATAGTTACGGTTTTCCTGTTTCATGATTTCAAAATGATTCGTGCAAACATTGGATTGACGTACTTCCACCCCTCTGGGAGAAGCCTCTACGATAAATGTTTCTCCACCGGCATCATAGACGATATAACTAAACGAATGGCGATGCGGAATCTCCTTCAACATTGCGACTGCTTCCTTCACATTCTTGCATGATTCGAGTACGAGTCTTCCAATCATGGCACATATAAAACCATCACCGGGTTTTTTACGATGCATGAAATTGTAGCCAAGCACCAGCCCCTTTTCGTTCATCCCATCGGGACGCCCGGTTATCCTCTGTGAAGGTCCGACGATCGCATACCCTCCATCGGTCGGCTGGAACATAACATACCGCCCTTCGTACGTTTTAGGATGATAATCATAGTTCCGGACAAGATAATTGTCCCCCGTCACAATCGAGCAGCCCGATTTTTCATATTCAACCCGATAGCCGCCAAACTCCATCAATACCCGTTCCATCGGCCAATCCAAAGCATCCCGTAGTCCCTGCAGTTCCTTCCACACACCCGGTGAAAATCGGGTGATTGCTTGTTCTGCCTCTTTTCTATCCACTGTAAAACGCGGTTTCCTTACCTTCCATTGCTTTTCACGGTTTTGGACGGTCAAGGAACCCTTCAGTTCTTCTCCTTGCTTCCGGCCGAACTCATAATGAGTGCCACGGTATTGGATGATGTTACTGTAGATTTGTTTCATCTGCTGCTCCCTCTTTATCTGCTATTTATTCCATAAGGATAACGGAAACTAGCAAAACGAGAAAAGGAAAAAGGATTGATTAACCAATAAGACAATTTACAGATATCAGTCTTCCTCATAAGGACTTCTGTCAAAAATCGTCTGATCCTGTTCAGTGATCCATTCCAGTTCATGCTGGCTGCTTCTCTCTTCTGCTTCCATTTTCGCTTCCATCGACAGATAATCGTAGATATCATAATCTTCTTCGCTTTCAGGCTCATACCTTCTTGGCTTGGAGGGCTTGGTGAATACTTCATAGACCTTCTTCAACTTTTCACCACACGAAGGACAAGCGAACTCATCAAACAAATACTTGGTTTTGTTGAATATGCCGACCTCTACAGGAATATGTCTTCCTTGGATATACGGACTGTATTGTTTTAAATGGTCCTCCATAAGGAAATGCCGGGGCAATGGGTAATAAAACGCGCAGCAGTTCTGGCAATATCGCTCATTAAGCCCTGCAGTATAAACGACATCCAAGGTACGGTTAAACAATAAGAAATACTCGGTTTGATTGCTGTTCCTCAGCTTATTTTGCTTTTGCAACTGGTCTTTGGCCAGCACGCCCTCGGTAAAGCTCGAACAAACGCTGTAACGAAGCCGCCCCGACTGATACTTCCCGCCAAATGCCGGAAAAACATAATGGTGGACAGCAATGTAAGGATCTTCCTTATCTGTGTCCAGTGGAACAATCGCTTTACGACACAAGTGGTCTTCAGCTTTGTTTTCCGTCCACCATTTCCTGTATTCATGCTCTAGTTTATCTTTCAGGACTGTTTCGTCTCCGTTTTTTTCCACCCATTGAACATGATTGCCACAGAGGAGCAACCCCACATAGGTTTTGCCCTCCTCCGGCCCTGTTCCCCGAAGGTGTTCCTTTAACTCAGGCAGCTGTAAATAATCAGCCGTTATTTCTTTTACATCAGGAAAATCCAGATTGGAAATGTACAAGGTTTGGATTGTTTGTTCAGTACATTCTCTGGCAGATACTATTTTATGTCGATAATCAGAATTGTTTTCATATAGCCAACGTTGCACCTGTTCGCTGTCCAGGCAGTCGAACTGGTGATTGACATCATCCACCCTATGTTGTATTTCTTCCGTACTCGGCGTCTGTATCGTATCTTTCTCGTGTCCTATGTAAAACCGGACAGCTTTCAGGTTGCTGACAATCTTCCCCAGGTTTTCCTGTATCACGGGTACCAGACGACCATTCATCCCCGGGCCTTCCAGCTCAAAATCATCTTTCAGAAAAAGTTCGCCAAATGGTGTTCTGGAAGGAGGAAACACCTCCATTCCAGCAATGATGAGAAAATCATCTTTTATTCCCAGCTGCCCAATGTTTTCTGTGACATTCCCGTTTCGAAAATCAATTACCTTGATGCTTTGCTTCTGTAAATTTTTCATGACTGCTCTCCCGTATTCATTCTCATGCTTTTCACCTATTTTACCATACCGACATCCTTGCCAGGTATTGTACGAGCTATAAGGGCAAAGTTTTCAATAAGGGCACAAGATATGATAAGATTCATCCTAGTTAACGAATAATCATTCAAAGCAAAAGGAGAATCACATGAACGACTACAAGGTTTTGTTTTTAGACATTGATGGCACAATTCTGCGTCCTGATCATACCATCCAAGACTCCACCAGACAGGCAGTGCTCGAGGTCAAAGAAAAAGGCGTGGAAGTTTTCCTGGCAACTGGCCGTCCACTCCATGAAATCGCTGATATCGCCACGGAGCTCGACATCCATTCCTTTATCGGTTATAACGGCGCTTTTGCCATCTACCGGGATGAGGTAATTGTCGATGAACCGCTGAAAGCAGATACGGTTCGAAAATTCACTGAAACGGCCAGCCGCCATGGACATGAAATGGTGCTTTATACTAGTGAAAGAAATTACTACACCTCGATGGAAGCAGAGGTCGTAAAACGATTCATCGATGTTTTCGAATTAAAGAAAAACGCACTGTTCGGACCGGAAGTGATCGATGATATTTTGGGTGTCACCCTAATGAAACTTTCGAAAACAGATCCCTCTCTTTACAAAGTTGAAGATGACATTGATTTTTCTCAAGTGAACGTAAGCGGACTTGACCACTGCTATGATGTTATCAGAGACAGTGTCAATAAAGGAAAAGCCGTGGCCAAGTTACTCGATAGACTGCAAATCCCGAAAGAAAGCGCGATTGCTTTTGGCGATGGCATGAATGACAAGCAGTTAATGCAGGCAGTCGGCGAAGGGTTTGCCATGGGAAATGCCCACCCTGACCTTTTCCAATATGCCAAGCATCGGACAACGACTGTAGAAGATTCCGGCATTTATAAAGGCCTGCAAAGCTTGGGACTGATAAAATAAGGAAATTGAAGGTGTGGTAAGCTTTTCCCCAAAAAGGGAGCGGTCCGTCTGTTCACGACGATCCGCTCCCTTGTTTTATGTCACGCATGTTCAATCTTTATGGACGGACTTGACCCTTCCAACCTGTCCATCTTCCAAACGGACTTTGATCCCGTGCGGATGCTCGCTTGAATTGGTTAGAATATCCCGCACAACCCCTTTGGTCAAATTTCCGGACCGCTGGTCTTTCTTCAGCACAATATCTACTGAGTCTCCCGGGTTAATAGCACTTCGTTTCCTTCCATCCATCAAAGTCACTCCTTCCAGTATTGCTGTTAGCATCTTACCATTAAAAGCCTGTCGTTTCCATGAAAACCTTATCATTTTCATTCTCTGAAATTTTTTGATTTTTACCAATTAAAATACATTGACAAACATTTATCAGCCAATTATGATAGAATCTATCTTACTTACAAATTACATATCTAATAAATCTTATCCAGAGTGACCGAGGGACCAGGCCTGTCGACGTCACAGCAACCTTCCTTGCGGAGTGGTGCTACCTCCTGCAGAATGGTGATTCATTCTGAAAGATAAGGATTGAATAGTATTTCTTCCCTCTTTCTGAATGAAAGAGGTTTTTTTATTTTTGTACGATGTTTGGGGGGGAACAGGATGATTACAATTGAAAATGTAAGTAAGATGTTCAAAACAAAAGCTGGTTTAGTGACCGGCGTTGATGAAGTTTCCCTGGACATCAGAAAAGGGGAAATTTACGGCATCGTCGGTTACAGCGGAGCCGGAAAAAGCACATTGCTCCGCTGCATGAATATTTTGGAGCGCCCGACTACCGGCAAAGTATGGATCGACAATGTTGATCTGTTGAGCTTATCCAGCAAGGAACTTCGGGAAGCGAGACAATCGATCGGGATGATTTTTCAGGGATTTTACCTGGTTTCATCAAAAACAGTCTTCGAAAATGTCGCTTTTGCCTTAAAAGCTGCCGGAGTCCCAAAATCCAAACGGAAAAATCGCGTCTTGGAATTGCTTGAATTAGTCGGTTTGCGCGAGAAAGCGAACGACTATCCGGCTCAATTGAGCGGCGGCCAAAAACAGCGGGTAAGCATCGCCCGGGCACTCGCGAACAACCCGAAGGTCCTGCTTTGTGATGAAGCCACTTCCGCACTCGATCCAGGTACGACGAAATCGATATTGAAATTATTGAAAAAAATCAATCAGCAGTTTGGAATTACGATTGTCATCATTACCCATGAAATGGAAGTTGTCAAAGAAATCTGCAACCGTTGTGCGGTCATGCAGGAGGGACGCGTGATCGAAGAAGGATCTACATATGAAATTTTCGCCAATCCGACCGAGCCGCTCACCAAAGCGTTCATTCAAACTGTCCTTAGCTTTGAGCTGCCGGCCAAATTATTGGAAAACTGCACCGGAACCTTGATGCGCCTCCAATTCCGTGGTGACATCGCCGGTGAAGCCGTTGTTTCCGATATGCTGCAGACTTTCTCGGTACGCGGGAATATCCTGCACGGGAAAGTCGAATACATCGGCGAAACACCACTCGGCATTTTCATTATGGAAATGACCGGTGAACGATCCGAAGTAGACAAAGCGGTTGCTTACTTAAAAGAGCGTGTCAATCAGCTGGAGGTGATTCAGCATGCTTGATCGGATTATCGAACTTTTGCCGGAGTTGAATACAGCTTTTTTGGAAACGATGCTGATGGTGGGGATAAGTCTGCTGGTGGCCGTTCTTATTGGCTTGCCGATGGGGATTTTGCTATACGTCACCGACAAAGGACTTTTTCTGGAAAACAAATTTGTAAAACTGGTTGTCGGAATCATTGTTAATTTAATCCGCTCGATCCCATTTATTATTTTACTTGTTTTCCTGATTCCATTTACGAAGCTGCTGACCAATACAACTATCGGGCCACTGGCTGCATCCGTTTCCTTATCGGTGGCCGCCATTCCGTTCTATGCCCGTATTGTCGAATCGGCCGCCAGAGAAATCGATAAAGGTGTTATCGAAGCTGCTGTTGCAGTCGGAGCTTCCCCATGGATGATTATCAAAGATATCATTTTCCCGGAAGCAAAGCCCGGTTTGATCAGTGGCTTGACCATCACAGCCATCAGCCTTATCGGTTACTCGGCGATGGCGGGAACCGTCGGCGGCGGAGGTATCGGCGACTTGGCTATCCGGTATGGCTATTACCGCTATGACGATACCGTCATGTTCACTACCGTTATCGTATTGATCGTATTGGTCCAATTTGTGCAGTATCTCGGTGACTTCATCGCAAAGGCGGTCAACAAGCGCTGAGAAAATATAAAAAGTTTATCAACGAAGAATGAGGGGGAACGAAAATGAAAAAATTATTAACCTTGCTGACGATTTTATTGCTAACAGTGTTGGCTGCATGCGGCTCAGATGAAGATGACACCGCCAGTAATGGAGAAGGAAGCGACAGCGGCAAAAAAGAGATAACCTTCGGAGCAACTACCGGGCCTTACAGCGACATGGTAAACAAAGCCATCGCTCCACTCCTTGAAGAAAAAGGCTACACAGTGGAAAACAAGGAATTCACCGACTATATTCAGCCGAATAATTCTCTGGCAAACGGCGATTTGGACGCCAACCTGTTCCAGCATAAAATTTACATGGAAGCTTTTGCAGAAGAAAATAACATGGATTTATCCGAAGTGATCATTGTACCGACAGCACCGATGGGTCTCTACTCCAACACTTTCGATAGTATAGATGCTATCGAAGACGGCAGTACCATTGTCATCGCCAATGATCCAACAAACTTGGCGAGAACTCTGGTCATGCTTCAGGATGAAGGATTGATTACGATCAGCGAAGACGTCGATCCTTTACGTGCTTCCGTAGACGACATCGCCGAAAATCCTAAGAACCTGAAATTTCAGGAAATCGAAGCCGGTCAGCTTCCACGAGCCGTGGAAAGTGAAGACTTGGCAGCCGTACCTGGGAACTACGCTCTGGCAGCCGATATTGATTTGCTGGATGCCCTGGCGCTAGAAGATATGCCGGACGATTACCGAAACCGGGTAGTGGTGAATACTGAAGATCTTGACAAACAATATGTCAAAGATATCAAAGAAGTAGTAGAATCGGATGAATTTGAACAGATTATCGATGAAGAATTCCAAGGCTTTGGAAAACCGGAGTGGATGAAAGAAGATTAAAAGAAAAGCATCGTGACCAACCAATAACCGAACGATATTCGAACTGCCAAGCACTCGGATTCGTTCGGTTATTTTTATTTTCCTATAAGGGGGAGCCCCTTAGATAGATTTCCTGTTATGCGGCTGTTTGATGGCCGCTTCGCATTGTAGCGGGTACTGCTCCTTTCTTTACTGGCAGTATCTTACGCCAAAATGGAAGGTTGGCAGTTTTCATCGGATTCCGAATACTTTTTCATCCATATGTAAAAGGGCAATGGCACACTGCCGTTGCCCTTTCCCTCTACCGTTCAGCATCTTTCCTGGATGGAGGAGTGAGAAGCTGGCTTATATTGTCCGTTTTAGATACCAAGGGCAGCCAAAACAGCAATTAATAGAATAATTGGTGTAAATACTACAAACCAGAAAAACAACAATAGGATTGCAGCTACGATAGCCATGCCATATCACCTCTATTCTATTAAAAAGTTTTTCGGTGAGGCCTCACATTAACAACCTATGAAATTTTAAAAGCTTGGTATAGACGAAAAAGCCATTCCCGCGCGGAATTACGTAAAAATAGTCAAGTGAACCGTCCAGTCAGGGGGACTAACATCTATTTTCAAAAAAGGCTGTTTCTACTAGACATTCACACGGACGAAACCATTCCCGCTACGTAATTATGTATAGAAAGTATAATTGAAGGATGGTGAAATAATGGCAAAAAGCACTCTTTTTTTCGAAACAACTTCCGCTGGTTACAGACAAATCACAGATCCGGAAAAACAACGTGCAATGTTGAAAGAAGAAACCGATAACAGCGAGGCATCAGAAGCGGTATTGGTCGACTCCGGATTTTTTCTGGACCGGTTGAAAGCGGAATGGCAGGCAAAACGGCTCAACACCGATTCATTGGAAAAACTGCAGGGCTTCTATCAGGCGCTCAATACACCTCAAGTAAGAAACGGACTGCGTCAGGCCTTTCAATATGTGCGAACTCACTTTCCGAAAAACTTTTTGAATGGAGTGGTAGGACAAATGGCAAACAAAGACCTGGGTGAACTGCTGAAAAGCTTCACTTCTAGTGGAGACAGCAGCAAAATGATGGAAAAAGTGCTAAATGATCCGGAGCTTTCCAAACAGGCTTTCGGAGCGATGAAAGACATGCTGAATGACGAGGAAAAGTTCAAGTCGATGACCAAGATGTTAAGTGATATGATGGATGACGAAAGCAAGGAAAACTAGTTTTCACCCCTCTTATCTGCTGGCAATTATAAAAAATGGTTGTATATTCTAGTAGAAACATACTAGCAAACCAGCATTCCCTCCATAAGCTATATTATGAAAGGGGGGAATCAATCATGTTACCAGAAGTAAGCAATCACCGCGCAAAGCTGAAAGAATTGCATGAATCGATACAGGCGAAGAAGCAACGCCTTACCAGCTCAGCGGCCAGCAGAAAAACTAGCTTGAACAGCCTACGCGAACGTGCGGCAGGAGTCGTTCAGGCAGTGAAAAAACAACAGTAGGTATCGGGATTCACAGGCGTTCTCCAATTTTAGTCTCCTTTCTATTATATAAAGGCGAAAAGGCTAGCTCGGGATACTTTCCTTTTCGTCTTTTTTTGCTTTATTCGCTAGATTTCCCCTAACAGGAAAATTGGCGTATAATGGCAGGGTACTATACCCGAAAGGATCGAATACCATGTCAGAAAGAAAACAGTCCGGAAAACTGGCCGGACTTCATACCTTAGTCGCACTTTTACTTCTATTTTTAGCATCTGTTTTTCAATCGGTATCACCGTTCACTTATCTAGCCATATTTTTCTTTTACCTGGGGCTTGTGAATTTGGTAAGCCACTCCAAAACGCTGGTGCCCGTGATCGGAAGTTTGATCATCGGAATTTTTGTATACTTGATTGGTGTATGGATATAGAACTATATTGTATGGTTCCATCGACAATTCTATTTTCAAATATATTGCAGAGACAGAGGCTGAGGTTTTTCGCATGAAAGTTATGTTGAAAAGAATAATCGCTCAACATGGGAAGTGCTTCTTTTCTCCGTGATTCGATCACTCTTATCGACTCTTACCAAGAAATGGGAGTGTCTTCTTCTAAAAAAGCGTCCCTATAGAAAGGAACACTTTTTGCTTACAGTTTTTTTAATGCCTCTGGAATTTCGTCTTCTCCTTCTATTAAATCAAAGGACTTATGATACGTGTTTTTTTGTTCGAGAGAAGTGACAATCACGTCTGCCACATCGCCCCGACTGATGGAGCCTCTTTCGACGTCTTCAGCAGCCTGCACTTTCCCGGTCGGCTCTTCGTGTGTCAATCCGCCCGGACGGACAATGGTATAAGTTAAACCACTGTTGCACAAGTGCTCATCCGCCTCCCCTTTCATTTGCAAATAATAGCCGAACGGCCCTTCAGCTACATCGGGCTGGTCAGCGAAAATCGAACTCAACATAACAAAACGGTCGACACCTTGTTTTTTCGCCGTATCGATTAAGTTGATTGCTCCGTCACGATCGACATCTTTGGTCTTTTCCGGTCCTGTTTTCGAACCGGAACCCGCTGCAAAGATGACAGCGTCCATCCCTGTTACAAGATCGGATAAATCTTTTTCCAAATCTCCGGTTACAACATGAGCGCCTATATTTTTAAGACGGGGAGCCTGTTGTTCATCGCGTACCATCCCGTACGCTTCATGTCCACGTTCCACCAAGTATTGCAAAATCAGGCGTCCGGTATGTCCATTGGCACCTGCAACTAATACTTTCATGAGATCAACTCTCCTTTTTATCGGTTTTGGCACGTCATTCAAATTCTTACCCCTCCACAAAAAGAAGGCATACGTTCCATACTCAACTATTTTTCCCCAAATACACAATCGGTAAAACCGACAAGGGTTTTCCGGCATTCATGTAAGCAGATTAAACACGAATAATGGTCGGCGACTATCAGGCTGTTTTCTCAAAAAGAATCGTCACCCATTCATTGGCCTGCCGTTTTTCCTTAATGGAAAATCCCTTCTTCTGAAAATCAGCGACGACACTATCTGCATTCCATTCGACAATGCCGGAAATGAGAAATTCACTGCTTTTTTCAGGCAAAAGATGTCTATCCATTATTTTTATTGTTTCCTCTGCCCCAATATTGATGATGATCAGATCGTAATGTTCTTTTATTCGATAGTCACCTGTTAGCAGATCTCCCTTTACCACCTGCAACGGCTGCTGCAAATCATTCAGCTCGGCATTCAAGCGAATTTCTCTTTCCACCGGTTCATAATCGACAGCGGTCAGTGAACCAGCACCTTTCAACCCAGCCGCAACAGACAATACGCCGGAACCAGTTCCCAAATCCAGTATCGTCCGACCGGATAAATCCTTTGACAACAGGATGCGCAAACAGTCCTGTGTTGTCTCATGAAGGCCGGTCCCGAATGCAGCCTGCGGTTCAAATTTCAGTACTTGCTTGTCTGGATACTTAGCCTCGTTACCCGAATAACAGAGGATCCAGCCATTTCCCAAATCTATATCTGCGAAGGCAGTATCCCACTGCTGCTCGTCCACTTCCCGATGAAGGATGGCTTCTTTCGGCACCTCCAATGCCTGCTCTATCCGCTTGAAATAAGCTTCCGGAAGACCGGGAACACTGTCCTCTTCTGCATACACTTTCAACTCGGCATACTTTTGTTCGATTTCGCGATAATCATAACCATTGTCGACCTGAAAAATTTCAATCGGAGGCTCATAATATAGATTGTAAACACCGAACGCATTTAATTTTTCAATTGCCTGATCGAGACTGTCTGTCGCAATCCGTACTACAAATTCATGTAACATAGTCAAATTCCTTTCCTTTCCAACTTCTATTTAAAGTATACGGACTTCTTTCCCGGCTTTTCAACCACCCTGACTTCCTTGAACTTCACAAAAATTTTTCTATAAAAAAGGAAGGAAAACTGATACACTATAATACGGCAATTCTATCAGAAAAATTGATTTTAGGAGTGTTATTTTGCGAAATGCAATCATATATATCCCCATGTTTCTGACAGCGGTCATGGCTGGCTGTCAACCGAGTTCCACCGCCGAAACCCACTCGGAGGATGATCAAATAGAAAGTCAGCTGGAACTCTCTGTAGATGCTGCGAAGCCGGAACAACGCAGTGAAAAGGAAGAAGAAAAGTTGACAAAAGAATTGAATGACTTATACAAAATGGAGGAATTCGGATGGGGCAATTCCGGGCTCCCTAGCATGGAATTCGGACTGGGATCTATCCATTTTCAAAAATTAAACCGTTCAAGTAATGATAGGGAAGCGGATGGGCTGACAACCTTTTTCATGGATATCCGTGAAAAAAATGAAAATACTGTGCTGGGTGATATCGTCAAAGCTCCTGAAGACCGTCCGGAATGGAAAGGAAAAGCTGCCAGTCTGGAAAAAATCGACGAGACCACTGCAGTGCTGACCATTGACGGTGCAGCTTCCTATACGTTTACTGCTTTCGATAACCAAGAGCTGGGTATGTTGTATGGGGACTGGAAAGAAACAGAGTCGGGTGAAACAATCACTTTTACAAAAGGGCTAACTAGCAACCTTCATATTACCACCAATAATCAAGAGCAAGTCCTAGCCGTGAACGATCGTTCTGAGAACACATTCTCCGGTGTACTGCTGTACCGACCAGAGGAAAACGGGAAAACAACCATCTCCACTGAAGTAGGTTTAGAAATTATCGATCAAACCCATATAGTGGTACATAGCCAGGAAGGTGACTATGAGTTGGAAAAAGAGCAGTAAGGCTGGACAAATGCATAGTGACTAAGATAAAAACCGCGCGAATTCGTTTAGCATTCAGAATTCGCGCGGTTTTATTTTGGCCGCCATGCACTACCTTTTCTATCTTGGATGCTGGTTATGATCCTTTGATCTTTTTGACCAACAACCATTCCTTGTAAGGCAAGCTGGGCACTGTTGTCGTGCATCCGGACTGCTTCGCTCACACTATGTATTGACTCCCCTTTTTCTCTCTTATCTGATAACAATGTAACATAACCTTTTCTTCCTCCCTAATCTATTGTGAATATTTCTGACAAGCTTTTGGATTGGCCTCTTCCTCCTAAAATCAAATCTTTCTGCTAAAAAAGATTACAAATTAGTTAAAATGATGCCAGACTAGTTTTATTTCCTTTTTTGCGAGGTATCGTAATGCAAATTTATTTGAAGCAATCGTACTTCCACTGCCCTGGGACCAGTTCAACATTCAAGGAGGACAACATCATGAAATTTTACAGCTTGCTGAGTACCTCGATCATTTTGGAAACGACCGGTGCCTCGTTCATGAAGCTGGCAGACAACAGCTGGATGGCAGCGGTCATCGTCGCTGTATGCTATGCCATCTCATTCACTTTGTACATCACGATTGCTTATCATTCAGAAATAAGCGTGGTCAACGCGATTTGGTCCGGTGTGGGAACTGCCTTGATCGTCAGCGTCGGAATCTTAGCTTTCGGAGAATCCAATTCTTCTGTGAAGATGGCAGGCACACTGCTTATCATCGCCGGCGTTATTGGATTGAACGTCAGTACAAGACAAAAAGCTCCTACAGCCGGGGAGGGAGCATGATGGCGTATGTTTATTTAATAAGCAGCCTGGTTCTGGCCTTTTTATCGAATTTATCGGTCAAGCTGGCCAGAGGTTATACAAGACCTTTTCCTACTGTTTCGGCCTTTTTGTGCTACGCCCTCTGTCTGACCTGTCTAACGCTGGCTGTCCAACACTTCGAAGTCGGCTTCGTTTATGCGGTCTGGTCTGGAGTCACGGTGGTCTCTACAGCGGTAATCGGCATTTTGTTTTTCCAAGAAACATACAATCGGCTGAAAATCATATCGATATTCATGATCATAGCCGGTGTTGTCCTCCTTCATTTGGAGACAGGCTGAACACACGAGGAATGAATCCGCATCTGGATTGGTGCGGATTTTATTTGGTTATAGTTCTCTACATAAGTTATGTCACAAATGTTTCAATGAATTCCTGGAAAAATTCGCCCTTCCGGTTTTTTTCTCCCGGTATGACATCATATTTTATGGTAATATTGAAGTTTAGCGACTGATCATGTATTTGAGGAGAATGTTATGTCTAAAACAAGTTCACTTCCATTTACCGTTGACAAGACGGAAAATTTTTATGATCGCCTCGGCGACTATGTAGGCGACGTTTTTTACGATATGTTACCGGAACAAGGGTACGAATTGAGAGATGAACAAATTTACATGGCTTTTCAATTGGAACAAGCCTTTAAAAACAAGCGGACCATATTTGCAGAAGCAGGCGTCGGTACGGGAAAAACGTTTGTTTACCTGCTTTATGCCATTTGTTATGCACGCCACCAACGTAAACCTGCTATCATTTCCTGTGCGGATGAAACGTTGATCGAACAACTGGTCAAAAAGGGCGGCGATATCGAAAAGCTGGAGGAAGCTCTCGGTCTCAGCGTCGATGTACGTCTGGCCAAATCCAGGGAGCAATACGTCTGTGTGCGAAAACTGGACGCCCTGGCAAATCGGACCGATGATGAAAGCGTATTGGCTGTCCACGATCAAATACCGGACTTCGTTTTTGACCAGGGGGCATCCATGCAGGCATTCGAGCGCTATGGCGACCGAAAAGAATATCCGTGGGTCTCCAACCAAACATGGAAGAAAATCGCCTGGGATCCTTTACAGCAATGCTCTACTTGTGAGTGGCGACACCGGAGCGGCCAGACACTGAACAGGGAATATTATCGCCATGCCACTGACTTGATTATTTGTTCCCACGACTTCTACATGGAGCATGTCTGGACAAAAGAATCGAGGAAACGGGAAGGCCAAATGCCATTGCTGCCAGAAGCCAGTTGTGTAGTGTTTGATGAGGGACATCTGTTGGAGTTTGCTGCACAAAAAGGCTTGACGTACCGTTTCCATGCCGACACGTTGACCAAGGTGTTGACAGGTTACATGAGTCAGGATGTACGGGAAGAAACCCTTTATTTGATCGAAGATATTCTTGCCCTTCATGAGGATTGGTTTGACCTTTTATCCGAAAAGTCGACGATAGTGGAAGGATCCTCCCGTAAAGAGGTCACGCTTTCGGACAACCTAATACAAATGGCGCACACTTTGAATGAAAAAGTACAACAGGTTCTGGAACAGCTGGTGTTCGATTCTGAACTGTTTACCATCGATCCCTACCACATCCGCATCATTGAAGAATATCTGGAGTTTTTCTCTTATGGGTTATCGATTTTGTTAAAAGACGATGAAGGAATATATTGGCTGGAAGAAACCGGAACAGATACGACGCTGGTTATCATGCCGCGTTTAGTGGAAGATGTACTGAAAAAAGAAGTCTTTTCACAAAGCATTCCGTTCATCTTCTCGTCGGCCACCTTATCGCAAGGAGGAGATTTCTCCCACTTGGCAGACAGTTTGGGGATTGCGTCCTATGACTCTTTTTCTGTCTCCTCCCCATTTGATTATGAGAGACAAATGGGTATTTTCGGACACGTCGACAAGGAAGACAAGTGGAGCAGAATCAGGAAACAACTACACGAAAATGAAGGGCGTTCTCTGCTTCTCTTCTCTTCCAAACAAGAGATGGATTTGTTCCGTTCCTGGGCGGACAAGCAAGACTGGACCTTCAGCATGCTTTATGAAGGAGATCGGGAAATCAGTGAAACAGTCCGTAAGTTTCAATTGGATCCGTCTTCGGTGCTGTGTTCCTATCACTTATGGGAAGGGTTGGATGTCCCGGGGGATGCTTTGACGCAGGTAATCATCGTTTCTCTTCCTTTCCCGCCGCATGATCCTGTCTTTCAGGCCAAACGAAAGCATGCTGTCAATCCGATTGAATCGGTTGATGAGCCTTATATGCTTCTCCGGCTTCGGCAAGGGATCGGCAGGTTGATCAGGTCGAGTGACGATAGTGGCACCATCCACATTTGGTTAAAACCAGAAGAAGCCACTAGCTACCAACCAGCTATCGAAAAGGTCCTCCCGGTCGAAATACAATGGTAAAACAAAAACCAAGCTCTAAATTGGAGAGCTTGGTTTTTTTAATCCTGGGGATCATTCTTGCGATATTCCTTCACTGTGCCAACTACCCAAATGAATCCGCAAACGAGACACAAGATGCCCATCGCCGTATTTCCATCACGAAAAAACATCCAGGTTCCAATCGCGCCAGGGAGAATGACGGCAAAATCTTTCCATTTCCACGTCAAAAAATCAACCCCTCTCATTTTGCAAAACATGCCGGGCCCGGGCTGCATATCTTTTTTTCACCAAAAAGTCATACTGGGTTAAGGTTTCTCCCGTCTTGATCGGTTGAGCCGTCCCGATTGGTACATGGTTTTTCTGGTGGGACGTTATCTTGAAGTGGATTCCATTTTGCTCAAGCCGGGAAGCGATCCTGCTGTATTCTTCTAAGGAGAACGCAGAATGAACTACTTTGAAGCCGATTGCCTTTCTGAATTTCATGGCAATGCTTGCTGCGATAATCAGAAACAGCACTACTGCGGTCAAGGTACCCTCCATTAAAATCCACCTCTCTCTGCAATCTTGCCTTTGGTTAGAAGAAGCGCACGAAACGGAGTGATTGGTAACGCTCTTCCTGGGAACTTCCATAGTCCGCCTGTCGGGAATGGAATTGAAAACTTCGAGCCTCGTAAAATGGTATCGCCTTTTGGTTACCTTCCGCTACGGACACCCATTGCTTGATTGCACCCAATTGTTTTTGCTGTTCCGTAACTGCCTCTAACAACATGGTTCCAATCCCTTCATTACGCCGTTCCGGATCTAGGTAAAGTACATATATCTCGGCTTCCTTTTCTTCCGTCATTCCCCCGCCCGCTGCTCCGATTACGTTCCCCTCTTCCATCGCTACAAACCAGCCTCCCCAGGATCTGCTGGTTTGTTCGATTTCCTTGAGAATACGCGGCTCGTTATAAAATTCTTCAATGACTCTTTCTATATATGTCGTACTCCGAATGTTCCTGTATGTGGCCCAATTGGCTACCGTACACACACGGGCAATACCCGCAGCATGTTCCGGCTGGGCTTTTTTTATAGTAATCAAATCGCTTCTCCTCTTTTCTTTCAATAACTGATAAGATTTTTTCCGCATCAAGAGTGTAGGATTTAGTGCATAGGGAAATAGAATGACATAAAAGCTTTTAAGGAGATGACTAGCATGCCAGATATCCAGGAAATAGCGAAAACCTTCGGGGACATCCTGGGAGTAGAAACCGAAGTCGAAGACGGGATGTGCGAAGCAGAAAAAGAACGGGACTTGGACGTCACGGTTCAAGGGCGTCCCTTCAAAAGCGAATTATCGATGGAAATTCATTTTGAATCCCTGGAAGAAGACGGTACAGCCTTGAATCATGCTGAAATCGTGGTACTCCCGGAAGAAATACCCGACTTCACCAGGGCACTCGGTAAAAACGATCTTACGATTACTGCTTTGCATAATCACTGGTTGTTCGCTGAGCCGAATATCAAATACCTCCACGTTCAAGCCGTGGAAAAACCGGAAGATTTTGCCCAGAAGCTATCAAACGCCATTTCCGTCTTAAAAGATTAGAATTGTCAAAGGGTTTTCGAATATCTCGAAGACCCTTTTTTAATGGTTTTCACATATTTTGTTGCACCAACATGCTTTCGATACAATCCTCAGCCCTGTCCATGACTCGAATGCTAACTGATGCTACAACATTCCACTCGTTAACGTGGCACAGCCAGGGTTTTGTATGAACAATATCCACTGTAGAGAGGTATTCCTCTTATAATAGCTTAGAAGTCCTCGTTCATGTGATACTGCAAATACTGTTCTATATCGGGAGTGCCGGCTGGATTGTTTAACACCGCCATCACCCAGCAGTCCCTTTCGAAATTCAAAACCTTGAGATCCCACGTACAGGCTATCAGTCCTTTTGGTGTGCAATATTCAAACTGCGGTTTCTCTCCATGTTTTGAAATATACACATGATGGTTTAGTTCATTTTCATTGGACCACCAGTCGATGAAAATAAAATCTGAATCCTTCCCATCGTGCACGCCGATGAACCCGACGCCGTAACGGTCGCTGTTCATCGCCGGAAAAGGCACTGTCTGCAATGCTAATGTTCTGGCTGTATCGACCAGTTCTTTCCTCGGTTGCCCTCCCTGATAGGAAATACCGTAAACCTTCATCCGCCAACCTTGCTTTTGCCAAATTTCCAAAAAGCGAATCGAACGTTTTTTATAGTCCTCAGCCAATTGAACCATCTTACTCCCCCTTCATCCTCTCATTACTCTGATATTTCCTTCTGTTAGAACCAATGACTGATTCTTAAAATAACAACCAGCATCATCGTCTATGCCATAACCAGTGGGAACGGCCGTTTTCCTTAGTGCTTTTTGCAGGTTTGCTTCTTCCTTCCACTTCGTAAAATGGGCACTGATGATAGTATCTTCGATTAGCTTCAAACCAGGAAGAAATAAATGTTTTCCTTCCCGATTGTCGACAGGAGGTATGACACAGTGCTCCGGACTGATCAACGCTCCTGCAGAAAATCCGGCGACCGGCACTCCCGACAGGTAACGCTTCCTTATCCGTTCACCAATCGGCGTATCCACTATGTAGTCACGGTAGCGAACGGTATCTCCTCCGCCGATGACGATTCCGCTGCATGCGTCCAACTGTTCCAATTCACTGGTTGAGACGCGGGGGTGAAGCGGCATGTAAAAGAAGTCCTGCAGACCATGCTCCTTTAACACCGAAGTATACTTCGACATATACTCCCGCCACCCCTCTCTCTCCAAGAATAAAATGGCAACTTTTTTGTTTGCCTGACTGGCAGTTTCAGCAAAAACCTTGCCCAACTCTGGCGTAAATGGCGGGCTGCCGCCGAAAAGAAATAAGTGTTGCATAGAATCCACCGACCTTTTTAAGATTTATAGGTTATCTGGCAATATGGTAAAATAAGACGAAGCTTTTAGATGAAAGGAGATATTTATGCCATACGAACTCGATCACGTTGGAATCGCAGTCCGTGATTTAGAAGCAAGCATTGGATTTAATCAGAACGTTTTGGGCGGAAAACTCATCGACCGTTACCGGAGTGAAGCAAAAGGTGTCGAAAGCGAAATTGCCATTATGGAGGTGAACGGAAGCCGCATCGAGCTGCTAAACCCGACGAATAATGAAACCTCCCCCATCGCCCGATTCATCAGGCAAAAAGGTAAAGGAGTCCATCATATCGCCTATCACGTCCATGACTTGGAGAAAGCCCTGGAGGATCTAAAGGAAAGAGGAATTCGCACTTTGCCCGACAGTTTGCGCGTCAACAAGCATGGGCGGCGTTTGGTATATTTAAATCCAGCTGATACCGAAGGCACCATCATCGAATACTGCGATTATCCTGAGCAGCAAGAAGAACATTAGCCACCGAACCCACCACCGGGCGGCAGCTTGTCGAAATGGCTTCTCGCCCTTTCCTCCGCCTGCATTTGAGCAGCCGATTTAGTGGAATCTGGCGACTTCATGTTAAATTTGAACTTTAAAATAATGGCAGCGACTGCTATCAGCGCAATCGCTCCCCAAAAAATCCAGCCAAACATCGTCATGCAGAGTCCCTCCTAATAAATGATTTTAGGTAAAACAATTTATTCATTTCTATACCCCTTGTTACTACTTATACGATCACCCAGCCAAAAAGTTCCAAAAAAATGGAGGGGACAGTCCCCGAAACCGTTTGAAAAACAGTTTTCTGCTTTTATGAGCGTTTCGGGGACTGTCCCTTCTTCTGGTTATTTCGCAGAAGAAAGCGGTTTGGGGTCAGACCCCAAACCGCTCCACACCCTGTCACTCCAATATTTCTGCTTCTCTTTGTCGTGTTAATGAGCAGTTTGGGGTCAGTCCCTCCACCGGTCATTTTTTGGTTCAGAACGCGTGGAGGGACTGACCCCTCTTCTAGTTCCCCTCTAATAAGATCGCAAGGTTCCTTTGTACAGTTTTTTTCTGGTTATCGGGATGTTTAGCTGGCTGCTATACCGTTTGAGTTTCTTTTCTTCCGGTGATGTTATGATGGACAGGACTTCTCCACCAGCAGTACCGAGCCGGCCAGTTCGTCCGGCTCGGTGGATATATTGATCCGTCTCTCCAGGCAGGTCGATGTTGATGATATCGGTAATATCCTTGATATCCAGCCCTCTTCCAGCTACATCTGTCGCCAAAAGAAGATCCAATTCACCCGAGCGGAATGCCTTGATTGTTTTCTCCCGTTCCTGCTTCTTAGAATCTCCGTGCAGGATACCAGCGTTGATTCCCTTGTATTCCAGCTTCTCGGCAAGGACGGTGAGACTGCCGATATCATTGCCGAAGGCCAACGCTTTTATATGGTCCTTCCGACGAATCAGTTTGCGCAGCACTTCCAGCTTTTCTCGCGCCTCTACTACTAAATAGCCGTGCTCGACAGGAGGGGTATCTGTTTCTTCTCTGCCAACACGAATAATGGATGGTTCTTCCATCATGTACAAGGCAGCTTCTTCCACTTCCTTGGAAATGGTAGCGGAAAATACCAGCAGCTGCCGTTCGTTCAAGGTGCTTTTGATGATGGACTGGATTGTTTTCTCATGTTCGGAGACCACCAACTGATCTGCTTCATCCAATACGATTGTTTTCACTTCATGCATCTTCAATTTCTTTTTGTTGATTAGTTCTTGCACCCTTCCCGGTGTTCCTGCAATGATTTGCGGCCGTTTTTTCAGCTTTTCCAGCTGGCGTTTAATGTTCGCTCCGCCGATAAGTGATGCACTGCCGATTCCGCTGCCGGCAGCCCAGGTTTGGATTTCCTGATGGATTTGCATGACCAGTTCATGAGAGGAAGCAAGAATCACTGCCTGTACATGCTTTTTCTCAGGATCCACCTTTTGTAAAAGCGGCAATATGTAAGCAAGCGTCTTCCCACTGCCTGTCGGTGATTCTGCAATCACATCTTTTCCTTGCAGTATCTCCGGAATTGCTTTTTTCTGGATTGCTGTCGGCTCTGTGAAACCAGCCTTTTCCCACGCTGAACGCAAATACGGCCGAGGCTCTGAAAATAACATTTCGATTGCTTGTGACATTTATAAAAAATCCTTTCCGTTGTCTCTATTCATTTCGTTTCTAGTATGAGTGCTAAACTTCCACCCTACACTTGTCTATTATAAGCTATAATACAAGCAAACCGTTAACAGGGGGAATAAAACTTGAAAATCCATGAAACCCGCGACTGCCAATCCATCGCAAAACTGAACGAAACCGTACACCAGCTTCACAGCAAGCTTTATCCCGATATTTTCGCTGAATACAATGCCGAAAAAGCGCTTGATTTCTTTGAAAGCATCGTCGATAAACCGGAATTTACCTTTTTACTCGTTGAAGAGGACCAACAGCCAGCCGGCTTTGCCTGGATTGAAAAAAGAACCTATCCTGGCATTGCCTATCTGGAAACACACCAATCCATTTATGTCCATCAAATAAGCATAGAGAATGCCTATCAAGGCAAAGGATTTGGTTCCAGGTTAATGGAAGAGATATTCGACAGGGCCGCGTCTGAAGGAATTAGCCGCATTGAACTGGACTACTGGACCGCCAATGAATCGGCCAAGACTTTTTATCACAACAAAGGCTTCCAGCCATACCGCGAAAGTGTTTATAAGCAGTTATGAATAGCTCCACCTATAGAGAGAATTCCCGCCGTAAGCACATCTTCCTAAGACTAACAAAAACCGGCAGCTTACCTGCCGGTTTTTCAACTTGTCGGATGCTTGCCGAACTCTTCCCGGAGCCCTTTGATCAACGACACAATCATCACGAGAATGATCACTGTGAACGGCATCGCCGTCATGATCGCCACTGCGCGCAGTGCTTCCAGTCCTCCGCTTAGAAGCAAAACCGCTGCCGTGATCGAGATCAGAAAACCCCAGGAAAGCTTCGTCAGCGTCTTAGGATTCAGTGTACCTTTTGAAGACAAAACACTTAACACATAACTTGCAGAATCAGCTGAAGTAATGAAGAAAATCGTAATCAACAAAATACCCAATATATTCAACACCAATCCAATCGGAAGGTTGCCGAGCATCATGAAGAATGCCACTTCCTCATGCTGTTGCGCTCTGGAGGCAATGTCGATGCCTTCGCTGATTTGCATATGCAAGCCGGTGCCGCCCATGATGGAAAACCATATCGCCCCAAGCAAAGCCGGGACAAACAAGACACCGAAAACGAACTCTCTGATCGTCCTGCCTCGTGAAATACGGGCAATAAACGTCCCGACATAGGGTCCCCAGGCAATGACCCAGGCCCAAAAGAAAATCGTCCATTGTCCCCGCCAGGAACCATCCGAATAAGGGGACAACGATAAGCTTAGCGGGATATATTGACCGATATACTGCCCGACCGCCGTCGTAAAGCTTTCCAGTAAAAATGCAGTCGGTCCGAGGACCAGTACGAAAACCATCAGTACCCCTGCGATGATAATATTGCTTGTGCTTAAGTAGCGCATGCCTTTGTTTACCCCGGAAACCGCCGAGGTGATGAACAAGCCGGTGACAACTGCAATGATAATCAACTGTGTCACTTTACTATTCGGCGTTCCGAAGACTTCGGAAATTCCGCCGCTCACTTGCATGGCGCTGAGTCCAAAAGTGGTGGCCACTCCGATTGCAGTGGCAAGCGTGGCAAAAATGTTGATCACTTTTCCCACTACTCCATCCGTCCGTTCGCCAAGCAAAGGATAAAAGGCATGGCTGATCAACCCGGGCCGATTTCTCCTGAATTTAAAAAACGCCATCGATAAGCCGATGATCGCAAATACTCCCCAGGGCTGGAGCGCCCAATGGAAGACACTGTAAGTCAATGCAGCTTTGGCTGCTTCATTTGTTTCCGCCTCGTAGCCCGGCGGCGGTTCTACATAATGCAGAACCGGTTCTGCCACGCCCCAGAAAACGAGACCGACACCCATCCCGGCCGCGAACAAAAGCCCGAGCCAGGTGAAAAAGGAGTAAGAGGGCTTGCTGTCAGGCTTGCCCAGCTTCAAATGCCGATAAGGACCGATGGCAAGGTATAAGCAAGTCAATACAAAAATCGTCGTAGCCAGCATGTAAAACCAGCTGAAGTAATTGCGCATCCAATGCAGACCGGCTGTCGATGCCTGGCTCAACTGCTCCGGAAAAACGACTCCCCAAGCGACGAACAATACGATGATGCAAAAGCTGACGTAAAAAACGGCACCAGGCGCTTTCTTTTTCGCTCTGTCCATATTTCCACCTCTTTTCTTCGGTACAGCTCATTCTTTATGCTGTACCCATTCCCGAAAAGAGATAAAACAGACGGAAAAGGAAAAACAGCTATCCTATGGATACCTGTTTTTAAGAAAGGCACTGTTCGCCAACTTTGTCTCTTTCAAGTTTTTATACTTTTGATAGAAAACTGCGACGTAACTTCAAAAAGAGACTTTCTAGCATCATTCACTCGTTGAGTTGGAATGCGACGCTGCAGAAATACCTTACGCTTTCCGCGGGCGGCTGGTGAGCTTCCTCGAGCTTACGCTCTGCGGGATCTCACCAAAGCCTTTCCTCCCGCTGGAGTCTTCAGGTATTTCCTTCGCTTTTAACGTGTTTTCTAAAGAAGACATTCCTTAAACGTTCTTAGCATTTTTGTTGGTGTTACATTCCTCTTGTGATTAATATCTTGTTTTGAAGATTTTTAATAAAAAACTACAACTAGCGTAGACAGCATGCGCAGACTCCTGCGGGAATAGCACGAGTCCGAAGATCCCGCAAGAAGTGGGCTCCTTCTGAGGAAGCTGAGGCCGTGCCCGCGGAAAGCGAAGTATGCTGCCGAAGCGAGTTCTAGCACTTAACCTGCTGAAAAAGATCGGTACCTTTAAGAAAAGATGCTAAAATTCAACTGCCATCCCATACCTTTTTCCTTGTTTATATGTTTTCTCAACCAGTTCCGGATACAAATCCTGTACAATATAAAGCTTGCCTTGCCCCTGTCTGTCCTCGGCTTTGACTTCATAAGTCAACTCGATTTTCTCTTGCTTTCCGGGCTCCATGTTTAGCAGGGCATTTATGTCAAAATCTCCTTGGTTCGTTTGGTACACATCCCTACCGTAAGCAAGCTTGGTTTCGATGGCTTTTACCTTTGAAATTGCTTCTTCCGAAGTGTTCTCCAACTCCATTGTCACGGTGCACTGTATCCACTCCTGACCATGCTGTTCCTCGGTTTCCTCGCCAAAGCGGACGTCTTCCACTGTCAGTACGGCATCCCCTAAGGAAATTTCATCTCCTACTGCAAAGGATTCAATGCTGTATTCTTTCGCCACCCCTTTGTTGACCGCATAGACTCGCGCCGAGTATGCCGCCACAACAGCAACGACGAGAAGTAATGCCAAAAATCTTTTCCTGTTCACGCGGAATCACCTTCCAGCGCATAGTGATCGACGATTTTGCCGTTTTCCATCATGAAAATCTCGTCGGAAAGATAATCCAGCTCCTCCTTATCATGGCTTGCAATCAAAATACATTTTCCATCTGCTTTGAGATCGAGCAGCACTTTTTTTATTTCCTCCACTCCGTCAGAATCGAGGGCGTTTGTCGGTTCATCCAAAATAATTAGTTCCGGCTCTTCCATGATTGCCTGGGCAATTCCCAGCCGCTGCTTCATCCCCAACGAATATTTGCGATATTTCCGTTTGTCATCAGGGTCAAGACCGACCATCCGAATCGACTGTTTAATCTTTTCATCATCGACGATTTTGTTGATTTCAGCGAGAAGCTTCAGGTTTTTAAAACCTGTGTATCCATTTAGAAAACCCGGATATTCTATTAACACACCGACACTCGGCGGAAAGGAGATATCCTCCCCAAGCGTTTTCCCGTCTACTTTCACGGAACCTTTGCTAGCCCGTATCAATCCACAAAGCAGGCGGAACAGCATCGTTTTTCCCGATCCATTTTTACCGCGGAAGCCATAAATTTTCCCTTTATGTAAGGTTAAATCAATATCCGCCAATACCTGTTCTTTCTTGATTTGTTTTGAAACGTGGTTGGCTTCTAAAAACGCAGTGCCAGTCATCTTGTTTCCCCCTTTATAAAATGTCCTTTCGCCTGTATACCAGCAAGGCAGCTATGGATAAAACGATAAACAAAGCAGCACTGTACAGATAGGAAAATTGCCAGCTCAGTGCGTGGTCCAGATCAAAGATTTCCTGCCTTAAAATCATCGAATGGATAGCAGGCAGCCATCTGCTGTCGCCTATCGTCGAGATTCCGAGCAACAGAACGACGATTAAAAACGAGAAGATCGGTTCCAAAAATTGGACGAGCAGCAGTTGAATCATCGACAGAACCAACGTCGTCACGATGTAGCCGATCAGCAACTGTGCCATCAATTGCAACGGCGATCTATCAAGCTGCAGCATCGGCATGATGTGGTGTTGATAAAAAGGCGTAACTTCCAGAGAAAAGTGGCCGAGCACCAATCCCGTCACACAGAAAACAACCAGAAACACCCCGACAAACAGTGCAGCCGTCTGCAAAATCAACCAGCAAAGCTTTGCCAGCAGAAAAGTTGCTTTGGAAGAACTGCGGATGGTCACATAGAGCGCGTTTCTCCCCAAATCGTGTACATAATAGTCACTGAGCAAAAATAGCGCGACAGTTTGAAAGAAAATCCAATCGACAGGGACTTGATAATTATCAAGATCCAAAAAGTATCCTTCATCCTTCAACATAAAATAGAGGACATCGACACTGCCGGTTGAGTCTATGCCTTGCAGCTGAAGCGCTTTGCCTGCCGCCAACAACGACGTAAGAATAAAAAAGATACCGTACTTTATTTTGCTGTAGGAAAAGCTGTAGGCTATATCGCGATAGAGCAACCGCTTAAAGACAAGTCGTTTTCTCATTGCAAAAAATCCTTCTTTTCATAAACCACTCCGGTTATCCCATATAAAAAAAGGGATAGAACAAATAAATAGAAGCACTTATAATAGATATGCACCGGATGCAGCCAGTCTTCAAGGGATAGTGAAGCAAAAAAGGTGAAAAATTCAAATGGAACCATGCCCGTTCTGTCTAGTCCAGACATAGCTATCAAGACGATGAAAATAATCGCTATATTTTTGATGAAGCGTTTAAGAAACAACGCTAGAAAAAAGATTAACAGAAAACTGAGAAACTTGGTCACAAAAACTACCGTCAATACTCTCCCTGTCGAAACATACGGCACGACGGAGGAAAAAAGCTGTTTGTCACCTAATAATTCATATAAAATGCTGTCCTTCGTAATCCAAGTATTGTCAAACCCGACTATCAGTCCACTTAGCACGTACGAAACAATTAACAGGCAAACAGTCAAGACGAACGAAACAATCACAGCGAAAACGGCATGGGTTTGCCATAATGTAAACCGTGAACCGATTTTCAAGACCACATTGCTTCTCTCCTGGTACTGCACCAGCAAGTGGACGATACTGACGATCAACGGGATCGCCAGGAAAGTGAGCATGGAATGATTCGTGGTTCCGGAGGTTTGATTAAGAAATACCACTAAATCCATAACCCCTGCTTTTTCCATCAATCCTTCCTCTCTGGAGCCAAATGAATAGAAGACAGAGAAAATCAGCCCCATAATGATAACCAAGAAGTAAATACACACATAGAACCAACGGCTTCCGAGGGATGCAATACCTTTGCGGGTGATCGTCCATACGTTAGATTGTTTCATGTTTGTACCCCTGTGCTACATACCAAATTAACGGGCCGATGATACCTACTGCCAAATAAGCCGTGCCGGCGAAATTCCAACTGCCGTTGTACAAAAACACTGCAGAAATACTATGCGAAAAAGGAATCAGTACATCTAAAGCCATAAAAACCAGTAAGGGCAGTATCAAAACGATGTAACGATTCTTCACCAGAAACGAAAATGCCAGGCCTAAGGAAGCCAGCATACCGCCCAGCAAAAAATTGAGCAGCACGACCACCAGTACATAGGCAAACGGGTGCCCGTAAAACAAGTCCGGCAGCAAGTTACCATCTTGAACCAGGTTCATCCCGAAATAGTAGTTGTTTTCAATTAACGGATATGCCGCCATTTCAAGCAGAAAATTGAGGATTAACGGAAATACTGCCACGACTCCGCCTATGACAAAATTAAAAAGATAACGAACGAGAAAATATTTTTTCTTTTCCACTTTGGTCAAAATGTTTTTGATGAAACCTGTATTGGCATCCTCAGCGTGTGAATCTGCAAAAGCAATCGAAGCAAGAATCGGCACAAGCAACGCATATATGTAATACGTGCCTGTTCCTATAAAGTAAAACCAGGAGATGAAAGCACTTCTCGGATACGTATAATAGTAATCCGCTGTCACATGTTGCGGCCACGTCTGTACGGCCGGGACGACGGCCAACACAACGCCCACCACTATTGCCAGCCAAAACGCCGGACGTGTGGCAACTCGTTTCCATTCCATTTCCAGCATGGAATCCCCCCTTTTTTCTCTAGTAAAATTCTTTCTTAGTGTACAGCCTGCTTGCCAGGAAATAAGCAACTGCATTCCAAAACAGTAAATAAACAAGATTAAACATTTGATCCTGCCAGGACAGCCATAACGGCATTTCAATGTGAATCGGATGTAAAAACACCGCAAAATCGAGTAAATAGGGAAATGGAGTTCCGAACAAAACCATCATGCCGATAAACGTGAGTGTTTTTTTTCGGAACACTGTTTGGAAGCATAAAACGAACATGCTGACCATCATTAAATAGAAAAAACGATTGCTCCATATGTAGAACCAAACTTTCCAACCCGTCACGTGCGGCACATAAAACGGGAAATGCGCTTTATTGTCGAGAAAATAATAAATCGCTCCCGATTCTTCTCCCCATAAATTGTCCAGACTGCCGGTCAAGAAATATGCAGCTGACAATCCAGCCGCTGCCATCAAACAAATCAACAAAAAGTTGAAACAAACAGCAAAGATTACATGTTGAGAGAACAACTGTTTGCGCTGCTTAAGCCTAGTGACGACCATTACGGTTTCCATCCTGTCTATCATCAATGGAAACACTAGCGTAATAATGGGAAGTGCACCATATAGCAGCACAGTCGCACCTGCGCTTCCACCGCCCTGCAAATTCGCTATAAAGTCAAATAAAGAATGATTATAAGGCCCCGATAGGGACATGGCAATCGAGGCCATGATCACAAGCAGTATGTAAAACAAACCCGCCACCAGGTGTTTCCATGACCAATAACCTTTCCAAAACACCCGCATCCTAATCCCATCCTGTTTTCTCGCCACCGGCTTTGGCGCCATATGTTTCCTTACCATATTCTTCAAAAGGCAGTTCCTCACTACCTGATACATCCAATTGGAAAACTTCCTCTGCATTTTCAATCCCTTTATTAATGGAAATATCCGCGACCTTTATAAAATATACGGATTTATCTTTGTCTTCCTCTCCATAGCATTGCAAATCGAGCAATACGCCGGTTTCTTTGGCGACCGTCATCTCAAACGGACCAGCCAGCATCTCGGAAGTATCTTTTGTGAGTGTCCCCTTTATTTTGAACGCAGGAATGCCGAACGCTTTCTTTTCCTTGTATTCCCAGCTGTCATAATTATCGTAGAGAAGCATCCACCATTCGCTGCCAATGACATAACCTAAATAGGTCGTCATTACTTCTACATCGTCTTGATTATTAACGGGCTTCAGAGAATAAAGTCGTTTTTCTTTTAGCTGCCTGAGAATCTGGCCATCATTCAGTAAAATTTGCTCGGTTTCCACTACACTTCCATTCCCCAATGTCTCATAGACGGCTTTATTTTGCTTTTGTTCAAAATCGACATGAAAGGTGACGCGATTTTCCACTTGGCCGTTATTTCCGTATTCATACGACCCTTCGGCATTGTCAATGTAATCCCATGCATAATACATTTTTTCCACGATAGCAAATTTATCGGGATTTTCTTGCGCATATTTTTCTTGTTCCTCGAGTTTAAATGGGAAGTCATCTTCGAGCAGGGGATTTTTATGCTTCGTTTCCTGGGCAATTTCATCGGGATCATTTGATAGCTGCTGTTTTTTTTGCGGTTCTTCTTTATTCAACGCCCCGGCTATCGTCGGATACAATTTAATGCCTGTTAACGTCAGCGCGAGTATTGTAATCAGTAGAACTGGAAAGTATTTTTTCACACACTGCCCTCCTTCATCATGAATTTATAAACAAATTGTTTATCACTCTATTCACTACCTTATTTTACCATTACAATGTATAATTACAACATTATTGTAAAAATTCTGTAATATTAATTATTATCTCCCCAACATTCATTCGCACACTTTCCCTGCCCATTCATATAGTAAAACCACCACAACTTACCGGGGGTGCTGTTATGCACAATCTTCCTGCAGCCGATTTGGGAATCATGGCCGAGCACTTATCTGCGCACAAGGGAATCATCCATAAACTGAACGTTTACCAGCGAATGGTCCAGTCGCCACAATTGAAAAAAATCATCCGTCAGCAGGCCAATGCCATGCAGGGTCATGTCCATATCATGCTCGCTTTTATTGATCCTGCTTATCATGAACCGATTGAAGTACCGCCTTTATATGTATTCGAGGAAAAAGGATATGAAAACTGGCAAAATGGAGAAGCGGGAGAAAACGACCAGTGGATTGCCTTGGAGGTCCACTCCACGGCTAAGCAAATGGCTGACGACAATTTTTCTTCTGCTTTGATGATGAAGGACATGGCGGTGAGAAATGCCCATGTAGAGATGGCTCTGCAGCAGACAGAGCTACTTAGAAGATATGACGCCTTTCTGGAGGAAATGGGCTGGATGTATGTTCCACTTTCGGACATAAGATCGCAACAAGACACCTACCGGCATTTCTATCAGGCTTTTTACTCGTAAAAAAACAATCAATCAATTCATATGCAGCAATCGGTAAATCGTTTGCTGTTCACCGAAACGTTCGACTGATCGTGACTCTTCCATTCCCAACCTTTCCAAAAGCCGTCTTGATCGTTCATTTTCCGTTTGTGTTTCTGCCACTATTTCTGGAAGCCCCAAAGCAGCAAACCCATGATCGATTACGGCTTTGACAGCTTCTGTTGCATAGCCCTTCCCCCAAAACACAGGGAGAAATTGATACGATACCTCGGTAGCATGCCCATCGTGATGGAGATCGAGCGAAACCGTGCCGATAAAGCTCTCCGTTGATTTCTCCCTTACCGCCCAATGGCAAGAGGGCGTACCAGAGGCAAATAACTGCTGAAAGTTTTCGCTGATTTTATGTTCCGGTACCGTGCCGCCAAGATATTTTCTCACTTTCTCATTTCGGTAAAGCTGCAGAATCCCTTTGTAATCACCAGGCTGTAACAGTCGCAATATACAATGATTTGTCACTAACACTCCTTGTCAACTCCTTATAGACCGCATAATCGGGATGTTGGCGGCATACATATAAAGCCATACATCAATGGAAGGAACGTGATAGGAATATGGAAGAAAACGATCGTTCCCAGCTGAACACCGAATCAGAAGCACGCAGCGGAACACCTGAAGAAACCCCTGTGATGCTGCAGCCGATTGTCCAGCCGGCATATATCAACCAAATGCCCTCCCCTACCACTCCCGTTTACTCAGTCCCGGCTTTGCCCCAGCCTACACAGTATATGGCCCCTTTCGAACCCGTCTATGTCGATCATCTAAGCCGGCACCAAGGCCAGCAAATCAGCGTGATGACCACTGCAGGAAAAGTGGAGGGGCTGCTTAGTGGCGTTGCTGTGGATCATATCCAATTGAACATAAGTAAAACGCGGGCACTTCATATCCGGATTTCGCAGATTGTATATTTTGAAGGGCTGCCGATTACGTACCGTTAATGCCCAATCGGCTTCTGTATCCATCCCTCCTGCTCTCCTTACAAAATTACTAGTAAAATCACCGAAAATCCTGCAAAATAAAGAAAATTTTTAAAGGAAAGCAGCAGGTTAAGTCGAATTAAATCAGGAGGCAACTATTCGGAATAGAGGTGATTACATGTGCACAACTAAAACCCCTAAACTTCCGCTGACAGCAGAAGAGAGAAGCTGCTTACGAAAAGCGAAGATAAGACTCAATCAGATTGCCAATTTAGAGTTAAAAACGCTATCTGATTTAATGGATATCACTTATGATCGAGCCCGATTGTTAAAAGGATTGGCAACCTTCCAGCAAATACCGTCGATTGGCTGCCGGATGGCTGAAAATCTGGTGCATTACCTCGGGAAGTACTCGTTCGAGGATGTACGTGGCGAAAATCCGGCTGAATTACTGGATTGCCTGGAAAAGAAGCTCCGTACACCAGTTGATCCGTGTGTAGAGGATCAGCTTCGCTGTGTGGTATATTATGCAGAAAACCCGGACAGCAAGAAACAGTGGTTTGAATTTACCGCTGAAAGAAAAAATTATCGTGAGAGACATGGTTACCCATCCTCAAGGCCCAAGCCGGTCGGGTAATCGTCAAGGAGGAATATCTTGAAAATACGTCCATCTTTGCACCAGGATTCACAGCAATTAATGCAGCTGAACAATCTAATCTGGAATGTAGAAAACACACCACACCCACATAAGTGGGAATCGCTTGCCGCTTATGAGGAACGCTGTCCGCCCGGCAGTCAATACGTTGCTGTAATCGATGAATCTGTTGCAGGTTTTATCAGTTATCGGAGTCCTATACCGCTAGATTCCAACCGACACGTTTGGGAGTTGGTGATTGGCGTCCATCCAGACTTTCAGGGACAAAAAGTTGGTTCAACCCTTTTGCGGTTTGTCGAAAAAGAAGCAAAAAAACAGGGCATCCATAAACTATGTCTGCGTGTAATGACAACCAATCTCTCAGCAATCCACTTTTATGAACGCAACGGATATAGAGAACAGGGAAGATTGGTAGATGAGTTTTTTTTAGATGGAATGTATGTCGATGACCTGATGATGTACCGGATACTGAACTGATTTTCACTTAGAAAGAGATAAACAAAAACATGCCAGAGGATTCGACAATTGAAAAACTGAAGGTCTTTGAAAAGTAGAATTTTAAAAAAGTGGTCAGTATGGAACTGAATTTCCATACTGACCACTTTTTATCTAATTTCAAGTGATTTATGCCATCTATTCCTTCATTCGTTTAACGATTCGTTTCACATTAGCTGTGAAAATCGCCATCGATCTTACATCGAATCCCTTCCTTTTATGTATTACTTTCCTGGTACAAGAAAAAAGAGTGACTTTCTTTTATAAATCAAAGAAAATCACTCTTTTTCGTTTTACCATCGGTTGATTCCACGATGAGCGTTCGGTGGTGACGCCTGCGGGAACAGCACGAGCCAAAGATCCACTTGGTCAAGTGATTTTCTTGACCAAGTTAGCTGAGGCCGTGCCCGCGGCAAGCATCCACCGATAAGCGATTCGGGAGAATCAACAACAAACTTTAACAGCTCTCTTAGATTAGAAGGGACTTTTCAGTGTCCTCGAGGATTCCGGCATGTTTTTTCAATGGAATAGATTTTTATATTTTTATGTCACCAAAGCCTGAATCCAGGCGATCCCGGAGGAGCATTTTCGATAATTTCCATAATCGGGATGGTATAAGCGAACAAGATCAATGCGACGCAAACACCGATCCACAGCTTCCAATTTTCCAGGATTGCCGGAGTACGTTCTGCCTGATCCGCCACTTCGCCGATAGGGTACGCTTCCACCCCTTTTGGTGCAAAAAAGCTCAAATGGACGACAATGTAAATCAAGACGAGAATGCCGATAAACAAGAAGCTCCCTCCGACAGCCATTGCCACTTCATAAGGAATCCACCCCAATGCATCGGGGTAATCACCATATGTCGTATAAGCGGTTCTTCTCGGGGCCCCTAACAATCCGACCGTATGCATCGCCCCGGACATCATCGCCATCCCTACTACCCAAATGATTGTCTGGATGTTGGCAAGCAAGTTGATTTTCTTTGTCAAAGTCCGCCCTGTCAAATGCGGGATCAGCCAATAAGCAATTCCGAAAAAGGTCAAAGCGACACTGGTTGCTACCGTCAAGTGAAAATGACCGGTGACCCAAAGCGTGTTATGAATGACTTGATTCAGTTGGTTACTGGCATTGATGATGCCCCCTGCCCCGGCAGGAATGAATATCAGCATTCCCATAAATGGTGCAAAGAACCGTGCATCCTTCCATGGCAATTTTTTCACCCATCCGAACAATCCTCTAGCACCCTTCTGCCTGCCGCTCAATTCAAAGGTGGCAAACAAGGAGAAGGCTGTCATCAACGAAGGGACGATGACCATAAAGGTCAGGGTTACCTGGATAAACTTCCATGTATGCGATACTCCGGATTCGAGCAATTGATGGTGAAAGCCGACCGGGATCGAAAACAGCAAGAACAAGACAAAGGACAATCTGGCCAACGAATCACTGAAAATTTTTCCGCCAATGATTTTCGGAATGATGACATACCAGCAAATATAAGCAGGCAGCAGCCAAAAATAGACAAGCGGATGGCCGAAATACCAAAACAGTGTACGGCTCAACAGGACATTGATGGTGTCCACCCAGCCGAATGACCATGGAATCAATTGCAGGACGACGGTAGCTGCCACGCCCAGTGTGGCGATCAGCCAAAGCAGCATTGTCATCACTGCCATGAAACTGAACAACGGAGAAAGCTGACCTGGATTGGCTTTTTTCCAATTACGGTACTGGCGGAACATGCCGGCTCCGCTGATCCAGCTTCCGATCACGACAAGTGCAAGCCCAATATAAAACCATGGCGAGGCCTGAAGCGGCGCGTAAAATGTGTACAACACACTGGCATCGTTGGTCAAGATCATGATCGTGGTGATCACGGTTCCTGTTGTCATGACATAATAGCCGGCCCAGCCAAGTTTTCGCGGTCCTTCAGCCAGCGTTCCCGTTGTTTTGCTGATGCCCGAGTACAAAAATCCAATTATAAAATAAGTAGTGAATACAAGTGCTAACAGAACGCCATGGGCGGTCAACAGCTGATAATAGCCAATCCCCGCTGGCAATGTGATCGCCCCGCTGCGGACGAAGGTTTGCAGCAGTCCGGCAATCCCTCCAAGCAATACGGCGATAAAGCCTACATAAATGTGGGCAAGACTCAATTTCGCATCTTTCCGATTGATCAACGTGGTTTCCATTTAATTCACCTCTATCCTTCCGCTCATGGCCTGATGTCCGACTCCGCAATATTCATTGCAAATGATCAAAAACTCACCGGCTTCGTCGAACGTGTGGGTAATCGTATTGATATGCCCTGGTGTGATCATCATGTTCACGTTCGTCCCCGGAATCGAAAAACCATGAACCACATCCGCGCTCGTCACCTTGAAATGAACGGTCGCCCCCTTCGGCACTTCTAAGGGTTCCCCGAACATGAACGCCTGGGCAACCATCACCGCTTCATATTCATTGTCCCCGATTTTCTTCAGACCAGGGTCATCGAAAGGTGCTGTTTCCTTCACTTTTTCCGGATCGATTGTCGTCATGTCGCTTGGCGGATGATGTCCCATGGCAAACGCGCTGACGCCGATTACCGACAGGAATACAATCAATGTGATACCGCCAAAAATCAGCCATATTTTTTCATACTTGTGCATGTGCATCTGTTACTCCCCCTTTTCCTACCTGGATAGATAAAGCGCGTACACCCCGATCCAGGATAATATGATAAATCCTCCGACGAGCATGACGGACAACAAGGTTCCGTTAAGCTTCGATTCTGTTTTCCCGGCGTGCTCTTTTTCGGCTTCGAACGATTTGGCAGAATCCAATTTCGCCATCGTGAACGCTCCCTTCCCTTTAATCTAATTTGATTGTAGCGGAACATGACAGGTCGATTCTGTGATAAATATCACATCCTTTTCAATAAGTCGGGAATGTGACTTCCATTACAGTTTTGTGTTTTCAAAACAGTTATGCTGAACAGGAAAAAACAAGGGAGGGGAAAGGATGAAAAGCGGCATTATAATAGCAGATCGAAGCATCCATCCATATGCGGAAGAAATTGCGTTACAAACGCTGGCCGGTGAAAGACTGATCAACCGGCAAATCAGGGAAATGCAGCAATTTGTCGAAGAAATTGTGCTCGTCACCGAAAATCCGATGACGTTTTTGCCACGGGTCGGATCAGATATCCGCATTGTCACCGTTTTCCACAAAAACAAAGGGGTATTAGGGGCAATTCATGCCGGGTTCTCCCTTGCCAGCCATCCTTTAATCTGGCTGGTCAGCTGTGATATGCCCGCTTTATCCTCTCAAGCGGCAGCAGCGATGAAGGAGAGACTTCAACAAACGGGTCATTCGGCAGTCGTTCCGTATTTCCAAAACACCCCGATTCCGTTTCATGGATTATACCGACGTCAGCAGACGCTGAAAACGGTTTGTGCATGTATAGAAAAACGGAAGCCTGTATCGTTCTACGAATGTTTTCAATTGTTGGAATGGATGGGAATGGATGAGACGGAATTGCAGAGGTATGGATTGAACAGCCAGTTTTTCAGACGATATCCCGATGATAAGCTGTACAAACCCCTTTAGCGTTGAATACTGTAAAGGAGGATGAGGATAAAACGAAGGATTATAGAAAGCTCGCTAGTAGGCTGGGATTTCTATAAGTTTTAAAGATGGTAAAATGAATATCCACCTGTATATCAATTCCTTTTTATCGCTTCTCTTACAACAAAATTGTGATAGAATCAATCGGTAGATAAGCTTGAAAAAGGGGGGAGGTTTCCATTAAAAAAGTAGTTACGCTTGTTATTTTCGCCGCACTCCTCTGTACATTTGTTCTTTCCTGGCCCAGCATACGAAAAAATTACTTTCCGGAAAAAGAAGCAGAACATATGATCAATCACTATTACCAATCCCTTATCAATGAAGAATATGAAGAAGCCTTTGAAGTTTTATATCTCTACGATTATCAAGAAAATACGAACGAATACTTGTCTACCGGAACAAAATTAACGAAAGCAGAGGCGAAGGACTTTTATTTGAAAAAAACTGCCTTTTTAGAAGAGCAGAACTACGCCCTCAAAGGCTATGAGATTTCAGAGGTGGAATATGCGGATGGTCATACTTTCTGGTTTCATATTTTAGTAACTGCAGAGGTGAATGGAAAAAAGAAGGAGTACCATGAAATAGCACACATTTGGAAAGGGAAATTACTTGTAGGTGAAAGAGATGATCCATATGTGCGATTCAGAGATGGAAAAATGAACATAACACTTCAAACACCATCCAAGGCAAAATAAGGCTTTATTCTTCCGGAAGGACTAATCCCCACTATCGCTTCCATAAATAAAAAAACCGGGGGTTTCCCCGGGAGACGGATCAACTATAAACGGCAGATGCCAAGCGGGCATTCTTCACAATGGCAGATGGCTTTTAGTTCAGCCAAGTCAAGAATCACGATCCGGCCATGTTCGATGTCGATGAACTGTTGCTTTTTCAATTGGTTCAACATCCGGTTGACCGTCTCGCGGGTAGCGCCGATCAGGCTGGCAAGCTCTGCATTGGTGAATTTTTCAGTGAAGCGGATGGTTCCGCCATCCTGCACGCCATATGTGTTGGCAGCACGAATAAGAGTGGAAGCGAGCGCTCCATTTTTCCCATGGAACATCAAATCTCTCAGCTTCACCTGGGTAAGCTGCTGCATGTATCCGAGCCAGCGGCTGAATTCAATCGCCAAATCACCGTGCTGCCATAACAGGATTTCCAGATCACGCTGCTGGATGACGCCGACCCGCGCATCCTGCAAGACTTCGGCAGTGTATGACATCTGCCCTTCCTGTCCGGGGTATTGGATTTCTCCGAACAAATCACCTTCATGGAAATAATAAAGGCACAAGTCCTTGCCATCATCTGCTGTTTTCACCAGGCGGACGGAGCCACTTTCAAGAAAATAGAGTTTTTCTGCTTCGTCCCCTTCCCAAAACAATGTCGTTCCCGCCGGGAATACGTGTTGATACATGATTCCTTGTATTTTTTCAAAGCTTTCTTTCGTGAACTGCCAGGTGTTGCCGACTGCCTGTTCTTGTTTTACAGCAATCCCCATGTAATCCGCCTCCCCATTTTTCGATGTTGCTGTTTTCATAAATAAGTGTCTACAAGACTACAAAGTAAATGCATGCTTCCTTTGTTACGTTCCTGCTGGATGAAAAAAGAGGGAATGCCAGGAAGCATGTCACCAGCGGAGGAAAAACACGAAATGGCCAGGTGGAGACGGAGAGCGTTAGGAGGCTCACCAACCACCCGCGGAAAGCGCAGTGTTTTTCCATAGCGTACGATTCCCTGACATCTTATAAAAGATGATACATATCCCCTTCTTGATACTTTCATCATACGCCTCGCCCCAGCCTTTTGCATTACCATTTTGTAAAAAAATGTTACGGTATTTTGAACAGCCAGGAAATGTGACATTTCTCACAGCCAGTCATCCGGAAGATGTTTTACACTAAAAATGTGAAAAGCATTCAAACAATTTTCCGGGAGGTTTTTAACGATGAAAAAAGCACTTTTAGCACTTATGGTCTCGATGTTCATGTTATTGCTGGCGGCTTGCGGCAGTAGTGATGATGCCGGAGCAGCCGAAGGGGATGATGGTGGTTCTGCCGCAGTTGTCGATATTGCTGCAAGCAACTGGCAGTTTGATAAAGAAGAATACACGGCACCCGCTGGAGAAATCACATTCAATCTGACCAATGAAGAAGGCGTCCATGCCATCGAAATCGAAGGAACGGATGTCAAAATTGAAAACGAAGGATCCGCAACAGCTACACTGAAAGCCGGCGAATACATCATCAAGTGTGCATTGCCTTGTGGGGAAGGTCATGAAGACATGAGCTCCACTTTGGTTGTGGAATAATTGGAAAACCTCCGTACCCAAACGGGCACGGAGGTTTTTTTATTCTTCCCAAAACAATTCATCGAGGGTTTTGGACAACGTTTTGCAGATTGCAATGCACAGATTCAGGCTTGGATTATATTTCCCCAGTTCGATCAGTCCAATGGTCTGACGCGATACGCCGACACGCTTGGCCAATTCCTCCTGGGACAGATCCATTTCTGTTCTGGCTACTTTCATCCGGATGTTCTTCATCTTTCCTCATCCTGCTCTTCTTCATCTTCCAATTCCTTCGCAACCGCCTTATCGCTCCTTTTCTTTGCTCCCCAATACGCGAGACCATTCACGATCATCAAGAATGGAATATAGATTATAAAGGAAACAACCGACGTAAGCAGGAAGTAATAAACCGACTGCGTTGTTGTATCAGCGTAGCTCACTGCACTGTGAATCCCTAGAAAGATAGCCAATCCAGCACCAAACAAAGCACCAATCAAAATGGTTTTCACACTCATCGGTCGTTTGTTTGTCTGATCATGCATTTCTACTTCGGCGGAAAAAACCCCCATTCCTGTCGATCGTATCATGTAATAAATTGAAGATCCCAGTAAGATAACCAATTCCAGCCATACGTTCTGAAGATCATCATCACTTGTTACATACTTGATCACCAAAGATAGTACACAGATAGCGATTACGAAAATATAAATTTCCCGATAGATTTTGTTTTGCAGATTGATAATTCGTTCATCCTTCAAACGATTCCTATTGAAAAGACTGTTCATTCTTCACACCCTCTTTTGTGCAGGCTCTTGTTTTATTTTAGCAGGCGGAACGGATTGCGAAAAGCAGTACTTTTACAAATTACTCATGCAATATCCCGTTTGGTGAAAGTCATAAAGGCTGTTCCAAGGAACACTGCCAAGTACAGAAACAGCATGACGATCGAAAATGTCATCGTCATTCCTTCCACAAAAGGAGTCCCACTCACATAACGGTTGAGATCTGTATTGGCAAACAACAAGTACTTGGTCCAATCGAACCGTTCTGCCAGCAAGCTCGTGAAAGTGCCCCCCATCAAATACGCAAACAGCGAAACACCGAGGGATACTGCTGTATTTCTGAAAATCGCGGACAAGGCAAAAGCAAGCGACACCATCATCCATAGGTCGATAGTGGAGAAAAAGAAGTAACGAAGCAGATATACGAGCACATTCTCTTCGGAAACGACTCCGTTGTTGACCGTCAAGTGGATCATGGAATCGCCCGTTCCAAACAGGATTATCCCCACCGCGAGCGAGGCAAGTAAAAGCAGTACCACAAGCAGCAAGCCGTAAGTCAATACTGTCAAATATTTGGCAAGCAGTACTTTCCAACGGGCGGCAGGACGGATCATCATCAGCTTAATCGTTCCCCCGCTGAATTCTCCAGAAACAATTCCTGCCGCAATAATCATCACCAACAAACCGGCAACAGAAATCAAGGGAACATTTTCCACAGTATAAGACCAGACACTCAGCTGTGATCCTGGTTTTATGTCGTGCTCAATCCGATAATCATTGACAGCAATCAAATTCCGGTTGTTTTCTGTCAAAATCGGGTTATTGGCATGCTCCTGGTTTTCTTCCTTCAGCTGCTCGCTTTTCGCAGCCAGATCCTCCTTCCAATTATCGGGCACCGAATGAGCGTCCTCTGTGACTTTGCCAATCATCCCAGTAGCTATGACTAGCAGTACGATAATTATCGCCATTAAATAAATCAAAGGTTTTTTTCTTAATTTAAACCATTCATTGCGAATGAGCGTCAGCATATGCCTCCCCCTTTTCATCGGTTATTTCCAGAAAGCGATCTTCGAGTGATTGCTGGCTGTCTCTGACCCGATAAATTGGATGGTCTTGCACCGCCAACAAATGAATCACCTTCGCCGTCGTTTCTTTGTCCGCCTGGATCAAAAGTTCCCGCTGCCCTCTTGATTGTGTCTCAAGCGTTGGCAGCTTTTCTTGAAGAATTTGTTCCGCCTTGCTGCTATCGGCCAGTTCCATCACCACTTGACTGGACGGTTTCACCAGATTCTCTTGATCGGAGGTTTCTTTGATCGTTTCCGTACGGACCAGCCGTCCGTTTTGTATAATCGCTACCCGGTCGCGCATCAATTCAATTTCCGATAATAAGTGGCTCGACACGACAATCGTCATATTTTGTTCTCCCGCCAGCCGGCGGATGTACTCCCGGAATTCACGGATGCCGGCTGGATCCAGTCCATTCGTTGGTTCATCCAGTATCAGCACCTTCGGTTGATGCAACAGGCTTTGCGCTAAACCGAGACGCTGTTTCATCCCGAGCGAATAGGTCTTCACTTTTTTCTTTATGCTTTCGGTTAAACCGACAATGCTTACGACTTCGTCGATGGTTTGCCTGCCGATTTTTTTATCCTGAAGCTTGGCGAAGTAACGCAAATTGTCCAACCCGCTCATATAGGAATAAAAGTCAGGATTTTCGACAATTGCTCCAAGCTTTTGAGCTGTAGCAGAACGTTTTTCGGATACAGATAAACCATCAATCAGAATATCTCCCGAGGTCATTTTCATTAAGCCGACCATCATCCGGATTGTGGTTGTTTTCCCTGCGCCGTTTGGTCCAAGCAAGCCAACCACCTCACCTTTATGAATGTCGAGCGACAGCTGATCGATAATCGTATTGCTGCCGATTTTTTTCGTCACATTTTTCAGTTGAATGCCTAAGCTCAACTTCTATCCCTCCCTTATCTTGATTCCATCTTGATTATATTATATATTAAATTTGTCTTTTTGCAATATATATTTGTCATATTGATTATTATATTTTTCTTGGAGGTGATTGAAAAGTGGCCGGAAGGGACAAAACCATGGCCTCAAAGCAAAAAACCGAGCGAATTTGAACGATCAATCCAATTCGCTCGGTTTTGAATGTTTGTGTTCCTTGATAGACTTTTTATTATCCTATTAATTGATGCGTGGTTCGTATCGCTACGCTTTAGGGGGTTTATTTTTATTTAACCAAGACAAAATAAATAGAACCATAGTCTTCTATTGGCTGGTTTCTAAACAATTATGAAGCCGAAAGTCAGCACGGAAGGTTTTTTTATTTTAAAAGGAGAACTTGCGAACCAATTCCATAAGAATAACTTCTCCTGTTTCCATACAGACTGGCTTTCTTCCTATAACGGTATGAGAAAAAAGCAGAAATCAGCCAGGAGTGAGCATCGCCCGTTTGCGAACAATTCCACATGAACGGAGGCAAGGTATGCAGACTCCTGCGGGAGGAGCGCGAGTTGAAGATCCACTTGGTAAAGGACTTTTCTTTCCCAAGTTAGCTGAAGCCGTGCCCGTGGAAAACGAAGTACCTTGCCGGAGTGGAGCGTTGCTCTTTTTAAAAGGGAAGATTAGTACGGTTTATTTTTTCAAACCAAAAAACCGAACGAATGATGGAATCGTTCGGTTCTTGTTTTGTTCACGATACATTTGTCCCAGTCTCTTTTATAATAGGGCGAGGAGTATTCGTTTTACTCCTCTCCCCATTGTCAGGCCAGCATATTTTTCTATCTGCTGCCTGTTATCAATGAAAAGGCACCCTTCTCCGGGTGCCTTTCAACTTTTATTTTTTCAGCTCTGTGCCGCCGATCAATTCTAAATCCCTTTCTTGGGCAGCAAGCTCATTTTTACTATCCTCGTTCAGATTACTGCCGGATTGGCCAGGGACCTTGTCCTTCACTTTGTCGGTCAAATTCATGGTCTGCTGTTTTGTCTGCTGTAGTTTTTGATTCAAATTATCGCGTGTTTTTTTGCCGCTGGCTGGAGCTAACATAAAACCAATGGTGGCTCCGACAATGCTTCCTACAGCTATGCCGTTTACAAGTTGTTTACCTGAGATGCCGCCGGATTTCTTATCGATCGTTCCGGCGCGTTGAAGTCTTTCTTCCACTTCTGTGACGATTTCCTTTACACTTCGTCCGCGGGCGGAAATCAACGGTACATTCATGTGGATGTCTGTCAAGTCTTCCAAATCTCTTACAACGACTGCATCAAACTCCGGCGCATCCACTTTTCGTTCGAGCATTTCCGCTTGATATCCTTTTTTGTTCAATTGCTTTTTCACATCTTCGAATGGTTGTTCCACTGCAACTCTTACCATCTGCATTTCCCTCCTCAGCTTGTGTTGGTTATAATTTGCCCGTTATCTGGATAGAGTAAACAATGTATTTTTCTGAATCTAGTATGTTTAATTTTTTGCCAAACGTGAATAGTAGTTATGTAAGCATCATATAACACTCACGAAAGGAGTTTTATAGAATGGCTGACAAGAACAATAACAAGAAAATGTCTGTAGAGGAAGCAGGTCGCAAAGGTGGAGAAACAACTTCCCGTAATCACGACCAGGAATTCTATGAAGAAATCGGCAAAAAAGGCGGAGAAACACGCGGACGCCAACAGCAAAATAAAAACAACAATTCTTAATGGATAATGCAGCAGGAAGGCTGAGGTTTTTCATCTAAATAACAGCCTGCGAAAAACGAGCTTAACACTTAAGCTCGTTTTTCGTTTATTTCAAGGTATTGGTTACTCCCCATATTTTATCCGTCCCCTGATAATCATTGAGGGCGATGTCCAAATCATGGAACATACGGTGCAGGTTTCTTACCGTTTTCTTATCTTCATTGTCTGCAGCTGAACTGGCAAGTTGTTGAATCTTTTCCAAATCATTCTTTAAAGCATCGTCCTCTACTTTCGGCAGCATTTCATCCAGCACAGCAAGGATTTCTTCGGCTTCTGTTTCCTGCTCGGACCAATCGAGATTGTCGATCCGGCCATAACCCGTAGTATCGTTATAAAAGTCATGTGTCTCGGCTACAAAATCACCGACATCCTCGTATTCTTTTCCTACCGACTCTCTTGTTTCTTCTGCTTTTTGTTCCAGTTCCTCCTGGCTTTGTCCCGAATCAGAGGAATCTTCTGCCTGCTGCTCACTCGATTCTGTTTGACGGTCACTAAATAGTCCGATACCTCCCAAGTCAAAGACAAAGGAGAAAAAGGCAACCGCGACCACCAATGTGACACCTAAAGCCGTCAAGGTCCAACCGAACCAGCCCATCCGTTTTCTATTCTCGCTTCTCGGCATTTCTGCAGCATCCTTTCCTAAGCGCTTTTCTGGCAAGTTTCCATGAAAGTTATGTGAATCCCTTGATAATCTACTGCTTATTTTAGCCTTTTTCCTATTTTCAGACTAGTAGTTTGCAATCTTGACATAGAATAAATCAACCACCTGGTGTGTTATAGGTGGTTGATTTATTCGTTTTTCGGCTATAAAAATGCTGATTTAGCAGTTTGCTTTAATGAATTGGATCGCTTTATTCGCGATAACCTCTTTGTCGTTGTCCAAAGTGGCGACATGATAGCTTGCTTCCAAAGGAAACAGCGTTTTTTCTGTCGAAGAGACCGAATCATAAATCAATTGGGAGTTTTCCGGCGGAACGACATGGTCTTCCTTAGAAGAAAAGATCAGGACAGGGGTCGTAATATTGCTTAAGTTTTGCTTGACCTTTTCTGTTAATGTAACGATCTCCCCCATCGATTTAACTGGCGTTTTTTCATAGGCAAGTTCCTTGATTCCCGACCTTTTGATATCGGAGCCGATCCCGTTTACAAATCTAGTATCCGTCTTGGCCAACTCCCGATAGTTTTCGGCCATTTCCGGAATATCCACCGCAGCATTGATAGGCAGGATCCCATTTATTTCCGGGTGCTGCTCCGCTAAATATAATGTCAACGTACCACCCATGGACAGGCCGGCCACAAACAACTTGGAGCATTCTTCCTTCAACGTTGCCAAGCCCGCTTCTACGTTATCAATCCAATCTTGATGAGTAGACGCTTCCATATCCTCCGGATCAGTACCATGGCCTTCCAATCTCGGTCCCAGGACAGTAAAACCTTCCGCCGCGAACTGTTCACCTATATATCGCATACTCTGCGTCGTACCCGTGAATCCGTGGACAACCAGCACTCCAATTTCATTGCCGGCAAAGTAAAATGCTTCTGCATCCTTCATCACACGATAATTAGCCGCCATCATACTACCTCCCTATTTCAAACATGAATATGTATCTGCTTTTAATCGATAACAGTTAAATCTTACCATAACCAAAGAAAAATACAAACCATCAGAAGAAAAGAAAACGACTAGAGAGTCTAGAGAAGGGGGTCGAGAAGGGGGTCAGTCCCCAAAATTAGTCGAAATAGAAATTTTTAATGAATATCGATATATGGGGGACTGACCCCATTCAGGCATATTTTGGTCCGATAGAAACAATTGGACTATTATCCAAATCAGCTAAAACCCTTGGCAGGAGAAGGATCGAGAGTAAGATATAACCCGAGGAGGGACTGACCCCATCGAGAAATAAAACCTCTTTTAGTTGTTTTTGGGGGACTGTCCCCTCCACAACATAAAAAAGACCGCCGTTTCACACAAGGAAGCGGTGGTCTTGATTTTCTATTTACTTGGAAAAGGCGTCAGTTGCTTGGTTTCAGGCTTTTTCGCCAGCTTGACCAACAGATAAGCTATAGGTGTATCAATGAAGGCAATAAGCACTTTAAATAGATACTGTGAACCAATCATTCCGATAAGCACCCCAAAGGGGACTGTCCCTCCAAAAGCAATGGTGACGAAAACAATCGTATCAAGCAGCTGGCTTGTCATTGTCGACAAGTTATTGCGCAGCCATAGTTTCTTTGTTCCATGTTTTTGCTTTAAAGAATGGAAGATGGACACATCCAAGTTTTGGCTGGCCAAATATGACACCAAGCTTGCCAGCATCACCCGGAAACTCCCGCCCAGAACCGTTTCAAATTCGATTTGACCTGCAAATACTGGTGCTGCCGGAAGCTGAATCGCAATAACAATAAACAACATTGCCAATAACTGGGTGACAAATCCCGCCTGAACAGTCTTCCGGGCAGCATCCTTGCCATAGACTTCACCGATAACATCCGTTATCAAATAAGTGATGACATAGACTATCACGGCTGCTGGCAGGACAAACCCTCCTACAGCAAACAATTTCACACCCAGCACATTGGATATTACCAAGAGACCGGTGAATAGTGCATTCAAATAAATCAACATAACTTCTTCTCCCTTTCATTTTGAAACAAGGAAAGGCTCAAAGTTTTACCCTCTTCTAACTTGAAAATTAACGGTTATCGATTTTTTCGGGATACAGGTCATGATTCATCATCCGATGGTCAGCCATTTGCTCATACTTCGTGCCTGGACGGCCATAGTTGACGTATGGATCGATGGAAATACCCCCGCGCGGTGTGAACTTGCCCCAAACTTCTATATAGCGAGGATCCATTAAGTCAATCAGATCATTCATGATGATGTTCATGCTATCCTCATGAAAATCGCCATGATTGCGGAAGCTAAACAGGTACAACTTCAATGATTTACTCTCCACCATTTTCTCATCCGGAATGTAACTGATATAGACTGTTCCGAAATCGGGCTGCCCTGTTTTAGGACAAAGCGTAGTGAATTCAGGACAATTGAATTTCACAAAATAATCACGACCAGGATGCTTATTATCAAATGTCTCCAGCACTTCCGGTGTATAGTCAAATTGATAGGTCGTCCCCTGACTTCCCAGTAAAGTTATATCCGTCAGCTCTTCATCTCTTCTTCCTGCCATCTTGAACGCTCCTTTTCACTTGCTTGATTATCAGCAAGTAATAATTCATTTCTTTGTTTCCATAAATCGTCATAAAAAGATCGGAACAAAAAAGGCCATGCCCCTATCGGACATGGCCTTAAACACCTGTTTATGTCCTTAGTTTTTTATAGAGGGTTTACGCTAAGAACCTCTCCCGATCAAACGGATTATCTTCATTATTCCCGACTAATTATAAAGAGCATAGCCATAAAAGTCAACATCGAACAGCAGAACGGGGACTGTCCCCAACACCCCATCACAAGGCTCAACCTGAATGTGGGGGGTCTGTCCCCAAAAGCATGCTTTTCGTGGATTTATTGGCCGGGGGGACTGTCCCCAAAATCCTTAATCCTTGACATCTCAGTCTTTTATATCCTTCTCATCAGGGTCTGTCCCTCAATGGCAACTAATTGTCTGTTATCCCTCCCGGAGGGACTGACCCCCAAGTGGCACCCCGGAGTCATTCCTCAGGCACTGATATGGGTGGTTTGGCTTGTCTGTTCCATTCCTTCTTTGACACGTTTTCTGGCTCTGTACAATCGGGCTTTGACGGTTCCAAGGGCAAGTCTCAAACTGCCGGCAATTTCTTTATCGGTCCATTCGTTTTGGTATTTCAAGGTAAAGACCTTACGAAGCTTGGGACTCAGCAAGACCACCTGCCGCTTTATTTGTTCTTCGGTCCATTTGTACTCCACTTGTTTTTCAACCACCCGTTCCTCAGAGCTGCTTTCCTGGCTGGTCAAGTACACATCCTCAAGCGGGACAAACGTCCGCTTTTTCTCTTTCCTGATTGCATCGATTGCAGTTCGGTAAGCGATGCTTGTCAACCACGCTCCTAGCTTGTCATGATCACGCAATTTATCAAAGTGCTTGTAAGCTTTTATGAAAGCATCTTGAACAACATCCTCGGCAAGGCAACGGTCTTTTGTTATACCGACTGAAACCAAATACATTCGTTGGTAATACTGTTGATAAACGGCTTCAAAACAAATCCCCTCCCCCGTCTTAGCTTCTTTCATTTCTCTTCTCTCCTTCTCCTTTTACTTGTCCCCAAAATAATCTGTAACGAATGCCGGCACATTGGCTTTGGATATTGGCCTTACAACCGGATTGTTTTCTCCTTCCAGGTAAAACCCTGCATAATAATGAGAAGAATCCTCCGTGCCATAATGCTCACTTGTCACTGTTTCCAGAATCCGACCGATTTTTTGTTTATTTTCGGTGACCAAGCCATTATCACCATTTTTTTCTTCATATAACGTCTCATATACATCTTGGCTTTCATCTCTTTCGTCCAATATGACGGCATAAGATATATCATCAGCCTGGATGATTGTTTGATCATATATCCCCTGATTTTTCAACCAGCTTTGAAAATTTTCATAAGAACGCAATATTGGAAGCTGGTAAAACATGTTTTCTTCCTCGGGAACTTCAATATAAGCCATCGTGTCGCTTGGATGGACAATTTCCTCATACTTTTGATCATAAATATCCTGCTTCAATTGCTGCAGTGCTTCTTTTATTTCAGTTTTCTCCACGATACTAGTGCTGCTAGAACGATCAAATTCACTGGAAATGACCAAGTTGCCAAAGTCATTTTCATCCATCGTCAATATCCGGTTCTTGATTTCCTTATATTCACGGGACTCATAAATCGGTTTCAAGTATTGTTCATACGTTTCGTCCAAATCGATATAGTACTCCCGATTGATCATCTTTCCGTTTTTCAGCTGGTAACTGAAAAACAATTTCTCTTCATTGGATCGGTCATCCGGGAGGATACTGCTCGATTGTTCGATAAGTTGCTGATGCAATTTCTGAACCTGCCTGATTATCCTAGGATCCTCTATCGCCATATCTCGTATATTTTTCGTTGAGCGTTCATCAGAGTAGTACATTGGATTTTCATTAAAATAAACCGATTCAATCTGTTCTGCTTCTGGCAGCCGTTTTTCATAACCTGTAACATCGAAGGAAAGCAGAAGAATGACGGCGCCTGCGACTGCAAGAAACAGAACATATCCCTTCCATTTACCGAATACACGCCATGTTTTTTGCAGGACCATCTCGGCTACAAGATAGCCGATCAGTGAACCTACTATATAGCCAAAGACTATCCACCCAAAATGGTTATCGGTTTGGTCGAAATAAAATCCGCCAAACAACATCATGCAAGTTGTTACACCATACTTGAAAATCGGGCGTACTTGATGGAATGCTAAAGGCTGACCACTTGCTTCAGCCGGCCTTTTGTGATAGACGAACCAGGCCAAGACGTAAAACACCAAGGATAGCAGCATGTAAATACTGAATTTCCAGCCATGGAATTTCCAATCGTACATATCAACAAAGTCTGTAAGTGGTGAATATAAATCCACGTTAGTAAGTTGATAGTAGGAGGATGGAAATCCATCCAATAAGACATCCAGGTTCGAATAAATCAGCACTAAAATGCCTGCAGGAAACAGGAGAAAAATATATGTCAGCACACCCTGTACCGCAGAAACACCAGTAAACATCCCAATCAAAACTCCCGCTGAGAAAAGCAGGAGAGAAAAAGCGACAGAAACGCCAAACCACTCCCAAATGTCTGTCTGGGTGTAAATCATGTACAAATCCATGGCCGGCAGCATCAGTGATAAAGTCACGGCAGTCAACAATAAAGGCATTACAATAAGCGCTATTCCAATTAGAAAATGATGGTTAAAGATTTTCCTTCGAGTGATTGGCAGACTGTGTATGAAATCGGCAGCATTTTTTACATGCATGTATCGATATAAAAACACAGCGACCAGTACCGGAATAATATAAAGAAGGAATAACTGAATCTCTGCATTTGAATCAAACAAGCTGTTGAAGGAATAATTCCTCCGTTCATCCGATTCCAGCATCATCAAATTCAACGGAAGTGAAAAAAACAGTCCAGCGAAGTATACAATGCCGATCCATCCTGCACTCATTAAATCCTGCTTCAATAATTGTTTATTAAACAAGGATGTTTTCGATTGCATAACCGGCGTCCCCCATTTCATACACAAATATTTCTTCCAATGTTAACGGCAGGAGATCGAGAATGACTGGTTGATACTGTTCCAGATGAGAAACGATATCTTCTTCCTTCCCTCTCACGATCGCCAAGATCACACTGCCGCGTCTCTCTTTGTATAATACGTCCAGATTATCCCAAACTTCCGTTTCCGGCTTTTGCCGGAAGGCTACCTGGACTTTGTGGATATCGGATTTCAAATCATCGATGTCTTTTTCCAGCAAAAGCTGCCCTTGATGAAGAATGCCGATGTAATCACAAATATCTTCTATTTCCCGCAAGTTGTGGGAAGAAATGATAATAGTCATCTCCCTTTCTGCGACGTCCTGGACAAGCAAGTTTTTTATTTTTTTCCTAATGACGGCATCCAAACCGTCAAATGGTTCATCTAATATGAGATATTCCGGCATGGTGGACAAAGCAAGCCAAAATGCCACTTGTCGCTGCATCCCTTTCGAAAACTGACTTATTTTCTTTTTCCTGTCCAGTTGAAACAGTTGCTGCAGTTTCAAAAAGCGCTCCTGATTCCAGTTAGGGTAAGTATCCCGATAAAAGTCAGCCATTTGTTTGATGGTGTATTGGGAAAAGAAATAAAGGGAATCGGAGAGAAAAAACATTGTCGCCTTCACTTCCGTATCCTCAAAAACTCCTTTTCCGTCAACCGTTATTTCTCCATCATCCGGTCTGACAATCCCGGCAATAATTTTCAATAAAGTCGTTTTGCCGGCCCCATTCGATCCCAGCAAGCCATAAATAGAGCCTTTGTTGACTTGTAACCCAACATGTTGCAACACATGGGATTTTTCGTATTTCTTACTAATACTGTTACTGACGATCATCGCGATCCCCCCTCTTTACTTGCTCCTCTATTTCTTCGATCAATGTCTGTAATTCGTCCTTGGTCATCCCGAAGAACATTGCTTCAGCTATCAATTTTTCCAATTGATCTTTCACTTTCTGCAGTTCTTCCGATTTTTCCGATTTCGCCAGTTTGTTGACAAAACTGCCTTTTCCTTTTACCGAATAAATATAGCCTTGCGTCTCCAATTCTCTATAGGCTTTTTGTATCGTGTTCGGATTGATGGTCAATTGTTGGGCCAGCACCCGTACAGAGGGCAGCTTTTCATCTACTTGGAGCACATCATTGATGATCAGCTCTTTCAGTTTATCGACCAGCTGTTCATATATCGGCTTCCGGCTTCTAATATCGAGATCGAACATCGCTTATCCTCCGCTTCCGGTTAACTGTATTAACTGTATTAATATTTATAATACAGTTAAAGTATATACCAAACATTAGAATTTGAGAAGGAGTATTTTATTTTTTTCAAAATCCCCTGGCGAAAAAACTGAATTGACACACGCTCGGTTTTATAAAAAAGCACAAAGGCAATACTTGGGAAAGAGGAGGTTGCTGGGATGATAAGTTTATTGATCAAAATCGTTATGCTGCCAATTATTATTTTGCTCTTCACATCTACTTATGAAGGAGTACAATTTCAATCTGTGTGGCAGACCATTGCAGCTATCGTTTTGCTAGCGGTTGTTGGAGTGGTGATGGAAGCTTTACTTTTGCGGAGAAAAACATTTTGGCTGAGTATCTTGCTCGATTTCGCAGCCACGATAGGATTACTGCTGCTTATTGCCGCTGTTTTTTCGGATATCCACGTCACCCTGACAGGAGCAATTCTGATTTCGTTAATTGTAGCGATACAAGAATATTTTGTTCATTTATTATTAATTAACAATGATAAATAACCCTGATTGTTAAAGTCTCTCGTTCCTCATTAATTGGCGTATTGGATAGAAACTGCGACATAACTGTAATGGGAAGCTCCGTTGCCTATTCAAAAAGCGTGCTAACCACCGCTTCGGCAGCATACTTCGCTTTCCGCGGGCACGGCTTCAGCTAACTAGGTAAAGAAAACCGCTTTACCTAGTGGATCTTCAGCTCGCGCTGTTCCCGCTGGAGTCTACGCATGCTACCTACGCTAAGAAGCATGGTGTTATCGCAAACCTAGAGACTTTTTCTTTGAGTCCCAACAAGCCATCTTAAAAGCTTTTGTCAGGAAATGTGTACTTCTTTTCATAAATAGATAGTTGAAGTTCCATTTATTATCCTGTTCTTGGCTTGTTCCCTGGCAATGTCTTTTGATGATACGGTGCATAGAGTACCATGAATAAAAATTTCGAGGCGTTTCTAAACAGAAAGCTGTTCCTAGCGAAGAAAATATCCGAAGACTCCTGCGGGAGGAAAGGCCTCGGTGAGATCCCGCAGAGCGTTAGCTCGAGGAAGCTCACCAGCCGCCCGCGGAAAGCGCAGGGTATTTTCGCAGCGTCGAATTCCAACTCAACAAAAGTAAGTTCAGGAAGACGCGCCCAAACTATGTCGCAGTTTATACATTTTGCACAACAGCAAAAACCCACAGAATACAACCATGATGATAATGGTGTTTTAAACGAGGGGCTTTTTTATATTCTGAATAAAAAAAGTTCCCCCTATTCTGTTATAAAAATAGGTTTAATCCTCCAAAATTAAGGATATTGTATCTATACATCTCATCTAAATGGTTATTCTCTACTTCCTATTGGTGAGGTAGAAGTAAATGAAACTTCCTCCCCCCTTAAAAATAGAGCTAATTACAGGCTCGTCAGACTGCCGGATTTCGGCAGTCTGTTTTTTTAACCATTCACTTTTTCCTTTTCATCAAGACGAGTATTTTGTTATTTACTAAAAATACGATTACTATTGATAATAGAAAGAAAATTAATTATTTGGGAGAGGATTGAAAAAAAGTTGGAGTTATCGGTTCAAGCTTTGATTTTTTTATTTTCTACTATGTTGATCATCGGGGTATTAGCCACAAAATTTTCTTCACGATTAGGGCTTCCCTCGCTCGTACTCTTTCTGTTGGTCGGTATGTTTCTAAACAATTACATATTCTTTGAAAATGCCAAGCTCAGCCAATTGATCGGTATTGTCGCCTTGATTATCATTTTGTTTGAAGGCGGTACGCAAACCAAATGGGGAAATATCCGTCCTGTACTGGGGGCTGCGGGTTCGTTAGCTACGGTTGGCGTGTTGATTACAACAGCGGTGACTGGTTTGGCTGCCATGTATATCCTCGATTTATCCCTGCTTGAAGGAATGCTATTCGGTGCAATCGTCGGGTCTACGGATGCGGCTGCAGTATTTTCTGTCCTTGGCAATAAAAATATTAAACGGCGGATCACCTCTACATTGGAAGCCGAATCCGGCACCAACGATCCGATGGCCGTTTTTTTGACCGTAACGCTCATTGAGGTCATTCAACTGCCGGACAGCTCCATATGGACTGCAATCGGCAGCTTTTTCTGGCAAATGGGAATCGGATTGGTAATCGGTATCCTGCTTGGAAAGGCAACCACGGCTGTGATCAATAAAATCACGCTCGACGCTTCCGGATTGTATCCCGTTCTCGCGCTTGCTTGTGCTATATTCACGTACGCTTTCACCTCTGCTATCGGAGGCAGCGGGCTGCTTGCCGTTTACGTTATGGCAGTATACATCGGCAACAATGATTTGATGTACCGATTTTCCATTTTGCGGTTCAACGAAGGCTTTGCCTGGATGATGCAAATCATCATGTTCATCCTTCTGGGATTACTGGTATTTCCTGAACAACTACTAGATATTTTCTGGCAGGGACTATTGTTATCTGTGGTTTTAATGTTTATCGCACGTCCTGTCGGTGTTTTTCTCAGCATGCTCTTCATGAAGTACACAGGAAAGGAGAAGACCTTCATCTCGTGGGCTGGTTTGAAAGGGGCAGTACCAGTCATTCTCGCCACTTATCCAACGCTCGCCGGAGTTGAAAACAGTCAGTTGATTTTCAACGTTGTATTTTTCGTCGTGCTTACTTCCGCCCTGATTCAAGGAAGTACACTATCCTGGCTTGGAAGCAAGTTGAAATTGACGGAAACAAGGCAGGCAAGCCCTTTTCCAACGATGGAATTGATTACACTGGGGAGATCTGGAGCCGAAATAATGGAGGCAACCATTAGTGAAAATACACCTGCGACAGGTGTGACGCTCGAGGACTTAACACTGCCAGAAGAAACATTGATCACCGCCATCATAAGGGATGGAAAAGTGATCACACCAACCGGAAGTTCGATTCTCGAAACCGGCGATACGTTATATGTTCTAACCCATAAAAAGCAGCGCGACAAAGTCAGGGCTCTTCTTTTTGGGAAGAAGAAAACAAAGAAAGCAGTAGAAGAAAAGGACGAGAAAAAACCAAAAAATGCCCCTGAAGAATAAAAGACATTCGCTTTAAATGAGCGAATGTCTTTTTTATCATTGATGTAGAAATTTCACACACACCGGATTAGGCACAGACACATCCTTTTGCTTTAACTTCAGTTTCCCGGTTTCCGGATTGCGTGTATACAAGGTCAAATTACTGGAGTTTTGGTTGGAAGCAAGTAAGAACCTTTCAGACGGATCCATACTAAAGTCGCGTGGCCAATCCCCTTCTGTCGAATAATGTTCGACAAACGACAGTTTTTCGCCGTCCCCTTCCACGGCAAACAAAGCAATGCTGTCATGGCCTCGATTTCCAGCATACACAAAGCGTCCATCTGAAGAAATATGAATGACACTTCCCTGGCTGTTTTCCGTAAAGTTTTCCGGAATAGTCGAAATCGCCTGTACTTGGGAGAAACTTCCTTTTGCCTGATCATAAGCAAGGACCAGGACTTCATTGCTCAGCTCCGTCATTACATAGGCAAACTTTCCATTGGGATGAAACACAATATGGCGCGGTCCGCTCCCTGGTTTAGTAGAAAGACTGCTCACTTCCACCAGTTTCCCATCATCGATTTCATATGTTTTTACCGTATCGGAGCCTAAATCAACTACGACAACATATTTTTCATCTGGGGTGTAGCCCGAAAAATGAACATGCGGTTTTTCCTGTCTTTCATGAGGGCCGGAACCGACATGTTCGACAATGGATGAAGCAGCTTCAATTGCTCCTGTTTCCGCATCGACAGGATAGGCATCGACCGTACCTTTATGATAGTTGGCCGTAACCAATTGCTGGTTTGAATCGTCAATACTGATATGACAAGGGGCTGCTCCCTCCAGCACCTGCTTGTTCACCAGGGAAAGGGTACCGTTTTCATTAATGGAGTAAGCAGCTGCACCGCCCCCATCCTGTTCCTGCATAACGGAATAAAGGAACCTATTATCTTTGCTTATCGTTAAATAGGTTGGTTTTTCTACATGAGCAGCATCCGCTAGGACGGAAACCTCCCCATTCGATTGATCAAGCGAAAATGAATAAATGCCTAAGCTGTCCCCGTTAGTGTATGTACCAATGTATCCGAGGATTTGTTGTTTAACCATCACTAGTCCACCTCCATAACAAGATACATTCACTATACCATAACAAATAAAATCTGTATTTTTATATGTTTTTCTATCCATTTTCTGAGAAATCACTTATAATGGCGTTAATCTATCAAGAACACACGTTCTGAAAGATAGATAGAAAAGGGAGATGCACATGAAAGAGATAGAGCAAGTAGAAAGGAAAATCGAAACCCTTCGTTCGAGAATGTATCAGGTTTTCACGTGCAATCCAGACAGCCCGGAAATTTTAAGAATATCCCAAACACTAGACGAAGCGTTAAATTTGTTTGATGCTTTGAAAGACCCAAAAGGGACTGAATAACTTCGTTTTGTTCTTTCTGACACATACTCAACGAGCGCCATCGACAAATATGGCAAACTGTGTCATGGTGAGGAGAGGAATGATAGCGAAAGGATGTGTTGATTATCGTTCGTTTTAACGACGTTTCTTTGGACCATCATGGTATATTCAAGCAAATGATAGAGCAATTGACAGAAGCAATAATCATTCATATCGATGGAGAAATTGTTTATATTAACCATTCAGGGGCTGAGCTCCTTGGAGGAACGGCACAGGATTTCATCGGTAAAGAACTTCTATCTTATATCCATGAAGATTACCACCAAACGGTGCAAGATCGCATCCGTCAGATAGAAGTCCATGGTACTTCTGTATCAACCAGCGAGCAGGCAATCAAACGTACAGACGGCTCTACCGTGGACGTCGAAGTTAATTGCAACCCGCTGAAAATAGAAAATCAACAAGCTGTGCAATCTGTCATACGGGATATAACAGAGCGAAAAGAAACGGAAAAATCGCTCGATAAAGCATTAAAGGAAATTAATGAGCTTGCCACCCCTGTGGTGCCGATACTTGATGGAATTGCCGTTCTACCACTGATCGGTTCCATTGAAACCGAACGAGCTCAGCAGTTTCTGGATCATATTCCCGCCACGGTTGCTGACCAGGATATCGAGTGGTTGATACTGGATTTTTCCGGCATCATCAATCTCGACACTTACGTTGCCGATTATTTGTTTAAAATTAATGAAACCATCCGTTTGCTCGGGGTCGAAACGATCATCACCGGAATGCGGCCGGATTTGGCCCAGGTTGCCACCCAGCTCGGAATCAACTTTTCAATCAAGTCCTTTGGCTCTGTCCGGCAGGCGCTTCATTTTATTGGAGTAAGGGGTTGAGGGAAAGGGAAATAATCATGCCCCTTTATCCAGTGATTCATAGGAGAGGTGAAAGATGGGACTAAAATCAAACATTTACAAGATTCTTCGCATTTGGAATGATATCGACGCTGTCAGAAAAGGGCGCGTCGGAAAAAGAATCGGCAGACGAGCTGCAGGTAAATCGGCCGGTAAAGTACTTAAAAAGCTGTTCAAATGAGGGCAAACGTAGAGACGTCTTAACTTATGTGTATGGTTGTTGCCGGGACCTTGAGCAGGAAGCTTCGAGCAAGCATCATCCTGATCGTTGCCAAAATGATCAGTTAAACAGACTGATCATTTTGGACGGTCAAAGAAATAGACGAGTTGCCTGTCACCGCCACCCTCCGCCTATAAAACCTTTATCGACAAGGTGAAGCCTATTCTTCTCTTCTTACACTTTTTTCAACATTGGTGCTTAAAACATTTTATCACGATCAACTCTTTCCATTATTTTCAGCAACTGAAAAAGCTTTTCCATTCGTTTTCGATAATAGAATGGAAAAGCTCTCAATTATGACTTAATTCGGTTTTGGATTTGTCAAAGCAACATCATAAACACCTGAAAGAATTTTAGGCAAATATGAAGAAACATAATGTTGTATGGCTTCGTTTTCCTTGTGAATACGGCTTAACCATACCTTTTCTCTGTTTACATTGGAACCGATGAAATATAAAAGAATTTCCCCATCGACCTTCTGAGTTCCAATTAACTTGAATCCTTTGCCGCTATGCGGCGGTACTTCCCACTTCATGTTGATTCCCCCTTTCGTCTACTATACACCGATTCGACAATATTTCAATATTCAATTTTCCGAATTTTTAAATATTTGCGGGTGATTACTAATTGAAATTCATGGTATCCTTTTTCAAAAAGAAAGCTGTTATCAGCGAAGGGGTTTTCCGTAGCGGAGTGCTATGACTCGATTATAAGTATTATGTGCCTAGAAGCAAGGATGAGGGTGAATGGAATTTTTTCCGAAAACAGCCAGGACCAAAGCCTGGCCACCAAAGCAAAAACCGGAAGAATTCCAAGTACTGATTGAATTCTTCCGGTTTTTGCTTTGTAGTTCCTTAGATAAGCTTCTTATCATTCTGTTTTTTAGTGAGTTACAGCAAGATACTGTGCTTTCCTTTACCAATTTAGCTGAAGCCGTGCCTGCGGAAAACGAAAGTACCTTGCCGGGTGAAGATTCGCACATTGGTTTATGATATTCACGATGCTTTTTGCCCAGCCTCATTTAGCTTATACTGGTTATATTTGTGATGACAAACCTGCTTTTCGGCAAAGCCGGCATCCGTGCTAAATCAATGCTCTTATCCTGTGGAGGTACTTCATATTCAATCAGCATCAGAAAAGCCAGGCTGGTTTTCATGACTTCAATGGTGACCCATTCACCGGCACAACGATGTCCCATATCGTATTCCCCGCCCCCTTGAGGGATAAAATCGAAAGGGCTCCCTTTCCAATGACGGAAGCGTTCTGGCCGGAACTGTTCAGGCTCCTCCCAGATTTCCGGATGATGATTTGTCCCATAGAGATCGAGCAGGACAAGGGTGCCTTTTTTAAAATCAAACCCATTCCAAGTAAAATCCCGACGAACCTTGGCTCCTGTAAATGGGCCGAATGGATAAAAGCGTCTTATTTCCTGAACGAACCATTGGCGGTAACTCTCTTTATCTTGTCTTACCTTTTCCTGGATTTCCGGGTGCTCGTGCATTGTCATCGCGCCAAAGGTGATATACCGGGAAATAGCAACGATGGGTCTGATGATGTTCAGTAATTCAACCGCTGCCATTTGCGTGCTTAGCTTTTTATTGCTTAAATCCAGGTGAAAAGCCATCGCATAGGCAGCCGTTTCTTCAGGCGGCTTTAATTTCCCGCTACGCACATCCGTTATAATCTGACGAGCCCATCGTTCCATGCGCGTCCGGGCCCTGCGTCCCTTTTGATAACGGGGGCCGACCGCCCCGAATGCGTCAATCATCGCCCCAAGATCTCCAGCATGTTGTTTCACTTGTCCCTCTTCAACCGGCACACCGGCCCATTTGCAACCAACCCGGTACATGATTTGCCTGGCTTCCTCTAACAAAACTACTTTGTCCTTTTTTTCCCATTCAGTGATGCTCGCCTGCCATTGTTCTGCAGTAATATCATTCAATACTTTCAACCTTTTTTCTGTCATCAGCGACATAAACAATTGCTTTCGATTGTGATGGGCAGCCCCATCCAATGTTTGGACACCATTCATACCGAACAACGTCTTCTGTACCCTTTTCGGTGCAGATTACGCTGAAAACGGTCGTTATCATAAAAAATTTCTGCAGCCTCTTCGCCGCTCATGCAAATCGCCTTTTTTCCCAGTAGTCGTGTTTCAAAAATATTGGATTGATACTGGCGGCATCTGTTCGGGATATAGAGATACCCTTCCTGCATGAGCGACAAGCTGTTGTCCAACCCTTTTTCCCGAGGTATGCGAGTGCCTCCGGCCATGGTAACATCTCCTTTTCAAGGGCAGTTGCCAGTCATTTTATGGAATCAATGCAAATCACCTGTTATCAAACAATAGCTTCTCCAGATTGGACACGAATATGTAATAACTGGCAGAAGGACAGTAAAAAAACAGGCCGCCAAGCTTTCACTCGACAGCCCGAAATGACTTGTTACCTCGTATATACTCGCACATATGTCGGATTGGCTGTGATATATAGCCCGCTTTTGATTTGATACATATACCCGCCGTCCACGTAGAATCGATCGCGGATTACGGTAAACACTTCACCACGGCTGACTATGACCGCCCTGTCATTCCAATCAGCTGAATTATACGTCCATAAGGAATCAGCAAGAATCTCAATATATTGTTGTCCGGTATTTCCGCCCCCATCATCTTCAAAGCTGATGCCGAAGAATCTGCAAATAGCTTTAGCGTGGATACGGGCGATATTGGCCACATAAGTAGCTTGTCCCGAACCGAAAATCCGCTGAAAATCAGCATCATTGGTCATGAATCCATTCTCCGTCAGAACTGCAGTCATATTCGTTTCCCGGCAGATGTGAAGATTCGTCCAACTGCCCGGCTGACTGGCATGAAGACCTGTGCCATGCGTGCTGTAACCGGCATTTTGCACTTCCTCGACATACAATTCTGCCAGCCGCCGCGCTTCACTTGCTGTGTACCAGTAAAAGGCGCAACGCCCCTCCGCACTGGCTGAAGAACTTGCATTCGCATGAATCGACCACACCAGATCGACATTCTGGGCATTATAGTAATTTGTACGCTGGGTCAAGCCCACCTCTGGTGAAAATGGCTGCTGATAAAGCAATGTGTCGATCCCGTTATTGCGAAGCTGGCGATCCAGTTCCTGTGCAACAAGAGAATTGAAGTCATGCTCTTCATATACCACTCCATTGCGAATAACCCCTTTTCCTCCACCATTTTCCCACGTATTTGATCCATGCCCGATATCAATCGCTACTCGTACCATCTATACCAGCTCCTTTATAAATGATTGGCAACAAGGGGTGGATCCTACAACACACTGTCGAAGCGGCGCCGAATCTTCGACAATTCAATGGGTAATCCAACCGCTTGTTACTAAATAAAGAAGACAGGCAGGTCTATTTAACAACCTGTTATTCATTTTTTCTTGGAACGGGGCCGGCATTCGTTAAAAACCGACGGAATACAGCGGAAAAAGCCTCATCTAATAAAACAGACCAGTGTCGTACACTGTCTGTCCCATTGCGAAAAGGAATTTTTTCCAATTACATATATAGGTAAATAAATATGATTTTTTACTACAAAATAAACATGGTCATCCGAACGAAAGGAATGAAGAACATGAGAAGGAACCTTATTCAGTTCTGGACTTATTCAGATCCCATTTACTTTCAATGCACCCGGCTCTCCTATATCAAAGATAATTCCAACGACTTTCAAAATGTTTTCAGGGTGCGGCTCACTTCTTATCAAGGAAAAGATATTACATTGGCAGATGGCACCTCCATTACCAGAAACGATACATTGATCAAAATCCATCTTCATAATATCCGGTTAATCAATGAAACATCTGCTATTCAGGGCGAGATCCGTAAAGCCAGGCACGTTTATCAAACGGTGCAAGCCTCCCTCCCTGGATTGGCAGCCTATGTACGAGATCATGTGAAACAGGAGCAAATAAAAGGCATTATCGGGATAACGGTGTTGAACCACAAAATTTGCAGAAGGCTTGGATTTGAAACCCATTCTATCTCCAACCCAGCTTATAAGTTGTTCAAACATGTCATTTTCTCCACAATCAATAAGCTCGCTACGAACACTTCAAGCCTTCATAAGACCAAGCAGGATCCGATGTATTTATTTATGTCTAAACAAAAATTGCTGAGTGCCTATAAAGAGTAGCCCTTTCCAAGAGACTGGAACAAAAGCATCGTGACCACAATGAAGTGGCCGGAAAAGCTTGGGCACCAAAACAAAAACCGAGCGAATTTGATTGATAGTTCAAATTCGCTCGGTTTTTAACCTTTGTCTTCCTAAGATAGACTTCTCATTATCCTGTTGTTTGATGCGTGCTTCGCATCGCTGCGGCAAGATACGTTTTCGGGGGCTGATTTTTATGTGTGCAAGACAAAATAACTAAACAGGGACGAAAACGAAAAACACTACGGAGGGTAAATCGGAACTTTCGAACCAACAACATAAATAGAAATAAGAAGGACTCCTCTTTCCATACGGTTTAGCTTTCCATGTAACGGTATGAGACAGAAAACAGAAATCAACCAGGAGTGGAGCATCGTTTGTTTGCGAGTAATTCTACGTGAACGGAGGCAAGGTACGCAGACTCCAGCGGGAAGAGCGCGAGCTGAAGTTCCACTTGGCAAGGCGGTATTCTTTGCAAAGTAAGCTGAAGCCGTGCCCGCGGAAAGGTGAAGAATAAGAATGGCTTGCTTTGATAAATCAGCCGCTTTAGCCTACTACTTTTTCTTGGATTGCTTCTGCCTCGGACTGTAACCGGTGGATGGTAATTTCCGGTCTGCTTCCGATACGGATATTCAAACCAGTCTGGCCAAGACCTTCACTAATATAAAGAGCCCTGCCCTGATACTGATGTAAACCTTTGATCATATTCATCTTCACCAGCTTGCCCATTTTCACTAAATGGTAAGCTTTGGGGTAAAGAATTTGACCACCGTGAAAATGGCCGGATAGCAGATAATCATACGAATAATCCTTCATTTCCAACACGACGTTGGGATCATGGGTCAATACAAGGCGAAAACCTTTTCCAACACCTTCGAAAGAGGGGGCAAGCTCGCTGTGACCAGTACCATAGTCATCGATACCGATGATATGAAACGGCTGTCCGTCTAAAAGGATGGTTCTGCTTTCATTCTGAAGCACCGTACAATTATTCGATTCCAACACCTCTCGTAAATCTTGAAAACTTTTATTATTCAATACATAATCGTGGTTTCCAAACACAGCATACATTCCGTAAGCAGGCTTCAAAAGATTCAACTTTTGCAAATACGGTTCCAATTTGGGAATCGTTCGTTTTCTGTCAAGAAAATCCCCTGTAAGTGCAATCAAATCGATCGATTCATCTTTTAATTTATCGTAGAGCTGCTGTGGGGATATCGATATATTTTCCAAATGCAAATCTGACAGGTGCAGAATCTGCAGTGGTGCTTCCTGTATGACGCCATTTGTTGATTCGTGATCCAATTGCAATGTATTGATAACCACATGCTTGGTGTTCTGATAAGCTTTTATTCCTATCATCGCCAAAAGGATGGCGACAGTTGTCAACATTAGATACATCGTAAGCACCTCCGCCCTTCATTATACAGGAATCCGATGAAAGCCAGACTAGTAAATACTGGTTTCGTTGCCAGAGAGATACTCATCCCCCCGTGAAAACAAAATGTTTTTTTCATCCATACTAACCTCAGGATAAAAAATGGAGGGAATCCAATGTGAAAAAACTTCTCTTTTTACCATTTTTGCAGCTTCCATCAGGACATCACCAAGTAGCCGATACAATCATCGATCACATCCGGGAACTCGATTCCCGGTTCATTTGCAAAAAAGTCGATCCTCTGGCTTACACTTTCGGTAAACTGGAAAGCCTCATTTCCGGGTCTTATCTAAAGTGGATCCAATACTTGCCGCAGACATATAATTGGCTGTACCGAAAATCGGTATATGATGATGCATCGGCACAAAAAAATTTCCGATTATATGACCTCCTATTCACGAACGCATTCCAAGCACTTTTGGAGGAGGAACGACCAGATGCTGTCATTTGTACGCATTCCCTCCCGTCCTATATCATCGGACGTTTAAAACAGAAGGAACACCTGAATGTTCCGCTCATCAATGTTTATACCGATTTTTTCGCTCACCAAATGTGGGCAAAGAAAGATGCGGATATGCACTTTGTCTCGTCTCGTATTTTCAAAGATGACTTGATTGAAAAAGGGGTGCATCCTGACACCATCTACCTAACGGGAATTCCCACCCACAAGGCTATCAAGCATTCCCGGTTCCGAATACCCGGACAAGGAAAACCGAACCTGCTGATCAGTGGAGGAAGTTTGGGAGTCGGCGGCTTAAAACAGCTGATCGGCAATATATCGGAAAAAAGTTGTACGTATTTTGTGCTTTGCGGAAAAAATGAAAAACTGTACACTAGCTTGCAAAAAGAGCATTCCCGGTCGATTAAACCGTTAAGATATGTCGAGTCCAGGGAAGAGATGAATGAAATATACGAGCAAATCGATGCTGTTATCAGCAAGCCGGGCGGCGTTACCATCAGCGAGTGTACCAAAAAGCGGAAACCGGTCTTTATTTACCATGCTTTGCCAGGACAAGAAGAAATCAATCTGGAACTTATCAAGCAGCTTGGCATCGCCATCGACAGTGTCGGAAGGCAAAACGTGGAGCAGCAGATTTTACAATTTTTCTCCGATGACATGCTAGCTCCCTGTTTGGAAGCAAATCTTGCTGCCTACCAACGCGATCTCTCCGCGGACGCCTCTTCTTTGCTCGCTCAGAAGTTGAACAGCTTGTAAAAAAAATGCTTAAAAAATGTTCTCTCCCTATTAAGATGTTGTAAATTAAGACGATATAATCATAGCGGGCATAAATTAAACGAGGCAACGTTTTATTTTGCAACAAGAACAGGGGGAAAACCAATGAAAAAGAAAAAGAGCGGCAACCGATCATTCAGTTTAAAAAACAGACTGATTATTGCTTTTTTAGGAGTACTATTAATTCCGAGCGTCATCATTGCAGTCAGCTCGTACATAAGCTCCGCAAACAAAGTGGAAAGCCAGATGGAAGAAACCATCAAGAAGAATGTGAACCTTGTCAGTCAGACGGTAGACCAATTCGTCTCCGCCCAACAGGAAAACATCGATTACCTGTCCAATACGATTCAAGCTGCCGACATTGAAAACAACAATGATGCCCGTACGCGGGAATTGCTGGATACTATCCAGGATTCCAAGGCAGATGTGGAGCAGACTTTTGTCGGCACCGAGGCAGGACAATTCATGAATTCACCGACATCTTTCAAAAACCCGCCTGATTACGATCCACGTGAACGACCGTGGTACCAGCAAGCAATGGAGGAAAAAGGCAATGTGATCGTAACCGATCCGTATGTCTCCAAGTCTTCCGAACAGGTAGTGGTGACATTGGCAAAGGCAACTGCCGACAACCAGGGTGTCGTTGCTGTCAACTTGAAACTCGGCAGTCTTACCGATATGACGAACCAGGTTTCGATAGGAAAAGAAGGATATTTATTTTTATTGGATGGCACCAATCATTACATCAGCCACCCGACCAATGAAGCGGGATCTGAAGCAACGGAAGACTTTTTCCAGGATATTCAAAACAATGAATCAGGAAGTTTTGATTACAGCTTCGAAGGAGAACAGAAAAAACTTGCATTCGCGACCAGTGATGTCACCGGCTGGAAAGTCGTCGGCACCATGTTCCAGGACGAAGTCAGTTCAGCAGTAATGCCCATCCTGATTACTACCATCATTGTCATCGCAATAGCAATCTTACTTGGCGGAGCAGTCATCTTCTTTATTATCCGCTCCATCAACAAACCGATAAGCGACCTGGTCAGCGCAGCTGATCGCATCAGTGACGGCGACCTCAGTGTCAGTGTCGATGTCCAACGCAACGATGAACTGGGCAAACTCGGAGAAGCATTCAACAAAATGCGCAACAATCTGAGCAACGTCATTTTGCAAGTACGTGAAAAAGCCAGCGGACTGGCTGCTTCGTCCGAGCAGTTGAACGCCAGCACCGAACAAAACACTTCTGCTACGGAGCAGATCTCGTCCTCCATTCAGGAAGTGGCTTCCGGAATGGACAGCCAATCTTCTCGGATTGTCGAAAGTACGCAAATGGCTGAGGAAATGTCCAAATCGATCCAGCTAATTGCAGAAAGCTCTAATGAAGTTTCATCTACGACAGCAAGTGCATCTTCTGCTGTAAAAGAAGGAAACAAAGCAATTGAAACAACGGTCGGGCAAATGGAATATATCAAGCAAACAGTCAACGAGCTGTCCGGCAGTATTCAAGGTCTTGGCAGCCATTCTAAAGAAATCAGCAAAATAGTCGACGTCATCACTGATATAGCCGAACAAACCAATCTGCTTGCATTAAATGCTGCCATTGAAGCGGCGCGGGCCGGCGAACACGGCAAAGGGTTTGCGGTCGTTGCAGACGAAGTCCGTAAGTTAGCTGAACAATCGGCACAATCGACAGACCAAATCCGTCAAATGATCGGAACGATTCAAACTGAAACATCCAACGCAGTGGAATCGATGAAATCAGGTACGGAAGAAGTCGAAAAAGGGATTACAGTGGTTCACCATGCCGGCGAGTCATTTTCCGAAATTACCGGATTTGTCACCACCGTTTCCCAGCAAATCGAACAGGTCACTTCTAAAATCCAGGAAATCGCCTCTGGTACCGAGCAATTTGTCAGCACATTTGAAGAAGTAGCAAAGGTTGCGGATTTCACTTCAGATGGAGCCCAGAATGTCTCAGCTTCTACTGAAGAGCAGCTGGCATCCATGGAAGAAATCAGTGGATCAGCCACTTCTCTCTCTCAAATGGCCGAAGAGTTACAGGATTTGGTCAAACAATTCAAAATTTAAACAGCACTCTTTTTTCACCCTGTGTAATCCGATTACACAGGGTTTTTCTTTATTTTTCAAACAGGATAGCTGGAGCATGTTTATTCTCCCCTTTTTATCAACAGCTTTCCTCTTTTTTTACAGAAAAAATGAAGAGTCGGGGCTTTTGGCATATATTCCCACCAGGAAACATCCCCTTCCCAATCCTCTTTAATCCAAGTAATTTTCTAGGATTTTCCCAACCTTATTTTAGCAGGAATTCCTAATTTATCGCAGAATTGGTAGATAAATCTTTTAAAGGAGGAATTGTATGAAAAGTTCATTGTTTGCCGGTTTGTCACTTGTTGTCTCTTTGGCCATTTTTCCGTCACTCACCGATGCAGCATCCACAACCGATCAGCTGGAAAAGTCAAAAGAAGCACCCGCTCCAGTAGCATCTGTCGAGAAAGGGAGCTATCAAAAAGGCGAGGTAGTCGTCAAATTCAAAGAGAAAGCGGGAAAATCCCTGCAGAGCAAGACATTGCAGAGTCTGAATGCAAAAGTCCTTCCTGATGAGGATAAGGTGGATTCCCCTTTCAAAGTGCTGCAAGTAGGCAATGTAGAAGCAGTCGTAAAGGCACTCGAGAAAAACCCGAATGTAGAGTATGCAGAGCCGAACTACACATTTAGTGCGACCTGGACACCAAATGATACTTACTATCGCAATTATCAGTATGGACCACAGAACACCTCCACTAACAGAGCATGGGATGTAACGAGAGGTAGCAGCGGCCAGGAAATAGCTATTTTGGATACAGGCGTCGATTACAACCATACTGATTTGGACAGCAAAACGATTAGAGGATACGATTTCGTCGATAACGACTACACACCGATGGACTTGAACGGTCATGGCACTCATGTTGCAGGTACAGCCGCTGCGGAAACAAACAACGGAGCGGGTATCGCAGGCATGTCACCGAATACATCCATTCTAGCTGTCCGGGTATTAGATGCCAACGGTAGTGGTTCACTGGCTGATATCGCTGATGGCATTCGATATGCTGCCGACTATGGCGCAGAAGTCATCAACTTATCGTTGGGATGTAATTGCGATACACAAACTTTGGAAAATGCCGTGAATTATGCTTGGAATAAAGGTTCCGTAGTTGTGGCAGCCGCTGGCAACGACGGTGTTTCCACCACTTTCGAACCTGCGTCCTACAACAATGTCATCGCTGTCGGAGCGGTTGATCGAAACGATCAAAAGGCATCGTTCTCCAACTATGGTACCTGGGTAGATGTAACAGCTCCAGGTGTAGATATTGCAGCCACTGTCCCTAACAATGGGTATGCATATATGTCCGGAACCTCGATGGCCTCCCCTCACGTCGCAGGTTTAGCCGGATTATTAGCCGGACAAGGAAGAAACAATGTCCAGATCCGTCAGGCCATCGAACAAACAGCCGATCCAATCAGCGGAACTGGTTACTATTTCGAGCATGGCAGAATCAATTCCTATAATGCTGTTAATTATTAATCAAAAGAAACACATGACCCGACCTGCTCCCCCCACGACCATTTTGGCAGGATAAAAAAGGCTTATGACTGTGTAAGAGCAGTCATAAGCCTTTTCGATTTCTGCCAATCCATTTTCTACTTCTGCACCGCCTTTTCTTTGAAAACCAAGAAGCTGTTCCTTGTTGATCACGAATTAAGCATTGCCTTGATGCCGGCAATATTGATTCCTTTGTCGATCAGCTCCTTCACTTCTCGCAGCCTGTTAATGTCGTTCAAGGTATACACCCTTCTATTAGCTTCGTTTCTGGCAGGTTTAATCAATCCATGCTTTTCATAGTACCGAATCTGTCTGGCAGACAAACTTGTTAAATCCTTCACTACACTGATCGGGAAAGCAGCTACATCGTCAGGAATATCACGGCTCAACCCCTTCCCCTCCTTTTACTTCCTCTCCAATGGCAGCCTCATTTGGATGCCAAGTGTGCGTATACTTCCTTTAGGTTTGTAAATCCACGTTTTTGCACCGTTTCAATACATGCCGCCCAAAGGCGTGCGGCGGCAATGGCGTCATGAAGCGCATGATGTCGATGGGGAATTTCTATTCCGAAGTGGGCACAGCATTCATCCAATGTCACCAATTGTGCATCTGGTTCTGCGGTCTTCGTCAAAAAAGATGTATCGATTACCCGGTGTTGGAAGTTCATACGAAGTGACATCCAGGTTGCATGCTTCATAAACTGCTTTTCATGACTGGCGTGATGTGCCACTAACGGGTCGGTTTTGATAAACTGGTAGAATTCCCTTAATACATCATGAATGGTATCAGCCTCTGCAAGCGCCTCATCCGTCAATCCGGTAAGATTCGTTATTTCTTCAGGAAGAGCCGTTTCACAGTTCACGGGAGCATAAAACGTTTCCTTGTCAAGAAGCTGATCACCTCGCATTTTCACAGCCCCGATTGATAGAATCTGATCCCCTTTATACGGAAAAAAACCAGTCGTTTCCAAATCAAAAACGACCACCCTCAATTCTGATAAAGGTACTTCAAGTACCTCTTTGTTTTTCAACTCCCGCTGCAACTCCCGCATGTAAGCTATTTTTCCAGGGTCTGACTGATTCGGAAGCGTTGCATAAGGACTTACTCCAAATTTTCCCGACATCTGTTTCACAAATTGAATCATCTGATCCATGATCATTTCGGGCACGCTTCTTCGATTTTGGATTTCGTTTTGGAAAAAAGCTTATATCCTTTTCTCATCATGTTCTTTAACTCCTGTTTTTCCTGTCTGTTTAAATCCTGAATCGGGACAAGGTGCACTTCCTTATATGTCTTTGCATCTCTGCGAAATTTCAACCGGAAATCCAGAAGTGCTCTAAAGTCTTTTTCATACGTCTTCAAAAAACGGTCTTCCTCGGGCAGCTGGTTGAATCTCGATAAGGTGGAAGGAGCGTAAATCTTATTCTTTAAGGCCAGTAGTCTTAACGCATTGACATACGGAAAAAACGCCTTCTGTTTTAAATGGATGGAGCCGGTCTGTTCCCCTTGTCGTTCAGGAAGCAGCTGTCCGAATATACCGATTCCTTTCCGATAAAAATCAACGTTATCAATGAGACGACGATAAAGGCCCGGCTGCTTTTCAAGGATCGAAAAAGCGGTTTGTTTCAGTTGCGCTAAATAGTCGGTATTCCCTATCAAAACCCGGGAATCAAAGAAAGTGGAAAAATGACGTAAGGACTGCCAGCTGGCTTCCGTCAACCACTCCGTCACTTGCCGATGCCATCCCTCCACGGACTTACACCACAGCGGATTGCAAGACATCACTTCTCCATCGCAGCGCTCATAACCAACCGCCTCCAATGCGTCTGCTATTTCAACTCCTGCCCTTAAAAAATAAGATTTACTCGAATCATCCCCGGCAAAAACAATACCGTGGTCTTGATCGCTCCAAACCGATTGTTCAAACCTGCCGGCACTTCCCATTAAAAAGAAAGCAAAGGGAGCAGGGGGGTCTCCCAGCTCTCCTTTGACTTTTTCAAGTGCCAATCGGACAGTGTTTGCCATCAATTGATCATGGTATGAATTCAGTTTTTGATGATCTGCTGCAGCTGCCATGAGAGATTGGCGCTGAGCGTTGATTTCCTCATAAGATTTCACAACCGAATCCATCCTTTTTGACAACATTACGCTCCTGTCGCTTCCGTATTTTTATTGGTCTGTGGCAAATTTTCAGGATAACCATAGCTGCCATGTTCACTCAAGTCTAGGCCGACGATTTCTTCTTCTTCCGAAACGCGGAGGCCGCCCATGACTTTTTGCATGATTTTCAACAGGATGAAGGCAACAACAAAGGCATACAACCCACTGGTGACAACCCCCATGATTTGAACGCCCAATTGTTCGAAGCCTCCGCCATAGAATAGGCCCGGTCGACCGACACTTGCCAATTCAGGCGTCGCGAATAACCCATTGGACAAGGTTCCCCATACACCTACTGTACCATGAACAGACAATGCGAAGATGGGATCGTCGATTTTTGCTTTGTCGAAAAATTTCATGCTCAAGAAGACGATCAATCCACCGACAAACCCGATGACTACTGCTGCCCAAGGTTCCACGAATGCACAAGATGCCGTGATGGCAACAAGGCCTGCAAGCGCACCATTCAAGGTGGTCGGCACATCCGCTTTTCCAGTGACCGTCCATACAATCAGCATTGCACCGATGGCACCGGCACCTGCTGCCAATTGAGTATTCAGCGCAACATATCCGAAGAACGCATCCGCTACTCCGAGTGTGCTCCCTGCGTTGAACCCAAACCAGCCGATCCAAAGAATCAACACACCTAACGCGGTATATACCTGATTATGACCGGCAATATCATTAGAAGAACCATTTTTGTTATACTTACCGATTCTCGGCTTCAAAATGATGGTTGCTGCCAACGCAGCCATTGCTCCAGTCAAATGGACAACTGTCGATCCAGCGAAATCCTGTTTCCCGTGATCGGCGAGCCAGCCGCCTCCCCAAATCCAATGGGCAACCACCGGGTAAATAAGCGCCGAAAACAGAACAGCGAATACTACATAAGCAGACAATTTCGCCCTTTCCGCGAATCCTCCAAAAGCAATGGTCATCGCGATACAAGCAAATGCCATTTGAAAGAAAAAGTCGGTCGAACCCGCCAATCCCTCGCCCATGGTGGTGGCATCACCAAAAAAGAAATCGCCAAACCCGACTAACGTTCCTTCACTTCCATAGATTAACCCCCAGCCGACTGCCCAGAACACCAAAGAGGTGATTCCGACAGTGAATACTGTCTTGCCTGCAATATGACCGGCGTTCTTCATACGGGTCGAACCTGCCTCCAGCAAGATAAATCCTCCAAGCATCAAAAACACGAGTACTCCGCTAACCATGATCCATACATTATTCATTAAAAAAATAGGATCCATAAGTTCCCCTCCCCTTTCATGTGATGTCTTTTAACATCAAATGTTAAGTATAAATGTAGCAGTATCGGAATTTTCGCGCAATTCCATTGTAAGATTATCTTACAAGGTTTTTTGGGGAAAGGGTTTCCATTTCCGGGTCCTTCTTCCTGTTATTTTCATGTTCTTTCACGACTCGATAAGTCTTTAGAAGCACTTCTCTCCGTTTTTCTCTTTCTTCTGGACATCATCGTTTTTTGCTATTTCAGGGGAATAGTGGAATTCAATCGGGACGTCGACCAAGAAAAAACAAGGGCTGTGCGTAAGTCTTTTATCGACTTATGCACAGCCCTTTTCTTCAATGATTGATAAACAGTTCAAAAATTTCTCCGTAGTCTTTTCTTGTATAAAGCTTTTTCTGACTTTTTAACCAGTCAAATGCTGCCTGGTTGATATCATGGAATTCCTCCGATATACGCGCTTCGCTGCTCCTGCTTTGGTTAAGCGTGGCAGATGCCAGCTCAAGACTTTGCTTCGCGTAATCAAGGTAAAGCTGGTTGTCCTCTGTGATTTCCTCCATTTTCAAAAGAGTCTTATATAAATCTTTTATTTCGGCGATGAACTTTTTATGTACATCGATAGAAAATGCCGTCCCGCCTAACGTGAACTTGATTTCTACATCCAAATCGATGGTTCCTGCTGTTTCCAGTGCCACGTTCGAGACATCCTTTGCATAGTAACTATGTCGATGCAATGTCTTCTTCTTGCTAGTGGCACTCGTGCCATCCAAGTGAATCAACGCCTTGTTTGTGAAGCAATACTCATCTGACTTTGATTTGATCAAAAAGTAGATTTTTTCTCCATCCTCGTGCATCACATAATCATCGGCGTCCGTTTTGTCGTAATCCTCCGGTGTGATCACACTTCCGATATCACTTAATCCCAGCGCATCTGAAGCTACCTTTTTAAACATTTTATTGCCCCTCCTTCATTTATCCACTCATGACTATTGAGAATCGACTATGAACCAAAATAACGCAAAGAACGCAAACAGAATCAAAATAATCCCGATGATGATAACGATAGTCAGAACCCAGCCAATGACTTTTCTCCCTGTCTGGATCCAATAGATTCCAAGCGTCAACAAGCTGAATATAAAGCCTAGTACTCCCCATAAAACCGGGCTCTTTCCATGCTTAGGCGCATCGACCACTAGGTAGATGGTGACCACCACTGAAATAATCAAACCGATGAATTCCATAACTTTCCCCTTCCGCTTTTCTCAAGCTCACCTATTTTTATTCTTTCTCGTGTACCCGCGTTTTGCTTTCGAATCCAATTTTCTTATGCGTACCGTCACAGAACGGCTTGTTGCTGGAAGCACCGCACCTGCATAAAGAAAATGCGGGTTTTGTTTCATACACATTGCCTTCTGCATCCAACAATTCGACTTCCCCCTTGACTAGGATGGAGCCGTTATCCCTCACTTGAATCATTGTTTTTTGTTTCTCGCTCATCTTCATCCCCCCCTCCTCTAAAATTGTACTTATTGCCGGGCGGACTGTCCAGTCTTCCTCCAGGTTGTCCCCCGAAATGGCTTTTTTTATAGTAGATTCCAAAATACAAAGAAACATGACTGAACAGCCCGACGTTTTGGCAAAAACTGAAAGTTCCATCACAGACTGAATCGGGTATACAACCAAGAGTCTTTATTTTTTAGTATGAATCAGCGTACACAGAAAACCCGAAACTGGAAGAACCGTGTACGCTTTATTGAAAGTGAGGAAACCAACATGGCTGAACAGAATTCCCGAATGAAAAGAAGGAAAAAGAAACCACTTTGGCTGAAACTAATTTTCCTGCTTTTTATATTAGGACTGGCCGGCCTTCTGACTGGTGCCGGTGTGTTTGCTTATTACGCGAACCAGGCTCCGCCTTTAAGTGAAAAGGAATTGGTAGATTCGGCCGCCTCCCAAATCCTTGATAAAGACGGCAACGTGGTGGCAGCGATAGGCAACAAAAAAAGAGAGCAAGTAAATTATGACGAAATCCCCGATTTAGTAGAGGATGCCATTATAGCTACAGAAGATGCCCGATTTTATGATCATTTCGGTGTTGATCCTCTGAGACTTGGCGGAGCGGTGATAGCCAATGTAACCGAAGGATTTGGCTCTGAAGGAGCCAGCACGCTTACACAACAAGTCGTAAAACGCTCCTTTTTATCGTCGGAGAAGACTTTAAAAAGAAAAGCCCAGGAAGCTTGGCTGGCTGTTAAACTGGAGCAGGAATACAGTAAACAGGAAATCTTTGAAATGTATGTCAACAAAATTTATTTCTCCGATAACATATACGGCATCGAGACTGCAGCCGACTACTATTTCGGCAAGGAGCTTGAAGAGCTGACGCTGCCGCAAGCGGCACTGCTTGCCGGTATGCCGCAAAGCCCGAACGGTTACAACCCATACGACCATCCCGAACGCGCCAAGGAAAGACGTAATATCGTCCTCGCTCTAATGGAAGAACACGATAAAATTTCCCATAAGGAACGTGTGGAGGCAGAAAAAACGCCGATCACCGAGGGACTCGTCGAACGGGATGAGGGAGAACGGACTTACTTATCAGCTTCTGATGGGTATGAGGCTTTTATAGACGTTGTCATCAGTGAGGTAGATGCCCTCGGCGATTACAATATTTACGAGGATGGTTTGAAAATCCACACTACCCTGGACCCTGATGCCCAATCAACTGTCGAAAACATACTGGACAAGGAAGAGGTAATTGATTATCCAGAAGATAAGGACGGGCAGCCTTTCCAGGCAGGAATCACATTGCTTGATACAAAAAGCGGGGCGATCCGGGCTGTTGGCGGCGGCCGTAACTATGCCAAGGAAACCAAACGCGGTTTCAATTTTGCCACCGATACAAGCAGGCAGCCTGGCTCCGTCATGAAACCGATTTTGGCATACGGACCTGCTATTGAATATAAAAAGTGGTCCACCGCACATATAGTCGACGATGAAAAATTTAAATATGAAAATGGCGAGGAACCACAAAACTGGGATGGGGAATATAAAGGGGAGATCACTATACGCGAAGCATTATGGGATTCGCGAAACATTCCGGCCATCAAAACGTTCAATAAAGCCGGACACGAAAATGCCGCCGATTTCGCCGAAAAGCTTGGTTTGAATTTGGAGGAACCCTTGATGGAAAGTGCAGCAATCGGCGGAATATCAAAAGGCACGAGCCCCCTGGAAATAGCCGGGGCTTATGCCGCATTCGGAAACGGTGGATCATATAACGAACCATACACTGTTACGAAAATCGAAGAAAGAGACGGAGACACATTGGAAACGGAACATGAGAGTCAACAGGCAATGGAAGACTATACCTCTTACATGGTTACCGATATGTTAAAGGATGTCATTAAAAAACCGGCAGCCACAGGATACAAGGCGAATATTCCCGGACTGCCTGTAGCGGGAAAAACCGGCACCACCAATTATTCAGATGAGTCAATAGAAAAATACAATATTCCGGATGACAGCTCACCGGATTCCTGGTTTGCCGGTTACACGACCGATTACACAGCAGCAATTTGGACCGGCTATCAAGATAGAAAAAACCCGTTGACAGGAAATGAAAAAGATATCGCCAAAAAGATATTCAAGCATGTCATGAAAGAGGTTTCCAAGGATACGGACACTGAAGACTTCACTAAGCCGGATAGTGTCGTAGAAAAAGAAATAGAAGAAGGGACCAATCCTCCGAAACTCGCCAGCAGTTTTACTCCTGAAGACAAAATCTCAACCGAACTGTTTGTAAAAGGAGAAGTCCCCAAAGAGGAATCAGAGGAATTCATCCCGGAACTGCCTGCGCCCGAAGAATTGTCTGCAGACTACGTTAAAGAAGAAGCAACGGTCCGATTAGACTGGGACTATGAACAGGAGGAAGACGACGACCGGGAGGTGCATTTTGAGGTGGAGGTATCTGCCGAAGATGGTTCCGCCGCCACAACTAAAGAAACAGACAAAACGGAAATAGACATTCCTGCCATCGATTCGGGTGGTTCCTACACCTTTACTGTCCGGGCCGTCTCGGAAGAAGAGGAAAGCGATCCTGCTTCCATCGTTGTCGACACACATGACGACGCACAAGAAAATTCGGAGAGCAGTTCTGATCAGGAACAAAATAACGGTGGAAATGAATCAAACAATGAAGAGAAAGAGAAAAGCAATTCTTCTTCCCAGGGGGATGAAAATGAAACAGACAACAAGGATCCAAAGAACAATACCGAAACCCAAAAAGATACCGAACAAGAAAATGAAGAGGAACCATCTCCCAACGAAGACACAGAGCAAGATTCGGAGGATCAAGATGAAAGTGAACAGGAAAATTCGAGTGATTCTTCCCAAATCCCCGAAGAAGAGTCTGGTAGTGGAGACTCAAATGAACAAGGACAGAACAAGGAGGAAAACAATTCGGAGTCATCAGATGAATCAAGTGGAAGCACCGAAGAAAACAAGAATGACGAGAAGGATACTGACAGCACCACCAACCAAAATAATGACTCCAATGAAAACAACAATAGTCAGACGGAAAATAATAAGATGGACTTGGGGGAAACCTCCAGCTCCACAGAAGCCGAAAACAGCCAGGATAAAAGCGAGGCAGATCAACCAGGGGGGTCTGACGGTTCAGGAAGTGATGCTGCAAACAAGAAGGATTCAGACGGTTAATAATAGAGAAAGGCAGGAGCCTGCAGCTCCTGCCTTTCTTTTTCTATAACTATGCCATCCATTTTGGCGGCGTATTTTTGTCCCAGTAAATTTCCCCAATCGTGTAGTGCCCTTCAAAGCCGTCCCTGTTTAAATGATAATGGAAATTAAACCAGTATCCTTCCCCAGGACGGTTATCACGCCGAACGTGAAATTTAGCTACATCCTCATCAGTCTGGTAGTCGTGGATATTGAAAATACGTTCGCCATAGCCGCTTCCCGATTGTTCCGTGATGACAAAATAAGGGATTTTGTCATCGCCTGCTTCTGTCAAAATATCATGGACAACTTGTTGAAGCACCGGAAGAATATTGGAAGTGAACTCATCTTCCACTTTGGGATAAATCCTTGGACCAAGTTTTGCAGCCGTTCGCTCAGCTGCTTGTTCCGTGAAAGATGCAATCAACTGGCTATTGTCTGTTGTTCCATCAGTCGGCGGTTCTGCTTCGTCTTCCCTCTCCATCACACCAACAGTAGAAGAAGTATGTGTTTCGGAATCGGATTTTGAGAGAACTTCGTCTTTTTCTGCTGCGCTCGTATCCAGATAGTTCGGAGGGATGTACATACCCAGCGTCATGAATGTTATCAAGATGACAGATATTTTCTTCAACCAGAGCTTCATAGAAATGTCTCCCTTTATGTACTACTTTTAGTTTATCATGTTATGTTGAAAAGTCTATCAAACTTTTTGACCATCCACTGGACATTGTCGAAGTAAACACGTATGATGAATGAAAATTGATTTTTGGAGGGTTATCATGAAAACGGGAAGGACCGATTCACTGCAGATCGCCACTCTTGGCATGGGATGATTCTGGGGTACAGAAGCCCGGTTCGGGCATTTACCTGGAGTCGTTCGCATCCGCACTGGCTATGCCGGCGGGACAACAAATCATCCGACTTATAAAACAATCGGCAATCATACCGAAGTGGTCCAAATCGACTTCGATCCATCGCTTCTTTCCTATGATGCACTGCTTGAACATTTTTGGAATAGCCATAACTCTAACCGCAGAAACTATAAAGGCCGCCAATACTTGTCTTTGTTGTTATATCATGATGCGAATCAGCTGCCTATGATTCAGAGGGTTAAAAAACAGTTGGAAACACTGTCACCGATGACCATTCAAACAGAAATCGCCCCTTTTAACAGCTTCACACTAGCTGAAGAAAGACACCAAAAATACTTTTTAAAAAGATACCCAGACGCAGTGACCAAGTTGCAAAAACTGTACCCTACTTTTGAAGCCTTTAATAACGCCACCTTGACAGCCCGCCTAAACAGTTTTGTGAAAGGCTGGATCACGATGGCGGCGTTGGTGTCAGAAATCAAAACCTGGCAAATCGCTGAAGCAGAGAAGGAAAAAATACTTCATACAATGAAATCAATACGCTGGTGAAATATGAAAATGAGCAGGACCGCCAATCGACAACACAAACGATCGATCGGCGGTCCTTTCTTTTAAACTCTCTCCGGTAAAACCTCGTTTTTGAGTTTTTGGAAAAATTTCAAACGTCACCTCCCTTATCTTACGGCTCCAATTAATGAAAATTTCTGAAACCTTTTCCGGTAACTTGCGTAAAGTGAAAGAGATGTTTTTACAAAGGAACTTTTAAGGAGGGGAAAAATTGATTGAAGTAGCCCGAGTTAGCAAGTCCTATGGCAACCTCCAGGCACTGGCCAGTATCGAGTTTACCATCGACAAAGGAACTTGCTTTGGTCTTGTCGGTCCGAATGGTGCCGGAAAGTCGACATTGATGAAAATTCTTGCTGGCATTTTACAGCATTTTGAAGGTGACATTGTCGTTGACCGTTTTTCTGTAACAAAAGAAAAACAAGCAGTAAAGCAACTGATCGGCTATGTACCGCAGGAACTTTGTCTGGAAGAAACATTGACAGCAAGAGATAATTTGCTGCTATTCGGCCGACTTTACGGACTTTCAGGAAAAGATTTGCATAATCGTATGGAGGATGTTTTGGAAAAAATCGGTTTGGCCGAACGAAGCAAAGACAAAGTGCTGAAATTTTCCGGAGGGTTGAAACGTCGGTTGAACATCGGTTGCGCCCTGCTGCATGAACCCGCCATCATTATCATGGATGAACCCACCGTTGGTATAGACCCACAATCACGAAAATCCATTTTCTCCATTATCGAGCAGTTAAAAGCAGACGGCAGCACCATTATTTATTCCAGTCATTACATGGAAGAGGTCGAACACCTTTGTGACAGTATCGGTCTTATCGACAAGGGAGTATTATTGGAAAACGGAACCATGGACAGGTTGTTGGAAAAGTATGGCACCCCTTCTTTATATGTTTCCGGCGATACAATAGAAGCAGAGCATCTCCACCCCTACCCTATCACCTCTAAAGGAGACGGCTTTTTAGTCATCGATGCAGATCCGCTCTTCGTATTGGAGAAGTTGGTCATCCGATTTCGAGAACTGGAACTGCAACCACGTAGATTGGAATTGTATTATCCGAAGCTGGAGGATATTTTCTTTCAATTGACCGGTACAATGCTGCGGGATAACTAAATCAGAAGGAGAGATTAGATTGTGGGCGATAGCAAGGACCGAGTTAAAAAAGAACATACAAGATAAAGGAATATGGTTTTGGACTTTTATTTTGCCAATTTTATTCATTGTTGTTTTTGTTGCTGTTTTTTCCGGCCAGGAAGGTGTGGAATATAAAGAAATCATCACACAGATCATCCCTGGATATGCGGTCATGTTCACCTTTTTCATCATGATTTCCATGGTCATCACCTTCATAAAGGATCGGGAACGCGGGATGGTCGCTCGCATAGCCAGCACTCCCCTGCCTGTCCAAAGCTATTTTTTGGGTAAATGGGTGCCTTTTATGATTATTGTCCTCCTGCAAATCGCTGTTCTGTTCCTATTCGGGTTCCTTGTATACGACCTGCCGCTTGGTGATCCGATGGCACTTATCGTCATGTCCCTTTTTCAGGCTTTTCTTGCAACAAGTTGGGGATTGGCAATGGCAGTCCTGGTGAAAAGCGAAAACATGGGGATCGCACTGACGCAAATCCTTGCATTGGGAGGAGCCTTGCTTGGCGGTTTGTGGATGCCGATCGAAATCATGCCGGACATCATGCAGACCATCTGCAAATTCATCCCGCAATATTGGGGATTGGAAGGCTATAAAGAAATCTTGCTTCATGGCGGCGGCATTTTGGATATATGGGTGCCTTTAACCATCTTGCTTGCCTGCGGGGTGGTCGGCATACTGATTGCCATAAGCGGTTATCGACGGTACTTGCGTTTATCTAAAAGCTGAAGTGAAAGCATTCATCCTGCGCCGAGGCAGGAATGGATGCTTTTTTGAATGTAATCTATTCCGGCTTTTTTTGTTTTCGGAAATACTCCGATAGTTGGATTACCCGGACATCCCGGGGATGAAGTTCGTGATAGATACCCCTGCTGTCTCGAAATGTGACGTAATCATCCCGCTCACTTTGAATCAGCTCTTCGGCCAGTTCCTGGGACTCTGCAAAGATGAACCGGCGGATGTAGTGTTCCTGATCAAAAAAATAGGTTACTTTAAACTCTTTCACCCCTATCCTCTCCTCACCTTAGCTTTTCTACATTTTATCAAATGGGCATGGTTGATTTACAATGAAAAGATAAACAACAAGATATATAGGGTCGGAGGAATGACGATGACAAAGATAAATCGGTTGACGGTTGCTATTATAGGAGCCGGTTCAACTCTACAGGACAATATCCAGGACAAACTGGCTGGAAGTTACAATGCCATGGGACTGCGTAAATTACAATCAGACCTTTTTAACGTAAATGCTATAAAAAGTGAATTGCAAGGGGCAGACTTGGCAGTATTTTCTTACCCTGTTGCATTCCCAGCAGCACGTCTATCCCAGGCGCATCTGCCGGAAATGACGGTGCTGGCAGCTGACAGCTTTACGAGAGCTGCCAGAGAAACAAACTTAAAAAAAATCATTTATTTGAAGCCTGACGGGGGGATACCTTCTGATAGCCCTGCCGAGGTAGAAAAGATGCTCCAAACTTCCGGTATACCGGTTAAAACACTCCCACTTCCATCGACCTTATTTGAGGTATCGAAAGTATTTTCCGACCGGACTGCAGGCGTTCGTTCTATTCAGCGTGTCAGACTGACCTATGGAAAAGATGCAGAGTGGACAGCGTTTTATTACCTGAACTGGTTGAATCGAATGGCAAGCCCGCTAATCAACATAAAATGGCGTGGGAGTTCGTGCGAAATACACACCCGTTTTCTGAGCCATCCACTGCTCGTTCTTCAATATTCTTCAGACGCAAGTAGTTCAAATCGAACCGTTTTTCGAATAGCAGGAGGGCTTCTTGCAGCCGACTCTTCAGGCAGACTGGAGTTTTGTCAAGTTCCCAACGACGATTGCATAATTGCTATTCACGGTTATCGGCCATCCCTGCCCTGGTTTGTCTACAAATATAGCCAGGCAATGATCCACCTGTTGGTGATGAAGCTGTTTAAAAAGCATACGGAGCGGATGACTTAGTACAAATGAATTATCACCTTGTTGATTTTCTTTTTAGGGCGAGCCGCTTACCGAAAGTTGATCCTCTTTCCTGGGGAGTCGCTCTTCTTTTTCTACTAGTTGATCCTCTTTCCCGGAGAGTCGCTCTTCTTACCGGAAGTTGATCCTCTTTCCTAGAGAGTCGCTCTTCTTTTTCTACTAGTTGATCTTCTTTCCCGGAGAGTCGCTCTTCTTACCGGAAGTTGATCCTCTTTCCCAGATAGTAGATCTTCTTTTTCTACTAGTTGATCTTCTTTCCTGGAGAGCCGCTCTTCTTACCGGAAGTTGATCCTCTTTCCTAGAGAGTCGCTCTTCTTTTTCTACTAGTTGATCTTCTTTCCCAGATAGTAGATCTTCTTTTTCTACTAGTTGATCTTCTTTCCTGGAGAGCCGCTCTTCTTACCGGAAGTTGATCCTCTTTCCTAGAGAGTCGCTCTTCTTTTTCTACTAGTTGATCTTCTTTCCCAGAGAGTCGCTCTTCTTACCGGAAGTTGATCCTCTTTCCTAGAGAGTCGCTCTTCTTTTTCTACTAGTTGATCTTCTTTCCCGGAGAGTCGCTCTTCTTACCGGAAGTTGATCCTCTTTCCTAGAGAGTCGCTCTTCTTTTTCTACTAGTTGATCTTCTTTCCCAGAGAGCCGCTCTTCTTCTCGAGATACGTCTTCTTACAAACGTTCACTTCCGATTCTTAGGTTTTCATCTCTTTAATTTGTGGCAAACTATAGGAAAAGCATGCTATTCATTACGGAAGGAGGAGTAGCTTCATGTATAAAGATTATCCGGTTACTGTTCAATATGCTTCCCGCAACCTTTGGTCCGGTTTTCTATTCGGTTTGGGCCTGATTGCCTTTTTTGATGAAGCCGTTTTTCATCAACTGCTTCACTGGCATCATTTTTATGATAAATCGACAACGAGTATAGGACTTGTTTCAGATGGTTTTTTTCATGCTTTCAGTTGGTTTGCTACCATCGGCGGCTTGTTTCTTGTGGCGGACTTGCGAAGAAGGAATGCCTGGTATATCAAACGTTGGTGGGGCGGCGTTTTGACTGGGGCTGGGCTCTTTCAACTATATGACGGGACAATCCAACATAAATTATGGAGGTTGCATCAGATCCGCTATCATGTCGACATCCTCCCTTATGACTTGGTCTGGAACATTACAGCCTGTTTGATACTGTTGGCTGGTTTGATCATGGTCGTCAGGACCCGGCCAAAAGTAAAGGAGGAAAAATGAACAAATGGATCACCGATTGTACCGGATTCCCCAACTGCTTTTGTTGCTTCCTTTCGCGGTCGCCGGCTTTGCCTATTTATTCGGAATCATACATACAACGAGACGCCAGCGGCCTTGGCCGGTATTTCGGACATGTTTCTGGTTTGCAGGTTCCGTTTTTGCCATAATCTCTGTTGCCGGACCAATAGCAATCCTAGCGCATGATAGCTTTTTCTTTCATATGCTCGGACACTTATTGCTGGGAATGCTCGCTCCATTATTGATGGTACTTGGAGCTCCTGTGACGCTGTTACTCCGCGCCTTGTCTGTAGCCAATGCCAAGAGGGTCTCACGATTTTTAAGAAGCCGCCCATTTTCGTTGCTGAGCGATCCATCATTTGCCGGTATCTTAAACATCGGCGGTTTGTGGGTATTATACACAACAGGATTGTACCAAGCGATGCATCACAGTATCTTTTTACATGTCTTTATTCATTTGCATGTTTTTATTGCGGGATATGTATTCACCGCTGCCATGGTGTACATCGATCCGACTCCACACCGTGCGGGTTACCGTTACCGTGCTAGTATCCTGTTACTGGCGCTGGCAGGGCATGCCATCCTGGCCAAATATCTTTACGCGCACCCTCCTGCACAAGTTCATGTAGCGGATGCAGAAGCCGGGAGCATGCTGATGTATTATGGTGGAGATTTAATTGACGCCTTCCTCATTTTTCTTGTCTGCCTGCAATGGTATAAAGCCGCCCGGCCATCGGTCCTGCATACCAGCCATCATGCATCCCGAGGAGTCAAGAAACAGCCAACCTCCAGTTGATATCCCAGAGGTTGGCTGTTTCAACGAGCACTGCATACTCTATCCGAAACCGGATGGATTATGCTGAATGCTTCCTGCTTCTAACCAATATCGATTCCAGTTCTTCCAAAGAACGCCCTTTGGTTTCGGGGACCATTTTCCAAACAAACAATGCAGAGAGGACACTCATCAGCCCATAGAAAGAATAAGTCAAACCACCGCTGAATTCCATCATCGATGGATAAGTAGAAGATATAAAATAGTTAGCTGCCCACTGTGCTGCCACGGCAATCGCAACTGCCTGGCCGCGGATTTTGTTCGGGAAAATTTCCGCAATCAGCACCCAGACAATCGGACCCCATGACATCATAAAGGAAGCAGTATAAATAATGATGAAAATCAAGGTTCCGATGCCGATCGCATCAGAAAATGCCATGCCAGCTACCCCGAACATTCCCACAGCCATACCGATTGAGCCGATAATCAGCAGTGGTTTACGACCGAATTTATCAACTGTGAAGATGGCAATGAGGGTAAACACGACATTGACCAGTCCCATAATGATTGTCTGGAACATGGATGCATCCCGGGCAGCTCCCATGCTTTCAAATATTCGAGGAGCATAATAAAGCGCCACGTTTATGCCGACAAATTGTTGAAAAACGGATAACAAGATACCGATTACAATTATTCTCTTGCCAAACGCCAACAGTTTTGCCTTTTTTTCATCGAAGGATTTTTCAATTTCAAACATCGTGGCTTTCGCCATCGTTTTGTCGTAGATTTTGTTGAGTATTTCCCTCGCCTTTTCATTTTTCTGTTTGGAGACAAGATATCTCGGTGTTTCCGGCACAAAGAAGAGTAAAAAAAGAAACAACGCTGCCGGTATTGCCTCTGATAAGAACATATAGCGCCAACCGGTTTCATTTACCCATGCGACAGACTGTCCCCTGGCTATACCCCAGTTTACGAAATAGACGACCAGCATGCCGAATATAATAGCGAACTGATTCAGCGAAACCAGACTGCCTCTCGTTTCGGGAGGTGCAATTTCTCCGATATACATCGGTGACACCGCAGAAGCAATGCCCACACCGATTCCCCCTATTATCCGATAGAGATTGAAGGTCACCAACAAAGCAAGCGTAGGTTCACCTTTTGTAAAAAATAGAAACTCGGGAAATGCGGAACCAAGCGCGGAAACAAGGAATAACACGGCAGCCAGCACGAGCGAATACTTCCGGCCAAGCCTGGAAGCCAAATAACCAGACAGAAGACCGCCGATGATACATCCAATCAGGGCACTCGAAACGGTTATACCGTGTACTAGCGCGCTGAGGTCGAGATTATCGGCAAAATAAGCCTGCAATGCTCCCTCTGCACCGGAAATCACGGCAGTATCGTAGCCGAATAACAATCCACCAAGTGTCGCTACCAGGGTTACAAGAATGATATAAAACTGTTTATGATTTTTCATTTACCGCCGGAAAGTATCGAACACTCTCCGTCTACACCCCTTTCAACTGTAATCGCTTTCTCAGGGATATTTTATCAATCACTTCTTAGTTTGTCCAGTAAACAAACTAAGTAAAAAGACTCATTCTTTTATCCTTTCAAAGCTTTTATGAGGCTCGCCTCCGCTTGAAAGCTGGAAACCGCCCCTTTTTCCTCAGTGATGCGGAATTTCTGCCTGATATCCATGGGAGCCTTAAGCATTTCCTTCGATAAGGTGTGTTTTTCTTTATCGGGCAAATCCATTGTTTTACACCACTTTTCAAACTGAAATTGCTTGGGGAATCGATATAGTTCTTCCAAATCAAACCCTTGTTCTTCGATCAACTGCAGCCATTCCGACTTTTTCCAGGCACGTTGGTGACTATAATCTCGGCGTTTTTCTATTTTGTTATAAAAGTGGTCCATTCGTTCGGATTCGGGTGCTGTATTGTCGATGAGGATAAATGCGCCGTTCCTTTTCAGCACCCGGTAGGTTTCATGAATAAACGCCCCTACATTTGAAAAATGGTGGGCTGCAATTCTGCAGACAGCAATGTCAAAGGATTCATTTTTAAATGACAGCTGTTCAGCGTCTGCTTCCATAAATTCTACGTTTCTATGCCCGTTTTTCTCTATAAACATCCTGGAAACAGCCAGGATTTCCGTGGTCAAATCGACGGCGGTCACTTTTTTAACAAGAGGAGCCAGTGCATTTGCCACATGTCCTCCACCTGTTGCAATATCCAATACGTTCTCTTCACCTGTCCAATCGATGATTGCTTTCAATTTTTCCAAGTCTTGGCCATGGGCATGGATTGTGCTTGTTATATAATTGGCTGCATTTTTTCCAAATTGCGCCTGAACATCCGCTTTCGATTGATTCTCTCGGTTCATCGACATGATCCCTTTCTTGATTAGATTTTCCGTCCCATTCCTTCTTTCTAGATTTTCCTCTTGAATCCCTTCTGTGTATCATCTGTATCAGCTGTCAATATCAAAACTACTGCCACCCCTCACATATGCGACCAACCAGCAAAAGCCACCTACGAAAAAAATATAACCAGCCATTGTGTAAACAAGCGCTATACTCGTCAAATCCAGCAATAGGAATGAAATCAGCGGCCCCAAAGCTGCACCTACATCGACAACGATGGTATAAGCCGTCATCATTTTCACCCTATCAGTCTTCGCTGCTGTACTGGCGGCCAATGTGTCGGAAGTCGTGACAAACGCTGTTGAAATCAGCTGGAACACCAATAATGCTGGTAACAGAATGGCCAGCGAAGCAGCGTTTCCGAGCAGGATAAAAATCATCCCGCCGGAAAACAGTACAATCAACAACGACCGAACCATACCCCGGTGAGTCGTTAGCGTTTTCCCGATCAATGGAGCGACAAATGGATCCCATCCCCAGCGTACTGCCTGTACGACACCGGCAATAGTTGCCGCTCCAACAGCAAATCCGCCTGCAGACCAGTTATTCGGTATATTCCCAGCGATTAATTGACTGAGCGTCGATGCGAATAAACCAAATACAAGGATGCCAACAGCCCCTCCAGTACCAAGCACAAACCAAGTGTGGACAGATCTCCATTTCCATGCCGCTGTCTGTGCTCCTGGCTCGGAAGTACTTTCTTGATGATGGACTGGTATGAATCGGTACACTGCCGGAATTGCTAATAGACCGACAAATGCAAACAAGCTGGAAGTAAACAGGAAGGAAGTTTGATCAATCAACATGCCGCCAACAAGCATACCGGTCAATCCTCCAATCCCCCATAATCCATTATACAGGCCGACATACTGACCACGATTCCTGTCATTCGATGCCTCAATCACGGACAGATAACCGCCGAGACGAAGAAGGGACCAGGCAACCCCCCATATGGCACGCATAAGCAGAAGCAACCAAAAATCCTTCAGCCATCCATATGAAGCTGTCGTAAACACGGCCAGGATTACTGCAATCATGATACCGGTACGTCGGTGAAAATGTTTATAAAACAAACCTATTAGAGGATTGACCGGCAGTCGGATAAAACGATTCACCGACAAAAGCATCCCTACTTGCCAGAGGGAATCAATTCCGGCTTCCTTCCAATAGATCGGCAGTGCGATCAACAGCATGGAATCCCCCAGAACTGCTGCTGCTGTGATTAAAGCTATTCCAATAATACGTTTCTTTCCAAAATCGATCGTCCCACCAGTTTCTTTCTTCTTGCATTCATTTTTCATAAAATCTCCCCCTCCTTAAAGTCTACCTGCTGAAAAGAGGAAAAAAAGTGTATAATCAAACCATATAAATTTCCCCTTTTTCCATGAGAGGTGACAAAGTGAGATTATTGGAACACTATCAACGTTTATCCGGGATATTATCCGAACATGAAAAGGCTCATTCCATAACCATCAGCGAGCTCGCCAAAAACTTATCCTGCACGGAACGGAATGCAAAATTGATCGTCCACCGCTTGCAGCAGGCTGGCTGGATCATATGGAAGCCGGGCAGAGGGAGAGGGAACACTTCCTCTATTCAGCTAATAGCCGATCCTGAAGACTTGATACTAGCAGAAGCAAAAGCTCGCAGTTCGGTTTCGGCGGAAGAAGGAATCCGCTATTTACAAGCGTTATCAGTAAGCAGGTATACGCAACAACGATTTATCGACTGGCTGTTTTTCACCTCTGATAGAGGGAAGGCCCGACAAAGCGAAACAATCGACCGGATTCAATTCCCGTCTTACCGGCCATTGCCAAAGTTGGACCCTTTACTTGTCCATCGCCGCTCGGAAAACCATATCATGCGGCATATATACAGCCGACTGGTCCGTCATGACAAAAAAACTGAAAAGCATGTACCAGAGCTGGCTCATTCCTGGTCCCATCATGCCAACTATACCGTGTGGATTTTTCAATTAAGAAAAGGGGTTCTTTTTCACGATGAAAATGAAATGACCGCAGAGGATGTATGTTACAGCTTCCTTCGCCATAAGGCGGCATACTCAGCCTATCACTGGATGGTCGATAATCTGGAAGAAACGGTGGCACTTCACCTTTACACCGTACAGTTTACCTTTCAAAAACCGATGCCACATTTTTTACATCTTGCTGCAAGCATGGGCGGCAGCATAGTACCTGCTCCCGGCCCCCATCCTGGTCCGCCAATCGGGACAGGGCCGTTTCAGGTAATGGAAAATACAGAAACACAACTGCACCTCCGTGCCTTTGAATGTTACTTCGGGACACGGCCCTTCCTGGATGAAATCATCATGTATTTTTTCCCTGATCTGTATGACAACCAAGCCGGTGATGTTATAGAAAGTGAACGAATCAATTTTTATCAATATCCATACTCGTCTAGTTCAACGGCGAACTTCCGGCAAACAACATCGGTCGATCAAGGCAGCAAACTGTTGTCCTTGAATGGCAGACAAGGGAAGCTGGCCGTTGACTCATTATTGCGTAAAGCTATTTTCCATTTGTTACAACCAGAAAAGTTAATCAAACAGCTGCAGGGAAATCGGCATTTGCCAGCCTACAGGCTATCACGCGATACAGAGAACGCCACCGAATCACCCAAGCGGAATTTCTCTTTGGGAAAAGCACTGCTCGATGCTAGTACCTATCAAGGGGAAAAACTTCATTTGTATAGTTATACGGGGGCCGGGAACGAATTGGATGGCAGATGGATACAGCAACAATTGACAAAAGCAGGTGTGGAAGTGGCCTTGCATTTTCTTCCCTACGAGAAACTTATAGGGCAGAACCTAGATGAAGCGGACCTGTTGCTGGGAGAACAGCTTGCCGACGAGAGCCGACTTCTGGCTTATTTGACTTGTTTTATTGGAACACACAGTTTACCAGCCCGTCACCTCCCTGAATATAGTCGAAGAAGAATACGACAGATTATGGCTGAAAGTCTTTCTGAAAGGGAATATGTTCACCGATTACAACAAGAAGAAGCTGCATTATGCAAGCACCACCATTTCCTTTTTTTATACCGGTTGAAGCAGTTTGCCATCTATCCGGAAAACATAGAAAACATTCACCTAAATGCACTCGGATGGGTTGATTACACACAACTCTGGTTTAATCCCTTGATTGGAACGAAAGGAGCTCAAGAATGAATGAACAGACAATACTCTCAATCATTAGTCACCATTTCCCTGCTTTGACTATTGAAACAACCAACTTCAATCATACAGGCTGGGATCATGACATCCTCATTCTTAATAATGAACTTGTCTTCCGGTTTCCCAAGAATCACGACGTTCACCGCCATACGGAACGAGAAATCGCCCTATTGCAAGCAATCAAGCAAGCGAGACCGCCATTACAGATTCCCAACTGTCAGACGCTTCAGGATATCCATGGCAGAACTATTGCTATATATTACCCACTTATCGAGGGAGAGGCTCTGACATGTCATCAACATGCTGCACTACTTTCTCATCAACACAACGCAAAGCTGCTTGGCGAATTTCTGAGTAAGCTGCACCAGCTTCCAGTCAAGCAGGTTGACAGTCCCCTTTTTACTATTCATACACCGGATTATTGGGAGGAGTTGTTTGTTTCGGTCGAAAAGTATATCCTTCCTAATTTGACTGAAGAAGAGGCCGATATGGTGTCTAGATTTTTTCGTTCCTTTTTTCCAGGAATAGAACAACAACCAATCCAAAAGACTTGGATTCACGGCGATTTATCTGCCAATAACATTATTTTCGACAGGGAATCAAAATTGGTAAACGGTATCATCGATTTCACTGATTCCCAATACGGGGATCCAGCCTTTGATTTTGCCGGATTTTATTGGGATTTCGGACCGGACTTCACCCGCCAAATCCTGCAGCATTATCAAGGGAAAGAACCTGTGGCAAAGCTTTTTGAGCGTGTCCGGAATTTTTATGGGCTTCAGCCCGTCTTCCATGAATTGCTATATCAATTAAAACGAGGACAGCCGGTGAATTGGACGACTGCCCTGGAAAAATTCAAACGGTTAAAAGAAACACAAGATATTGCAGATCAGTCGATTGATTAGCTTATCTCTGTTTCATGGATTTCATGATTGTAGTAGTTTTGATGAAGCTGTCGGAAAGCAGCAATCGCCCGGTAAAAAGGACGGTGATAATTGCCATTTGCCTCCACCGTCCAGCAAGTGGCCAACACGCTGTGGCAAAATCCCCATAATACAAAACGATGCTTATCGAGGTGCAGGATTTCCGAGAAAATTTGTATCCTTTTGTCGATGACAGAAAAAGGATCATCGTCCGGCAGCTTGTTTAATAAATATTGTATTAAGTCGTACTCCCTTTCTCCGATTAAACCTTTTGGATCGATCACTTTCCATTTCTTTTCTTCGTGCAGAAGGACATTGTAATGATGGAAATCACCGTGCAAAAGCCATTGTTTTTTTCCTGTACTGTGTAAGCGGTGAAAAACCTGCTGTGCCTCCAGCAATGTCGATCGGCTAACCGGTCCGCATCCAGATGGATGAATGGCAACAACCTTTGTCAAAGATGCCTCCCGGTCTTCCGTGGTAGGGAACACCGTTCCTTTCGAAAATTCTCTTGTCATCTGTCCGAAAACCTTTGCGGCAATTCGGCAAGCTTTATCCTCTTCTACTATCTCGGCGAGCATTTCCCCTGGCTCTATTCGCTCTAAAAGAAGAGCACCCAACTCCACGTCGAGGTCGAGCAAACTCACCATCGACGAGGAGGCCAACTGCTGAAGAGCTTCCAATTCGCTAGCAAATTCTTTACCGGGTAAGGATATTTTCACCACCATTTTCTCGCCATCCCTTCCAACTGCCGGAGCCACATAGTTGAACGAGAGCTGGAATGGTTCTTCCATTGTCACTTGCCAATTCTGCTCACATTGTTTGATGACCTCCGGCAGTCTTTCCAGCCACGCTTCGCCTTCCTGTTTAAAGTGATGCTTGACATTTTTGACGAATTCCTCTTGCATGGGCGCCCTTTCTGATTTATTTTCAAACATGGATGCCGGCACCTTTTATCCATCTTCCGGTTGTCGCTTTTTTCAGGAAGGCTGGTTGTGCTGCATACTCTTTGATGACGTCTCGAATATATCCCGGTTGGAATACGGGGTTACGATTCTCCGCCAAAGCCGGAAAGCCTGAACCCCGCTGCAAATAATCCGAACTGGCCACGGTGTACCATGTATCATCCTCGATTTCCCGGTCTTTAATGGTCACCTTTGTAAGATGATTGCCGTCATGCACGGCAGTCATTCCGGAAATATGCAGTCTGCCTGCGTATTTCCCTCTGAATCCAGGGCCTCTGCCATCGGCCAAGCACACCTGAGCATCAAGTGACTGCTCCAATGCTGCTTTTAAAGCTTTCCCTTTCACCTCGAACGTGGTGGGATTTAAGGGAGAAGGACAGATTTCGATCAATTTTTTCTCTGACACTTGCTCAAATAAACCTGCATGGGCAATACCGCTGTTGATCAAGCCGATATCGGCCTGCAATAAATCTTTCAGCCCGTCGGCGATTAAATTCGACAGCGGGTTTTCCTCTATCACATCATGCCATAACGGCTGTTTCAATAAATATAACGGCTGACTTAAATTTTCCACCGCTTTTGCTTTATTGTTTGCCAACACCTCCGTAATTCTACTGGATGCTTCTGCCTTCTCTGTGGAGAGCATCCCGGAGTCCATCAAGGAAACTTTGCCGTCTTCTACCATCAACTCCAGGATGCCGATATATTCGCCGAACGATCCCGCACTATTACAAATCGTACCATTTATCAGCTTGGGTTCGGTATATAGCTGGTGGTCATGAGCGGAAATCAGCACATCGATACCCTCGATTTCTTCAGCAAGTTTTTGATCTACGGCTGTTCCAATATGGCTTAATACCACACAAAGGTCGAACAACCCATGGTGCCTATCCAGTTCTGTTTGCAGTGCGTTTTTGTAATCGGAGACATGTATACCGAGCCCATCATTGAATTCCTCTAAATCTGGAGACGAACCGGTTATTAATATGCGCAGCCCATCTTTTTTGATGATCGTACTGCTAACCACTCCATCAACCGTTGTCAAATCCTTTTTCAATAGATTGTTGCTGATAAATGGAATCGGACTGTTTCCTGCCATATGTTCCAGTGTTCCCATCCCGTTGAACATTTCGTTATTTCCAATAGTCAATGCATCATACCCTGCTTCAGTCAGCAGTTCAATTGCCGCCATTCCTTTTGTTCCCTGTAATTCAATGCTTTTAAAATCGGCAAAGTCTCCGCCATCCAATACTAAAGTATGATCATCCTTGTGCTGATGGATCAACGACACTGCTCTGGAAAAGTTGTCAAAATGACTGTGCAGGTCATTGGTATGTATGATTTTAAGCCTCACATGTATCCCCCTCTTATTTCTGGTATTCGTACTAATCTTTTACTTACGGTTTCTATTCCGCAAAAAATATAAACCGGGACATAACCTTTCTGTTACTTCCTCCTAATCTTAAAAGAATAAGTGATCCAACGTCTCGAAAAAACACTCGCTTTCCGTGGGGAACGCTTCAGCCAGGGTGCTACATGAAACAGCTTCTTCGCACCTTGTGGGGAGGAAGCCCGCTGCAAAGCGTAACGGGAACACGGAAACAGTGCCTATCTCTGATAGATTGCCGACTAACCCAATCAATGTTTAGTGGATGAAAGAAACACTTTCAGAAGCTGGTCCCAGCGAAGGAAATACCCGGAGACTCATCGAAAATACAAAACAATTTTCTTCGTGCGATGCATTGCTGCCGCAGCCTTCCTTGGGACTGCGATTACTCGTCCCACCGAAAACACCTGTCCTGCGGGAGGATAGGCCCCGGTGAGATCCCGCAAAGCGTCAGCTCGAGGAAGCTCACCAGCCGCCCGCGGAAAGCGCAGGGTATTTCCGCAGCGCTGAACTACAATTCAATACATCTAGGAAGTTAGAAAGACGCAATCAAACTATGTCGCAGTTTATACCCACTTATACGAAAGAGAACAAAGCAAATGAAAATGGCCTGTCCATTTTATAATTCGGATAAACCTGCCGAACTCCTGCAAAAAAATGGTCCTTTCTTGTACTTCACCATGAACGGTCAAAGCATCGCTAGCCTATGAATATTTTTATGACTGGGTTCCTTAACCAAATGATTTACATGATAAATAGTTGAGCATATGCGTGTTATCAATAGATTCCCTTATTTTTCCACACTGTTACCCCTCCCCTATTAATGCTTGCTGGTTCTAAAATTAAAAAGCCATCCCGCTGAAAATACGTTCAGCAGAATGGCTCGATTTCCTGTTATTTCTGATATCCGTCTACCACGACATCCAGTTTACCTGTATCGGGAGCAATGACCAACCCATGCACCGGCACATCGGAAGGCAGCATTGGATGATGCTTGATGGTATCGACACTGTGCTCGACACTGTCCTCCACTCGATCAAACCCTTGTAAAAATTTATCAAGATCCACACCGGAATTCTCTAATGTCGCCAATGTTTCCTCGCTTACACCGCGCTCTTTCACTTTGCCCAGCATCGCTTCAGCGTTCAAACTGGACATGCCGCAGTCATGATGGCCGACCACAAATACCTCATCTGCTTTCAGTTCATAAACGGCAACAAGGATGCTCTGCATGACACTGCCAAACGGATCAGCGACGATTGCTCCGGCAGTTTTAATGACTTTTGCGTCCCCATTTCCGACATTCATTGATTGAGGAAGAAGTTCGACAAGGCGGGTGTCCATGCAGGAGATGATGACCGCCCGCTTATTCGGAAACTTGTCCGTTTGATATTTTTCATAATCCTTATTTTTGACAAACTGTTCATTGTGCGCCAAAATTCCTTCCAATAATTTCATATTAGTCCCTCTCTTCTATTTTATGTACTAGATAAATTATAAAAGGTATTACGGAAAAAATAAAATGAATAGGTAGTTCAAAAATAGATCAATTAACCATCAATAGACCATTCAACCGTAAAACTCCTCTATTTCTATCTTCTTCCTATGAAAAATAATCCCTGCCATATCAACGTTTATAAGGCATTGCCTGATTTTTACTTTGACATTTTAACTAGATAGAAATAATATGGTAAAGGTAATAAAAGGAGGTTGCTTATGACTGGCGAGAAAAAACAGAAAATTGTGGACAGCGTACCTCAGAAAGGCTTTTTTGGTCATCCGAAAGGTTTATTTACGCTATTTTTTACTGAATTTTGGGAACGTTTTTCCTATTATGGAATGCGAGCGATTCTCGTATTTTATATGTATTACGAAGTATCCAACGGCGGATTAGGACTGCCGGAAAGCACTGCGCTTGCTATCATGTCTATTTACGGATCTCTCGTATATATGTCGGGTATAATTGGAGGCTGGCTTGCCGATAGAATTCTCGGTACTTCCCGGGCACTTTTATATGGTGGGATATTGATCATGTTCGGACATATTGCCCTGGCAATTCCAGGAAGCATCACATTGTTCTTTGTATCAATGGTACTGATCGTCCTGGGAACAGGTTTATTGAAACCGAATGTTTCTACCATGGTCGGCGAGATTTATAGTGAGCAAGATCAGCGCCGCGATGCCGGTTTCAGCATTTTTTACATGGGCATTAATCTAGGTGGTTTTCTTGCTCCGTTAATTGTCGGAACACTCGGAACAGAATATAACTTCCATCTAGGTTTCGGTGTAGCCGCAGTAGGAATGTTTTGCGGATTGATGGTTTATATCTTTACGAGAAAGAAAAACCTCGGTCTTGCTGGCAACTATGTGGGTAATCCACTGTCACCGGAAGAAAAGAAAAAATTCACTAAATGGATGGTGCTGGCAGCTATCGTTGTCATTGTGCTTATCGCCTTCACTATTCCAATGGGACTGCTTACCTTCGATACGTTTATCGGATTAATAGGAGTACTTGGTATCTTGATTCCTACCGCTTATTTTGTCGTCATGTATCGTAGTCCGAAAACCACAGCTGTTGAACAGTCAAGGATTATTGCTTATATTCCCCTTTTCATCGCTTCGGTGATGTTCTGGGCAATTCAAGAACAAGGCTCGACGATCTTGGCTAACTATGCCGATCAGCGAACTCAATTACAATTCGCAGGTATTGATATTTCTCCGGCTTGGTTCCAGTCACTGAACCCGTTATTCATCATTTTCCTGGCACCTTTATTTGCCTGGTTATGGGTCAAGCTTGGTGACCGCCAGCCATCCGTACCGAAGAAATTCTCTTTAGGCCTGTTGTTTGCCGGTTTGTCGTTCATCGTCATCCTCGTACCTGGCGCATTGAGCGGAGACGCATTAGTTAATCCTTTATGGCTGGTACTGAGCTACTTTATCGTAGTTCTTGGCGAATTGTGCTTGTCACCTGTCGGTTTGTCGGCTACTACGAAACTCGCACCTGCAGCCTTCTCGGCTCAAACGATGAGTCTATGGTTCCTGTCCAACGCGGCAGCCCAGGCTATCAATGCACAAATCGTTAAATTCTACACAGACGAAACCGAAACACTTTACTTCGGTATTATCGGTGGATCTGCATTGGTACTAAGCTTGTTGCTGTTCCTGCTTTCCCCTGTCATTCAAAAGAAAATGCAGGGTATAAAGTAACAGCAGCGCTAATTGTTTAACTGTCCACACAATAATTTTTTTGATAATTAACAACAAAGCGGCTAGGCGCACTCAGCGTCGAGCCGCTTTTTCACTCCAGGCTGCCATGAATTAAACAGGGTACCTTCCTACACATTAACCTTACTGGCTAAATTCTTTTCCTTCTTTTCCTGAAAACAAAACATCATCCGGCTGTTTCCAACGCAACAAGACAACGCCCAGGATGGTTACGTATGGAAAAACAATACTGATGGCAGCCAGGCCGAATAACAAAAAGACAAAGAAATTCTGGATGCTGGGAAGCTCGGATTGTGACTTTGCTAAAACCGCCATGGTAAGTTCCATCTGCTGATGAAAATAACGTCTCGTTAACTCTGCATAGAACCATAATTGGACCGGAAACCACCACGGAGTTTCCTGGAAAAACAGTAAAAGCAACGTAAGGACAAGACAAACAATGGCCCCCGAACGGACAAACCAAGTAAAGAAAGCAAGCTTCCACTGTTTCAATTCCCAAGGCAAACAATAAACAAGCCGATTGCCGAATCCGCCGGTAAAAAAGCTGGATGCCATTTGTACATATAAAAAGATGGACAGCGCTATTCCAATTCCAAACATCCACTCATTGCGGGACCCCAGAAGCACCAATAGGATCAAGACACTGCCAATTGTACGGAGCACCGCTTCCTTCTGTTCCAGAAAATACGTTTTCCAGAGTCTTCGATACATACTGACAGGGTTGGAGTAAACAAATCTTTTTCGATTCATCCTACTGGTGAACAATTGTTGAATCCATCCACGTTTGGGAGGAGGCTTTATTTCCATCTGTGACATTTTGTTTATGAACCACATATTCCAGATAATCAAATCATTCGTCTGTACGACTTTCGACCAATTCACGGATTCGGTTGCTCTTTTTACCAGCAGGATATTGATGCCAGCAAGCGATACAAATACCCCTCCCATCCACCATGCCGCATCGCCGGCATAAATACTAAGCAACCTGACAACTGCTGCCAATACAACGATTCCTGCATTGGTAATCAATTTCATCCAAAACTGCTTTTGATACAGCTTCCACTGGGGTAACGCCATTAATATTTCCATCAAAATTATCAGCCCAGCTGTCCCCATTGCAAAATGAATAGAAAGCGGCGTAATAAAAGCGATAAAACTGGCAATAACCGTCCACAAAACAATTGTTTTCAGGATTTTTTCTCCTGTACAGTATTGCCAGAGCTGTTGCTTGGAAAATGGCAGCATGCTTAACTTCAGTTCAGCGCTCGAGAATAACACCCCTGGCCTGGTAAATGAAGTGACGACAGGCCGTACAAGCAAGACAAGCATTAGATTGAGATAATTGGCAGTGACAAATGATTCTATCTGGAGAATCATGTTCGCCGACTCTTTCAATGTTTCGTGTAATATGAATAAGCCAAATATTATGAATGCCCCTAAATAGATGGATATTGTCACATCAAAACTGACGCCGAAGGCCAGCTTGTAAAGCTTTGCCTTTTTTCTGGACCGATGCTTTTTCACATGCCGATAAACACTCCATGCAGTAGCGAACCCATTCATTCTGAAAATCTCCGTTTCAGAACATGAAAATCTTTTATCTTACCATGGTCTGCCACTTTTCCATGCTGCAGCATGATAAAATGATCCGCCAACTGCTGAACACGGTCTAGTTGATGGGAAGTCAACAATATTGCCGTTTCTTGTCCTGCTTTATCCTTCATGGCTTCGGCTAAAAATTCGGAAGCATAAATATCCAATCCCATGAATGGTTCATCAATTAGCAGTAGTGGAACATCAGGAAGCAAAGCACAAATCGTCTGTACCTTCTGCCGCATTCCCTTCGATAACGACTCAGGAAATTCGTCAAGTTTATCGGTTATTTCCATTTTCCCGGATAGATAATCCACCTTGCGCAGCAGCTCCTGTTCATCGATTTGATAACTGCGGCCATATAGTTGAAAGTGCTGCATCGCAGTCAGCTCCGGCAGTAAAAACGGTTCTTCTGGTATGTAGGAAATCATTTTCTTATAGGGTAGGAAGTCTTCTTCTTGAGAGATACCATTCAAAAGAATATTTCCCGTCTTCCTTTCCTGCAGACCGATCAATGTTTTCATGATGGTCGACTTTCCTGCTCCATTATGGCCTACCAATGCGGTGATGGTGCCAGGTTTCAAATGGAACGATATATCCTTCAAAATCTGTTCCCGGTTTATTTCTACGGAAACCTCTTCTACCAGCAATCCTTGCACACGGATCACCTGCCCCTGTTTTTGTTATAACCAATTTACGTTTTTTGATATCGATCGGTTTCGTTTTTGGTAGAAAAAATGGAGCAATGTCGGGATGGTATTCTCTTAGCTAGTGATTTTTCGAAGTCTTCGAGGGGTAGTATAAAAAAAGCTTGCAGAAAAACGAAACCGTTTCTCTACAAGCATTAAGGCCGACTAACTTTCCTGGAGCTGTTCAATTGCTACGTTTTGCTGACGTGATGGATCATCCAAGGCATAAACTTGTGCAGTTCCGTTTTGTTCATCAATTTGCTGGATGTAAACGGAACTGCCCTGGTAAGTAACCTTGATTAAGTCTTGTGATTGTTTGATCGCTTTTGCACGTTGGTATTCCATCATTTCTTCCTCCTTATTCGGGAATATATGGGAGATCGCGTTGATCGGGTATATTTATCACATGGGTATCAGTATAGGCAAGAATCCCTTCCTTGCCATATTCCCGCCCCATTCCAGATTGTTTGACACCGCCAAATGGAAAGCGGACATCGAGCCCCTGCACCGCTGCAGTATTTATCATGGTGGTTCCTGCCTGAATATGCTTGGCTATTTCCACGGCATGCTCTTCTTCTCCCCAAACCGAACTGGTCAGCCCAAAAATACTATCATTCGCCAACTTGATTGCATGCTGATCATCTTCGAACGGCAATATAGGCACTGTCGGTCCAAATTGCTCTTCTACCACAATCGGATCATCATATCCGGCTCCCAGAACGACAGTTGGCTGCATAAAGTATCCTTTTTCATATAGATCTTGATCGAGAATCTTGCCAAGCTTGACTACTTTGGCACCTTTGTTTTTAGCATCGTCCACCAGACTTTGGACAAACTCCATCTGTTTTTTGTTATTTACCGATCCAATCGTCGTATCCTTGCCAAATGGGTCCCCTACCCGTACCCATCTATTGGCTGCTTCGATATATTTCTCTACAAATTGTTCGTAGATGGACTGGTCAACATATACCCGCTTGGCTATCATACATATTTGCCCGGCGGTAAGGAAGTTGGAGATTACAAGACGCCGCATTGCTTTCTCATCATTGACATCAAAATCCTTCAATACAATCGCGGCATCATTACCGCCCAGTTCCAACGTCATGTGCTTGATGGTATCGGCAGCAGCTTTCATGATGTGCTTCGCCGTTTCTGTTCCGCCAGTAAAGGCTATCTTGGCAACTTTAGGATTGGAAGTTAGCTCTACCCCAACATCGGACTCTCCATGGACTAAGTTCAGAACACCCGGCGGAAATGCATCAGCGATGATTTCGGTTACCACGCTGACAGCGAGCGGGGCCAATGGACTGGGTTTTAGCACCATGGTGTTACCGGCCAACAGAGCGGGGGCTATTTTAATAGTGGAAAGGGATATGGGATAATTCCACGGCGAAATGGCGGAAACAACACCAATCGCATCTTTGGCGATAATCGTTTTACCACCATCGTGGTTTTGGACTTCATTTTTCAGTACCTCCGCCACGTTTTCACAAGCAAACTCCATCCAAGCAAGCGAAACCCCTATTTCACCTTTAGAATCATATAACGGTTTGCCGTGCTCACGACTCAACAATTCAGCTATCTCCGGTGTACGGTCTTTTATATTCTGGATCGCTGTCTGCATCCGCTTGATCCGATCCTGCATTTCCGACTCTGCCCAGACTGGAAAAGCATCATGGGCAGCATCAATTGCCCGGATTGTATCCTCCCGTGTATTGACCGGAGCATAACCGACTACTTCATCTGGTCTTGCCGGATTTTCACGTGGTGCCTGTTTTTCAGCTTTGAATTTTTCCCCATTAATAATTGCATCAATGACAATCTGCTTCTCGGTCATTCTTTAAACACTTCCTTCCGAGGGAATCAAAAGATAAGCTTAGTATTCTCAACAACCTCTTAGTCATACACACTTTTCAACCGTCTGATCAGACGATATAAAAAGAAGCGTTTTGTATATGACCAGTTTGAACTGTCAGCTTTTCAACTGATCTCTGATCATATCAACCGGATGAAATGCATTTTGGCTGGTTCTCTGTCCCGATCCGAATGTCATCCATCCGATGAAGAGCATTTTGTCTCATTTTCTGCCTTCATCCGATTCTCATTAAAACGGTTGATAAAAGGATATGATCCATAAGTCAACAACCCATGGACCATATCCTTCCTTGTCAGTAAACTAACTGTTACTGCTCTCGATATTCATTTGATGAATCCTGCCTAAAAGCGTATAGACAGCAGCTAATATAATCATGAATAAACCGACTACATACCAAGGAAACTCCGTGATCGCCTCCCCAAAAGCTGTATATAACACGGCAGGTAAGATAACTCCTAAAGCTGAATAATACATATAGCTTTTAAAGCCGTTCGTCATTTCCATCAAATACAACGACAATAAATGAAAATGCACAAACGGCATGACCCGAAGAACCATCACCTGACTTACCGTAATCGTCCGATCAGGAAGAATTTTGCTTTTCAATCGGGCCACCCCTTCCCGAAAACGCGGAAATCTACTGACCAATTTATAAAAAACGAGACTCATCAACGATAAACCAATAAAAGACAATACGGCTCCTTCTACAAATCCAAACAACACACCACCGGCAATGCATACAACGATCACCGGTAAAAACAAAAAGGGCCTGAGCAAATGAATAAGAATAAATAGTGCGGGAGCCAGCCACCCTGCCCCTTCTATCAAGGATTGAATGGAGTCATTGAAATTATCCATGCACATCCTCCTCTCTTGCAAAATACAAGTACTATAGCATTTTATAAGAAATGGCCCGGATTGTAAAAGATGTGTGGTTGGGTATTCAAGGACAAGAAATGTTCGCAATACCATTTTATGTTGTTTTTCTCAGATGGTCACGACGTTTGGTTAGAGAAGAACAGAAGAATGTATCAATTGTTTTGGTGTTTCTGTTTCTTCCAATCTTCCAAAAGCAATCCATAAACAATATGGTCGACGTATTCTCCCTGTAGTAATTCAGCTTGACGAATCTTCCCTTCCTGGGTGAAACCCAGTTTTTCCGGTAGAGCTCTGCTTTTTTTGTTTTCCTCTGCCGCTCTTATTTCCACCCGGTTCAACTGCCAAGTTTCAAAAGCGTGCTGGACCATTGCCCGACAAGCTTTGGTCATCAATCCTTTTCCCTCGAATCCATCTCCAATCCAGTAGCCGATACTTGTTGTGCGGTTATGCCAATTAACGAAATGGAAACCGATTACACCGCCGATCTTATCTTGATGCCAAATCCCTGCCTGAAAACCATTGTTCTCGCTCAATTGCAGGAGCGAAGATTTGATAAATACCTCGGTGTCTTCTTGTCTCCTGTTATTTCCGATTAACGGAAGCCATTTTTTCAATCGTTCCATGGAATTCCAGGTCAGCAAGAACAATTCAGAAGCGTCTTCTGGCTCCAGCATTTTTAAATATGATTGTTCGTCAAGAGAATATGTAAACATTTTTTCCGCTCTCCTTTACATCTTATTAGATTGGAAGTCCCACGTTTCTTCGGAAATCATTGTCATCAGTAGACGCTTCGCATGAGGAGCAGAACTCAATTGTTGCGTCAGCCATTGCTGGTGGTCCCGCAATAGCTGGACAACCTGCACCGCTGCCAGGGAATGCTTATCCGGGGTGATAGATTGAAAGAAGTTCCGCATTTCGGCTGTTATTTCAGCAGGAAGCGAGTTTTCGACAGCTTTCAATCCCAGCTGTGCCCGGTTCGGGGAATAGTGATGCAGCAAAACTCTGGCAAGATGGACAGCAACATGGCGTAACATTTCTACCGCCCATAAATCATTCTCCCGCAAAGCTGTTTTGCGGTATTGCAATAAAAACCAGGCAACATCGATCACCTCATCCAAAAACTCATCCTGCGACAAGGTCAAATGCTGTTTTGAAACATACTTTTCCATCCGTTGTTCTGGATCATACAATACCTGGAAATAATCTTTATCAATGTACGTCTCTTCCGTGACTGTGAACAAATCAACATGCAGTAAATCTTCATATACTGCAATAATTTGTGGGGCGATGATAAATATATCATCATAAAACAGTAACGAACCATATGATTGCAAGTGATCGAGTCGACGTTCCAAGAAAGTTTGCTTGTCCGTTTCTTCCACAAGACAATAAAGATCAATGTCCGAGTTTTCATCATGTTCTCCTCGACCTATCGAGCCCTTGACGAACACCGCACGGACGAGCGGATCCGCTTGCAAGCTTGCAGCTATCTTCTCTAATGCCTGCTCTTGAATCAAGTTTTCTTCCTCCCTTTTAAAAGTAAATATTACGCCATTATATTACCTGGCAAAAGGGATGGCAAGTTTTTTTAAGGCGGGGACCCGTTCAACTCCAATTACAGTTAAAATCTGGATAGCTGTTCATTGCCCATCAATGTCAATGAAGGAGCGGTTTCCATTGGACGAATTGCGGATTTGATCACTTCCCAGCCCCTTGATTCATACAGACTTTTGGCAGCATGATTATCGACCTGAGTTGTCAGGAGAGACACAGCATGACGTGACTCTTTAAGTAGAGCATCATGAAGCTTGCTGCCGATTTTCATTCTTTGAACTGCAGGATCGACAGCAAGTTCGACAAATTCAAAACAATCGTCCAGCCATTTTTTCTTTTCTCCCTCATCCAAAAAGCGCTCGATTTTGCTACGGTAGAATTGTCCAGGCATCGACGTATAGCCATAGGCCATCCCGACAATCTTCCCACTCTCATCCAATGCTTTTATTGCCTTGAAGCCTGGATAACATGCATGCTTTCGAATCCTCTCTTTCATTATTTCCTGATGTTGTTCTGGGTTTATGGGATGATGAACATTACAATAGACAGCTGTCACCTCCTCCAAGTCTTTCTCTATATTGGCTACCTTCAAGATATTCACGCTTTCCCCTCCACTATTATTCTATGAGTGATTGGTAATGATTTTTCTGATCTTGCTGATATTTCCCATGGTTTCTCTTTGTAGAGGACCTGAGTGCTGCGCTACTGTCCTTGCTTGCTACTGGTCCTAAAAAACTCAATGAACTGAACATCAACTATAGTAAGGCAGGCTTATTCGAAAAATCGCATTCCTGATGTTTTCTTGTAACCTCGGATGTTTTTGTTTATAGATGAGGCGAAAATATAAACTTCTTAAAAATTGCTTTATATTTTCCCTCCGGATAAATTGCTGCTGACTCCCAACATGAAAGCTGGCCTCTAGCTCCTCTGTAACAAAGGAGATTTCCCGGAGTACAGCTTCTTCGCAAAATCCTCGATCAAGCATGGACGTGACTGGAATAGCCATCCGCTCGTCCTCTTCAAAACCATAACTTTCAATCGAAGTGCCCATCACCCGAATAACAGCTTCAAATATCTCTTGATAGCAGGACTCGAGGCCAGGCTGTTGGACCAGTTCATCGATGGCGTCAGCCGCATGGGCAATACTATGAGCCCATCCTTTATCTTCCACCAGGCCTCTGATGTCCTTTTCTTCCTTCAAATACCTCAGCAAAGCTTCTTTTACTGTCAACAGTTGCTTTGCATCCAGAAAACCAGTGTGCAAGTTTTTATGTAATAGAGCCGCGATGATCAGGGAAGAAAACGATCTGGTAAACACCGAGTCGTCTTTTCTCCCGCCGATTTGATAAAACAGATGCTGCTCATCGATACATTTTGCTAAAATGACGGTCAGCTTCCCGTTAGAATAGTCACCGTTCAGAATCAGCCGACTGAAAACAGGATAAATAAGCTCATCACGTAGAACCGGATCGGTGACTCCGATGCGGGAAAGCATCTCATTTGTCAGCAGATCCAGTTCTTCTACTTCGAGTTGGTGTTCTTTGTTTTCTTTAATCTGCCTTAATCTATTAGTAAATCGTTCTGCATCCATGCCTCGGCCACCTTTTTTCCTCTGTTTTTTGTAAATCGTTAAATCGAAGAGCAGGAACGTTTGCTCCTGCTCTTTGATTCACCTGCTAATGTTTGCTTGCTTTTGTTGAAAATCGGTTGTTGGATAGTATGTATTTTTCACCAACACATTCGGACCTAGGCACTTCACTGCCGGACAATGACAATTCAGTGATTTAGCTGTTTTCGTCTCCATCCACCGCTGGTAAGACTCTTGTAACGGTACCGTTTGAATATTTCCAAGGGGCGGTTCATCGCCAAAGTCCGTCACCGTCACTTCACCGGTGAAAATACTGACGTTGAGTCTTGAACGCCCATCCGGATCGTTCCGCACTGAGACGTTCCTGGCTGCATATAGCTGCTGTTGCAATTCCAACTCTTCGGGTGAAGAACTGCATGGATAGAACGGAAGTGTTCCAAACAGCATCCAAATGTCTTCATTCCGGTGTGCAAGCAGTCGGCGAATAGCCGTTCTTATTTGTTCCAAACTCAATGTTTCCAGTTTTTCAGCAAAATCGACAGGATACATAGGATGTATCTCGTGCCGTGTGCAGCCCATTTCCTGTACATGATCATGGATTCTCTCCAGATAGGGAAAAGTCCTGCCGTTCAGCATAGTTTCGGCGGAAACCATGACGCCCTCTTTCGAAAGGCGCTGGGCATTTTCCACCATCCGCGCAAAGTACTTCTTACGATTTTCCATCGACGGCTTTCGTTCCATCCGAGCAAACCCGGTTTCCGCGAATTCTTCCTCCGTCCCCCAGTTATGGGAAATATGGAGAACATCCAAATAAGGGGTGATTTCCTCGTAGCGTCCGTAAGGTAAAGTCAAATTCGAATTAATTTGTGTTTTCACACCGCGGGCGTTGGCATATTGAAGCAAGGGCAGAACATAATTCCTTACCGACTTCTTGGACATCATCGGCTCTCCCCCGGTTATGCTGATCGCCCGTAAATGTGGAATTTCATCCAAACGGCGAAAAATCAAGTCCATCGGAAGTGCTTCCGGATCGCGATCTCGCAAGGCATAACCCACGGCACAATGATTGCAGCGCATGTTGCATAATGTAGTGGTTGTAAATTCCACATTGGATAGCACCATTTCACCATGTTCCTCTACATCCAAGTACGCCTCCCACGGATCATTGGACGGTGTCATTTTATCAGCGATTAAATTAGCGTTCATTTATGTAACTTCCTTTCGGTTGTTCAAATAATAATCTTTTCTATCGTAACATATGAAGCATTTTATGAAGAAAGAAGTTTACAAGAATCTTCTCCTTCTGTTGTCTAATTAGTCTGACAGCAATGACAGGAATGCCTGTAAATTGCGAGAACGCCACTTGTCTTTGTGAACAGCGGTATAAATCCCGATTTCATTTCCGGTGCTTATCGGGACTGTTGCCAGATCACCGTTCGCCACTGCATCCTTCACTGTAAAAGAAGGCAACATGGCTTTTCCCAATCCACTCAACACACCTTGTTTGATTGCTTCGATACTCGGCAGTTCTATTCTTGCATATCCCCCCTCATTTTTCAGATAGTCCTCGATCAATGGCCTCCAGCTGCATGTATACTCCGTCACCAGCATGGTTTCGGCTATACGCGGGGCAGACTGTTTTGCAGGTCCAACAAGGATAAGGCGATCCTCTTTGACTTTCTCAACCGTTAAATCCTTGGGCTGCCAATCAGGTGTATCGACCAGAATCGCCGCATCGATGTCCCCTTTTTTTAATTGGCCGGAAAGATTTTCGTAATCGATTGATTTGAGCGTCAACTCCACCAGGGGATACTGCTCCATGAATCGCCGGATTTTACTTGGCAGCCAATAAATCATCAGTGATTCACTTGCTCCGATGGATAAGGGCCCTGCTGGTTGGTCGCCTTCCTGAATGATTCGTTTGGCTTTGGCGTACAACTTGATGATGTCAGCGGCATATGGCAAAAATCGCCTGCCGGTCTCGGTAAGGGTGATCGTCTTTCCCATCCGATCAAATAAAGGATACCCGAGTTCTTCTTCTAATGATTTGATATGGGCGGTGATCGAGGATTGAGCATACCCCAAATCATCCGCTGCTTTTTTGAATCCTCCTTTTTCCACGATGGTTTCAAAAGTCACGAGGTGACGCAATTCCAATCCAATCCCTCCCCATTATCGTTTTTATTGATCAGAACAATCTAAAACTTCAATTTTACTGAACTTACACTCTATTATAGACTGGTTCTGAGGAACATTTCAACGGAAGGAGTGATCATTCATGAAGGTGTTGACATTTGTCACACATCCACGGACAAATTCTTTAACCTTTGCAACTGCAGAGAAATTCATGGAAGGCCTAAAAGACGCAGGACATGAGGCAGATATGCTCGATTTATACCGTAGCGGTTTCAAGCCATTAGTGGAAGAAAAAGATGAGCCTGACTGGAACAATTCCATCCAACACTTCTCCCATCAAACAGCAGCAGAAATGGAACGCCTGAAACAATATGATGGCTTGGCGTTTATTTTCCCTTTATGGTGGTGGAACATGCCGGCTTTGATGAAAGGGTATATCGACCGCGTTTGGAATTATGGTTTTGCGTACGGAGGGAATAAACTTCCGCACGATCGCGTTCTATGGCTCACTCTTGCTGGTGCTCCTCCTGAACGATTCAGTAAAAGGAAGTACGATTCCATGATGCGTCGTTATTTCAATATAGGACTTGCCGATTACTGCGGCATCGAACATTCTCACTTCGTGTTGTTTTATCGAACCATCAACCCGTCGCAAATCCATGTGGATATGCTGCTTGGAAAAGCTTATCAGTTGGGAAAACAATACACATTACTTTCAGATGAAAAGGAGAGTTGATCATGAGTATCTTGACTTTGCATGGCAGTTCACGAAAAGGTGGGAATAGTGATTTCCTGGTCGAAGAGGCGTTGGATGGTGTTGACCATACGTCCATGCATCTGCTTGATTATCAAATGGATCCTATTATTGACGAGCGTCATACGGAGGAAGGCTTTACAGCTGTCGAGGACGACTATGAAAGGATGCTCAAGGAATTTCTGGAGCACGACATCATTGTCTTTGCCACGCCATTATACTGGTTTGGTATGTCCGGACAAATGAAAATCTTTTTTGACCGCTGGAGCCAGTACATGCGCGATCCCCGTTTCCGTTTTAAAGAATTGGTAAAACAGAAAAAAGCGTATGTCATCATAACAGGTAATTCACCTGATCCTAAAATTTCAGCGCTTCCCTTGATTCAACAATTCAAAGCGATTTTTGATTACGTCGGTATGGAGTTTTCCGATTATATCATCGGCCAGGCAAACAAGCCAGATGAAATAAAATTCGATTCCTACGCAATGGCCAAAGCCGATTTATGGAGTCAGCAGTTTAAACAATTAAGAAGTTAAAAGTCTAGACCGGTTTGATTAAAATAGTTGCAATCCCGTCGAGAAAGCTACCATCACAGGGAAATACTTTTCAATCACTTTACGTTACAGTGATGAAATTGCCTGTTGTTTGATGGGTGCTTCGTATCGAAACGGCAAGATACTACGAATTCCATGCGGACGGCTCCCACTTCCTCAGAAGGCAAAAGATGCTTTCCTGCGGGATTTTCAGCTCGTGCCGGTACTTTTGGAACCTCTGTATCTTGCCTTCGCTACGTTTTCATCGTCTTTTTGTTATGGAAGGGTTGAACGGCTTCCTTTTTTTCGTCACTATGCTTTTGTCTCAATCACACTAATTCTTTTGCTATTTCGCATTTTTCCTCCGTAATGGGACTACATTTGGAATCATTACTTTTTCTATCAATGTTACTGTACTTACTCATATTAGAAAACACTCACCCTAACTGGCGCTGAAATACTTTACTGGCTATCAAATAAGCGAGGACAATGATTCCAACGCACCAGGCAAGCGCAGTCCAGATACCATTTCCGACAGTACCTTCATACATGAGGGCACGAATGGAATTCACAATGGAAGTGACGGGCTGGTTTTCAGCGAACACACGAACTGCCTTGGGCATGGTATCGGTGGGAACGAAAGCCGAACTGATGAACGGCAGGAAAATCAACGGGTAGGAATATGCTGTCGCGCCTTCCATAGATTGTGCAGTCAATCCGGGAATGATTGCAAGCCAAGTCAGTGCCAATGTAAACAGTCCGAGTATACCAACTATCGCTATCCAATCCACCATATCAGCATTTGAACGGAACCCCATTATGAACGCGACCAGGAAAACCATTACTAACGTAAGTGCATTGGAAACAAGCGAAGTCAAAACGTGAGCCCACAGTACCGACGAACGCTTGATAGGCATAGTGATGAAACGTGCCATCAGTCCGCTTTTCACATCCGTAAATAGCCGTAAGGAAGTGTACGCAACCCCGGATGCGATAGTGATCAGCAAGATTCCCGGCAATAAATAATTGACATAGTTATCCGTTCCTGTCTCAATAGCTCCACCAAATACATAGACAAAAAGAAGCAGCAGCATAATCGGTGTAATGGCAACCGTAATGATGGTATCCGGGCTGCGCATGATATTTCGCATTAATCGTGCCATTAAGACCCCTGTTTTCCTTTTCATTTACTTCTCCTCCTTTTTGCCAATGATCGTAAGGAAAATTTCCTCTAATGTCGGCTGCTTCTCGATGTATTCCACTTTCACTGGCGGGAACATCTCTTTTAGTTCGTTAAGAGTTCCGGTTGTGATGATTTTACCGCCATGAAGGATGGCGAGACGGTCTGCCAGTTGTTCGGCTTCCTCCAGATACTGGGTTGTCAGCAATATGGTCGTGCCATTGTCGGCAAGCTCTTTGACTTTATCCCAGACTTCCATCCGTGCTTCGGGGTCGAGCCCCGTGGTCGGTTCGTCGAGAAAAATGACTGCCGGAGTTCCGATCAAACTCATGGCGATGTCAAGCCTGCGCTTCATTCCACCAGAATATTTGTCTGCGCGTTGGTTGGCAGCCTCGGTCAGGTTGAATTTCGCAAGCAGATTGTCGGTGACTTGAGCGGGATTAGATACTCCCCGCAATCTGGCAATCATTATCATATTTTCCCGTCCTGTTTGCATGCCATCTAAAGCAGCAAATTGTCCTGTCAGGCTGATGGCTTGGCGAACATTGTCCGGTTCCCGCTGAACATCAAAACCGCAAATGCTTACTTTGCCTCCATCTGGCTTCATCAGTGTCGAGAGAATGTTGATCGCCGTCGTCTTGCCGGCTCCGTTTGAACCTAGCAGAGCGAAAATTTCACCACGTTTCACCTCAAATTCGACTCCCTTTAATACTTGCTTGTCTTTAAAGGATTTTTTTAATCCTTTTACCGTAATGGCTGTATTGTTCATTTTAGTTTTCCTCCTTATAAAAAGTGCCTGTAAGCCGCTTCCGAAATCCTGAGTTTAGGGCATTCTGCCTGATAATCTAGAGGATTGTTCTCCTTAGACAAAGAACGTTCGATCAGTGAAGGGCCTTGCAGAGCTCGGTTCTAGATAATTCATTCTACTTAGTGTCAATGGTATTCAGTAACACTTACTACTAATTTAAAAATGAAACTGAATAGGGAAGTTGGCAACAGAACTTTTGTTACCAGCTATTCAGTCAGAATGATCTAATGAACTTCGTTTTCAATTTTGCATACTGTAATTGAAATTTTCATGGTGCTTAGCCGATGTCTTTAGCGCGTACCACCAGTTCACCGACAAATGATTTATGCGGAGCGAAAGCGAATGTTATTTTCAGACTGGCTATGTGAAATGGCAGCGAGAATCAATCTCATTTCACCTTTCATTGCGCCCGATTGTCTCATTTAACTTCGTACGATATTTGTCCTGCCAGGTTTTCGAATCCTTCACTAGTTCATCACAAAAAGCAGCCACGTCTTCTCCCGTGAGGTCGGTTACTTTCTTGCCATCCGCAGCCCCTTCCTCGAAAAGGTCGAGAATGCCGTGAAAAATTCGGCTAGTTTCCTTCCAATCGGTGAGACCACCAGAGGTCCACATATATTTTTGAATAGCTTTGTATGCTTGATGATACTCATTTGGAAGTGCCTTTGCTCGAGCCTCCATCGCCTTCCATTCCCGCTTTTCTTCCAGATTCCCATAAATTTTTTCAAAAAAATTCATTTTACCTTCTCCTTTTGATTTCTTTCGTTTTGAGCTCATTCATTTTGCCCGAAATAAATTCCCATCTTTCCCAAAAATTTTCAAGGCGTTCATGGCCCGCTGCATTCAGTGTATAAAATTTTCTCGGCGGTCCCACAGTGGATTGTTTTTTCTCTATATCCACCAGATTGTTTTTTTCAAGCCGTATGGTAATGGTATATACTGTACCTTCAACTACATCAGTAAAGCCAAGTTCCCGCAGCTGTTGTGTGATTTCATAACCGTATGTTTCTCCACGGCTGATGATTTCAAGCACACAACCCTCGAGCACCCCTTTCAGCAATTCTGTTATTTTTTCCACCTTCATCACCCATTTGCATTATTCAGTATTCTGTATCACCGGTAATAAGCGTTACTTACTACTGGTATATAGTATTACATAATAGCTGTCCTTGTCAAACTTTTTTCTTCTGAAAATGCTTTACAAGGAAGTTCATAGAATCTTGTTGAGGAATTATATCTCTCCAGGAAAAATACAAAGCAGGCAGTCCCGCCCAATGGTCTGCCTGCTTCAACCCAACTCCGTTTATGTAATTATTTTTTCACGGCTTTTATTATCATCGCAGCAGGAAACCGTTGTGCCTTATACAAGGAATAATAACCGTCAGACTGCTCTGCTTTTACATCTTTCAGATCGGCTGGAACATCGCTTTCTATCACGCGTTCGATAGTAAATCCAGCAGTGATCAAGGTGTTGAGGTACGTGCTCATCTTCCGTCGCTGAAATGCCATGGGTTTCTTTTCCCCTTTGAAATTATCGAATTGCAGCATGCCTTCCTCCTGATAAGAGGCGTCCAAATAAAAACGTCCATCCTCACTTTTCATATGGGGATATAAAGGGTGGTCCCAACTGAATATAAAGGAGCCTCCTCCTTTCAGATACGAATAAATCAATTGAAAGGTTGCGGGTAGATCTGTCGTCCAGCCGATTGCATAAATCGAATAAACGTAGTCAAAATATGCTTTGGGCAGACCGATATCCGTTTCCATAGGTGCACAGAACAAGTGAGTCAGATGATCCTGCAGGGTAATTTCCGCAAGCTCTTTTTGTTCTTCTGAAAAATCAACACCCCATAACTCTGCTGCACCTTTTTCTGCCATATATTTTAGTGAATGACCACTCCCAAAACCAATATCCAGTACCTTTTTGCCGGCTATCTCCCCGAATAACTGTAATTCTTCCTCGGACTGTGCGTATGGTCCATATCCCGGCAACGCATCCTGTCCGTTAAAATGGTGTGCCACGGCATTCCAACCGGACCTGTTTTTTTCCAATAGCTCTTCTGTCAATTTCATCGCCTCCATTCCCTTGTAATTCCATGGGAAGCAATAAAATCCCTCTAAAATTTCAAAAAAGCAAGCTGCTTTTGCCGCTTTAGGTTTTCAAAAAAAGCTGACCTGCATTCAGGTCAGCCGATAAATGAAACAAGCATGGGTATCAAAAATTTCCCCCATAATACAGTTAAACTGGCGGCGAAAATCATCGCCAATGTCGAAAACGTTGCAGCTTGCTCGCCATATTCCATTGCTTTATTGGTTCCGACGCCGTGCGCACTCGTACCTAACGCCAGGCCTTTAGCTATCGTCGATTTTATCGAAAAGCGCTTGATCACAGCTGGTCCGATAATCCCGCCGATAATACCGGTGAGAATGACAAAAACGGTTGTCAAGGTAGGAATACCGCCAATATCTTTTGAAACCTCGATGGCAATTGGCGTGGTAATCGACCTTGGCAGTACACTGACCAGAAATTGATTGTTCAAGTGCATAAGCAAGGAAAGCAAGAAAGAAGAAAATATTGCAACGAGCGTACCGATGGTAATGCTGGTCACGATTGTACCGATATATTTTTTCAATACTGGTAAATGCTTGTAAATGGGAATAGCAAATGCAACGGTTGCCGGTCCCAGCATATGTGTGAGCAGACTTGCGCTGTCTAAATATTGATCGGCAGACACATGCAGCAAACTGATTAAAACAATAATCAAAATCGGGCTCAACAGCAATGGGTGAAAAATTGGCAGCGGGATGCGTTTATATCCTGCCTTCGCCAACATATATAACAAACTGGTTACAAAAATAAAAAAGATGATACTCATTGGGTATCACGCTCTTTCCGGATCATGATTTTATCTGCAATAAAGGCGGTAGTGCCCATGACAATAAAAGTACTTATCCCGATGATCAACACGGTGCTGAAGCCTTGCCAGCTAAGCATTTCATCATAATTAACAATTCCGACCGCAGACGGTACGAAGAACAATAACAATTCAGCTATCAGCCAATTTCCGCCCTGCTCGACCCATTCCAGTTTAACCATCTTCAGGCAGAGGGCCAAAAACAACAGCAGAAGTCCGATCATCGAAGCTGGTATCGGAATCGGAATAAGTGCTTTGACACCAGCTCCCAAAAACAGAAACAAGTGAATGAAGACAATTTGGAAAAGAATCGTAATGATTTTCAAAGCCTATCCCTCCCAACTCCTTTACCTAAGCTTTAAAATTCGATTAATCTCATCTTACTACCGTTGCCTTCATTCGTAAAATACATATAAATTATATAACGCATAACTTTTAGTTATACACGATCATGCATTTGTTGGATAAAATCAATGAAAGTCCTGCCTGCGTAAGAAATATACTTATCTTTCTTGGTGATGACGGCGAGATTCCAAGGTATCTTTGGGTTCACCTCCAAAATATGTAATCCGCTGTTTCTCACTTTGTTACAGATCGAATCAGGCAAAATCGTTATCCCGAGATTGGCGGCGACCATTTCCGCCATCAAATCCCATTGGGAGCTTTTAAACAAAATATCCGGATGATAACCAGCCTGAATGAACTTTTCCAGAATAATATCGTGCAGTGCAAAATCTTCATGATAAAAAATAAACTCTTCTTCCTTCAGTTCCAATAAGTCAATCGATTTCCGATTGGCAAAACGATGCTCCTCCGGCACGACAACATTCATTTTTTCCTCCACAATCGGATAGATGTTAAATATTTCGTCATCTACCGGCAAAACAGCGACCGCCAAATCGAGTTCGCCCTCATCGACACTTTTTACAACCTTGGCACCGCCATACTCCGTGATGGTGATTTTAATGTTCGGGTATTTTTTATGAAAGGCAGATAACACATTCGGGAAAAACAAGCTGCCAATGATCGGAGGCAGTCCGATATGTATGGCACCACGCTCCAATTGCGTCAAGTCATTCAATATGGTTGTCATGTCATCCAATTGTCCTTCAATCTTCCTCGCATATTCTCTTACCACCATACCGGCATCCGTCAGTTCACTCGTTTTATTGGATCGGACGATCAACGTCATCCCCAATTCATCCTCGAGTCCCTTGATCATTTTACTCAATGCCGGTTGTGAAATATGGAGAGATTCCGCCGCTTTAGTGATGCTTTGTTGTTTTGCCACCTCTAAAAAGTAATGCAATTGGCGTAATTCCATCCTGGCACCTCCTGTCGCTTGTATGCACCCATCGTCATTTTATCAAACCCTTGCAGAATTCAAGAAAAACATGCTCAATTCAAAAACTCCACCCGTTTTTCATTCACAGTTATAAGGAATTTGGGCAGACTTGCTGAAATTGACAGAGGGAAGGTTAATGGAATTACCAATAAAACAACAGACACTAGCATTGGAAAAAACTCCATACAAGTGTCTGTTGTTTCGCTATTCGTATTCTTTTTCAATACTTTTCGTACTTCTGACCGTATCGATCGGCCGAACCGCATTTTCGATTTGGGCTCGTTTCGATTCGAGAAACGGCGGCAGGGAAAGCTTTTCCCCCAGTGTTTCATATGGTTCATCCCCCATGAAACCTGGACCATCGGTTGCAAGCTCAAACAGAATCTGTGGTGCCACCCTTGTGTATAAGGATTTAAAGAAGAAACGGTCAACATACCCAGAGGTTTGGAAACCAAATCTTCGATACCATTGATCCCACTCTTCTAACTCATTCCGATCCTCGATACGGAAAGCGGCATGATGGACGGTGCCAAATCCTTGTCGCGCTTGGGGTAGCACTTTGTTGTGTTCCACTATGACTTGTGCGCCATTCCCTCCTTCACCCACTTCAAATAAATGGAAGGATCCTTCCTGATCGATTTCGTTAAAGACCAAAACTTTTTCCATCATTTCTTTAAAATACTCGAAATTCGCAATCCGAACAAATATCGGACCCAGTCCTGTGATGGCATATTCCAATGGAATCGGACCTTGCTGCCAAGGGGTGCCCGATGCCACCCCTTCATTTTGTTCATCAGAAATCAGTTGGTAATGCTGGTCGTCAAAGTCGACGAACGACAATGTTTTCTTGCCGAACTGCTCTTTGATGCCTGTATGTTTTACTTCCAGACGATCAAATCGTGCCACCCAATAGTCCAGAGCAGCGTCAGTCGGAACACGAAAGGATGTTTTGAAGATTTCATTGGTTCCATGCTCGCCTTTCGGTATCCCTGGAAAGTCGAAAAACGTCATATCTGTACCCGGGTTTCCTGTATCATCCGCAAAAAACAAATGATAAGTTTGGATATCATCCTGATTGACTGTTTTTTTAACCAACCGCATTCCAAGCACATAAGTGAAAAATTCATAGTTCTTCTCCGCACTGCTTGTAATGGCTGTTACGTGATGAATTCCTTTCAACTGGTTCATCTCAATTCCTCCATATATTTAGTTCACGAACCGCCTCAGACGGTCTTAGCTATTCCCGGCGGCTAATGTCTCAATCATATTGGTATTTTCTTCATAATATCTTTAATTCAAGATAAATGTAACATGCGCTTGTTTTTCGTGTCAATGTATGCAGCTTCCTCAAACAGAACGTGCTCTCTTCTCCTCTATTTCCTGTTCCGCTTTCTTGATTAAATCTGGCGATGTATAGATAACTTTTCCGATATAGAAAAAACCCACGATGGTAAATCCGGTCATCAGCCAGCTGAATGCCTGACGAAGGATGATTCCTTTCTCGAATGCCTCCACCCCGTACTCCATAATCAACATGGTCTTCACTGCAGCGAGGACACCACTCCTCAATGCAAAAACGAAAGTAATCAGCTGAAAAATCCGAAACAGCCGTTTCTGATAGTAAAGACATTTACTAAACCTTCGATCATATCCCTGCAGTTCGGCAAAATCTAATCCAAAATAAAGGGTGATCGGTCTTTTGATTATGATGGACCCGAGAAAAAACAATCCCATCGCTGCAGTATAAAAGACTTTGTTCCAAAGTAACTGCAGGGAAGAGCCTGCCAGGATATCGATCAGCGTCTCGATCATCAGTGTAACCAAAATAAAGACACCGAAAAAGTTGATTCGTTTCAACTCGTAAAAGCGATATACACTATACACAATCCCCGGAACAGAGGAAAGCAGCATGGCATAATAATCACCAATGAAATCACGGACAAAATGCCAAATAAATAAAGGAAATAAGGCATAAATGATAATGTCGAGCAAAACAATATTTTTCTTCATACAGACCCCCGCTTGACGAAAATAAACTATATATATCTTCATCTCCCAACAGGGTTAGGTTCCCCCTGGAAGTATGCTGTCCTACAGCATTATGTCTTTCCTTCAAGCTGTTTTTGTCAGTAGAAACGGAAACTTTCCTTAAGTCGAAAAAAGAAGGCCGATAATCAGCCTTCCAACTTTCAAAGTCTTTTTTGCAAAAAGTATTGGTTGAATCCTTGTGGATGGTCTTCCAGCACCCCGAATACCCGATACCCCTGTTTTTGATAAAATTCCGGCGCCTGGAAGCTAAACGTATCGAGGAAAATCAAACGACATCGTTTCTCCACTGCAAGTTTTTCTACCTGTTTCAGTAACTGCGCCCCATACCCTTTGGAACGATGGTATTCATCCACCCAAAGAAAATCTATATGCAGGTGTTGCCAATACATCGTCCCGGTGATGCCTCCGATGATATCACCATTATCTGATGAAACCAGAAAGCAAATATTCTCCTTCGGTGTTTTCAAATGATCGGGCAGCTGGCTCATATTATGTTCAATTAATTTTTCCCGGATGTATTCTTTATCAGACTGATTATATGTTCTCTCTATTTTCACTGATTACTCCCCTTATTTCATTATCAGCATGTCTTGTTCATCAAATTCCCAGTTTTCCCCATAGGCAACTTCCCAATAGAATCCATTAGGATCCTGAAAATAACCGCTATAACCACCCCAGAACACTGTTTGCGGTTGTTTGACGATGGTGGCTCCAGCTCTAGCTGCCATAGCGAAGACCTCATCGACTTCTTGTTTTGATTTTCCATTGTACGCCAGGCTGATTGCAGATCCTCCTGATTTCAATGCTGGCGGCTCTTGTTCATTGATGTCCGCAGCCAGCTGTTCCAGAGGAAAAAGCGATATTTTCGTGCCGCGATTATTGAAGAAAATGACTTCCGGGTTCGATTCCTCCCCATAGACAAGGACCTCGAAACCAAGACCTTCACGATAGAAGTGCAAGGATTCCACCATATCTTTGACTCCAAGCGTTACCAAATTCAAACGATTCATTCTCTGTTCCCTCCTTTACTCTTTCACGCCACTTTCCAAGATAGAAAAAGCCAAGTTTTCACAATCAATCTCCGCCCTGGCACCATAGGGGAGGACGAACTTCGGTTCAGTATGTCCGAAATTCAAGTTATATAGAATAGGTAAATCGGTATGATTGTACTCCTCCATCACTTGCCTGATGACTGATTTATATTCCTCATAATAGGTCTCGTCCATCGGTTTTCCGAATACAATCCCGTTTGCCACATCCAGAATTCCCTGCGCAGCATAATTGCGCAGCCAATACTTTATAAATTCAGGCTCCGGTTTGTCTTCCGATGTTTCAAAAAACAATATGCTGTCTTCCCAATATTCTTTGTCCGGCCACAGAGGGGTCTGTTTTGCGAATTCCAAAACATCTATACAGCCGCCGATTAGCCGTCCTTGAACGCACCCTTTTCCCTGTAAAAGTTCATAACCTTTGTCAGGACGCAGGTTTCTTCGTTTGTGTTTATTTTCTTCTGTCCATTCCAGGCGTTCACTGGTCCACTGCTTTGCCGGTTTAATTTCACCGATTGGCTCGGTATCAAAAAGGGTACGTCTGATATGCTCCACTGTGTAAGTGTCCATTTCCATGTTTTCAGCGAAATCCGTCATAATTGCCGGTCCGTAAAAAGATGACACACCAGCTTTGTGACAAAACAAATGCGCAATGGTCACATCGGAATATCCCAGCAAAATTTTCGGATTTTGACGAATCACTTCAAAATCTATGTAAGGCAGCAGCCTGATACTGTCATCCCCGCCGATATTCGCAATAACCGCTTTAATGGAAGAATCCCGAAAAGCGGCCATGATGTCTTCCGCACGGGCTTCGGGATGCTCATAAAGATACGCTGCCCCTTTCAGACTGTGCGGCATTGCCACCACTTCCAGACCGAATACATCAGCAAGCCGCCCGATTCCCTGCTGATACCTCCAGCGCAATTCAGGTTCTCCTGCCCCTCCCCAAGAAGGGCTTATCGTAGCTACCCGGTCACCGGGCTTTAGTCTTTTTGGTTTGATTAACATGTTGGACCACCTCTCCCCTACACTCTACTGTAATTATTCGATTTAACGACTAAAAATCCTTTTTTCTTCCTTTTAAGCTTTTAAGGAATATATCAAACCTCTTAAATTTGGCGAGCCATAGAATAGTTTTTTTGCATGAGGCAAATAACTAAGAACAGAAATTTGAAAAGAAAAAGGATGGTTGGGTATGGATACAATGGAACTAATACTTCGGATTTCCATCGGCTTTTTGGTTCTGTTTGTCATGACTAGAGTGATGGGCAGAAAAGAAATCAGCCAGATGACCTTCTTCAATTTTGTTTCGGCCATCGCAGTCGGTTCCATAACGGCGAATCTTGTCGCTAATCAAAACTTCAGCGTTCGGAACGGCGTTATAGCTTTAGTAGGCTGGACGGCCTATACGCTGGTGATGGATATGATCGATATCAAGTCAAAAAAAGCCAGAAAAGTAGTAACCGGCAGTCCGATCACTGTCGTCAAAGAGGGAAAAATCATCGAAGATGCCATGCAACAAAGCAGACTGGACCTGGATTCATTAAAAGCGATGCTAAGACAGAAAAATGTCTTTTCTTTAAAGGATGTCGACTATGCCATCTTTGAAACAAACGGAAAACTTTCTGTCATGAAAAAACAAGATAAACAATCCGTTAACAAAAAAGATATGAACGTTGGCAGTCAACAAACCACTTATCCCATGGCCACTGAAGTTGTTTCAGACGGAAGAATTCTTTCCAATAATCTGTCTAAGCTGAATTTGGACAACAAATGGCTGGAGCAGCAGCTTCAGCAGGCCGGCGTCGATTCTGTCGAAGATGTCTTTTATGCCGAGGTGCAACAGGATGGAACACTCTTTATTGACAGTAAAGATAACTTATTGCATTAAAAAAAACAAGAACCGCTTCATGAGAGGTATACTAAAGCGGTTCTTGCAAGTTATGAACATTTTATACGCCGCGCTTGTTTCCCCACACAAGGGCATGCACCTGCGGAAGTACACGAACCCGGTTAAGTGTTTCTGATTGCATGACCCGGTCGATCAACCACTCATACTTTTCCAGCAGTTTACTCGTCAGGCATGAAGGATCTGTTTCCGCTAAGTCGTCGTTGCCGACTTGCAGATAGAAGACTGTTTGTGGGTACCGTTGATGTACTTTTGAAGCATAATGCAAATCCGCCTCATCAAAAACAACCACTTTCAAACTGGCATGGGGAGACCTCCCATTGTCAGCCAGCTTGCTCAAAATGTTGTCGAGCGTTTGCCAGTTCGTTTTCATCCCGGAACTGGGCGGTTTAGGAGAGATGGTCAAATCATCTATATCGATAAACCAATCCTGCCAGCGACTGCCCTGTGTTTCCAGAGCAACTTCCACCTCTTTGCCATGCAGCATATCAATCAGTTCTCCAAGATGCTGCAACAATGCCGGGTTTCCTCCAGAAATCGTCACATGGTCAAACCTGCTGCCGCCAGTTGCCTTCAGTTCTTCGATAATGTCGCCAGCCGTCATTAACCTGATATCATCCTTGGCGCTTCCGTCCCATGTAAAAGCTGAATCACACCAGGAACAACCGTAATCACATCCTGCTGTTCTAACAAACATCGTTTTTCTGCCGACCACCATTCCCTCCCCTTGGATGGTAGGACCGAAAATCTCCAAAACAGGGAACTTATTCACTATCCATCCACTCCCTTCGCGCTTCGGCAAAGCTTGTGGGAGTTTCATACAATTTAACATACTCGAGCCGAAGACTTACGTTTTCATGCCTGGTCAAACCTGCTTCCATTTGCCGGTAAATCCAGACCACCATATTCTCTGCTGTCGTATTCATTGCCGGCAGCATCTCATTTAAATACCGATGGTCCAAATAAACTTCTATTTTTTCTTTCCATATGTTTTTTATATCTCCAAAATCGAGGACGAGCCCGATATCATCGGTATAGCCGCTGATACCGAAAATGACTCGATAAGTATGACCGTGCAGATTTTTACACTTTCCCTCATAGCAATGTAAATGGTGAGCAGCATCGAAAGTGAACTCCTTGCTTACCAGCACCCGTTTCCGGTGGTACTTCAACTGTTCTTTTTTTATATCTTCACCAAGCTTCTCCAACTTCTCTACGATGGTGAAACCGAAACCCTCCATTACTCCAGTGCCCCTTCCCGCTTCGCTATGTAAGAATCCAACCCGGCACGGCGCAGCTTGCAGGCCGGGCATTCTCCGCAGCCATCCGCCCGTATGCCGTGGTAACAGGTCAAGGTGTTTTTCCGGATATACTCAAACGCGCCAAGCTTATCGGCAAGCTCCCACGTTTCTGCTTTGTCCAGCCACATCAAGGGGGTGTGTATGACAAACTGGTCATCCATCGACAAATTAAGGGTGACATTAAGTGATTTGACGAACACATCCCTGCAGTCTGGATAGCCGCTGAAGTCCGTTTCGCATACCCCTGTCACAACATGCTTAGCGCCAACTTGTTTAGCCATGATCGCAGCAAACGACAAGAACAACAGGTTACGACCGGGTACAAATGTTGACGGCAGTCCACCCTCTTCTGCTTCTGTCACATCGATCTCTGCTCTTGTCAGCGCATTAGGGGCAAGCTGATTCAATAAAGCCATGTCCAGAACCGTATGCTTGATACCAAGATCAGAAGCAATATCTCTGGCAATCTCGATTTCTTCGTGATGTCGTTGATTGTAGTCAAACGTCACCGTTTCTACCTCATCAAACCTTTCCCTTGCCCAAAATAAACATGTGGTACTGTCCTGACCACCGCTGAACACAACTACCGCTTTGTTTTTTCCCATAAAAAAATTCCCCTTTCCGAATTGAAACGAGAATCCTATCTACACATTGAGTTGAATCGTTCCCTGTCAAGGAATACGGAAATGCAGGCATCCCCGCCCTTTCAGGTAAGCAAAAAACGAACATAAAAAAAACTATACCTAAGAAAGTATAGTCATTCCTTAGTTTTTTATAGAGGGTGTAGCTAGAACCTCTTATTATTTAGTTGCCTCCTCATCATAACACGCTTAGTGCAAAACAAAAAGCAACTTTTTGATTACGAAATTGGCAGAAAAATGTACAATAGAAAACAGGAAATAAAGGAGTCGGTGACAATGAAATTAACCAATTCGACCCAGTTTATTAAATCTGTTACATGGAATGGCGAAAGGATTCCCGCCACCAATAGATTTCCTTTTCATTTACCTGCTGTCCGTTCCCTGGAAGAAGTCGGTTTTCATCCAGCGATCACCTTCTTGGTAGGAGAAAACGGTATGGGTAAATCAACCTTATTGGAAGCTGTAGCAATAGCATATGGATTTAATCCTGAAGGTGGCACCCTTCATTTCAACTTTTCCAGCTATGATTCCCATTCTGAACTTGATCGCTATATCCGATTGGTAAAAGGAGTAAAGCGGCCAACTGACAGTTTTTTCTTCCGTGCAGAAACGTTCTATAATGTTGCGAGCAATATTGAAGAAATGGACAAAGGACCGGGAGGAGGAAAAGTCATTGATGGATTTGGCGGTCGTTCCCTGCATAAGCAGTCTCATGGCGAGTCCTTTTTTGCAGCATTCCTTCACCGTTTCCGCGGAAACGGCTTGTATATTCTAGATGAGCCGGAGGCTGCGCTGTCACCATTACGACAGATGTCCATGCTCGCTCGTATTCATGAGTTAATCGAACAGGGTTCACAATTTATCATTTCCACGCATTCTCCGATATTGATGGCCTATCCCGGGGCGAAAATCCTTCAATTAAGCGAATCGGGAATGGAAGAGATTGGTTTGGAGGACACCAGCCATTATACAATCATGAAACAGTTTTTTGAGGATAAAGACCGGCTCTTGCATCATTTATTCAAGTAATCTGGATAACGAGCGGGGAAAATGAATAACTTGACAGATGAAGCGAAAAATAAAGCAAAAGATGATTGGAGTTGAAAAACCATGTTGCAAAAACAAGCCGTAAACGTTTCCCTTGCATTTGCTGTCATTTTCCTAACGTTCCCTATGATTGCACTCGCCCAACCCGAATACGCCCAGTGGGGAAATATTGCCTTAGAAGATGCTAAAGCACAGTATCCAGATTATAATGCAACTGATTATGCCTATCAGGGAAAAGTTTTTATTTCTGATGAAAGGGAGCAATTTAACTTTCTTATTACACTTGAAGGGGAAGAAACCAAAGAAGTACGTGTTTATGTCCTGGTAAATCCCAAAACTGAGCAATTGATTGATGTTTACTTCGATGAGATTGAATAAATCCGGTCCATGTTTTTATTATGAAAACTTCGGGTTGGAAAATGTACCTGTTCGGAACAATCATCACTCTTTCATGGCTTCCATCAGTTTGCTTCAAGAGAATAGAAGAGCCTGGGACAAAAGCATCGTGACTAAAATGAAAACCGAACGATCCATCATTCGTTCGGTTTTTTTGATGAGCAAAAAGCAAAACATTCGATGCTATGAAAAGTGCAGTTTTCCATTCCGGCAAGGTACTTCGCTTTCCGCAGGCACGGCTTCAGCTAACTCGGCAAAGAATATCGTTTTGCCAAGTGGATCTTCAGCTCGCGCTCATCCCGCTGGAGTCTACGTACCTTGCCTCCGTTGGATGGAGATACCTTCTTCTGGTGTGTTTTCCGTTTTGCTCATGCCGTAACGGATAGAAAGCGAAGCCGCATGGAGACCAGGAGTACTTCTTTATCTTTATTATGCTATTGTCCCATTTCCAAAGAATAAAGGAAACTCCGTGCTTATTTTTTTGTCCTCTTCTCTGTTTAGATACCTATCAGCCAATAGAAGAATACCGTTCTGTTCATCTTGTCTTGATAAAAGTAGAAATCAGGCCACGAAAACATAGCGAAGGCAAGATACGGAGACTCCAACGGGAACAGCACGAGCTGAAAATCCCGCAAGAAAGCGGTTGGTGCTTTCTGAGGAAGTTGAAGCCGTGCCCGTGGAACGCGTAGTATCTTGCCGTAGCGATTCGAAGCACCCATCAAACAACAGGATATTACAAGAATACGCAACTAAAAACCGAAGAATTTGATTGGTAGTTATAATTCGTTCGGTTTTTGGTTTGGCGGCCATGCTTTTGCCCCCGGCCTCTTTTTTTAAACGAGCTCTTCTATATACATCATGCATAAATGGTACTATTCACGCCATAAAATGTGTTGTGGTAATAGAAAGGACGGATGTATATGGAGATTCATGTGGTCAGGCCGGGGGACACCCTTTGGTCTATTGCATTTGCTTACCAGACAACCATTGAAGCCATTAGGGAAACGAATGGACTGACGAGTGACCTGTTAATGCCTGGACTTGCTTTATACGTTCCAGCTCCTGCAGCCTTACCGGTACGCTACGTCCGTATTCAACAAGGAGACAGCCTGGCAAAGTTAGCAAGGAAATGGCAGTCTACCATTCCAATCCTGCTCCAGTCTAATCCAAATATCTCTCCAACTAATCTACCAATAGGAAATGTACTGGCAATTCCATCTCCAGTTCGTTATCCAATTCGAACGATCGGTTTTATCGATGCATTCGACCCTGCATCCATTCCTGCAATATTAGAGGAACCGTCTTCTTCCTTGACGTATGGTGCAGTATTCACATATGCCGCACTGCCTGAAGGAGGCTTGTCTGAAGTAGAAGATGAAGAACTGATTGAAGAATTAATTCGCCGTGATATCGATCCATTGATGGTCGTAAGCAACTACGCGGAAGGAACATTCAGCCCTGAACTAGCGGAAAATGTACTGCAACCAGAAGCCAGGAATAATTTAATCAACAGGATTGTCGAAACAATCGAAGAAAAAGGCTACAAAGGAGTCAGCCTTGACTTTGAATTCATCCCGCCTTCTTCACGGGAAGCATTCACTACATTTGCCCGGGAGCTGAAAGCAGCTATCGGAAACCTTCTGCTACACATCAATGTATTTGCCAAATCAGAAGATATGCCGGATAATCCGTTTTCTGGTGCCTTTGACTACCTGGCGATAGGAACAGCGGCAGATTTGGTAACCATACTGACTTATGATTACGGATATACCGAAGGACCACCAGACCCAATTGCGCCTATTGGATGGGTTGAAGATATCGTCCGTTATGCTGCCAGCTTGATTCCTGAAAGCAAACTTACAATTGCCATTGCTTTGTTTGGCTATGACTGGCCGGGCACCTCCGCTGCGGACACGACCGGGACAGCGACAGCCTTGTCTGCCCTGGCAGCCCAGCAAAAAGCGCTGGATAATTACACAGTCATTGAGTATGATCAGGAAGCCCAGTCCCCTTATTATACTTACACTTCCAATGGGCAGGAACGGACTGTCTGGTTTGAAGACGTCCGCAGCATATCGGTCAAATATCAGCTTTTGGAAGCCTATCAATTGGCAGGCGCAGCCTACTGGAGGATAGGCTATGATTTCCCGCAAAACTGGGCTTATGTAGAAAAAAACATGGCCGTATTAAAGACTATTTGAACCAACCCTTTTCCCGAAAACGGGAAATAGCCTCGATTCGATTGCTGACTTCCAGTTTCTCGAGGATCACGGAAATATAATTACGGACCGTTCCGTTCGTGATAGACAGCTGATTTGCTATTTCTTTCGTATCTTTTCCGTCAGCCATCAGTTTGATAACCTGTTCTTCCCGATCTGTTAGTGGATTTGCTTCTGCATAGGCGATATCGATTAATTCCGGCGCATACACCTTGCGGCCGTCGATAATGACGCGGATGGAATTCGCCAATTCCTCACTCGGGCTGTCTTTTAACAAATAACCATGCACATCCGCTTTTCGTGCCCGTTCAAAGTAACCCGGTCTGGCAAAGGTCGTTAAGATAATCACTTTGCATGGGTGGGTCTTTAATTCTTCCGCTGCTTCCAAACCACTCTTTACGGGCATTTCGATATCCATAATGCAAATTTCAGGCTGATGTTTCCGGACTAGCGAAACGGCTTCTTCTCCATTTTTAGCCATCCCTACCACTTCCATATCTTCTTCCAAATCCAGCAGCGACCCTAAAGCACCGAGCAGCATTTGTTGGTCTTCGGCAATTACTATTCGAATCACAGCCATTCCTCCCTTCTCCATTACTGCACAGGATGCGGCACACGTATATGGACCGTTGTGCCAGATGTCGACTCAACGTTCAGACTGCCGTTGACAAATTCAAGCCTCTCCCTCATTCCTTTTAATCCATGCCCGCCAAAGGACGTAGTATCGTTTCCCATGCCATGGCCATTGTCTTCCACAATGATGTGCCATCCATTTGGCAACTGTTGTATCATCACTTTACATAATGTCGCCTGGCTGTGCTTCACAACATTGGTTACCGCTTCTTTCAAGCTCATGCTTAATACATTTTCCACTAAAAGGGGAATATTGCCTAAATCCGGGCTGATTTCAATATTGAAATCCATATGCGCCGCATTTAACAATTGGCGTATGTGTGACACTTCTTCCTGTAAATTGGCCGCCCTCATTCCAGAAACCATTTCTCTAACTTCCTTCAAGGCGGTCCGCGCTGTTTGATGGATGTCATTTACTTCTTTTTTTGCGGCTGCAGGCTTGGAAGTGATCAATTTTCCCGCTAAATCACTTTTCAAGCCAATCAAGGATAACTTCTGTCCCAATGTATCATGCAAGTCACGCGCAATTCGTTGGCGCTCCTCCATGACCATCAGTTGTGAAATTCGTTTATTCGCATCCTCCAGCTGCCCCTCCAATTTTTCCCTTTTAATTCGATTGTACATGCTGAACGGTAATAAAATCACTCCGACTAAACTGATGACAAGAAAAGGGAGCTGCGAAAAAAATAAATCGAAATGTAAGAAAAATCCGGACATAATCGCTGCGATCGTAGTGGTTAAGTGGATGATATATAGAGTGATGAACCCACCTTTTTGCTGGATATTGCCGATAAAAAAGGCTAAAAAAAGAGCGAAATAAACATATCCAAAAAATAAAGTCATCACAATGCTGATAAGCATCTCCACGCTCACCCAAACATAAACCGGCCACCCGTTTTTGATAAACGATAACCGATAGGAAAGGAAAAACACCAGGATCATCACAACCCCGGAAATGATTTCCATAAGCCCGGATGAACGGAAAATAAAATAAAAAGGCAAAATGCAGAAAATAATCCAGACGTAAGTGCTGAGTCCGGTGTTTTTGGGAATAATGTGGAACCAATTTTGCATAGAGCTCCTCCTGCTTCTTTTCATACTGATGCAGCTAAAGAAAGTATAGCAAAAACGCAGACAACCGCCTATTCTTTTTTGCCACCATACATCAATCTAAAGGGAAAGTCGAGATACCGGGGCCACTAAAAAAACCGAACGAGTTCGAATGCTTGGATTCGTATCACCGTTCGGATTTTTGCCCGCAATGCTTTTGCCATTCAGTGTGGCCGGGAAACTATTTTTCTTGGAAGCCTGGTCTCCTGTTCGTAAGGTTCAAATCAGCGGCAGGCCTTTTCTGACTGCCCTTTCGGGTGCTTTTAATTTCTTTGAAGCTAACAAACGTTTTGCTTTGCTCATCATACAAACGAAAACGCAGGGATTCCAGACTCGACAGAAAAGTTATGGTTGTTGCTTTTTGCAATGGTGGAGTGGACGTATGTGCCTCTTCCAGAAAATAATTCGGGACACGCGGATTCAAATGATGAACGTGATGAAAACCGATGCTCCCTGTTATCCACTGAATCACCTTCGGCAGTTTGTAGTAGGAACTTCCGTCTACAGCAGCCTTTACGTAATCCCACTCTGCTTCATTCTCAAAATAAGAATCTTCAAATTGATGCTGCACATAGAAAAGCCAAATACCCAGAGCCCCTGATACAAACAAAATGGTGCCTTGGATGATCAGCAGTGCTTCCCAACCGATTGCCCAAAGCAGCAATCCATAGATGACCACCAATGAAGCATTGATCAAATAAGTGTTTAAACGTTCTTTTCGCCTTGCTCCCTTGCGATTGAACCGATTATCAATCAGGAATAAAAAGATCGGACCGAGGCCGAACATCACCAAAGGATTGCGATACAATCTATAAGAAAGCCTTTGCCAGAACGAAGCTTTCCTATACTCTTCCACTGTCATCACCCACATATCTCCTGTTCCTCGTTTATCCAAATTGCCACTCGTAGCATGATGGATGGAGTGGCTTCTTTTCCACTTTTCAAACGCAAAATGGGTAATAATACCGGTCAGGGTTCCCAGGATACGATTGGCTTTTTTGTTTTGGAAAAAAGATTGGTGGGCGCAGTCATGAAAGATAATGAACATCCGTACCACAAAACCCGCTGCGACAATTGCCAATGGGATGGTCAGCCAAATGGATACAGACAGACTTTGGTATGCCAAAAACCACAGGATAAAGAAGGCCGGTATTGTATTCAATAATTGTATAACACTCGATTTTTTGTCCGCTTTTCCATATGAAGCGACATTTTTTCTTAATTCCGCCGTTTTTTGTTTACTCATTGTTTTCCTCCTCAAGCATGTTTGTCCATGCTTTTTCTGGGATAAACCGCTTAGCTTATCTCCATCGTAGAGGAAAACAACGATGATAAACAGACACAAACGTCAAGTCCCCTACATGACATTTGTCATACAGCCCGCAATTTACGCCTATTACCAGAAGCATAACAGACTCTTCTACCTGACCGTATTGGTTAAATACGTTGCATAAGTGGAAAGACTGTCGATATCAGACATATCTTCCGAGAATAGCGGGACATAACATAGCTTTTTATTGAAAAAAATGCTCGCTATTTCATCCAGATAAGGTTGCTCAATTTGCTTGCGCTTATAATAAAATTCACCGTCAGCATTTTCCGGCAGCACCTTATTGACAACCAACGCGTCAATATGGATATGAAAAGGGCTTAACTGAGCGATAGCTTTCTTCGTTTCTTCGATGGGGAGCTTTTCCGGATTGAGGACGAAAAGAAAACCTGTCTCCTCCTTATCAAGCAACACTTTCCGTGCATGTTCGAACTTTTGTCTCCGCTTCATTAAGACATCGAATATTGGATCCTCGACTGGCTCTCCATCATGTAACAGCTGGCTATAGTTTTCATTTGTCTTGCGTCTCCGCTCCAACATACCATCCATCCACACCCCCATCAGCTCCGGAAGACTAAGAAGCCTGACAGTATGTCCGGTCGGCGCTGTGTCAAAAATTATTTGATCGAAGTTTTCCCGCTCCTCCAGAATGATGGACACCATACGATCGAATAAGGCAGCTTCCTCGGCACCTGGTGACGTTTTTGCCATATCCATTTGGCTGTTCACTTCTTCGACAAGGTTCGATTTCACTAACCCGGAAAGGTTGTCCTTTACACTTTTAATGTAAGCTTCTGCCTCTTTAGCGGCATCTATCTCTAGTACGGTCAAACAATCAGTGACACACATGGTTTCTGTACCGTTTTTACGATTAAAGATATCTCCCAAATTATGGGCAGGATCAGTGGAGACAAGCAATACTTGTTTACCTTCCTCTGCAACTGCATATGCCAGGGAAGCAGCTGTTGTCGACTTGCCGACCCCTCCTTTGCCACCTACAAACAAAATCGGTTTTTGCCATATGTCATTCATTATCAATCCCTCTTTTCAGCAACAGCGGATACCGTCCAGCGGAGACTTTTCCATTCCCATCCGCAGATGCCAGTCATGGAACTTTTCCAGCATATATGGATACAATTCAAGCGTGTAATAGTACACAGGATTAGGAATCCCCACCATTTCCGAATAAAGCAGCAGCATAAACAAGTCGTCTTCATCCCGTAATTCTCTTGCTACTTCGCTGCGATGCGGAAGACTTAACATTTCATCGTACCACTGAATCAATGTTTTAAGTTTGTCCTTCATCATCTTTTTCCTCCGTTCCTTACTAAGAAATGCGCAAGCGCCTGTCGAAAAGAATAATGTTAAATTCACCGCGTCCTGCGGCAACACCTGCATGGCCCACATCATGCGGACCTACGAAAGCTTGAAGAGGCTTTTTTAAGGGGGCAGGAATCCCCCCTTAAAAAAGCCTTTTTTCAAACAACCGTTCTCTAAAGCAGAAGGATCCTCTCTATTATGCTTGGTCTATGCGGTTTTTGGTCAAAGTGGAGATAGCAGTGATGATAATCCAGACGGCAAACACAAAAATGACTGCTCCCAGAACAAATAAAAGCATATTTGCATCGGAACCAAACCACGACCATTGGAAAAGCACTTGATTGAACATCGCTAAAAGTGTCATAACCAGGAGAAATACCATGGGAATCAGTGTAACCAGAAAGTTCCTGCCCTGCCGTTTCAGCCAGATGGAGATCAACAGCAAGCTGATACCCGCCAGCAGCTGATTGGATGTCCCGAACAGCGGCCATAGCAAATACCCACCGGAGCCGAACCCTTTGGATCCTTCCGGCAGAAGGACAAGCACGGCACTAAGAATGACAGCGATGCTTGTCGCTACATGCATCCTTGACAACGCAGGGATTTTATATTCGACGCCGAGTTCTGCAATGATATAGCGCATCAATCTTACCGAAGTATCGAGTGTTGTCGCTGCAAAACTGACGACAATGATCGAGACGATCGTGGTGGCGATTCCAGGCGGGATTGCCAGCCCGCTTGCCAATTGACTCGCACCTTCGATAAAGTTCCCGAGCCCGGTTGCATTCGCCTGGGCAAAACTGGAATAGGCAGCCGTGAAGTCACCAGCCGATGGAAACAGGGTGATGACAGCCAGAATCGATACTAATGCAAGTGCACCTTCGCCGACGGCTCCAAAATATCCGACAAAACGAGCGTCCGTTTCTTTGTCCAGCTGTTTGGAAGATGTTCCGGAAGAAACCAATCCATGAAACCCCGAAATAGCACCACAGGCAACCGTTATGAACAAGAGCGGAAACCAGGAAACATCGCCGGCCGAACTTGCGGCAGGGGCTGTCACCTCCGGATTGGTGAACAACAGGCCGAGATATAGGATGGCCATTCCGACTACCAACTGATGGGAGTTGATATAATCACGGGGCTGCAGTAATTTCCAGACAGGAAGCGTCGAAGCTATATAGACATAAACCATTAAAATCACAATCCAGATTAGAAAAGCACTGGAAACGGCACCCATTCCGAACAAGCCCGCCGCACCTTCTCCTCCGAAATAGCCAACGACATCGATTTGCAGGACCTGTACATTGCTGGATAGAATCGCCAGACCATACATGACCACGAGCGCTATGACAGATGGCAAAAGCATATTTGTTTTTCCTTTATATACAGCATAGCCAATCCAAATCGCCAGTGGAATTTGAATGAAAACCGGAAGCACACTAGCGGGATAAGAAATAAACAGATTCGAAATTACCCAGGCGAAGACGGCATTGATCATTAAAACTAAAATCAAAATGATAAACAAAAATAGTAGTTTTGCTTTTTTACCGATTAATCGATGGGCAAGTGTTCCGATCGACTGGCCTTTATTCCTGACCGACAAAACCAAGGTTCCGAAGTCATGAACACCCGCTGCAAAAACGGTCCCAAGAACAACCCACAGAAACGCAGGCAGCCAGCCCCAGTACACCGCAATGGCGGGTCCAAGAATCGGTGCGGCCCCGGCAACAGATGTGAAATGATGCCCCCAGACAACATATTTGTTGGTCGGGACAAAATCGACACCGTCTTTATACTGGTGTGCGGGGGTCACATAATTCGGATCAAGCCGATAAATTTTTTCGGCAACAAACTTCGAGTAAAAACGGTAACCAAGAATGAAGATAATGATTCCAATTGCAGCAACTAGCAAACTGCTCAATGAAAAGCCCTCCCTCACCTTTTTTATAGTGGCTCTTACGTATTCCTTATCAACTATATGTGTAAGCGTTTACTTGGATGCTGGTTTCAGCTTAAAAAAAGTTAGAAAAAAATACAAGCAATTCACCTGGGTATTCCTTCAGTTCAGGTCGGTGAGAGGCCATCAATTGTAAGAAGAGCGCTGATGTAAAGCTGATTACTGTGCAGATTTTTTTATGCAAAGCTTTTGGCATGCTTTTCAATTTGAGTATTTTGGCCTGGTCGCAAACACATGCAAACTTCCTGGGAAGAAAGGCAGTAACGAGATATTCTATCGAAGACAATAAATTCCTGCAAAAAAATACAAGCGGTCCCTCCAGAAGGGGACCGCTTGTATACATCTTGCTTTTTCAATCAATCGGAAGGATTGGCATTCATATCATGCCGATTGGTGACACGGTGAATGTGAAGCGTTAAATAAATGATTTCGTCCTTTGTCACATACCAGTCATAGTTTGTTTCCACAAAAGCAGCGACCTTTTGGCTGCACAAAAATGCTTTATGGTATTTCTTTTTCACTTGCTCGTATAAAAAGTCATCCGAATGCTCGACGGGAGCCCTTTCTTCTCGTACCGACCGCAGCGCGAAAAAACGCAAATGGGTCAGAAAGCGTTCATAGTTAATGGAGCTTTCATCTAATTCAATTTGAAAATAATATTTGACGATATTCAAGATGTTGTTGACCATCTTCGTCATTTTCACGGTGGCTTCCATGCTCTCCCCTGATAACTGACTATTGACCAAATGAAGGGCGATGGAACCTGCCTCATCCTCTTCCAGTCTCACACCAATTGATTTTTCTATTAAATCAAGCGATGCCATCGCTACCTGAAATTCCTGTTTATAATATTTTCTGATTTCCCATAGTAAGGCATTTGGAAGATGGATTCCCTGCTTATACCTGCTGATGGCAAAACTCAGATGATCGGTCAATGCAACGTAAATATAGTCATCAAGTTTATAAGGAAGCCGTGTTTTTGCATAATCGATGATTTGGTAAGACAGATCAAAGTACTCCTCCGGGATCTCACTAAGCAATTCGGCGAGCTTGTCTGATACCCCCTGATTTTCCAGTACAAATGTCTTTTCCACCTTGTCTGGATCTACAGGATCACCAGGCCTTTTTTTAAACGCCAAACCCCTTCCCATCACAACCATTTCCTGACCATGCTTATTTTCTGTCAATACGACATTATTGTTAAAGACTTTTTTTATTTCCATAATCGCTCGCCCTCAATAAGTAAATGAATGATAAAAAGAAAAACGCTACTATACTAAAAAAAACCTAAATTCGGGTATAAATATCCCTTTCAGAATACTTTACCACAAACTCAGGTTTTGCCTGCCGAACAGTAACAATCCATTACTATTAAATTGTTAGCGGTTTCTTTCATTAAAACATACGCAATGAACAGTGTCAATGATTAAGATACGACAATCGGACTAGAAAGGTGTCCCCCCTGGCATGCCCAAGGGGGACTTATTCAGTTGTTATCTCCTTGTTGTTTCGATTCATCAGCTTCCGGCTTCGTATTTTTGATAAAAAAGGACAACAGCAATCCCAGCAAGGATAACAAAGAAACAACCAAAAATGCCATGTTCGCTCCGTGTATGTCCGGGTAAGCAATTTCCGGCCTGGACGCCGCATTGGAGGCTGAAGTCGTCATGACGGTGACCAGGATGGCCGTTCCGACAGAGGCGGCAATTTGTCTCATTGTATTGTCCATTGCGGCCCCATGCGGAATCAACCGTTGCGGCAGCTGATTCAATCCTGCAGTAGCTATCGGCATCATGACCATCGAGAGGCCAAACATACGGATGCTATACATGATCGTCAGAAAGCTGAAGGAGGTGGCGGTATCCAGGCTGGAAAATGCAAAGGAAGACCCCGTAATGATAGTCAGTCCGGTGATCGCCAGCCAGCGTGCACCCACTTTATCAAAAATCCTGCCGGTCACAGGTGACATAAAGCCGGTGATCAGCGCACCCGGAAGTAATGCCAGACCTGCCTCGAATGCACTGAATTCCCGCATATTTTGCATATATAGCGGGATGATGGTCTCTACACCGATTAACCCCATGAATACAATCATTCCTACCATGACAGCTAGTGGGAAAATCGGATATTTAAAGACCCGGAATTCCAGCATTGGATGTTCGAGCCGGAGCTGCCTGCTGATAAACAGGACCAGGGCGACAATTCCGACTCCGAGCGAGACTACGGTAAGCGCTGCAAACCAGCCGTTGTTCCCCGCACTCGTAAATCCATAAAGCAAGCTGCCGAACCCTAGTGACGATAAGATAATCGAAAGGATATCGACCCGCGGCCTGCTTACTTCGGTCACATTTCTCATGGCAAATATAGCCACTACGATGTCAATGATGGCAATCGGCAAAATAATGAAAAACAATAGCCGCCAGGAATAGTGAGAAGTAATCCAGCCGGACAAGGCAGGGCCGATTGCAGGTGCAAACGAAATAACAAGTCCGATCAGCCCCATCGCTGCTCCGCGTTTGTTAACAGGGAATATCATCAGAAACACTGTCTGCATCAACGGCAGCATGACCCCTGCCCCCGCTGACTGAATCACCCGGCCAAGCAGTAAAAGGGAAAAGTTGGGAGACAGCCCGGCAACCAAAGTTCCGAATGCAAACACACTCATGGCCGTGATGAATAACTGTCTTGTCGTAAATCGTTCTAGTAAAAAGGCACTGACAGGAATCATGATTCCGTTGACAAGCATAAAAACAGTGGTGAGCCACTGCCCGGTGTTTGCCGATATTCCCATCTCCTCCATGATCGGTGGTATGGCAGTAATCATCAATGTTTGATTAAGGATGGCAATGAAAGCCCCGGCCAGCAGCAGGGCCACAATTGTCGATCTCTTGTAGCTGTTTGTTGTCATCTTTTTCTTCCTTTCTCGTTTCGCCGGCCGGGTTGTCCGGTCTGTCATCTATGTATTTGCTTTCGCTCCCCGATTCACCTCAATAGATTACCTGATTTCCTAAAGGAATTCTATTATAGAGACTTAAAATTCACGACTTTTTTAAAAAACAAAAAAGAAGTCTTGAATCCTCTAAGCAATAGGGACTGCAGCCTGAGAGCATCATACCGGCATTTCATTTATCCTGTTAGACAAAAAAAGAAAGTGACCGGGACAAAATAGGCAACACAGAAACCGTACAAGAAGAGAAGAAACGCCATCCATGGAGACAAGGTACGCAGAAGCAGGCGGGATGAGCGTGAGCTGAAGATCCACTTTGCAAAGCGGTTTTCTATGCGGAAAGTGAAGTGCCTCGCCGGAGTGGAGCGTTGCGGGTTACATAATAGAAGGGTTGAACAGTTTCCTTTTTTGTAATCAAAATAAACCGAACGGGTTCGATACCTCGTTCGGTTTATCACTTATATTCTTTGCTTTAATTCGAACTAAATCAGACAGGTATTCTTTCCCTTTTTAAGCATGCAGCTGCTGAGGATGCTCTTCTTTATCCTGATGTTTCTTTTCTGTTTCCGCAACCACAACTGCGCATGCAGCATCTCCGGTGACATTCAACGCGGTTCTTGTCATGTCAAGCAACCGATCGATGCCAATAATAAGAGCGATTCCTTCGACCGGGAGCGATACTTGGTTCAAAACCATTGCCAGCATGATCAATCCTACTCCCGGCACACCAGCAGTCCCGATACTTGCAAGCACAGCGACCAACACCACCATTACCAATTGAGAAAAGGAAAGATCGACAGCGTAAACCTGAGCGATGAACACCGTCGCAACCCCCTGCATGATTGCAGTCCCATCCATATTGATGGTCGAGCCCAGCGGTTGTACAAAGCTGCTGATCGATTTGGGGACATTCAAGTTTTCCTGTGCAGCTTTCATCGACACTGGCAAAGTTGCACTGCTGCTCGAAGTGCTGAACCCTACTGTCATGGCCGGGAAAAAACCTTTCAAGAAATGGATTGGATTCATTTTTCCCAACAGAGAGACTGCCGTACCGTACGTAATGACTGCATGAACCGCAAGACCTGCAAGGACAACCAACATATACGAGGCCATCGCTTTGGCTCCATCCAACCCCATTGTTCCAATAGCCGATGCCAATAAACCGAACGCACCATACGGAGCAAACCGCATAACCAAATTGACCAAAAACATCATTATATCGTTGCCTTGTTCCAATAACCGCAATGCTCCCTCAGTCTTCTTGCCAAGCATCGCCAATGCAAACCCCACAAAAATCGAAAAAGCAATAATTTGCAGCATATTCCCTTCAGCCAATGACTGAACGGGGTTCGCCGGGATTATGTTCGTGAATGTTTCCACCACGGTCGGTGCTTCACTACTTTCAAAGCTAGCTCCGGTGGTATCGATACCCGCCTTCCCCGGCTGAAATAAGTAGGCAAGAACCAATGCGATCGTAATGGCAATCGTCGTTGTCGCCAAGAAAAACGCCACTGTCTTGCCGCCAATGCGGCCTAGTTTCTTCGGATCACCTAATGAAGCAGTACCTAGAACGATTGAAAAAAACACAATCGGCACGACAAGCATTTTGATTAAATTCAAAAACAGTGTACCCAGCAAGCTGAACACATAATTATCAAGCGTTTCAAACAAGCCCGGTGCAGAAAAATGCAAAATGAGTCCCAATACGGCACCGAGGATCAGACCAATGAAAATTTTGGTTGTCAATTTCATCTTATCTCCTCCTCAATTATTGAAAGCGCTTTCTTAAACTCAGATTATGCTGGTTCACGCTATATTATCCGAATATTTAAAAAATATTTGCCATCAAAAAACCTTGTCCATTCTCACTCATGAATGGACAAGGTTTTTGACAATCGATACAACACTACTTGTTTTTTCTTTTCGGATAAACAGTAATCATATTATATAGAATAAAATAAAGCCCTACTAACAGCAGCATTACCAGATAACTGTTTCCCCAGCCAGTCAGCTTTATCAACGTGTAAATAATGAGCGGCACTGTCAGCGCAAATGCAGTCATTTTCCAAAGATGCTGGAATGCCAGCTTCCTACTCAGCATCCGGGACATCAGCAGGGCAACTGCGGCCAGGGCAGAAATAACCACCAATCCGGAGAAAATGACATACATCGGATAAAAGGTGATGCTTTGCAGAATAAATACACTTCGCAAATCACTATCCAACAAAAGATTGTCCTGAATGGCCAAATCATATCCTTCAGGCAAATATAGTACAAATATCAACAAAAAAATATATACCAGGGTGTCACGCATGCTGACCCTGTTAAGCCAGAACACAGCCTGTTTTTTCGGCAATACGATGCTGTGTTTGAATATTTTAATCAATCCCACGTTCTTCAACCCCCGAGCCAGCTCTTAAAAAATCGAAACGACTTTCATTATAGCACAGCCAAGGCCAATCGGAGAGGTAATGTGAACAGTCAGTCCATATAAAAAGCCAGTTCTTCATCGATTTGGCTCCGGATTGCATTCAGACACTCTTCAGCAGTCTTTCCAAAGACGCGGGTTCCGTTTACCATCGCATAGGGACGCACCCGGCAAAGCCCACAAAAAGACAAGCAATCGTATTTCACAACCGATACTTCCGGATACTCCGATTCCAAAATTTGTTCGACATCCACTTCATTAATCAAACTGGCGTCACAAATTTCGACCACCACTATTCCCATTGTCAGCCCCTCTCTCTGCCGTAAAATTTCAGGCTTTTCAGGAATGATTATCAAGTCCAAGTATAACGCGCGCCTCTTCTTTATCTTTGTTCATCTGCTTGATTAATTCATCCAGGGAAGCAAAGTTTTCCTCTTCGCGCATTTTTTGAATGAACGATACCTTCATCGACTTGCCGTAGAGATCGCCAGAAAAGTCCAATAAATAGGCTTCAATCAGATAACCCTTCCCATTCACCGTTGGTCGATAACCAGCATTGATCAAAGCATACCAGCATTCTCCCGCCATATCGTCGTCCCCGGCTATTTCAACACTTCCGAGATAAACACCGCTTCCAGGCAACTCATAATCGCCATCCGGAGATAAGTTGGCCGTTGGAAATCCAAGCTTCCTGCCAAGTGCATCTCCTTCCACTACTTTCCCGTTGACAGAATAGTTTCTGCCAAGCAGTGTGTTTACTTTTTCAAACTGCCCATCTCTGATGGAGGCTCTTATATCCGTACTGCTGATTTTCTGTCCTCCAATTGTCATTAAGGGCGCTATCGTCACCGGAATTCCGATGTCAGCTGACAAATCTGTCAAAAGGTCGGTATCCGATTTACGGCCTTTGCCAAAATTGAACCCTTCCCCTACTACGATCCCTTTAATATTCAACAAAGATAAATGCTCATACACAAACGTTTCAGGTGTCGTTTCTGCGTATTTTTCCGTAAATTCGATTTCATATACTTTGCTGACACCAAGACGTTCCAATTGACTATATTTCTCTCTTCGCGGTGTGACACACTGCCTGTATCGTTCATCACGCTTCAATGCCCACAAAGGATGCGGATGAAAAGTCATGACCGCCAATGACTGCCCGGTTTCTTTCAAGCGCCCGGCCTGTCGCAAAATCGACTGGTGTCCTAGATGGACGCCGTCAAACTTTCCGATGCATAAAATGATTGGGTCATTATTCGCTGGAGGCGCGTCTTGAATCTTTATAATCTCCATTCCTTATTAGCTCCCTATTTGCTGATTCTCGCTGTCCATGACAGCCAAACGATTTCCTCTATTCATCAATACCCTGCAAGGGCAAAACAGTTTTTTCCTGTTTTCTTCTCTATCCATGTCCAGTTTTTTATTCTGATAAAATCCCAGACATCCCCATTATACTAGATAAAACCGTTAAGCTGTAAAGTGCCAAGCACTTTTGGATAGAAAACTCGCCGTTCACCTTATCTTTAGCCGGAAGAAGAGTAAAGATATATTCCCATCGTTTTCCGTCATATCTATCCGTTCCTCGAAATGAAAACATACAGTATCCAACTGCTCGTCGCTGGTGAGCATATGCAAAAAAACAGAGGTTACCTTATAAAAACCGAACGAATACGAATCGTTCGGCTTTTGTTTTGGTCCCTATGCTTCTTTTCCATCCTCATTTACATATCGTGTGAAGATTTCCGTTTCTGCCGAGAATGATTTTGATTTTTCACTTGGTGGGATCCGCTCAATGGTTCTCCGTAAGGCTGGCTTGGACTTTTCGGGAGGTTGGGTTGCTTTTGTTGTTTGGGACCTTCACGTCTGCCTGACATTTTATCTCCTCCTTTCTACGGATAGTTTTTAAATAACCAGTCCACCTTATTCCATTTGAATGTCGGTCTTTTGGTTTTTCGGCAACATGCAGGTGTGACCACTAGTTTTAAACCCTGTTAATAAGCGCAGGCATTAGCGAATTAAAAGATTTATGTAGAAAGAATTCACCTATTAGAATGGATGTACTAGAGACCAGAAAAAATGTGTTTACAACCGCGGATATTTGATATAGACTAAAAATGATTGATCAATCAATCTTTTACAAGGAGATAATTATGGCACTTTCAGATAAACAAATGCGAAAAATGAAAGCAAAAAGGGATAAAATTTTGGACCAGGCGATTATCCTTTTTTCGGAACATGGTTACAACGATACCACTATTTCCAAGGTGGCAAAGGCTTCCGGCGTAAGCTTCGGTAGTGTATTTACTTACTTTGAGAACAAAGAAGAGTTATTTCATCATGCAGTTGTGGAACGTCTTAAAGACCTTTCCCCTCTTTTGTTGGATTTCAATTCAAATCCCGAAGACCCATACAAAGAATTAGAATCGATGATCGACAAGCATATCCGCTTATTTGCCAATGTTGGTACTTACTTGCGGCTTGTCACCCAGGTAATCGGACAGCACCAAAGGTTCGAACGCCAATTTAAGGAGCTTGATCAATTTTATCGTACCTTCCGTTATAAAATTGCAGACTTGGTTGCACAAGGGCAAAGCAGTGGTCAGCTTCACAGAGAAATAGACCCGATCACTTCTTCTATTGCCTACACTTCCTTTCTGATGGGAATCCGGCTGAATTTGGCCGATCAACCTGAACACGATATCTGGGCTGATTTTGCGCCTGTTGCCATGCAATTATTCAGTCCGAACATTCCATAAGAACAGGTCGGTTAAAAAACGATTGATTAATCAATCGTAAAAAGGAGATGAAAGGATGAATCTTTTTACATTTTCCCGAACCATTCAAATTCGATTAGTACTTCAATTTATAACCACAACAGCTAATGCTGCGGTTACTCCTTATCTAGTCGTTTTTTTCTCGAGTTTGCTGGGAACGGTAGTTACGGGCTTTATGTTTTTGAGCGTGATGGCAGCTAATATCGCCGGTTCTTTTACAGGGGGGTACGTTTCAGATAAGAAAGGAAGAAAACCGGTAATAGTCTGTTCTGAAGCAATCGTGCTAGGCGGCTTTCTATTTGTCGCAGCAGTCAATTCCCCATGGCTGAGTCTTCCCTATTTCACCTTTGCTCTATTTGTCGTTATCCATTTTTTTCTCGGGTCCGCAACTCCGGCCTACCAAGCGATGATCATCGATGAAAGCAATAAGGAAAACCGTAAAGCGGTTTATACATTTTCATATTGGCTCCAAAATCTTGGCATATCCATAGGAGGAATCACTGGTGCTTTTCTCTTCATGGATCATCATTTCCTTCTGTTTTTAGGCGTTGCAACTGCAACCATGATTTCCCTCGTTATGACCGTAATTTTTATCAAGGAATCGTTTCTAACCGAGACCACCAGCGAGGAAAAGAAGACAGCTCCTCTAAAAGACTTGGACAGTGGAGTCAAGATTTATTTAAAAGTCTTAAGACATAAAACTTTTGCGTTATTCACTTTAGCAAATTTACTTATTGTCGCGACAGAGGAACAATTGACTAATTACATCGGACTTCGTTTGGCAGCAGACATTCCGGTAGCAAGACAGCTGGTGCCGTTCTTGCCGTTTCAAGCAGATGGTATTAACTTACTAGGGATATTGAAAGCGGAGAATACTGTTTTGGTCGTCTGTTTGACCGTTTTTGTTTCCTACTTATTAAGAAAACTCGATGATCGTTTTGTGTTGCTTGGAGGGCTCGTGCTTTACTTCCTTGGTTATACCATCCTCAGTTTTCACCATTCAGCCATTGTGCTGATCAGCGCCATGTTCTTTGCTACTTTGGGCGAATTACTGCATATCCCAGTAAAACAGACAATGCTGGCCAACATGGTACCAGACCATGCAAGAAGTACATACATGGCCGTATTTGGATTGATGACAATTCTAGGTGCTGTGATTGCTGGTTTGTTTATTTTTCTCAGCAGTTTCCTGCCAACCACTGTCTTAACGTTTGCATTTATTTTAATGGGAACAATCACAATTGCCATATTCAGTCGATTGACTGGAAGGAAAACATTAGAGAAAACCCGAACAACGGCATCACAAATCGGTTCCTGATTTGTAGGAAAAGATCCCCAGAATATATCCCACCCTCTTAAACGGGAAGCGGTAATCGAATTTTTTAAAATCAGATAAAAGCCGGTGAAGGATGACCCTTCGTACCGGCTCTTATTGGTTCCCTGTCCATCAATAGCATTGAAACGATTCGATCCGATTCAAATCGATTCCGAAGTAAACCCAGCGGAATCCTGTCCAGCGGTAACCTGCTATGCTGCGGCGACCGACAAAGGTTGGATAATACCAAAAGGATTCAAAACCTTCCAGCCAAACATAGGTGAAACGGAATAAACAACCGCGAATTCCTCCCGGGTCGACAGCATAGGTTTGAAATTGCGGTTGCTGCGGTACTACAGATGGCGGCGGACTTGTCGGGGGTCCTGCTTGAGGAGTACCGCCCGGCGGTTGTGTCGGTGGCGGGAATGATGGAAAACCAGGAGTGCCTGGCTGCGTATCTATTCTTTCCCAAGCCTCGAATGGATAATTTGAAGGTACCTGCCAAGGATGATACATATTCTGAACCTCCTTCCTTATGGTTACATCACATTGTATGTCATCCGTCTACATTTCGTTTCTGTATCCAGATAAAGGAATATTTGTGAAAAAGGTACTAATATTAATTGAATTAATTCAAAAAAAAAGATACTATTTCAATAGAATCATAGATAAGGTAGGGTATAATTTATGAAAAAAGATCTAGAAAGAGAGATAGAGCAATTAAGATTGAAAATGTATAAAGCTTATAGCAATGAGCCGGATGGGAAGGAAGTCCTTAAAATCTCCCAGGCGCTGGATAAGCTTCTCAATGAATTCCAAAAAACAAAATCAATTCACTGAACCGGTTTCCATCCGGAACTTCCAAGATCCTGTTCTTTCCTCAAGAGTCGCATCGTCCCATATCACGTTTACTTTCTTCATGCTTCCATTTAAAATAACTCTGTCGTTCGCTTGCCTATTCGTTATTGTTCTTATACAATAAGAACACACGTTCCCTTGAATAGGAGTGAACTTTCCTTGATAATACAATGTCAGGTAACAACTTTTTTCTTGCCAGCTTCCCATGGGCGCTGTTGCTTTTCCGAATGGGAAATAAAATTGATTTTCAAACAAAAGTCTATCAAAATTTCCATCTCCAGACGCAGGGTTCTAAAAAGGGTTACTGTAGAACGGTGAAACGCTTGGCTGAAAAGCTTGGTAGAGATGAATCAATCTACATAAGAAAGTAGAGAAGTATTATGTTGGAACAGCTGGAACAAAAAATGGAGCAGTTAAGAAACGAAATGTATGTTGTTTATGAAAAAACGAACAGTTTGTCAAATGAGGAATTGCTTCGTCTAACGGATGAACTGCACGATGTAGTGGTACGCTGGCGAAAAGAAAAGTATGGATATAGATACGGCTGCAGTCCATTCCGGCAGTCTTCAGAAAAAAGGGGCGATGAAGGAAACTCGTTACCTTGACATCTTTAGCCGGAAAAGATGGGTATGTTTTATTCATTAAAGGTATCTAATTTTCCTGCTGTCGCAAGCGCCTGTTTAAAGGAGTAAAGGCTAAATCGCTACATTATGCTACTACCCCTGCCCTCCCCCCAACATGTGGGCCTCTGACCAATTCATGCATGCCCACGCGTGGTTTTCTTTGCCAATAAATATTATCCTGAACATATAAAACGGCATGTTTCCGGTCTCCCGGAAGCATGCCGCAACTTCTATCCTTCTACTGTTTTAGTTTGCTCATCTGACTTTTTCGTATTTAAAAACAGAGCGAGCAGCATCCCTGCCAAAGCAAGAATGGAAGCAAACAAAAAGGCGCTGTTATAACCATGCAACAGTGCGTTGTTTGCTACCTGCTGCTTTGCATCTGCCTGTGATAGTCCTGCCAGGGCAGTCATATCCGGCTGATAGTTTTTAGCAGCCGTCGTCATCACCGTGATGAGGATAGCTGTACCGATCGAAGCGGAGACCTGTTGCATCGTGTTCGCCATCGCTGAACCATGTGCATTCCATTCATCTGGAATTTGGTTTAAACCAGCGGTCATAACCGGCATCATTGCCAAAGCCAAACCAAACATACGGACAGCATACACAATGGCGAGCATCGTAAACGAGGTGTCCATCGATAAGTTCGTAAATATATAGGTTGTAATCGCAACAATAGCCAAACCAGGTACAGCGAGCCAACGCGCTCCGAATTTATCGAACATCATTCCTGTAATCGGCGACATGATTCCCATTACTATCGCCCCTGGAAGCAACATAAGGCCGGACTCAAGCGGTGTGAAACCGCGTAAATTCTGCATGTATAGCGGCAGCAATGTTTCTGCACCGATCATCGACATTAAAACAATCATGGTTATGATCAGCGAAAGGCTGAAAATGTTGAATTTAAACACTTTGAATTGTAAGAGCGGAGTGGCCAATTTTAGCTGACGCCATATGAACAATGCCAGGATAATGGCTCCGCCGATCAAGCAAACAAGAACTTTGGTACTGCTCCAGCCATCTTCCCCGGCACTGCTGAATCCATATAACAATCCTCCGAACCCGAAAGATGACAGGACAATCGACAAAATATCAATTTTAGGTTTGGTAAGCCTGGTGACATTCCTCATCGAAAAATATGCGATGATAATGGTCAAAATCACGATCGGCAGAACGATATAGAATAGTGCCCGCCAAGAAAAATATTCAAGCATCCATCCGGACAACGTTGGCCCGATTGCCGGAGCAAACGAGATAACGATACCTGCCATTCCCATAACAGCGCCACGGCGATCCCTAGGGATAACGGTTAAAATGACGGTCATCATCAACGGCAGCATGATTCCAGAACCGGCTGCCTGGATGACCCTCCCCGTTAGCAGTAATGGAAATACATGAGACAAGGAACTGATCAATGTGCCCAGTCCAAAAATACTGAAAGCAGTCATGAACAGTTTCCTTGTCGTGAATCGTTCAATTAAAAAAGCGGAAATCGGGATCATTACCCCGTTCGTCAGTAGAAAAGCTGTCGTCAGCCATTGTACTTTATTTTCTGTAATGCCGAAATCAGCCATAATGGACGGCAATGCTGTTGCCAGCAATGTTTCATTTAACAAACCGACGAATGCGCCGATCAACATGACTGTCAGCATCGGACCGATTTTTATATCAGGCTGACTGGTTTCTTGGTTTTGTTCTGTCATTTTCTATCTTCTCCTTCTTCCCTGAATAATCTGTTTAGTGTTTGCTCGATTTGCAGAAGACTGCATACTAAGCTATCCTGCTGTTTCAAATAATGCAGCATGGCTTCCAGCAAGTATGCCTCCGGCTTGTCTTTTTGAACTTCTTCAGCAAGACGGTTCAAAGCCGCTAATGTATGAGTTTTTGATTTTTCCGGAACGGCAAGCATTTCAGCCTCTTGTCTGACAGACTCTAATTGATTTTGCAGCAGTTGTTTCAAGCGGACAGAATCATCGGCCTGTTTATCTGGTAATACCGCCTCTTCACTAAGGATAGGTTCCAAACTTCCCGCCCTTTTGATCATAGCTTCTAAGACATCCGTCAGTAAAAGAGCCAATCTATCCACCGGTACTTGTATTTGCTTGAATACCAGTAAATATATATACTCCTTCATCATCCCCTCGAACATGACGACGATATCCCAAATACCATGGCTGGGCCCAAATGCTTCGATGAGACTTTGTTTATGCCACTCGATTAATTCTATGTGGAATTCCTTCATCATTTGGGAAATTTCATTTGATTCTTCCGGAGGGAACTCTTTGAATAGAGTAAAAAATATTGAACTGTTCTGAAGGGTTTGTTCGAGCTCAATTGCAATTCGTTTTTGCAGTATCTCCTTGCCGGTCAATATCCCGTTAAATTGAACAGAATGGGCTTTTAAGAACATTTTATCGTGACTGTCCTTGACCAATTCAATAAGTAATGCTTCTTTACTGGCAAAATGTTTGTAAAAAGCTCCCTTGGAAACACCCGTCTCCAAAGCTATTTCCTGTACAGAGGTCATATGGTAGCCTTTTTCCGCAAATAGCCGGATTGCCGCTTCTTTTAAAGCCTGTTTTTTACTGATTTGTCTCCCCCCTGAACCAATCGGTTACCTTTTAGAACCAACCGGTCATTAAATCATGAGGATTATCATATGATACTAAACGCTGTTTGTCAACCACAATCATTGGTATTCAACTAGCAAAAATAGGAACAAGGAGGTATCTATTTTCTCCTGTTCCTAGTCTCTTTGCTATATTTCAACACGTCTATCTTCAATAAATCCTCTAATTGATGAATGGTGTAATCGGCTGGTTCCGGATTACTCCCCTTTGTCTTTTTCCATACAGTAATCATCCCTGCGTTTCCAGCTGCTGCAATATCCTTTTGCGGATGGTCTCCGACAAACAAGCATTTGTCCAGGGGAGCGTCCAGCTGCCTTGAAGCTCTATGGAAGATAGTTGGATCAGGTTTTTTGATCCCCTCTTTTTCAGAAACCAACACTACGTCAAAAAAACTTTCAATACCAAGCGCTTTGATGGAATCCAGTTGAAAGGGATACCGGCCATTCGTGATGACTCCTAACTTTAACCCCTGAAACCTCAAGGTTTCCAGGACACTTTTAAGGTTGGGATACGGGATACAACTATTCTTGAAGTGACTTATGTAATCATCAAGTAATTCCTGCCAGGAAACAGAAGTAATGGAAAACATACTGACCAGCTGCTGATATACCCTGTCTTTCCAAACATATCCGCCGGCGTCTAATTTCAAGAAAGCTTCGATAAATTCCTTTTTCTCCACACCTTCCAAATAGCCCTCCAGCCGGTCATATTGACGATGTATGAAAAAACGAATGCTTCTTTCACGGTCCAGCATGGTCCCATCCAGATCAAACAGAACAGCCTGTATCATAATGCCAACCTCTTCATGTCTGGTAACCGATCAAAAAATCCTTTGTTCCTTTTTTGCCAGCGCAAGACTTGAGCAGCATCTTCCTTAACAATTGCATCGTCCCTCTCCTTCTATTTCGCCTGGATTTTTTCCATCATCTTCATCATTTATACTATATCTTAACCGTTCATCTTCGTCGACAACTCCTCAATATTTCCTGCCATAAGAAAAACCGAACGATGATTCAAAACAACCTTCGAAAATCGTTCGGTTTTTCTATATTCACCTTGTCTTGCATCCACTACTTCTAGTCTATTCGGTTATTCAGCAGTCACTGCTTCTTCCTGAGTCAAAGCTAACTGATAACGATAGATTCCGACTCCATCCTTGAAGTCGACAGCATAGTTTTGCACCCGGTTGTTCACCGGAATGATCACTGCCCGGTAGACCGTCGGGAATACAGGGATTTCGTCCACCATCAGCTCCTGCCATTTACTATAGACATCCTGACGGTAAGCCTCGTCGAATGCTTTTTCCGATACCCCTTCCTGCAGCAAGGCATCGTTTTCTTCACTTGCATAACGGGTATAATTAAAAGCAGCATCTCTGCCATATAAACCAGCCGGATTGACATCATACCCTACAGACCAGGCACCTTGATAAATGTCGATTTCCGGATCATCTGCTTCCACACGGTCATAGAAAGTATTGAATTCCTGCAAACGGCCATCAAGCAATTCGACTTTCAAGCCTACTGCTTCCCACGCCTGGATATAATATTGAGCCAACGGTTCTGCAGTGTCACCTCCTGACATCGAAGCAAAGTTGATCACAAATTCATTGCCATCTTTGTCCTCACGGATACCATCGCCATTGACATCTTCATAGCCAGCATCGTCCAAAAGCTGGTTCGCCTTGTCAGGATCGTAGGTCGGCGCTTCGATACTGTCATCATGATAGTCAGGGTGGGATGGAGGAATGAGTGTATTGGCATTCCAGCGAAGCCCGTTGTAAAACTTTTTGCCGACCGTATCATTGTCTACGGCATGCCACATGGCTCTTCTTAGATCAACGTCTGCCATTTTTGCTTCAGGATCCGGGATGACCTCACCAGCCTCTGCATCCCATTTTCCCAATTTGAAACCAATGTACGTATAAGCAAGGTCTACGTCGCCGACAAACTCTACATTGGACATATCCGCATTCTCTGGATATTGATCGGTAGGAAAACTATCAACCAAGTCCACTTCTCCATTTTCCAATGCCTGCACGACTACATTCGGATTGATCACTTTTAGCGTAACCCCATCGAGGTTTGGTTCCCCCCGCCAGTAATTTTCGTTTTTCACGAAGGTCACGGATTCACCAGGCACAATCGAGTCTACTTTAAAAGGACCCATCCCGATGGGTTTTTCCCGTACTTCCGGAGAGGAAGACATATCAGCAACCGGAATGTCTTTGAAGATATGTTTTGGCATAGCATAAGACCAAATGCCGCTTGACAAAAGCGATGGGGTAAAGGTGTCATAGGATATTTTCATGGTTTTTTCATCGATGACTTCAATTCCGGATATTGCGTCTGCCTCTCCACTATGGTAGGCCTCCATGCCTTTGATAATAGTAAAATCCGATCCATATCGGATTCCGTCATAGTCCGGGTGACCTATCACCTCGTAGGCAAACTGCCAGTCTTCAGCTGTCACAGGCTCACCATCATGCCAGTTGACGTTATCGCGGATTTTGAATGTGATTGTCTTTGCTTCCCTGTTTACATCGAGCGTTGCAGCTCCGTCATTCGTATAAGCGTAGTTTTCATCCACATCCAACAACGATTCATCGAACCAGCTAATCACCTGTGCATCTGGATTTCCGGAGTAAAAGTTAAAGTTCAATGTCCCTTCAAAAGCAGTATCGGAAACTAAGCCGAAGTTAAGCGTCCCGCCCTCGATGGCCTCTCCTTGATTGGTCTTGATTTGTTCAAAATCATCAATCGAAAAAACATCGTCCTGTGCAGCTTCACCCTTATCCGCATTGTCGTTTCCTTCGACTTCCGCTTCTGCATCCTCGTCATTGCACGCTGTCAAAATGAAAAACATAAGGACCAGCGTCAACAAGGAAAACAGCTTGCCGAGATATCTCTTACTCATCTAATTTCCTCCCCTTAAAATGGTATGCCAGCGCTAGTGACTGACTATCTATACACAGCATCAATAACACCGTCATTGATGTGAGTATCCACTCTAACTGCCTTCTTCACCCTCGCCTCTGTCTTGAATCGGAAGCCCGCTTCAGTGCTTCACCCACATTGCGGACGCTTAACATCAGCACAAAAATCAGTACCGCTGCTGGCACCCATATCCACCATCTGTATTCCAAGGTTTGCGGGTTCCTAGCATAACCAAGCAAAGTACCAAGACTTGGCGTGCTTTCCGGAAATCCGAATCCCAGAAAAGACAGCCCGGACTCCAAACCGATATTCGCAGCTAAATTCAACGTCATCGTAACGATAATCAAGGAACTCAAATTCGGCAGGACTTGTGAAAACATGATTTTCCATTCCGGAGTTCCCAGCGATTTGGATGCCTGAGCATAATCCAGTTCCCTTTCCTGTAAGGCTTTGGAACGAACCAAACGGGCAATCCCCATCCATAAAAAGGAAGTCATAATCAAAGAAAACGAAAAAATATCATATTTGGGAACAATAGCCACGAAAACAATGACAATCATCAAAAACGGGAGAATAAGAAAGAAGTCGACGACCCGCATCATGATATTATCGACCGTCCCGCCAAAGTAACCGGAAATCAAACCATACAGCACCCCTATGATTCCGGTCATCAAGGTGACCAGAATACCGATAGACAGAGAATTGCGTGTACCAATGATCAATTGGCCGAACACATCCCTGCCACCATAATCTGTCCCAAGCCAAAATTCTTCCGATGGGGGTTGATGGATCTCAAACAAATCTACCGAAACAATTTCATCTTGATCTAAAAACAAGGAAATGCCATACACAAAAATCGTGACCAACAACAAGAAAATGAAGGATATAAGTGCAATCCGGTCCCTGGCCAGTTCCCGCCACAAAATCATGACTCCGGAAGGGCTTTTTTCCTGTTTGCCAGGAGTGCCAGCCTGCAGTTCAGCCATGTTTTTCACCTCTTGATCATTTATTTAATACGGATTCTGGGATCTACAATGCTTAAAATGATATCCGACAGCAGCACACCTAAGATGGAAACCACACCCAGCAGCAACACGACCGAAGTGACCACGCTATAATCCCGTAGCGTGATAGAATCCATGAATAACAATCCCATTCCCGGGTAACTGTAAATGGTTTCGACGAATATCGTTCCTCCAATCAAACCAGTGATTTCAAAACCGAGGAATGCCGCAAGCGGAAGCAGAGAATTACGCAAGATATGACGATTATAGACCCGGGACTCCGGAGCCCCTTTCGCTCTTGCTGTGATAATGAAATCTTTTTGTTTGGTATCGATTATTTCACTGCGTAAATATTGGACAGTATTCACCGTGGTGATCAAAGCCATGGACAGAGCCGGCAATAATAGGTGCTGCAGTTTACTCACAATATAAGGGAAGGTTCCTGGCTCAAGTCCCGGTGCCACGCTGCCTCCCGTCGGAAACCATTCCAGCTTGAACCCGAAAACCCAAAGAGATACCAAAGCAAATATGAATAACGGAGTAGCAAAGCCAATGTAGGTATAGCCTGTGATCAACTGGTCGCGAAGTGTGTCATTGTATCTCCCGCTTGTAATGCCAAGAGGGATTGCAATTAGATAGGTAAGAATCAGGGTTGCAACAGCAAGCCAAAAAGTATTGGCAAGCCGCTGTCCAATCAAATCCGTCACTGGCATTTTATGACGGAAAGACTGACCGAGATCTCCATGAAGCGCGGAACCCACCCAATCCACATACTGCACATACCAAGGATTGTTCAAGCCAAGTTTTTCACGTTGCGCCTCGATGGCTGCTGGATCGATATTCGGATCAATTTGTCCAGAGAGAGCGTCACCGGGCATCATCTGAGCCATAAGGAATACCAGGACACTCAGCAATAAAACTTGTGGCATCGTAATGAGCAACCTTCTAACAATGAATTTCCACATAAGATCCTCAACCTTTCTCCGGCAATGCTGCTAGGTGGGAATCAGAGATGTTGCGCAAATCATAGACAAGCCCTTGTTCATCAAAATAATCATGGTAAGAACGTGTGTATTCGGCCTGTACTTCCTGGCGCAGACGCTTTTGAAGAGACCTTTTTTTCGGATCGATATCCGGTATCGCCGCCACCAGCCGTTTTGTGTATATGTGCTGTGGACTATTGAATATCTCTCCCGTTGTCCCCTCTTCGACAAAACGGCCCTTGTACATAATTCCGATCCGGTCACTCATATGCTTGACAATCCCCAAGTCATGGCTGATAAACAAATATGTAAGGTTCAATTCCTCCTGGATCTCCTGCATAAAGTTCAGTACTTGTGCCTGGACCGATACATCAAGAGCGGAAACGGGTTCATCGGCTATGATAAGTTTCGGTTTCAATGCTATCGCCCGGGCAATTCCGATTCTCTGCCGCTGACCACCTGAAAATTCATGAGGGTATTTCCAGATGCTGTCCTCGCTTAGTCCCACCCTTTTTAAAAGTTGAATCACTTGTTCCAGCTCGTCCTGTTTGGTCAGGTTCTCATAGTTCCGAAGCGGTTCGGCGATAATATCCAGCACACGCTTCCTCGGGTTCAAAGAGGAGTAAGGGTCTTGGAAGATCATTTGAACATCTTTTTTTCGCCTGGGATTTTTCCCCGTTAAACCTTCTCCCTCGAAAATCACCTGTCCCTCCGTTATTTTGTTCAAACCGATGATTGCCCGTCCGGTAGTTGTTTTTCCTGATCCTGATTCCCCCACCAATCCGTAGGTTTTCCCTTGTTCAATTGTAAAAGATACACCGTCCACTGCTTTCACAGCGCCGATTTTTCGATTGAACAACCCACCCCGGACCGGGAAATGGACTTTCAAATTTTTCACTTCAAGAAATGCCATGCGTCCATCCCTCCCTTTCCGCCGGGAAATGGAAATGGCGATAACACGTGCATCGCACGAAATGTTCTGGCTTCACTTCATGAAGTTCCGGTTGCTCTTCATGTGCCGAACCATCCAGCCACGGGATACGTTCTGCAAACCTGCAACCCCGTCTTGGCAGATGCTGGAGCGATGGAACAATACCTTGAATGACATGCAGCTTATCCTGTCCTTCATTCGGAACCGAATGCAAAAGCGATCGGGTATAAGGATGGAGCGGCTTTTCAAATAACGTATGGACGTCTGCCAGCTCCACTATCTGGCCTGCATACATCACAGCGACCCTGTCCGCCATTTCAGCCACCACCCCAAGATCATGGGTAATCAGAATGATTCCGGCATGCATGTTTTCTTTTAATTCTCTGATCAAATCTAAAATTTGCGCCTGGATGGTTACATCCAACGCTGTTGTCGGCTCATCGGCTATCAGCAATTCCGGTCTGTTGGCTATGGCGATGGCAATGATCACCCGCTGTCTCATCCCCCCTGACAATTGATGGGGGAATTGTTCACAGATTTGTTCCGGTCGGGGAATGCCCACTTGATTCAGTAAATCGATCACTCTTTCTTTCCGCTTTTTTTTGGTAAGTTTTTTCTGGTGGAGCAGAATGGCTTCCCCTATTTGATCTCCAATATTCATGAGGGGGTTCAAAGCCGTCAACGGGTCCTGAAAAATCATGGAAAGTTGGTCACCGCGGAGCTGATTAAGCTTGCTATACGGCAACCCAACCAGTTCTTGCTCTTTAAATAATATACTGCCTTCTATTTTTGCCCGATTGTGCAACCCCATGATGGAAAAAGCCAGAGCACTTTTACCTGAGCCTGATTCACCGACAATTGCCAACACTTCATTTTTGTTAACCGTCAACGTCACATCGTCTACTGCAGCATAATAACCATCATGGATTCGAAAAGACGTGTTTAAATGCTGAATCTCGAGTAACGTATCAGCCAATATTCTCCCTCCCCGTATCTCATGGATAAAAATGAAAAGCAATAAATTACATTTTTTATCATAAATAGAAAATAAAGGATATAAAGAGTGACAAGATTAATTATATGGGATGGACTTCAAGAAAACAAGCTATTTTTTGATTTTTCGGAAAATTAACAATGTTATTGTTTGATATAATCACTGTGGATAGGGAATTTTTAAGAAAAGCTCAAATGAGGTAATGCATACGCATATGTTGGTCTATGTGAAGAAGTATGTTCATTTTATAAAAAAAAGAGGACACGAGAAAGGGACCAAAAGAAGGAAAATTCTTGTTTCCACTCCCTTTCCCGGGGCTTTTGTAACGGTCCAATGGTTCTATTACAACCCCTAGCCTTCAGGAGGAAACAAACCTGAGAACCTTGCTCATGACATTATAGACCACCGATATGTGATTTTCCCCTTCCGCCTCATGATAGACGGAAAACAAGGAAGGGGATAACCTAGCAAAGGTATCTGCCAGCCGCCTGACGTCTTCCCGCATGAAATCCCTTTCCAACGAACCCGCTGCCAGAAAAACCCCCGTACCTGCTCTTGTTTGTTTTTTGCCTTTATCCCACTCTTCCAAATAGCGGAAAATCCCCCGATCATCCCACCATACCGACGGGCTGCATGCGACATAGCGCTGAAATGAACCAGGATAGTTTAAAAGCGAATAAAGGACGAACAACCCTCCGAGAGAGTGGCCGAACAGTGCCTGCTTCCGTGTATTAATAGATACATGCTCTGAAATCATTGGTTTTACTTCTGACTCAATAAAATTCGCAAAAGCTTTTGCCTGTCCATTTTCATAGTCGGAAAACTGAGGAGGAACTTTTCCGTTTTTAATCGGGAAAGTATAATCTCGGATTCGGTATGCTGGATCAAAGTCCTTTTCTGTCGGATGCCCGAGGCCGACTATGACCAGTGGTGAAACACCAGTTTTGTCCGGCTTATGCGATTGGACACGAGCCATTTCACGAATCGTTTGGAAGAAAGCATTTCCGTCCAACACATAAAGCACAGGAAATCCCTCCTCCGGTACTTCCTGATCGGGTACGCTCACCATCAGCCGGAAATGTTCATTGTTTCCGGATACGATTTCGACCTGTTCTGTATGGGAAAAATAATCCTTTTTCTTTTCCAACGCCTTCTCTCCTTTTTGTATTTATATTTCCTGTCTGCTCTTGCATAGAAAATACTTCTTTTTCCTACACTTTTTAAATAGGCTGGATAAAGGCACCGACTAAGTTCCTGCTCTAAAAGCCATATAAGCTTCCATCCAAGTGGGTAATGGGGCTTGATTTCCGAAAAAAACACCAAATCAGGATGTAATTCCATTATTATTTAACTATTCAAACATTTAAGAGAGGATGTGCAAGTTTGTCTATCATTAAAAAGCGTACCTTAATGCTGCTCGTTTTCGCAATGCTTCTCTTCCTTCCGTTAGCCGGACAAACGATGAACTTTCAGCTTACTGCTTCGGAAGATCCGCCCTCAAGCCAAACAACAGAGACAAAGACATTAAAACAAAAATTGGACGAAATTCTGGCAGATAATAAACTCGCCGGTACTGTGACAGGAGTCAGCGTCCGGAAAGCCAAAACCGGCGAACAGATATATTCACACAATGGGAATACACGTTTACGTCCTGCTTCCAACATGAAATTATTGACGAGTGCCGCCGCTTTGGACACACTGGGACCGGACTATCGATTCACGACCGAAGTATGGACGGACGGATCAGTAAAAGGCAAAGTGCTACACGGCAACCTCTATCTCAAGGGAAAAGGGGACCCGACATTGATGGAGGAAGACTTAAGGCAATTCGCAGCAGCGTTGCAGAATCAAGGCATTCACAAAATTAAAGGCAAGCTCGTCGGGGATGATACGTGGTATGATGACGTACGTTTATCTGAAGATTTGAATTGGTCGGATGAACCCTACTACACCGGAGCCCAGGTATCCGCTCTTACGTTGTCACCTGATTCCGATTTTGATGCCGGAACGGTCATTGTCGAAGTAACCCCTTCTGATCAGGTCGGAGAGCCAGCCAACATCCGATTGACACCTGAGAATGATTACATAACGATCAACAATCAGACAAAGATGGTCGCTGAAAAGGAAACAAAGGATATTTCCATCATCCGTCAGCATGGCACGAACGAAATCGTTATTGAGGGCAGCATGCCATTAAACGGATCGCCATCTAAATCGTGGTCCTCTGTATGGGAACCCACAGGTTATGCTTTGAATGTTTTCAAACGAATCCTGGCGGAAGAAGGCATTTCTTTTATCGGAAAAACCGATATTGGTTTCCATCAAACCCCTAAACAGGCAAAGAGGCTTGCTGAAAAGAAATCAATGCCACTGAAAGAGCTGTTAATCCCCTTTATGAAATTAAGCAACAATGGACATGGAGAGATGTTGACGAAAGAAATGGGCAAAGTAGAGCATGGTGAAGGAAGCTGGGATAAAGGCTTGCAAGTGACCAAGTCGGTTGCGAAAGAATTGGGGGTAGACACCGGCACCATCCAATTGCGTGACGGCTCCGGTATGTCTCATAAAACCTATATCCCTGCCAATAGTCTGTCCCAGTTATTATACCACGCACAGGAGAAACCTTGGTTTCCGGTCTGGGAACAATCTCTTCCTATTGCCGGCATTTCCGACCGCCTGGTCGGGGGAACCCTCCGTAATCGGATGAAAGAAGATCCTGCAAAGGGAAACGTTAAAGCAAAGACCGGTTCACTGAACAGCGTTTCAACACTGTCTGGCTATGTCACTGCCAAAGACGGAGAAAAATTGATCTTTGCCGTCCTGATCAATAATTATCTAGGTTCCAGTTCTGGCAGTTCTGGAATCACCGCAATCGAAGACGAGATTGCCATAACGTTGGCAAAGCATGAATTCTGATTATGGCTTGCAAGAGTACTTTTCTCATCCTGGTCAGAAAGCGGCCGGTTGGCGGCGGAGGCATAGCCGGCCTTCAATTCCTCTCTGCACTTTCGCTGCATAGACTTTTTGCCAGTTATCATTCCAGAAATTCTCTAGTGTAAGCTTATGGCATTTTGCCACACAGAGAGGATTGTCTTAAAACCTCGATGGGGAAGCACTGCAGATAGCAACACTCCAAAATATATATTCTGCTTTTTCGCATTTTCCAATTAAAATCGCCCTTTGTGATCCGCCCCATCCTTACTTCATAATAGTCGAACCTTGGAGCAGTTCTGGTTTCGCTCCAAGTAGAAGCAGACATATTTTTGACTCGCTGACCTGCCGATGCCTTTCGATAATATCTTTTACCAAATTAATATCCGCCCGGTTTTTAAGTTTTTCTACTTCTTCCAGATACAAGCTGAGAACGGATTCCCTCACAAATTCCGGTTGATATTTTGGTGTCTCCTCCATCAACAAGGAACCCAAATACCCGTATTTGATCTGCAGCTGTCTTGTCAGGCTCACTACGTGAAGAAGGTGTTCATAAAGCTCCGGCTTTTGCTGTTTTAAGTGTTCTATATCCTCTTTAGCCTGATAAATTTCTGATAGACTAGCTAATTTCTTGGTCATGTATCTTCTCTCCTCTTTCCCAAGGCTTAAGTATGCCGATTTTTTCCGTTAGTTCCTTGCTATGCTTTCTACGTTGTCTCCGGATTTCTGCACGCTCTTTACCTGACTCGTAAAGGAAAATTTCTTCCTCGGTTTCGGGAATGATTTCAGGTACTTTAATCGGTTTTTTATTTTCATCTAAAGCTACAAACGTTAAAAATGCCGTTGCTGCAATGCGACGTTCACCTGTAAGCATATCCTCTGCAATCACCTTGCAAAAAATTTCCATGGATTTATTCCCTGTGTAAGAAACAAAGGATTCTACACAAACCGAATCAGTCTGATGAATCGGATGCAAGAAATCAATAGAATCTGTCGAAGCTGTCACACATTCTTTTACCCTGGCATGGCGTCTTGCCGATAATGTAGCATTGTTATCCAGTTTTTTCATTAGCACTCCACCGAACAACGTGTTGTAATTGTTCAAATCATTAATCATTACTTGATCCGTATTGACTATCAAACTTTCCTTTGGATTCTTTGCATCAACCATTTGATCGATCCTTCCTTCGTTTTTTGTGTACATACTGAGTGTAAAACTGCCGGAAAGGATTCGTAAAATGGATATTTTTTATTGAAAGGATAGATTTTATCTATGTAATCGCTTCAACCTATGGAGGAAAAGTATGGTTTTGGCAAAACGCATTAGAAAAATAAATGCGCCTTTCTTCCAACTTCAGGGAAAATCGGACAATTCACAGCTTTTGACAGACGATCAGCTGTACTTATTTCTGAGCTTATTGGCTATGCCGCCTCCATCCTAGGGTCAACCTCAAAATCAGCTAGAAACCCACTATTTTGATGTCGAAAAGCGTAAACGTTGTCCTCTTCAGAAAGGGTGTTATAAACCTGATGCCAAAACCAAAAGTTATTCGGTCAGCTTAAAATCCGAAGAACATATCGATCAACTCACCTTTCAAAACAGTGATACCTTAAAAAAAAGTGCGAAGGAACGATATAAGATTGAAGCTGAAAATAGCGAATTGAAGCATAGAACACGGATATGAGGCCGCCTCATCACCGGGTCTCGCAGGCATGCGCGTTCAAGGTGCTATGGGGATTTTCACGGCAAACGTAAAACGAATCGTTAAACTAATGCTCTAAAAATCAGACGAAAAGCGGTCAGTGGGGAAATTTAATTCCGCACTGACCGCTTTTTTAAAATGCTACCTATCATAAAACTTCTATATTTTAGTGGCCTCATGTCGAGGTGTTTCCTAAAGTCAAGCGTTCTTGGGTGTACTCAAGCCACTCCCTGGTCGCATACGATAAGTAATGATTTTTCCTCCATATTACCGCCAAATCCCACTCAATCGTCGGTTTTACTATTTTTATTGTCCGCACCTTTTCTTTTAAGAGTTGGGAAACACTATAAGGCAGGATACAGATCCCCAAATCGGTCGCAATCATTTTTCCGATAAAATCCCATTGGGAGCTTTCAGCAACGACCCGGGGGATAAATCCTGCATTTCTACATGCCTCTGAAATTTGATCATTCAGCGCAAAATCTTTATTGAACAATATAAATTGCTGTTCCTTCAATTCTTCCAATTTCACTTGTTTTCTGGAAGCAAGCGAATGGGATTCAGGGACTACTACCCGCAACTCTTCTTTCATGAAAGAAAAGTAATGGAATTCATCTTCCATTGTCGGCAAAACGGTAATTCCCACATCCAATTCATCATGATAAATATCTTCTTCGATTTTTTTTGTCCCGTTTTCGATAAGCTGAAATGTTATCTGTGGATAAAGCTGATGAAAGTCTCCTAAAATACGAATAAATTTATCGGCATCCATAATCGGGGGCAAACCGATACGAATATGCCCTTTTTGCAATCCCAGTAAATCGTCAAGTTCTGTTTGTAAATTGTCAAATGCCTTATCGATTGTATGGGCTTGTTCGAGTATGATTCTTCCAGCATCCGTCAATTCCAACTGCTTTTTTGACCGATCAAAAAGCTCTACACCCAGCTCCGCTTCAAGATTTTTTATCATCTTACTGATGGTAGGCTGCGTCACATACAAATGATCCGCGGCCCGAGTAAAACTGTTGTACTGACAAACTTCTATAAAGTATTTTAAATGCCTGATATCCATCATATGCACCTCTCTTCCACCATTCAACAAGGACGTTTCTCATATGGATGGACCGTCCCGACGACAGCTCCATCTTCATCATTCTTCACGCTTTCTATAATACCATCAGCTATTTCAGCGTGTGTCAGCCATCTTGATCCATTTCCAGTCATGACAAATCCCAAGTAAATACTTCGATATTGACAGGATGCAGGCACGCTTAATGGTTCATCTTCAAAGTAACGTCTACTTCCTTTCACATGGTAAAGCCGCCATCTGTCTGACCATTCGGTGATTACCCGGCTGATTCGTTCCACGGCAGGGTAAAAAGGCGACCAGCAGACTGCCAAAGTGATCGGCCCATGCTTGTCCATAGCTCGCTTCAGCTCTGTCTCCAAAGCGTCCAAATTATAATAATCTACTGCGATATTGTTAAGTCGTGCCGGATCACCAGCCATCTTCATCAAGTCGCTATGTTTCTCCTGCGTCCTGCCAATCACGGAAACTTGTGCATGATGATCCGCCAGCCATATTGACACTTTTGACAACATACCTGTACCACCGATGACCAGAACATGGTTTTCATTCATCCAATCAGCCTCCTGTTACTTAATGGGCTTGCTCTAGTGTTTCTGATTCTTCCGCAAAATGCCGACTCCTGGAAGGCTGATAAACCAATACCGTAAGTATGACACTCAAAGCTGCAATCAACAAGGAACCCGCAATAATACTATAACGTAACGGTACCAAGTCCCCGGTAAAACCGATCAACAAGATAAACAAGATTTGCAGCAGACTTTGCAAGCTACCGTACACACTGCTGATTCTCCCCATGATGGATAATGGCACATTATTTTGGTAAAACGTCAGGAGACCCGTAGACGAAAAAGCATTAAAGAATCCGAGAATAATAAATCCAGTAGCTACCGACCAGAAGGAGAAGGAAAAAGCATAAATTAAATAACCCGCTGCAACTAGTAAATAGCCGCTGGCAACCAATAGCCGGATTGACAGTTTCTTTGCAAGAATCGTTATAGTGGCTGCCCCGGCAATAGAACCAGCTCCGGTTATACTGATAAGCAATCCGAAATCTGCCTCTGTCAAACCGAGCACCCGCTGAGTAAAAACAACTTCCTGCGCATCCATTCCTAACGCTGCCACCATGAACAACTGGGCAACTAAATAAACCAGCATGACGTACTGATGATTTTTACTAAAATCGATGACTTGATGCCAATCCTCTCTTAGAAGTTTCCAAGAAAACGTTCTTGAAGTATCATCCTCCACATCCAAATTGGGCAGCCAGCTAAGAAGAATGGCGGAAAACAAGAAAGATACAGCATTGATCCAGATAGCGATACTGGCAGATGTCACCATAAGCAGCACACCAGCAATGGCAGGTCCGACTAAAAAAGCGCCGGAGGTGACCAGACTGCGGAATGAATTGAATCGTTTCCGCTGCTGTTTTGGTATCACTCCGGTTATATAAGAAACGGAAGTCGGTTCAAAAAATGCTTTGGCTACAGACAGGAAAAACAAACAGAAGTATATAAGCCATACAGTGGCAATAAACGGAATGACAGCTACCAACAAAGCGCGAAAAACATCCGTAAGAATCATCAACCTCCGTTTGTTCATCCGGTCTATCAAGCTTCCAGACCAGAATTTCGTCAAAATAGAAGCGACGGGGCCCATTATCCAAAGTCCTGCTACGGCTGCCGCCGACCCAGTCAACTGGAGAACGAGTACATTGATAGCAACCAAGTAAACAAAGTCCCCAAATGAAGAAATTCCCACCCCTGCCAGCAAAAGTGTTGCGTTTAATTTTGCCTTCTGTTTTCGCATCCCTCTTCTCCCTCCGTTCCGGCTGCTATCTTATATCTTCTCGAACCTGTCGAGCCATTCATTCATATGTACTTCAAACAATTGCGCTTGTTCGATTTGCAGATAGTGTCCTGCCCGATCCAATACGACAAAAGTACTTCGCGGAAAAATTTCATCCAGCTTGAACGCATCCTTATAACCGACAACTGCGTCCTGCTTGCCCAATAAAAACAGACATGGCTCAGAAAAAGCCATCGTGTCAATCGGAAAAGTAAACCGATAGTTGTCCCGGACTTCGATAAGGAAATCCTCTTCGGCCATCCGCAGTCCCGCCAATACTTCTTCACGAAAACGAACCCATGTTTGACGATCAAGCACCGTGTTTTCTCTTACAAAAGCTTCCCTATCTTCACAATCGAGTGATTGAAGGAACACTTCATCTCGTGAAACGTGCATCTTTTCCGGCAAGGTCCGCTTTTGCTTGTCAGGAAATATGACAGGACAAATGAACACTGCACCTTTTATTTGGTTCTGTCTACATTCCAGCAGTCCGCGGGCCAGGTACCCACCGTAAGACTCCCCGGCTACTAAAAATGGCTTTTCCGTTATAACTTCATCGATGAATTTAAGAATCAGTTTTAAAAAGCCGTCCGCACTCCCAATTCCTGATCTTCCTCTGGTCCTTCCCATCCCAGGGAGATCGACATAAATCCGCTGGTATCCATCCCTCCGTTCAAAAATCGGTTCCATGCAACCGCTCATCAATCTTGAGTCTGGCCCGAATCCATGAAGCATCAACACTGGAATGCCATGCCCCCTTATTTGATAATGAACAGCAGTATTTTCTATGTAACAATATGGCATTGGCCTTCCTCCAAAAAGAAAATGTCCTAACCTATAGCATTTTTATAATAAATAAGATTGTCTGTCCATTGATCAAATTCATAGATAAATCCTTTTCTTGTACATTCGTATTCCATTCCACAGCTGACAGCGAGATTAATCGACGGGTTGTTATCTAAGTTAATATGCGCTTCAATCCGATGGTAACCCAAATCTGTCAATGCCATCTGCAAGGCAGCCTTTACCGCTTCTTTTCCATAACCATTACGCCAAAATTGATTATGAATCGTGTAGCCGATTCTTCCCCATTGAAAAGCACCCCGTTCATAGGTGGAAAAGTCAATCATTCCGAGATGCGTTCCGTCTGCTTTTCGAAAAATGCCGAAAATATAGGCATCATCCACGGCTGCAAGTGCCCGGTGTTTTTCCACTAATGCTGTAAACCAATTTTCTGTGCATTCGGTCATATCGATTTTCCCGCGGTCGTACTTATACCTGGACGGTTGTCTTGCTTTGAATTGTGTCAGCCAGTTATCGTAATCCGGATTTTCCAGCGGCCGGATGATTAGTCGTTTTGTAGTGGTAATTGTGTTTTTCAATCAAGTCTCTCCTTTTGTTAAGTACGAAATAAAATGCAAAATCTTTGCAAGATGCGTGCTGTTTTTACGCATTCGGAAAATACTGCTCTAAGAGCGGCTCCATTCAAACAGCAACAAAGCAAGCTAGTCATGCGTCCTGTCTAATCCCATGCCAAATCGGAAGACTGAAAAGCAACAGATGCAAAGAATCTAATTTAAAAATCCTTCCATCGATATGATTAACAAAAACAAAGACGCTGTTAAGCTCATGTATCCCCAATTAGTCGGATTGTGTCTGGTAAGTTCACTAATTCCATTCAATAAAAGCAAAACTGCTCCCGCAAGCATCGTGACCGGAAATGAGTCAACGCTGCCAGACAGTAGGTTAATGGTGGAAGAGCCGATGACAAATAGGATGAGGACAATCCTTACAGTCTGAAATAATTTCATTTTTAATCTCCCCTGATATTTTTATTTGCTAGTTTGTTTTCAAATAAAGAAAGTACAAAGCGGATCAAAAACCCCGTACCCAAACCGATAAATATCCCGGCTGCCGGATTGTGAAACAATATGCCGAAGCCTAACCCGATAAACAATCCCGCTGGTATAATCAAGATATTATTTGAATTCAATCGATTCCCCCCTTTTGGTGATCATCTGATATTCAGTGCAGATTTCTCTTTTCAAGTAATAGTACGTTTATAAATCTGTTTTTTGCTGGTCCATTCACAATCGTTCCGCTCGAAAACCTTTCTCATCGGAAGATTGTTCACACTTGTACTCCCAACATATACCGCAGCTTGAAAATCATGCTTCAATCTTGCTAAAGCATGCAAGTGCAGCAACCTGCTTTTTCGTTTGTTTCTTTCTTCCGGAACCAGCCCAAAATAAAACAGTCGTCCCTCCGCTTCTGTTCCGGGCTCGATATGGGGAATCACTACCCCGATTGGTTTCTTTTCTTCAAAAACTGTGAGACAGGAATCCTTATATCGATTTCCAAGTTCAGCCTTGACGCTGTCCATCTGTTTTTCCATTGAAAGCGTGGAGGCCGCATTCAAAGAACCAGAGATGACCTTCTCCCACACCTTCAAGAAGTCTTGTTGGTCCAACTCATTCAAAGAGCGTATGTCCCATACTGGATGAACAGCGGGAAATTCTTCAAGCCCTCTTTGATAAAAGACAACTTCGTCATGCAAATAAAAGCGTCCATTCCTTAATTCGCTTTCCAGGTTCTCCGAGACATTGCCTTCAACAAGAATCGTAATGGTCGGGATTTTTCTCAACTCCCGATGATCCTTTAGCAATTGAATGAGACATATCAGCTTTCGCTCCGTGAGCCCTTCCGTTCCTTCTATCGTCAAATAGTCTTTTCCTTGCAGGCATTTAACCTGTTCCAACAACGACTCATCGCCCTGTAGAGGAATGCTCACCTTCCTCCCTCCTTTCCATACCTAGCGATTGTGCCTTTCTCCCTGCCCTTCTTTCAATCGCCGGACAAGAAGCCTTGCCTTCCAGGCAGTGTTCATGATAGAGACAGGAGTCCTGGCGAGTGTGGTTCACATGCGTATAGACAAGTATATGGCCCATTTACGGGTGCCCGCGGAAAGCGTACCTACCACTGACATTCGACCACCTATTCTTGTAGAATATCTTCTTTTTCCATCATACCATTTTTCATTTGAATTGGCAGAATAGTCAATCATAAAATCAGGCCATCGCTATGCAGATTCCCTGCAAACATTATCTTTTCTGACCCGAAGAGTTTTTTGAACCACCATTCCATTTCAAGCCTCATTAGGAGATAAACTTTTTTCTAGCTTGCAACACCCAAAATACGAGCTTCATAACCGAATTCCATGCAAAAGCCCGGCTTGGGTAAGCCGGGTAGTTCTGCGGACTAATAAACCATGGAAGAATCGTGGTAGTATTTGAACTCCAGTAAATTGTTGGCCGGGTCGATTAGAAAGAATGTCATGTGTTCTTCCTGTTTCCCTTTAAATCTGACCATCGGCTCCGTGTAAAACGGTAACTTTTCCTTCATGGCATAATCCAGCGCCTGTTCATACTCTTCTCGATTCAAAAAAGTTATTCCATAATGCCTTGGATACATTTTAGGATTTTCATCAATGCTATTCGGACTTAAATGGCAGACAACCTGATCACCGAAAAAATCGAAAGTGACCCGGTCATCGTATCTTCTGGCCAGTTTACAACCCAGTTTCTCGTAAAATTCAACCGTTTCGTCCAACTCCTTGCACGGAATCGCTAAGTGAAAAACTTTGTTCGTTTCTCTCATTTCCTCCACCTCGTTTTTATAATGTAAACCATTTTCTAAAAGAATGTTTTTTCTCCCCAAAAGCTATAAACTACCACATTGTTTATTGCCCCTTCCTAACTACATTCGTTGAGTGGGAGTTCGGCGCTGCGGAAATACCCTGCGCTTTCCGCGGGCGGCTGATGAGCTTCCTCGAGCTGACGCTCTGCGGGATCTCACCGAGGCCTTTCCTCCCGCTGGAGTCTCCGGGTATTTTCTTCGCTAGGAACAGATTTCTGTTTAGAAACGCGTGTACTCGAAATTTTTTATTCCTAATACTCCACTCCATGCACCGCATCATCAAAGGACATAGCTGGGAAAACAAGGCAGAAAGTTCAAGAGAAGGGGCAAATACAGAATTCCAACTTTCTTTTTATGAAGAGAAGTACATGTTTTCTGACAACCGTTTTTAAGATGGCTTGTTGGGCTCAAAGAAAATTCTCTATACTTACGACAAGCAGCATGCTCCTTAGCGCAGGTAGTATACGCAGACTCCTGCGGGAACAGCACGAGCTGAAGATCCACTTGGTAAAGCGGTTTTCTTTACCAAGTTAACTGAAGCCGTGCCCGCGGAAAGCGAAGTATGCTACCGAAGCGGTAGTTGACACGCTTTTTGCATAGGAAATGGTATTTCCACCTGTAGTTAGTGCGCAGTTTGTATCAAATGGTAATCAACAATCTGCGGAAAGCCCCTAGTATAAATGAAATGTATCCGAACGCAGACCCAGACGCAGTGTTTCTAAACTTATCACGTCGCTTAAAGCAACATTGGCCAAATTGACGTTGGGTCCTATTTGTTTGATGAAAAAGGTTTGCAACGACTTGTTCGGTGCTTCGAATATGAGCCGTTCCATCGGGATTCCGGCAGCGACAATCTCATCAAAAATATCACCACGGATGCTGCCGTCCTCCCCGCAAATACCACCGCTTCCGGATTCCCTTGCTTCGGTGATGACTTTAGCGGCTCCCGCTTCGATGTCTTCGTGTATGTTGGTCAGCCATTCTTTGGAATCTTCCTTTAAAGCCTCTGAAGAATCCTTAGTGCCAACCTCGCTGAAAACGGAAAAATCTCGGGAAAATTCCCGTATATACTCCGCTTTTTGATGATTGGGGATAGCAAGTGTTCCATTGGAAATCTCTACATAATTGCAATTAAAATTCCGACAACGGTCGTAAAAAGCTTCTACTTTTCTCTGACTCAAAAACTTTTCAAATAAGGTTCCACCGAAGAAATAATCAATTTCATTCCTGATTAAATAGTTGATTTTTTCTGGCAATTTTTTCGATAGCAAAGAAGTTCCCCAGCCGAATTTGATAAAATCGATATATTCACCGGCATTATCTACTGTAGCCTTAAGTGATTCGAAGGGTGCTCCATTGTCGATCAACACAGTGATCCCGCTTTCTCTCGGCTTACTCTCCCTCATCGGTAACAACAAGTTTGTTTCTGTCAATTTCCCATTCACCGCCCAATCGTGAATTTCTACACAGTCTCCGGCACACGAACTTCGCTTGCCCGTTATCGTCCGCTGTTGCCTCTGTCTATTTAACTCCTGCAGCCTATCACATGTATATTCGCCCAGATGAATTTCGTTACACCGGCAGAAGGGGACAGCCTCTTTTTAACAATCAGACAGCTATCTGAATACAATTACCTTGAGGCAAACACCCAAATGCCTGAAAAGAGGGGAATCGATCTTTCCTTTTTATTAAAAACAACTCAGGACTAAGCGGAGGGAGCATAATGGAAACAGAGAAATTAACGTTTGAAACTTGGGAGGAAAGAAAAAAACAACAGCTTGATTTACAATTGAAAGACTTTATGGATGTCATCAAGTGGGCATATCGCACGTACGAAGACCGGATTGCATATGCTTGCAGTTTCGGTGCCGAGGGGATGGTCCTGATTGATTTAATTTCGAAAGTGAAGCCGGAAGCAAAAGTGATATTTCTTGATACAGGGTTACATTTTTCAGAAACCTATTCACTAATCGAAAAAGTAAAGCAAAAATATCCGATGCTGGAACTCATCTTGGCGAAGCCTGCCCTAACACTAGAACAGCAAGCGGCCGAGCACGGTGAAAACTTGTGGGAAAAAAATCCTGATCTATGCTGCCACATTAGAAAAATCGAACCCCTGCAACAGCAGCTGCAAGATGTCGATGCATGGATATCCGGACTGCGACGCGAGCAATCCCCTTCCAGAAGTATGGTTGACTATGTAAATAAAGACGAGAAATTCGGTAAGATAAAAATTTGCCCATTGATCCACTGGACATGGGAGGATGTTTGGAATTATATCAAGCTCAACCAATTACCTTACAACGAGCTGCATGACCAGCATTATCCCAGCATCGGCTGTTCGAAGTGCACCGTGCAGGTCCTATCCGACCATGATTCCCGGTCAGGGCGGTGGAAGAATTTTTCCAAAAAAGAGTGTGGGCTTCATCAAGCCTGATTAGGGGCTGTTGCCAATGGTTATGATTATACTTGCATTCTTGATTGCCGGTTTCTTTGCTATGAATATCGGTGCCAGCGGTGCTGCAGCTTCCATGGGAATCGCTTATGGATCAGGCGCCGTCAAAACCCGTAAGTCGGCATTGTTTTTATGTGCAGCCGGGGTTTGTCTTGGAGCCGCGCTTGGAGGTGGAGAAGTCGTCAAGACGCTCGGTTCCGGGATCGTGCCGGAAAACATTATTTCCGCTCCCATTGTACTCGTCATCCTCAGTTCAGCTGGTTTGGCATTATTCATCGCCAATCTGGGCGGAATCCCCTTATCCACCAGCGAGGTAACCGTAGGTGCCATTGTAGGTGTCGGCATAGCCTTTCAGATATTGTATCTCAAAACATTGCTGATCATTGTCCTTTGCTGGCTCTTCATTCCCTGTTTGGCATTTTTGCTCGCCTTTACAGCCAATAAATTGATCCGGAGAATCGAGATTCTTTTTCCCATACTACAAAGTGACCGCTGGAAAAAAACGCTCACTTTTTTGGTCATTTTCACAGGATTCTTGGAAGCATTCTCGGCGGGAATGAACAACGTCGCCAATGCTGTCGGCCCATTGGTTGCATCAGGCATGATATCCACCGGCCCTGGAACGCTGACCGGAGGTTTGTTTGTCGCTGCCGGAGCTTTTTTTCTAGGAGGCAAAGTAATCGAAACGAACGGGAAGAAGATTACCAATCTAAGCCTGCTTCAAGGAAGCGCCATTTCCGGGATTGGCGCTATTCTGGTAATAACCTCCTCGCTTTTCGGCATCCCAGTTCCACATACACAGGTGACCACCTGCAGTATTTTAGGAGCCGGTGCAGCAGAGCAGGGTAACAAGCTATGGAAACGTGCGATTTTCGCCAAACTGGTCAAAACCTGGCTGCTCTCTCCGCTGTTCTCACTGGTCATTTCTTATAATCTAGTGAAAATAATGGTTGATTTTGATTTATCAGGTGTCCTGATGATTGTGGCCTTTGTCGGACTCGTCGGGCTTCTGTCTTTATGGAAACCCGACGAACAGCCTAGCCCGTTATATGAAAAACCTGTAGTTTTAACCAATCAGGAGGTAATGAAAAAATGATAAAGCCCCACGGTGATAAACTCATAGACCGGGTAGATACCTCTTATCACCCGGACGAGAACGATGAACGAATACAATTGGACGATATGGCGCTCAGTGACTTGGAGCTGATAGCGACTGGTGCCTACAGTCCCTTGACCGGCTTTCTGAAAGAACCCGATTACCAGGCAGTAGTCGATGGGATGCGGCTGGACTCCGGTCTTCCCTGGAGTATTCCCATTACCTTGCCGGTCGAAGCCGAGGTGGCCAGCCGCCTCCGGATTCATGATACAGTCAACCTCGTTTACGATGAGACAATATACGGGGTAATGTCTATCGAGGATATCTTCACACCAGACAAAGATGTGGAAGCGGCTAAAGTATTCCAAACAACAGACCAAGGGCATCCTGGCGTAAAAAAACTATATGAGCGTCCGAACGTTTACCTCGGTGGTCCGGTTACGCTGGTTAAGTTCCCGCCAAAAGCAGCTTTCTCCGACGGTTATCACTTGGAGCCAATCCAGACGAGAGAAAAAATCACCGAGTTCGGCTGGAAAAGTGTTGTTGGCTTTCAAACTCGCAATCCGGTACACCGGGCCCACGAATATATTCAAAAAACCGCTTTGGAAAATGTCGATGGTCTGCTGCTCCATCCCTTGGTCGGCGAAACAAAAGCTGGGGATATTCCTAGTGACCTGCGCATGGAATGTTATCAAATTTTACTTGAAAACTATTATCCCGCAGATCGAGTCTTTCTGTCCGTTTTTCCGGCAGCCATGCGCTATGCCGGCCCACGAGAAGCCGTCTTCCATGCGCTTGTCCGTAAGAACTACGGGTGCACCCATTTTATTGTCGGCCGTGATCATGCAGGTGTCGGCGATTACTATGGTACCTATGATGCACAAAAAATATTTGATCAATTTTCTGAAGAGGAAATCGGCATAACGATTTTACGCTTTGAAAATAGCTTCTTCTGTCGGAAATGCGAAGGAATGGGGACCAGCAAGACGTGTCCTCATGGAAAGGAACATCATATTGCATTGTCGGGAACCAAAGTACGAAAAATGCTCCGTGAAGGCAATATGCCTCCAAAGCAATTCAGCAGGCCGGAAGTTGCCAGCAAGTTGATTGAAGGAATGGCGGAAACTGTAAGCGAAATGAGGAGTAACACATGAGACAAAACCATATTATTTGGCATCCTGCCACAGTAACAAAAACAGATCGTCAGAAGCTGAATAATCATAAAAGCTGCGCTTTATGGTTTACCGGTTATTCTGGATCGGGAAAGTCGACGCTGGCCAACGAACTGGATTACCAGCTCCATAAACTAGGGATAAGGAGTTTCGTCCTGGACGGCGATAACATCCGCCATGGTCTGAACAAAGAACTCGGATTCAGTCCGAAAGACAGAGTGGAAAATATCCGTAGAGTCGGCGAGGTAGCAAAATTATTTGTCGACAGCGGCCAGATTGTTATGACTGCCTTCATTTCCCCCTACCGAAAAGACCGGGACCAGGTTAGAAAGATTTTTGAGGAAGGGGAATTCCATGAAATCTTCATTGATTGTCCTTTCGATGTTTGTGAGCGCAGGGATCCGAAAGGACTTTACCAAAAAGCGCGGCAAGGGATCATCCGCGACTTTACAGGCATCGATTCACCCTATGAACCCCCCCTCGATCCAGAGTTGACCATAGATACACAGCACCATTCAGTGAAACAGGCTGCCGAAACGATCATCAAATACCTGAAAGAACAAAACCTCCTCCCAAACTAAACATTCGGGGGGACTGTCCCTCCCCCTCGTTTTACGATGGGAGGGACAGCGATGGGAGGGACAGTCCCCAATCATTCAAGGGTCAGGAATATTTGATATTCAAAGGGTACAGGTATGGTTGTTCCGGTTCTTTTATTTTTTGCCACTTTGTTATTTTCAGGACAGGGAGTTCATGGCCATTGTATGTTTCCAGTTGAATTATCCCCGTTGCTTCCAGCCACGCATCTTCAGCAATCGACTCTGCGTCGTCAAACTCTGCAAGAAAACCGATGATACTGGAATCAGCTACACAATGAGTGATCAGAAATCTTCCAACCACCAATTGATTCGCCGAAAATCCTTCTTCTTTATAAACAAAACCATTCACCGTGATTTCTTTTCCGATATACTGCTCTACATTACTACTGATTTCGTCGTAATAAGCGGCATATACTTGATCAGGCATCTGGATGGATTCTCGAACTTCCAATTCGTCCATCAGTTGCTGGTACGTTTCTTCCGAGACGGAATTAGAATAAAGGTTTGGATCAGGTGTGCCATCCGAACCGGATGTATCAGGTATTGTTCCCTCTTCTTCTATGTTTTCTTCCTTCGGCACTGCTTGTTCCGTTTCAGAAATCGCAACCCCTGCATCATTCTCCCTTTCTGTCTTTTTTTCTTGATTCTCCGCGTTGCTGGTCAATGCAAGCATGGTACCTTTTTTGGCTGCAATAGAAGCATCCAAAGTAGATAACGGAATCAGAATACTTGTTACCAATGGAAGGACAACGATAGAGTAAGATAATAACTTCTTAGCATCGACAGGTGAATAGCCGTGGTCGTGTCGGTGACTTCCGTGATCATGAGGATGATCCTGGTCAGCCCCTTTTGGAGCCAACACCCTTCTTAATTGGACGGTGAACAAAAGGAGAAAAATGATCGCTCCGATTTTGCTTAATGTTTCGTATTTCGGATTTATCAGCTTGACGATGTCTCCACTGTAGTGTAAGTAAACAATCAGCCCTGCAAAACCTAAAAGGATTACCGCTCTTACAGCTTGCTGTACATGAAACCGCATGTGCTTACCTCCCTGCTATAACATATTCTGAAAAATCAATATCGTAGTGAAAACGACAGATGTGATAACTCCAAATAAGATCAGGACAAATCTAACCTTGAAGACACTCAGGAGCATCATCGTATTTTTCAAGTCGATCATCGGCCCATATATCAGAAAACCGAGTATGGCCGCATTCGGGAAAACATTGCTGAAGGATGCAGCAATAAATGCATCTGCCTCGGAGCATAGAGATAATAAGTATGCCAATCCCATCATCACCGCTGTCGAAGATGCTTGTCCATCCCCCAGGTTGACCAAAGTCTCTGACGATATATACGTTTGAACAAAAGCGGCTAACAAGCAGCCGACAATCAAGTACTTTCCTACATCAAAAAATTCATCTACAGCATGCGTCAAAGTATGACTGATTTTCTTCTGCAGCGGCTGATGATCATGAGAATGGGAAACTTCCGCTGCAATCGGGAGCTTTAACTGATTCTTCCTAAAAAAGAGACTGATAACCCACGACACGAGGATTGCGATAAGAAAACCGAGTATCAACCGCTCTGCAGCTATCTTTATGTCATTTCCAAAGGCCATAAAAGTCGATAATATTACCATTGGATTAATAAGGGGACCTGTTAATAGAAACCCAACACCAGCATAAATCGGGACACCCTTCCCTACCAAACGCCGCACAATCGGTACAATCCCGCATTCACAAGCCGGAAAACAAGCCCCTACCACACAACTCATGGCAATTGCCATTCCTTTATTTTTCGGAATCCAGCGTTTGATATGATCTTCCGTGATAAAAACTTGAATCAATCCGGCAATCAGGACACCGATAAGAACAAATGGCAAAGCTTCTATTAAAATACTCAAGAAAATCGTATTCATGTGCTGCAAGGAAGATGGCAGCTGAAACATTTTTCCAAATGAACCTGTTCCAGCAACAAGGTACAGAGTTGCTAGAAATAACACTAATAACAAACCATCAAACAGCAACGATCGCGGTTTTACATTCATGGCTTCCCTCCAAAAATTTAAACTTGGTTTCTACTTCCTTATATATAGCAAACAAGCGATAATAGTAATCATTATGATTTATATATCTGCTTTATTCTCTTATATTTCATTCCTTTTGTCCAGACGAAATTTCATCTCTGTCCGTTTTCTCTTAAAAATTGCGAAAAAAATCCTGCTGACCATTACAGCAGGATTTTAGTCATCTTCTCTTTTAAACAAACGCTTCAGCCAACTTCTTTTATCAGCTTGTTTTGTGTCATCTTGCAATCGATAGGTGGTGTATTTATTCTTTCCCTGATTCTTGGATTGATATAGGGCCAAATCTGCTTCCTTCACAAACTCCTCTTTTGTCTTTTGTTCATTTGCTGTATAGAAGGAGATACCGATGCTCGTTGTCAGATGAAGTGAAACCCCCTGGAAAACAAATGGCTCCTCCATCGAGGCGATGATTTTTTCACTGATTATTTTTGCTTTATCCCTATCCATCAAGGCCGGCAATAATAACTGAAATTCATCTCCTCCCATTCGCGATGCAATCTGTTCTCCATTGATAACGTCGGCAATCCGTCTGGCGAACTCGCGGATGACATCATCGCCGGTATCGTGCCCATGGACATCATTGACACATTTAAAATTGTCACAGTCCAGAATCAGCAATCCGATTACACTACCAGTTCGATCTGCGTCATTCATCGCAGAGTCCAGGTACCTGCTAAACAAGGTACGGTTCGGCAGTCCAGTCAGTTCATCATGTAAAGCCTGTGTTTCCAAATCAATCTCCTTTTGTTTACGTTCGGAAACATCCCTGGAAACAAAAACGATTTTCTCCACCTCTCCCTTGGCATTCCTTATCGGCCCCCCTTTGGAATGGACCCATATGATTCTTCCGTGCTTATCGAGACGACGATATTCCATCTCATCTGAAGTTCCGGTTTCCAAAATCCTTGCAAAAAAGTCACTCACCTTGTGCATATCTTCCTGGTGGACAAAAGAAAGGAATGGCTTCCCTTCGAAAAATTCCGGACTCAATCCCAGAATTCGTTCATGAGAAGGAGAAGCATATACAATCTCTCCTTTTCTATCGGTTACCCGAATCAAATCATTGGAATTCTCCACGATAATCCGGTATCTGTCCTCGCTCTCCTGCAGTTGTTCCTGCAATTCCTCCACATTGGAAATATTTTTATAAACCGCAATCCCGCCGCTCATTTTTCCGTCTTCAAGAATAGGTGTATAAGAAGCAATAACCCGGATGGTCCCACCGTTTCTGGTTTGTCGTTCAGCAAAATCGTTTTCGATGATTTCTCCTTTTTTCAGCCTGGTGAGAATCTCGGAAAATTTATCTCTCTCTTTTTTCTCATCGGGAAGAATGCTGATAGACGGATTATTGGCCAGTTCTTCCTTCGACCAACCAAACAGCTTGCTGAAACCCGGATTCACATGTTGGTAATTGCCTTCTTCATCGAAGGTGAAGACTGGATCCGCTACATTTTGAAAAATCAATTCGAATTGTTCTTTTATTCGATTCAATTCCTTCTCCCGGTTTTTGCGATTGGTGATTTCCCTGGTAACAGAAATAATATATTCACAGTTGCCCTGCTCATTCAATACTGGCGTCACTTTCGATTCCACCCAACCTAACCGGGTTTTTGAACGGTCGTCAGAAGAGGGGAATTCGATGGTTTCCTCATAAACGACTACTTTCCCCGTATTCGATGCCTCTTCATACATCTTCGTAATAACCTGTGCTGAATAGGCCGGCATTAATTCTTCAATTTTCTTTCCGGCAAAATCAGTCGGAAAATTAAGATTGTCAATGGCAGATTGATTGGCCATCACATAGGAGAACCCGCCATTTCTGTCACAGGAAATCATGAATACCATATCTGAAATGCTATTAAAAATCAGATTGAAATATTTTAGGTCTTTAAATTTAGCAAGCATATCTATCGTTCTCCTTATCGTCGAGTCGGTCCCTTTGGGGGGATTCCCTTTTCTGCCACCATCAACGCCTCTAAATAAAACAGCCGGTCACCTGGCCGAATAAAACCAAGTAACCGGTGCCATATCAACTGTTCTTTCCGTACATTATACCATTCTTTCTGGCATTACCCAGCTATTTTTCAACATTTATCGACAACAAGATTTACCAATCCTCCCCTTACCCGAAGATCAGAAATCAGCTGGTAGAAAACGTAAAAACAAGCTTCATCTTTCTACGGTAAACACAAAACACATTCTTGCGATATTTTGCGGTGGTTTCCCTAGGTCTCTCTCGTGTCTTCACCAAGTTTTAGTACCTCTGGAGTAATGAACACAGTATCATCTGTCCCTTTACAGCTTAAATGCAGGGAAATTTGCATTTTCCAGTTTTTTCTCCGGTCGTTTAAAAGAGAAAACCGGACGAATTCATTCCAATTCGTCCGGTTTCGTTTTGGGCAACGCTATCCTCTTTTTCCAGGTTTCTTCAGGTTTAATTGTTCTGTTTTGTATCCTCATCGACTTTGAAGGTCCGGATTGTATCGAATAATTGGTCACTGGATTGGGTCAATTCCTCAGCCGACTTTGCAAGAGACTGCAAAGCATTTGTTTGTTCATCGATTGTGACATTTATTTCTTCATTGCCTGCGGCTGTTTCCTGCACATTGGCAGCAATCGATTCCACAGATGAAACGACATGTTGCTTGCTTTGGTTCATTTCCTCTATATGACTAGCATTTTCCACAATACTGTCCATGATAGCCCGGAATGAGGAGCCTATTTCTTTAAAAATCGCCACTGTCTCATTCACCGTTTCGCTTTGCTCTTTTGTTATTTGTTTAGCATCAGCCATTTTATCAATTGCACCATCCGCACTGCCTTGCACCTGCTCGATTATTTGCTGAATTTCCCCGGTGGACCGGGCAGTCTGTTCGGCCAATTTCCGGACCTCTTCCGCAACAACAGCAAATCCTTTGCCATGCTCACCAGCCCTCGCTGCTTCAATGCTTGCATTCAAGGCAAGGAGGTTGGTTTGTTCAGAAATATCATTGATTGTGTAAACGAAGGAGCTGATATCTTTGACTTGTCCAGCTAACTCCGACACCACTTTTTCCACCTCTTCTATTGTTTCTGAAGAAGAATCTGCCCGGCCGCTCAACGTTTGCATCTGCTCTATCCCTTTCTTGTTGACAGTTTCAGCTTGTCGAGACCGTTCACTCATCTGTGCACTGTTTTCGGTTACTTTTTCTATTTCTCCGGACAACAAGTCTAGTTGTTTCCGCATTTCTTCAATATCATCTGCTGACTTGTTTGCTCCGTCGGCAATGCCGTGCATCGTATGTTGGATTTCTTCATTGGATGCCGTTGTTTCCTCGGACACCGCACTGAAGTTTTCGGCTGTTTTTCGGATAATTGCAGCAGACTCCGTCGTACGCTGTATTAGCCCCCGCATATTTTCCAACATTTTATTGAAATGACCGTATAGCAGTCCGACTTCATCTGAGGAATCATGTTCCACTTGCACGGTTAAATCTCCACCGGCAACTTGATCCGTTTTCTGCTGAAGGTCTGTAATCGGCTTGGTCAACCGATATCCAAACAGAAATATGATAGTCAAAAGAATTAAAATCACCGAAATTCCAAGGAGCAACTGCCGAATAAGCAGCTTGTCCAAAGAAGCATACAATTCACTTTCCGGAACCATCAATCCCAACTTCCACCCCGTTCTCGGAATCGTGTCAAAGTAGACTTGGTAAGATTCGCCTTCTATGTCCATCGGGAAATGACCAGTCTGGTTACTCGCTATTTCTTCTCTATATGGTTGAAATGCCGGGATGTCTTCCATTGTTGCCTGCATCACCTGGTCTTCATCACGATGGGCTATAAACCTACCGGAATTATCCAGGCCAAAAGCCCAGCCTGTATCGTAAATCTCAATGTCGGAAATGATTTGCTGAATTTGGCTCAAATCGATATCAGCTGTAACCACTCCGGCAAAATCACCGTTCCCATCTTGGAATGGCAAACTGGTCGTGACCATCGTTATTCCTGTTGTTTCATCATAATAAGGGTCTCCCCACACTGCTTCCTCGGCTCCCTTTGCCTGCTGATACCAATCCCAACTTGGAAAATCATATTCTGCCGTTTCATATTCTTCCGTGTAGGCAACATCGTCTCCATCTTTATAGACGTACGGCCCGAAGTATTCTATGTCGCTGTCATATCCATATTTTTCATACCATACGCCTGCCCCAAGGGTGTCCTTGTTCGTCAAAATGTTGTTACCCAGTATCTCCTGGTAATCCTCCCGGGAAAATGTTTTACCAGCAGTTTGTACGACAGAGCCAAGTGACTCCGCCACCTGTTGATGGCTGGCAAACTGTTTTTCTATTTTATTGATGGCATTATCCTGCAATATAGAGATTCTTGACTTGATTTCCGCATCGATCTGGTTTTTAGAGAACATATAAGAAAAAACCATGAATAACCCCAATCCTATCACTACAAGGGGTAAAAATACTGCAAACATTTTTCCTCTCAAACTTTTAAACTTCATTAATAAATGCCTCCTTATGTAATCGCTAAGCTGATTTACCTATATCGTTATCGATGCCTCCTAGATTTTTCTTGTTGTCTCTACTAAGTTTATAAGTGGGATTAAAATGGATGAGGTGATTTATAACCAGACAAAAAACACGAATAAATTCCTATGAATGGAGATAGGTAAAAATGCCCATACCCTTCAAATATTATCAGTTGTTGCCAGAAAAAGATACCTTTCCCTGTGATTTTCATGCCTGTGAATTTTCAGAAGAACAGCCATGCATGAATCTGATGGTTAACGTACACAATAGAGGACACAAACCTGTATAAAGGGAAGGCAGTATATTTATGTGGAGAAAAAGAAAGAGAATGAAGGCAGCAGAGCAACGCTTCGTCAGCCGTTTTACAACAGAGGACCTTTCCATTTCCCGTAAAGCCCATACAAACTTGGATCTTCTAACGTCCAACTATCTAGAAAACACGGATGACTATATTTCCTTTCTTTTAAACGAAAAGGTGGGCATTGCTTACATAGAAACCATTGTAGATGATAGAAAAGTCAGCAGAATCCTCGATACCCTTCGAAACAACGCCGATCAGGGCGTGGCTGGTCTATCATTTGATTATAAAACAGAGACGAATCTCAAAAACATTGTTCAGGAATTGACAAGCGGCAGGCTCGCAATCTTTGTCGATCAAAGCAGCGAAGCCTTTATCATCGATATACAAAAAAGAAAGGAACGTGCTCTGGAAGAACCTACAGCAGAAGCATCCATCAAAGGACCAAGACTCGGATTCAACGAGAGCTTGAAAACAAACATATCCCTGATCCGGAGCAGGATTTTCCATCATCAGTTAAAGGTAGAAAAAAGACAGTTGGGGAATATATCAAAAACTGAAACGGCCCTCCTATACTTGGAAGGAGTGGCAAACAACCAGATAGTAAAAGAGGTCAGAAAACGCCTTTCCCGTATAGAAGTAGATGCAGTCCATTCCAGTCACCAAGTGCAGGCTTTTATAAAAGATCATTCTTATTCGATTGTTCCTTTGATAGGCTCTACAGAACGTCCGGACAAAATCGCTGCAAATATCATGGAAGGAAAAGTGGCCATCCTTGTAGACGGGACCCCCTTCGTTTTATATGGACCGATCAATATATTCTCCTTATTACAGGCACCCGATGATTATTATGATTCCATGTACCTGGCCACACTTTTACGGATCATTCGAATAGCCGCCTTGTTTGTCTCTTTATTGCTGCCTGCGACATATATCGCCTTGACTACCTTTCATCATGAAATGATTCCTACAGATCTAGCGTTAAGTATAGCTGCGGGGCGGGAGACCATTCCGTTCCCTGCGTTGATTGAAACGTTGTTTATCGAAATAACTTTTGAATTTTTAAGAGAAGCCGGTCTTCGGCTTCCCAAAGCAATTGGAAACACCATCAGTATAGTCGGCGCCCTTGTAATCGGTGATGCCGCTGTAAGGGCAGGCTTTGTCAGTCCACTGGTTATCATTATCGTATCTGTAACAGCAATTTCTTCCTTTATCATTCCTAATTACAGTTTGGGTGCTTCTTTTCGGGTGCTCCGCTTTTTGTTCATTTTTTTAGCGGCCACTTTCGGCTTTTTCGGTATCGTATGGGGACTTTTGACGCTGTATTTATATCTGGTGAGCCTGCGATCCTTCGGCTATCCCTACATGGCCCCGCATGCTCCGTTCATTCCAGCAGAGTTACGCGACACCGTTTTCCGGTTCCCCTTGTTCAAGCAAAATGACCTTCCTGCCTTCATTGCAGACAGGCCTGCGTTGAAAAAATTTCCCGGCAAAAAAAATCCGGGACAAAAAACGGAAGAGGAAGATCGAACTTGAAAATCACCTATGGACAAATGACTGCATTGATTATGCTGACTTTATCTGTACAAATATATGTCTTCGCTCCATCCTTCATGGCCGATCATATGGGACAGCATTTGTGGATCTCCCTGATCATTTCCATTACGATTTCCATGCTGGTCGGATGGGGGATGTTAAACCTATCCCTTCAATTTCCTGACAAAAGCTTCACGGAGGTTTTAAAAAAAGTGACTGGTAAATATCCCGGCACTTTGCTGAGCTTTCTGTACAGTTGTTACTATTTCATCCTGTTCCTGATCCATACGCAAATCATCGTGACCATGTTCCGGACGTTATTTTTACCAAGAACACCCTCTTTGGCTACATTGCTGCTTGTTCTGATACTTGCGCTGTATTGTTCTTTTTTGGGAATCGAAGTATTGGCCAGGGCAAGTTCCATGTTGCTGATTCTTTTGACGAGCATCCTGCTTTTTTTAATCGTGGCGGTCATCCCCGAAGTTAATTTAAATCACTTTCAGCCCTTGCTTCCATACTCTATGGAAGGCTTCTGGTCCGGGACACTCATCCCATTCGCCCATTACGGACAGGTGGTCGTGATCTCTTCCCTCCTTCCGTTCGCCAACAAAAATGAAATAACGAAGCAACCAAGGATAATGGCGGGGATTTTCTTCAGCCTTTTGATCACTGCTTTGATAGTCATCCAAAATATCGGGGTTTTCGATCCCTATGAATTAAGAAGACTGCGTTATCCCACCGTGGAATTAAATACCTTGATCCAGGTCGGAGAATTTCTGGAACGGACGGAAATTTTTCTGGTGACCCTTTGGGCAGGAGCTGTGATGCTAGTCGTTGGAACATTTTTCACCATTTCCTGGACCTTGTTGAAAAATACGTTTCACATTAAAAAAAGCAAGCGGATCCGGGTAGCAATGATGGTCATTGCCTGCACGGTCATTTTGTTGTTTATCCCGAACAGTAATGCGTTGGTTTCTTTCATTTTTGATCAATGGGTCTATTTATCCCTTTTGTTTCACCTCGGTATTCCCTTGACGCTCAGACTTTGCTATACCTTCCGCAGAAAGGCGAGGGGCCATGCAGCACGTTAGAAAACCAGCAGTGATCATGCTTTGTCTGTTGTTGCTTACTGCATGTTGGGACAGGAAAGAAATTTCCGATGTCAATTTCATCATGGGAATGGGAATAGATTTGATCGAGGATGATACATATCGCGTCACGTTTCAATGGGCTTACCCTCCTCAGTTTTCCACAGAGGGGGCGGCAAGCAGCCAGGAAGAAAACACCGTCTTTTCTATAGAAGCAGATACCATCCCATTGGCTATGGCAAAGTTGACTGAAATCTCTCCCCGGGTACCGATTTTTTCTCACATGGAATTGATTGCATTGGGAGAAGAGCTTTTATCAAAAAACGCTGAGGATGTGATCAATGTCATCGATCGGGAATTCGAAATTCGACGGACTGTTAACCTGGTGATGGTTAAGGGGACAGCGGAGTCGATGCTCCGTGCTGAAACCCCATTTGAAAAAGTAGAAGCAACGGGAATAAAAGAAATTATTCAGTTAAGCAACCGCTCTTCTACATTCGAGAAAGTGAATTTAAATGTTTTTTTCAATCATGAAACAGATCCACACTCCTTATCCTATATACCGATTGCCGAATTGGTTTCCGACACTGCTTTGCATACGACAGACAGTAGTGAAAGCAGTTGGATCAAAGTAGAAAGGATTGCATTTCTTGAAAATTATCGTCTAAAACGGGAGCTTTCGGCACGGGAAGCCCGTGCATGGTTATTTGTTCGCGGGGAAGTCAGAGACGGGACAATTACACAAATCAACACCGGGAACGGAAAATTAGTCGGCCGCAGTATTGCCCAAAGCACCAGCAAAAAGCTTGATAAACAAAAAGATCAACCATCATTGACAATCTCGGTCGAGGAAAAAGTATCGATTATCGACAAACCTCTTGCGATGTCCATTGTAAAAATGGAAGAAGTCCTTGCAAATTCCGTTAAAGAGCAAATTGAAGAAACCATTGCAAAAATGCAAGAGGAAAACCTCGACATATTTTTCATAAGGTCATTCATCCGTCATAAAGACCGGAAACTTTGGAGCGAGATAAAGGACGAATGGGAAGAGGTTTATCCACGGTTGGATTTCAAAGTCCAAGTGAATATAGACATCCAGCATGAAAATGCACTGAGGAACCAGATTCCAGAATGAATAACGATATCCGCTACCTTCCCCCGTCACTTAAAACGGGAGAATGACTGTTTTTTCCCTTCCCGGCAACAAGCAGAATGAGAAATCCACCTCCAGTAAAAAGAATACAAATGACAAACACATTTTCATAGCTCAACAGGGAGGAAAAATAACCGAACAATAAAAAACCGATAGTCTGGCCGATTTTTTGTGCATTCATATATAAGGTAGTAGCTGTACCGGGCTCTTTTGGCAGGAAGTTTTGAAAATAGGTCACGGCCAAACCTGCTGTTATGGCCACGTTGGCAGCGCTCAGTATTTGCAGCGGGTATATTTGCCATGGAGCAGTAACCTTCCATAACAATAAAAAGTAAACAAAGGAAAACAAAAAGCCAAGTCTGATGAGCCATCCTAAATCCAGCTTTGTCGCCAAAATTCCGAAGGCGATCATCAAAGGTACTTCAAAGACAGGCGGGACACTGAAAATCACCCCGACGTGTGCTTCTGTGCCTCCGAGAACCTTTGTGACGAACTGGGGAATATTCTGCATGTTGATCGTCGTAGCTGCATGCAGCAAAAACATGGCCACTATGTTGGCAAGGATATAAGGACGAAAAATGAACTTCCCCAACACCACTTGTTTTCCGGCCATATCCTGCCTTTTCGGCTCGTCTTTAATAAATGCCACTACTGCGATGATACATATAAAAAAGCCTAGAGCCACCAGTAAGAATAGCCCTTCAAAATCCACCAGGACCAGTATCCATCCTGCAAAAGCCGGTCCTACTGTCCAGGCAAGCGCCGTAAACATGCGAAATATGTTCATCACAAAAGGAATCTCCCTTTTGGGAACTTCAGACGATTCCAGTATCTCCCTAGCATGTGCCCACAATTGCGGCATTGTTGCAGAAGCCATGCCCAGCAGAAAAAACGCTACAATCGATAATAAATAATAATCACGGATGTAAGCAAAACCGATATAACCAACTATCGCAGCGAACGACGTAATGACCAAAAGCATCTTCCTGCTTATGTTCCGATCCGACAATTTACCGATGTAAGTACTGATGACCACCCCGCCTACAGCCATCACCATCATAAACACACCGTATGCCATGTTGCTCATCCCCACTACATCCAGACCGAATATAGAGGAAAAAGGGACAAACAAAGACATCGAAAGCCCTACCATAAAATTCAACAGCAATAAGATAGGGAAAGATGGAATATTCCACACCATTGCTGTTCGACGCTTTACCGATCGTAAAAAATTCCCTGTCACAAGTATCCTTCCTTCTATTAATCTGCCATTTCCAATCTATCTTCTGCACTATTATCCCACCATCGACTGTACGAAACAACCATTTAGCGGCCGCTACTATGTTACATCAGTACTTTAACGAAAGTGTCCCTGGATCCGTGTTTGAGTGCCAATATATTTTCCCCCATCCTCTCTTAATGGAAAAAAAAGAAAAAAATCATGGAACGGACAGATGACAAATGAGATAGTAGGTTAAGAACATATAGGAGGAGATCAACCTTGGAGGAAACATTGAAGCGAATATTGGAAGTGCTAAAATTAGCTGAAAAATTAAAGTATGAGCTGCGGCACAGCTGGCTATCCAATGGACGGCAAGAAAGTGTCGCAGAACACACATGGCGGGTGGCGCTGATGGCTGTTTTCCTGGAACCTTATCTGGACCAAAAAACAGACATGGCAAAGCTGCTGAAAATGATTACCATTCATGATCTGGTGGAGGCCGAGGCTACGGATATCCCGGCATTTGACACGATGGACAACGAGCTGGCGCGTAAAGAAAAACAAGAAAGGGAACAACAGGCCATTGCAAATATCCGCAAGTCACTAGGAGGTGATTTGGGGAAAGACATCCAGCAACTGTGGCTGGAGTTTGAGAATCGGTCCACTTATGAAGCGAAAGTGGCCAATGCTCTTGATAAACTGGAAGCACAGCTGCAGCATAATGAGGCAGATATTGCTACCTGGCTGGAAGTGGAATATAAAATGAGTTTCTTGCTGGACCAGCACACCGACTTCGACCAGACACTGACCACGTTTCGGCATTTAGTCGAACAAGAAGCAGAAACAAAAATGACAAAAGCCGGTGTTTCCGTAACCAGCCATAAACCCGTTCTGTAGGAATTTTCACTTTGCCCTGTTTTGTTATATGGAAAGCGGGGCTTTCTTATTCCTTTATTCTTTCGAAAAGCGTTTATTCCTATGATGGTAGATAGGATGAACGAAAGTCTGTCAGTTGAACGTCCCTACCAATCTTATAAACTGTTGCCGTACTCTTTCTTTATTAAAACATCCGTGTACTTTGCCCTCCCCTTGTGAAAAGAAAAATACAACGTTCGGTGACGTAAATTCAGTAAATAAAGGAGATGAATTTAGTGGTAGTTTTCTTATAATGAGCAAACTGCTCACCGTATTTCCATGCTAAGTGACGGTCTAACAGGGGGATATTATAAAAGACAAACAGAAAAAATAATAACAAGGGAATAACCAAGGCAAAAACAGAACGTGTAAGAAGGGCCAGAGCTGTCACCCAAACAAGATCACCGAAATAATTGATATGCATGGAAAATCGGAATAATCCTCTGGTGAATAATTTGCCTTGATTTAACGGATTTTTTTTCCACCAATGGCGCTGCAACTCTGAAAAACTATTCAGAAAAGATCCAAACAGAAAAAGCAGAACGAACAGGAAGTCCCACCAGGTAAGCGATTTTTCCGTGTTTAAGGCGAACAGGGTAAAACCAAGATAATAGAATGAAAAAGCAATTGGAATTGTAAATGCTTCTTTCCATGGCATTTCTCTTTTTAATAGATAAAAAATAGTGAGTAACATGCGGATATAGACAATGAAGTAAAGAAACAATAGCATACTATTCCTTCCTGTATCACCTTTTAAAAAGCCTGTCCCAGCTAAATCGTGTACAAATCTGCCGCCATTTCCCAGAAGCAGCCAAGCTGCAGTTAACAAAATTGCCGTTTCCAATAAGACTAGCGTTACTTTTTGCGGAATACTACTTGCATGATTTTGATACAACACTTCGCTTACCTCCTTTTTCTTCATTTTACCAAAAAGGCAAGATAAAATGAGGGACAACTTCTGTTTGCCTAACATTTCAGCAGCTTTATTGCTCTTTTGGAAAATAAATAAAAAACATATTGAAACAATTTTCGTAAACTTCTTCCTATTTATAATCATGAACATTCAGTGACAAAAATCACAATAAATTCATGAATCTTTTGTGACAAGCTTCACATATAATTGTATTTTTCCATACACCGTACTATGATAATTACTTGAAAAGACCATGTACCGCTTCAGCTTCTTGATAAGCTACTAAATAAACAGAAAGGGGTACCTTCATGAAAATAAAAGGCACTTTACTATTACTTATGTTTGCAGTCATGGCTGTATTGACCGGCTGTGAACCATTGATGGTTTTAAACCCTAAAGGGCCGCAAGCCCAGACGCAGGCAGATGTCATCCTATTATCGATTGGTATTATGTCCTTTATCGTTATAGCTGTTTTTGCCATTTTAATTTATATGTTGGTGAAATACCGCGCTTCGAAGCAAAGCGACGATTATGAGCCTCCCCATATCGAGGGGAATCACATTGTCGAAGGAATTATTGTCGGGATACCGATTCTTATCGTTATCGTTCTTTCGATCGTTTCTGTCCGAAGCAACTATCTTGTCGAGGCGACACCGGAAGGTTATGAAGACCAGGATCCATTGGTGGTTTATGCTCAGTCTTCCAACTGGAAGTGGCATTTCAGTTATCCGGAAGAAGGGATAGAAACAGTCAATTACCTTTACATTCCGACAGACAGAGCGTTAGAGTTCAAACTCTACTCAGACGGACCGATCACCAGCTTTTGGGTACCGCAGCTCGGCGGACAAAAGTACGCGATGTCCGATATGGTTACCACCCTTCACCTTGCGGCTGATGCTCCTGGTGAATATATGGGGAGAAACGCCAACTTCAGCGGGGAAGGTTTCGCTGAAAACACCTTTAGCGTCAACGCTGTGACACCGGATGAATTCGACGAATGGGTCGACGAGGTCCAAGAAACGGCAAAGCCGCTTACGGAAGACAAGTACAACGAGCTGCTGGAGCCAGGACATCTTGGACAGCTGACATTTTCCAGCACCCACTTGGAATTTTCTCCTGCTCCCGAGGGCGAGCATGGCGGTCATCATCATGGCGGCAGCTCAGATGACTCGGAAGAGGAAAACATGGAGATGGACCATGAAAACATGGATGAAACCCATGATCATTCCGAGTAAGACTAATAGACTGACAGAACATAAGTTGCGTTAGACAATCCGAGTTATTTCCTGAAAGGAGTCACAAAAGGATGGACTTTTTTGATAGATTTGCCATACCTCATCCAAGTCCTGTGATTTATGCTTCCATGGTGGCCATTGCGCTCACCTTGGTAGCGATTGTTGCAGGAGTCACTTATACAAAAAAATGGGGCTATCTATGGCGCGAGTGGCTGACCACCGTAGACCATAAGCGGATCGGTATGATGTATTTAATCTCCGCTTTACTGATGCTTTTCCGCGGAGGAGCCGACGCCATCATGATGCGGGCGCAAACAGCCCTCCCTGAAAATACGTTGCTCGATTCACAGCACTACAACGAAATATTCACCACCCATGGTGTGGTGATGATTATCTTTATGGCCATGGCATTTATCATGGCATTGATGAACTTTGTCGTACCGCTCCAAATCGGAGCTCGCGATGTGGCCTTCCCTCGATTGAACGCCTTAAGCTTTTGGCTTTATTTCTGGGGAGCCATGCTGTTCAATATTTCCTTTGTCATCGGCGGCTCTCCCGATGCCGGCTGGACATCGTACTTCCCGCTGGCGGGTAATGAATTCAGTCAATCCGTCGGGACCAACTATTATATGATCGCGATTCAAATCGCTGGTCTGGGTACACTTATTACCGGTATCAACTTTATCGTAACCATATTAAAAATGCGTGCACCGGGCATGAAACTGATGAAAATGCCGATGTTTACTTGGTCGGCACTGATCACCAACTTGATCATCGTGTTTGCCTTCCCGGTATTGACTGTGGCCTTGGCCATGGGAACCATCGACCGTTTATTCGGTGGTAACTTCTTTACCACGACCGATGGCGGAATGGATATGCTGTGGGCCAACCTGTTCTGGGTATGGGGGCATCCGGAGGTTTATATTCTCATATTACCTGCCTTCGGTATTTACAGTGAAATCATCCCGACTTTCGCCCGGAGGAATCTTTACGGATACAAATCGATGGTCGCATCGATTGTATTGATTTCCGTGCTTTCCTTTGTCGTATGGGTGCATCACTTCTTTACCATGGGACAAGGAGCAATGGTCAACAGTATCTTCTCCATCACGACGATGGCGATTGCGATACCGACCGGAATCAAGATCTTTAACTGGTTGTTTACCCTTTGGAAAGGGAAAATTACAATCACTGTTCCAATGCTATATTCTTTAGGCTTCATTCCGATTTTCACTATCGGGGGTGTCACCGGGGTTATGCTTGGTATGTCGGCAGCCGACTATCAATACCATAACACGATGTTCCTGGTTGCCCACTTCCACTTAGTTATTATTCCTGGGGTTGTCTTCGCCATGTTGGCAGGACTGACCTACTGGTGGCCGAAAATGTTCGGCTTCATGCTGAACGAGCGGATCGGAAAATTATCCTTCTGGCTGATTTCTATCGGTACATGTGTCGCTTTCTTCCCGATGTTCATATCCGGACTGGACGGACAGGCGCGCCGGATGTACACGTACTCGGAAGCCACGGGATTCGGTATTTGGAATATGATTTCCTTCGTCGGTGCCATCATGCTGGCTGCCGGGTTTGTGACAATCGTTTATAACATTTATTACAGCACGCGCTATGCGTCGAGAGATATCAGTTCGGATCCATGGGACGCCCGATCGCTCGAGTGGGCCACCCACACGCCAGTACCTGATTACAACTTTGCGATTACACCGCAGGTCAATTCCAGTGAAGCATTCTGGGATTCTAAAAAGAACGGGCATAAGCTGTTTCCAGGCAATTATAAAGAAATACACATGCCGAATAACAGCGGTGTTCCATTTATCATGAGTGCCATCTTCTTTGTGCTCGGTTTTGCCCTGGTATTCAGCATCTGGATTTTGGCAGTCATTGCGCTGCTCGGTATCTTTGCCTGCCTGGCACACCGTTCTTTTGAACAGGATCACGGCTACCACATACCGGTAGAAGAAGTGAAAGAAACGGAAGAAAAATTGGGAGGTGCCCGACAATGAAGGTAGACCAAACAAAGCCTCTCGAATACAGTACGGAACAAAATAACTTGAATATATTGGGCTTTTGGATGTTCCTTGGGGCTGAAATCATGCTATTCGCCACCTTGTTCGCCTCTTATTTCACATTAGAAGGCCGGACAGGAAGCGGTCCTTCCGGCAGCGAGATTTTTGAAATCACGCCGGTCATCTTTGAAACCTTTATCCTGCTGACCAGTAGTTTTACCATTGGTCTCGGCGTCCATGCAATGCGACTGATGAATAAAAAAGCGACAATCGCTTTCTTCAGCATTACCTTGCTGTTAGGACTTGCCTTTGTCGGATTCGAGGTAGTGGAATTCTTCACATATATTGAAGAAGGAGCTGCATTGCAGACAAGTGCGTTCACATCGATTTTGCTGTCCACTTTAGGGACACACGGAGCACACGTCACCTTCGGTTTGTTCTGGGGATTGTTCATCCTCATCCAAATCAAAAAACGGGGCATCACTCCGGAAACGGCGAATAAATCATTCATTTTCTCGCTTTACTGGCACTTTCTGGACGTCGTCTGGATTTTCATATTCAGTTTCGTCTACTTGAAAGGAATGATGTAATATGAAAGAACTGTTCCCACGCAAGCAAGTCATGGGCTTTGTCTTTTCATTGGTCCTGACGATCGTTGCCCTGTTGGTTTACTTTCTGGATATGTCGTTCGCCGTCGGCATGACTGTATTGCTTTTGACAGCCTTCACGCAAGCCGGCTTACAGCTGATTGTATTCATGCATGCCGGCGAATCAGAGGATAGAGGGTCCATCTACCTCAATATTTACTATGGAGTCATCATTGCCCTTCTTACTGTATTCGGTACACTGTTGGCGATGATTTGGGGATATGTATAAGAAATAGTAATAGGAAAGAGCACCTGCAGCCAGGTGCTCTTTTTTTTAGGCATGTTTGGAACCCATCTGTTTGCGATGTTCGATTTTCTCCAGGATTTCCTCTGTCACTACAAAGAAAACGCCCATAAGAAAGATAAACACGGCTCCCATCACGGTCCCGATTCCAATCGGAGTCAAAATGCTGGAACCGCTTGCAAAGAAACCTGCCAGAAAAATGATAATCCCTGCCGTGAGTACGACAGCTCCTGTTATTTTGGTTGCATTGAGAATTTGAGCTTTTGTTGCCATTCAACTCATCCTCCTTTATTCTTATCTCCATTATCCACCTTGTTCACACTTTTGTCAAAAGTTTGTTACGGAATTGTGAATTTTATATTCCTCTCTTTTTTATTATTTCCGATAACGCATATTGCAAAACATGCCTCGTTTAGCCTAATAAATTTGCCGATTTTGCGGAAAATATTTTTATGGTAGAAAGGAGATTTGCCGTTATGAACGAAACCATTGTCATCATCGTCCGAGTCATCATTTCATTTTTCACCTTGCTGATTTTCACCAGGCTGCTCGGCAAACAAGAAGTCGGCCAACTCACTTTTTTCGACTATATCAACGGCATAACGATCGGATCCATCGCAGCCACTTTGGCTACAGATCTCTCCTCCAAAGCTTGGGCCCATTGGCTGGGGCTTGTCGGTTATGCTTTGCTGACTGGATTGTTGCAATTCATCACGATTAAAAACCGATATCTGGGCAAAGTACTAGACGGTGAGCCTACAGTCGTCATAGAAAACGGGAAAATTCTGGAGACCAACTTGGGAAAAATGCGAATCAAGTTGAGCGAACTGATGACTTTGTTGCGCAGTCAGCAAATATTTGATATCACCCAGGTGGAATATGCCGTTTTCGAAATTAATGGGGAGCTGTCTGTCAAACAAAAACCGGAGTTTCTCCCAGTCACCCGCAAGGATCTGCAGATCCCCGTTAGACCCGGACGCCTGGCCACAGAAGTGATCCAGGATGGCATTGTATTGGATCAGAACCTTGAGCAGCGGAAAAAAGACAGAAATTGGCTTCATCAGCAACTTCGCGCCCACAATATAGAAGATGTCAAAGATGTTTCCTTTGCCTTGATCCTTCCCAACGACAGCCTGTATGTCGATAAATTTGAAGATAATATCGGGAAAGAAACAGAAATGGGTGATTACGATGGCCCTTATTAAGAATGGAGGCGACAATAGATGAAAAAGTTTCTTTTATACTTTATTCCATTCATAACCCTGGCTGTTTTCATTACTGTAATGAACAGCGGTGCCTTTCTAAAACAGCCACTTGGAAAGGATGATCGTCTCTATGAATCCATTCAACAGATTGAAGCAGGGGTGAAGAACAAGAACTGGGACGAGGTGAAAACCGAAGCTGCGAAGATGGAAAAAGCCTGGGACAAAATCGTACGGCGCGTCCAATTCAGTGTAGAAAAAGAACAACTTTTGGAAATAGACGGGACAATCGCCAGAATCCGTGGAGGTGTGGAAGCCGAAGATGATCAAAGCGTCCTGGAAGAAATCTATTACTACTACGGCCAGTGGGAACAATTAGCCAGATAAGTGACGGCGGCATTTTATATCCAGACCAAAGTTATATATCGGGCAATCTTTCCATTATCTTATTTATCCGTGCTATGATATAATGTTCATTTCAACCTATTACATTCTGTCTATTTTTATAAACAATCTTCTAAAAGGAGGTACAACCATATGGCTAAGAAGTCGATGATTGCGAAACAGAAACGACCACAAAAATTCAGCGTCCAAGAATATACGAGATGTGAGCGGTGTGGCCGACCACACTCTGTGATTCGCAAATTCAAGCTATGCAGGATATGTTTTCGAGAATTAGCTTATAAAGGACAAATTCCTGGCGTGAAAAAAGCAAGCTGGTGATCATGGGTCAGCTGGAAGGCTGACTCCTTCATCCCTGCTCCTCGACAAAAATTCATGGATACATCTTGCCTGTATCGTCTACATAGATTGACTTCACGATGGTACGCTGGTATTTCGCCCCTCCGCTTTCACCGAAAACATCAAATGTTAGGTTGTACACGCCCTCTCCTAAATCAGGCACGCTGTAAGTGAAATGCCGGCCTAAATTTTGCTCGGCTTGAGTCTGCTGGTGATTATGTTGATACTTCACCGTTTTCACCGTTACAGTCGTTTTTTTTCCCTTGTCGATTGTTCCCACACTAAATTTCCCCTTCGACAATCCCACATTCAGTTTATCATCAAGGGGACTATCAATTGCTGCTTGAAGCAAGTAATGTTGTGTCTTTTCAGTGGCAGCTGAAATCGTCCATTTTCCGGCAGCTGGTTTCTCGATTAGCAGTCGATGGTGGTACGCTCCGTTTAAGTAATCCGTTTCATCTTCTTCCACGGAAAACGCTGTATACTTGTTCTTATCGGGATCTAAGAGGTGCAATTGTGTAATTTTTTTATCGCTTATCCAATCTACTAACAATTCTTCAGCACTCTCTTCTACATAAAAAGTTTCTGTCTGTTCCCCATGTGATTGACCGCCCTTCAGTATATAACCATATTTGGGACTTTGTTGAACGGCCAACTCCTTTTCCCTTGCGGGGACAGACTTGATGGAAGCTTGCATTCCGTCCGTGGATTCGGTTAGTAAATGGGAAAACATCGAAAAGGTTGAACTTCCCTGTTTAATGGAATAGTGATTCCACGCCCCTGCGCTTATCTCAGTTCCGTATGGCAGCCGGGAGCTTACGACAGTCACTGCACCGTCATTCGCTCCATAACTGCTTAAATACAACCCTCCCCAGAATAGGGAGCTGCCGAAGCCTCCTCGTTTCGTCCCTCCTAATGTGAAAAAAGGAATATCACCTGCAATCGGATCTGTATCGTTTCGAAAATACGCCATGTAACCAGTTTGCAGTGAGTAGGTCGCATCATTTTTGCTCCCCAATATTCCCGCCAGCCAACCAGCCCAACTACTATAAGCAAGGTCTGCAAGCTGGCTGCCGTGATGCGGCGTCGATAACGTAATGACTTTCTCGACATATGGCGCGGCTCCATAGTGAACTAAAGCTGATTGCACATCAATCCCGCCTTTACTATGGGCTACCACCACCACCTTCTCGCCGAAATAAGTATAGACTTCCTGCAGCTTCTCGGCCAGCAACGCTCCATTTTCCCACATATCCCTAGTCGGATATAAATCGATAAAAGCAGTTTCAAATCCGTTTACAAGGGCTGTATCATACATATCATTCTCGTCCCACCAAGTGTAGGAAGAACTGTTGAGACCGTGAACGAACAAAATCGGATGATTGGCATCCGAACCATTGGAAGGGGCTGTTCCGATATACCATTCACCCGGATTCCCTGGAGGATCCCCTTTTCCAAATGATCCAGCCGACACTGCTGCAGGAAACAGACTAAACAACAGAACCCCGACAATCAGCACCTTTTTCAGCATCTCCTCACTCCTTTTCTATTCTCATTCAGAGTATACAAAGAGATGCAAAAGGTAGAACTTTAATGCGGAATAAATTGTAATATTCCACTAAAACCTGTCTCCATTCAAAAGCTGAAGGTATCCAGAGAATGAACGGGATTGGAGGACGCCTGTTGGTTGAAAAGAAATCCGGAAGTCTGAATCCTCTTCAATCGACCATTTAATGAATACTTTCCTTAATTCCACATCAAGCAACCGCAAAAAAATATCATCAGCATCTTAGAAAACGCTGATGATACCAGGAAGAACTGCTAAGAAAAAATAAACCGGTCTACTATTGGCACATTACTTTTTCGTCAATTCCACCAGTCCGTCAATGGAGCCGGCTACGTGGGTCACGGCATTATTCACTTCGTCAAGACTGCTTTTAAAGGTTTCGATTTCCCCTTCGATCGAGTCACTTTGATTTTTGCTTTGTTTCATTTTTAATACAATCGTATCAAACACTTGATTGATTTGTTTCATGTCATCCGTTCCGTTATGAATCAACTCCCTTACTTCCGAAATGTAGGAGGATACACCATTTATTTGAGCGTCCGTTTTACCGACAAGCTCGGATACACTTGCTACCGATTTTTTCGTTTCTTCGGCAAGCTTCCGTACTTCATCAGCAACCACCGTAAACCCTTTCCCGTGTTCACCTGCTCTAGCAGCTTCAATCGAGGCATTCAAGGCCAGCAAATTCGTTTGCTCTGCGATTCCGGTTACAATGGTGACGACTTCACCTATTTGGTTGGATATTTCCAGGAGACCCTCTGTTTCTTTTTTGATTTTTTCCATACGGTCATTGATATCAGTCATTTTATCCTGCTGGCCTTCCAAATCTTGCTTTCCAGTGATGGATGTCTGCTCAACATCCAAGGATGTTTCGGTCCCCTCTTTGGAAATACGTAAAATACCCTCCAGGTTAGCCACCAACTCCCCGATCGATCCTGTGGTTTCTTCAAACACTGCTGCCAACTCAGAAGAAGTATCCTTGATTTCATTGTGCAATATATTTTTCTCTTCCTCTTGTTGTCGATAGGTCGTTTCATTCTCTTGCTGAAATGCATCCAGTACAAGTTGTTGCTCCAAACTCATTATTTTTGTCACGGCTTCGATTGCCTTACGTGATTCTTCTTTTGCTTGAATCTTCTCGTCGATGATGGAAATCAAAGACAGCAGTAAATCTTGGAATGCGCACATATACCACTTTGGCTGCAGACCGATTTTAAAATGGATATGAGCAATTTTCAGCCGTTTATCAATAAATTCATCGTCGATTTTCCCGTCAAACATCTCTTGAATGTGGACGAGCAGCGTTTTTTTCAACCTGTCGACCGAACTATTGCTCTCAATGATGCCCATCAAAGAGCTTTCATGTTCCAAATTGCGATAAAACTGGGCCACGATAGTATGGATTTTCTCCTGCACAAAAGGCTTCAAGGAAGCGAGCACCACTAAATCCTGTTTTTGCAGGTTGATCATTTTTATTTGTTTCTTCAGATCCTGATGGTGATCGATATTCAGCCTTGTGTTCCCGGCTAGTGTTTCCTCGATGAAAGTCCCCTTGCTTGAATCATTTCTCTTTTTAAACCCTAACTGCATGTCTTCTCCCCCATATATCCCTTTTATTTCCTTCTCCTTTTATATCGGACGGATCGAAGGGAATATGAAGAAGGGGACAAGCCCGACATATCGGGAAAATCATTATTCAGTTTTCTGTTTCATCGGCATCTTCCCGCCTCTTCTTTTTTCGTTTCAACCGCTGCAATATCTTTTTGGAGTCTAGATTGATTGTTTTCGGCTTATAATGTTCGGAGGCTTTCAAGTCGTCAGTAGAGGCTTTCATAAAAGACCATGCCAGCATGAGCATGATAAATAGCAAAGGAAAGCCGCCGACTATGCTGGCCGTCTGTAACGTCGATAACCCTCCGATAAACATCAGCACCAATGGCATCAAACATAAGGTGAATGCCCAAAACAAGCGATTCCATCGTAAAGGTTCATCTTCTACTTCCGACTGGACAACTGAAGCAAGGATATAGGAGCTAGAATCAAATGTTGTTGCCAAAAAAATAATAGCCAATACGGTAAAAACCAGAATGATCAAAGGAGCCCATGGCAGTTGATTGATTATGCTGATAATCGCATATGGTGCCCCTTGGTTATTCAAAACACTGACAACATCGAATTGGCCTGTCAACTGCATATACAGCCCGAAATTCCCCATGATACCGAAAAACAATAAACTACCTAGCGAGCCATAGATAATCGTTCCCAGAACCATTTGACGAATCGTCCGGCCGCGGGAAATTTTTGCAACAAACAAGCCGACAAATGGAGCGTACACAAGCCACCACGCCCAATAGAAAACCGTCCATCCTTCCGGAAAACCAGTACGTTCGAACGGTCCTAAATTATTGAATGGTTCCGTCCATGTGCTCATATGAAAGAAATTATCCAATATCAAGCCGATACTATTGGTCGTCGTCTCCGCAATGAAGGTGGTCGGTCCAAACACAAAAATGAATGCCAGCAAAAAGATGGCCAACCACAGGTTCAAATCACTGAGCACTTTGATTCCCTTTCGCAGGCCCGAATAAGCGCTGATAGCGAAAATCGTCGTACACAAAATCAAGATTACTGTCTGCATGGTCATATTTGCAGGCAGACCCGTCAACCGGGAAACACCCTCTGCAATCATCGGAGCACCTAGTGCAAGAGTGGTACCTGCCCCGCCCATCAGCCCGAACATAAATAAAATATCGATCAGTTTACCGACAGGGCCATCTGTGAGCCGCCCGATCAATGGGCGGCACGCTTCACTTATTTTTAACACCGGTTTCTTCCGGACGTAATAAAAGTAAGCCATCGGCAGCGCTGGCAGAGTGTAAATCGCCCAGGCAATCGGTCCCCAGTGAAAAATACCGTAAGAGCTGGCCCATTGGATCGCTTCTCGTGATCCTGTGTCAATACCAAACGGCGGGTCCTGGTAGTAGTAAGCCCATTCAATTGTTCCCCAGTATAAAATACTTGAGCCGATTCCCGCGCAGAACAGCATTGCTGCCCAAGAAAAAGTATTAAACTCTGGCTTTTCGTCTTTTTCGCCGAGTTTGATATGTCCGTTCACGCTAAACGCCACGTATATCAGAAAGAAGAACAAAACAAAGCCGACGAGCAAATAAACAACGCCGAAGTTCTGGGTGACAAAATCATTAGCTGCCAGGACAAATGCTTCACCCTGTTCAGGAAACAAGACTAGCGGGATGGTAACTGCCAGCAATATTATTAATGCTCCCACGAAAGTCGGCCAATCAATTAAGCGATTTTTCATGTTATCTTCCTTTCCTGAAAATCACGGTAATTTCCATTAGGAATCTGACACCTTCTGTCTGTTAGTTTTGTTTAAAAACGTATTTTTATCCGGTCCTTGCGTCATTAACCGTTCCATAACAAATAATTACCCTTCCACTGTTAATTGGCTAGAAACTGCGCACACCCAACGCTTCGGCAGCATACTTCGCTTTCCGCGGGCACGGCTTCAGCTAACTTGGTAAAGAAAGAACGCTTTACCAAGTGGATCTTCAGCTCGTGCTGTTCCCGCAGGAGTCTTCGTATGCTCCCTGCGCTAAGGAGCATGCTGATTAGCGGAAGCGTAGACTTTTTCCTGAGAACCAACAAAGCCATTTTAAAAACGTTTGTCAGGAAGTAGGTATTCCTTTTCATAAAAGACAGTTGGAGTTCCCGTCTTATCTCCTGTTCTTGGACTTTCCGCTTGTTTTTCTAGCAATGTCATTTGATGATACGGTCCATGGAGTACGATGAATAAAAAAATGTCTAGTTATACCCGTTTATAAACAGAAAGCTGTTCTTAGCGAAGAAAATACCCGGAGACTCCTGCGGGAGGAAAGGCCTCGGTGAGATCCCGCAGAGCGTCAGCTCGAGGAAGCTCACCAGCCGCCCGCGGAAAGCGCAGGGTATTTCCGCAGCGTCGAACTCCAACTCATCAAAAGTAGGACGTCAGGAAGACGCATTCAAGCTATGTCGTAGTTTATATTTATTACGACCCTACATAAAAAAATTAACAAAAAACGCCTGAAGGTAATTACCTTCAGGCGTTTTCACGCTATCATCTTTCCGTTATTGCTTTAGAGAATGGTATTGCTCGATTACTTCTTTGCTGATTTCACTATCTTCATCCAGGCCGCTCACTTCTTTCAGCACATATGCTGGTCCGTGTTCCTTGAGCATTCCCTGGATTTTTACAGCTTCCTCATCTTCAGCGTAGTCAAACAGCAGGGCTGCTGCAATCGCCTTCGCTAAATTCGTGAACGACAATCCTGCTTTCTGGGCCTCTGTTGCTGGACGAATCAGTCTGTCCTCTGGTCCCAGCTTACGCATCGGAGCACGTCCGACTCTGGTGACTGCGTCATTCAAATAAGGATTTTTAAAGCGCTCGATAATTTTCTGGATATAAGCAAGATGCTCTTCTTCGTCTAAGCCATATTGCTTCACAAGGTAAGCACCGGTTTCTTTCAACGTTTCCTTTACTTGCTTAGCAACCGTCTCATCCGCCAACGTTTTATCGATTGTACTCTTTCCGGCTAGATAGCCAAAATACGCAATCACCGCATGGCCTGTATTTACTGTGAATAACTTCCGCTCAATAAAAGGGGCAAGCTCTTCGACCACTGTCATGCCTTCAATTGGCGGGATGGTTTGCGTGGTTTCGACAACCCATTCAAAATATGGCTCTACCAGGACGTCAAGCGATTCCGGATCTTCCTGGATAGGAACGATTCTGTCCACTGCCGAGTTGAAGAAATACACCCGGCCTTCCAGTCTTTCCTTGGTGTCCTCATCCAGGTTGTCCATGATATGTCTTTTCAAAATATCTGTTGCAGAAATTTGGTTTTCACAAGCAATCACATATAGTGCTTCATCTGTTTCATAGACACGCTCCGATAACCCACGGGCAATCAATGGGGCGATCCGCGGCAGAATGTTCGGCCCGATTGCCGTGGTCAAGTAAACAGCGCTCTTGATTGCATCTATCACTTCATCTTCCTGCTTCATATTATTCAAGCCGGATACATTTTCAATCGTAGTCGTTTGTTCCTGCTCTGTAGCCAATTTTACCTGATAGCTTTTTTGTTCATTCAGTTTATCAATAATTTGATCTGCGATATCGACGAAGGTTACATGGTAACCTGATTCGGCAAATAAACCGCCGATAAAACCACGGCCGATATTTCCTGCACCAAAGTGCACCGTTTGTTTCAACGTCATCATTCCTTTATCAAGTTATTTTGAAGGTAATCTAAAAACAAATCCTCCAATTTTTTGCGAATCATTGCTTCGTTAGAGGATGAAAAAATCATCATTGCGACGTCGTTTTCAATGATACTCGTGCTGATCAGGCTAAGTACTTCCTGCTCGCGCGGGCTCATACTATCGGGTGCCAGCATTAACAATAGATTTTTCATTTGCACTTCCTGTCCATCCATTCCTTTAATGGTACAAGGCTGTTCTAAATGGGATACTTGAAAAATCAATTCATGGATATGGTCATCCCGGCAATGATACAAGCCCATGTTCGTCCCAGGGATTCCTAAGCCGCCTCTATTTTCACGTTCTTCCAGCTCTTCCACGATCTTTTGCGAATCATCCAGCAGGTTGTCGGCCTCAGCTTGTTCGACCATTCTCCCCAGTACTGCCCGATGATCAGCCGTTTGCTGTTGGCGGTAAACCCGAAGATTAGCCAAGATTCCTTCAATGCTGGAATGGACCTCCTTGATTTCCTTCAGCAAATCCTGAATTGCCGGTTGTTCTGTTTGATTTACAGAGCCACTTTCGTCCGCTGGTCGTAGGTAGTGTTTTTTGCTTGTCATTTTTTCCAGGTTTCGTTGCAAAAAATCGTGTATCGCTTCCGTGTCTTCTTCGCTGAGCAGGGGACTGACCAGAATGTAATCAAACTCTGTGAAAGGCAGCCGGACGGTTGAAATGACGATATCGAACGATTCCACATCCGCATGTTGAAAGTCATTGATCGACAAAATCTCTACTTTTTGAATTTCCGGAATTTCCTGTTGAATGCGGCTGGCCAGCATTTTCGACGCCCCGATCCCTGTCGGACAGACAACCACCGCCTCTATAGATGCTTTCTCCTCATTCATCAGCAAAGCCGAACCGAAATGCAGCACGATGAAAGCAACCTCTTCATCAGGAAACCGGACATCTTGAAATTGTTCTTCCAGATTGTTTTTCACCGCCATGAACAATACTGGATATTTCCGTTTTATATCTTCAGTCAAAGGATTGAATAACTCCATTCCCTGTTGCAAGCGGAACAAAGAAGGCTCCATATGCGCGAGCAGCCCTTGAAATAACGAGAAGTCATCAGACAAATGGACGTGGAGTTGTTTGGAAACATCCGCGATGACATTTTTGATCAGCCTGCCCAGCATGATGCTGTCATATTCAATGGCATCGGCAGCCTGCAGTTTGGATCCCTTTAAAATAACCGAGAGAAATCGCACATCTCTTTCCGTGAGAGGCAACGCATACTTTTGTGTCAACTCTTCACAAATTTGCTTCATTCCCCGGTATTCCATAGAGGATTTGTCCACATATTGATCCCTTTCCTCGATCGGATACTGATTTTCCGCTCGCTGCATGGTGATGCATATATGGATAACCAAACCGATGTAATCACTGTCGGCCAGTCTGGTTTGTCCCTTATTGATCGTCCTGCTGACCAAAGTGTCTACTTCCAATAAATATTGCGGTGAAAAGTAACCCAACACGGGCCCCTCAACTTGGTTCCCTTTTTGCAGCAAGTACAACTGCTCGATCAGTTCTTCATGGAAGTGGACGGAAAAATAGCCTGCCAAAGCTTTCCTTTTGTCAGACTCCTGCGCATACAATTCCACCCCTACGCCACGTTTCCTCGAAAGCCTTACCCGAAATTTCTCCAACCAGGCTGCCAAGTCATCTAGATAAGCACTCAAAGTAGCCGTGCTTACTCCAAGCTGTTTTGCCAGCACCTGCGTCTTAAAAGACGGCCCATCCTGCAGCAAGGTGATCAGCAGATAAAGTTTTCGCTCCTCCGGCGTTTCGTCTGTCGGATTCAGACTGGAAAGGTGCTGCATCAGACGGTAAATATGCTCATTTTTTCCATCGATGACGAGCCCATCACTCGACGTTCTGGTCAATTCCAACTGAAATTGCTGCAATAGTTTATCTATTGATTTCAAATCCCGCTGAATCGTCCTGACGCTTACATTGAGAAATGCAGCCAGAGATTGTGCGGTATGCTTTCCTGAGGTTCTGACAATCAAATCGATGATGGATTTTTCTCGTGATGTAATAAACATATTACCCACTCATTTCTACTTTAAAATGTTCTTCTACGTACTTTGTCCATCTGTTCAGAAAAACAAGAAAATACTTACGGATCTCTTTTAGTCCATCATTCCAACTTTTCACTGAAATGAGAACAGAAAGGCAGGAATACCCCGCCTTTCTTCTCTAAGCTGCGTTTATTTACTGTTGATGATATCTTTCAGTTCTTTTGCTGTTTTCGCCTGGACCATCTGTTCAATGTTTTCCATTTCAGAACAAATGACAGCAATTCCTGAAAGGATTTCTAAGTGGGTACCGTCTTTTCCTGCGATACCGAAAATCAGTTTGGTTTCTTCTCCATCAAAATCAACGCCATTCGGTACTTGTACGACCGTGAAACCAGACTTGAGCACCGCTTTTTTTGCATCTTCCGTGCCATGAGGAATCGCTACATTGTTCCCCATATATGTGGATGTTATGTTGTCGCGTTCGATCATGGCATCGACATAGCTTTCTTCCACATAGCCTGCTTTCACCAGAGCCTCACCAGCGAAGCGGATTGCGTCTTCCTTGGAATCAAACTCTTGCCCGATAAAAATGTTCTCTTCGAGAAGCAGATCATCGTCTTCTGCTTGCCCAGGATCTTGCTCTGTCGCTTCTTCCTGTGCCTCGTCCGTCAGTTCCGCCAATTCTTCTGATACCCCACTCTCGAGACTATCAATCAGCTTGTCGTACTCGGGACTGGATAGGAAGTTATCCACCGAAATATGGTAAGCGTTCGGAAGCTTGCTTTTCGCCCGCGGTGTCAATTCTTCCTGTGTAATGACTATTTGCGCGTCACTCGGCAGGTTGCTGATGGACGTATTCGTCACGGTAACGTCAAGATCAGCTTCCTTCACCTTTTTGCGGAGCAAAGAAGCTCCCATAGCACTTGAGCCCATGCCGGCATCACAAGCAAAGACGATTTTGTCTACTTCTTCCGGCATTACACCCTGCTCTGCAGTGTTTTCTCCACCACGAGAAGATACAGAGCCGGCTACAGAACTTTTCTTTCCTTTCATTTCTTCCATTTTCTTAGTTGCTTCATCAATATCTTCTTCTGATTGTTTACCGGATTTAAGAACAATTGCCGAAATGACAAATGAAACGACCGCTGCAACAATCACTCCTGCATAGTTGGCGACATAAGCCATTGTCTGTGGAGGAGTAACAGCTGTAATTGCAATTATACTTCCCGGCGAAGAAGGAGCTACAAGGCCTCCGCCCAACAGTACCAATGTAAAGACACCACTCATACCGCCTAGAATGACAGCAATGAACAACATCGGTTTCATCAATACATACGGGAAATAAATCTCATGGATACCGCCCAAGAAGTGGATGATTCCTGCACCTGGAGCGGATTGTTTTGCAGAACCTTTACCGAATAGAGAGAAGGCAAGCAAAACACCAAGACCCGGTCCGGGATTCGCTTCCAATAGGAACAATACAGACTTCCCGGCGTTCTGTACCTGCTCCAGCCCAATCGGAGAAAGCACACCGTGGTTGATTGCATTATTCAGGAACAGGATTTTTGCCGGTTCGATCAGGATACTAGTCAATGGCAATAAACCTGCGCCCACTAACCAATCGACGCCCACGACCAACACTTGCGTGAAGCCATCTACAGCCGGACCAATGGCAAGGAAAGACAGAATTGCAAGCAGTCCACCAAGAATACCTGCAGAAAAGTTATTGACCAACATTTCGAATCCTGTTCTAATTTTCCCTTCGATTAATTGGTCGAACTTTTTGATCACATATCCACCAAGCGGTCCCATGATCATTGCGCCGAGGAACATTGGTGTATCGGGAGCTCCGACAATCACACCGATGGTCGCAATCGCACCGACCACCCCTCCACGTTGATCATGAACCAGTTTACCGCCGGTATAACCGATTAACAGCGGCAATAAGTACTTAACCATCGGATCGACCAACTTGGCAAGTTCTTCATTCGGAATGATTCCATCCGGAATAAACAAAGCCGTGATCAATCCCCAGGCAATAAAAGCGCCAATGTTTGGCAATACCATGGAACTAAGGAAATTACCAAACTTCTGTATTGCAACCTTTACAGATGATTGAGCCATACTATACTTCCTTTCAATAAAATTAGATAATATCAGACGTTATCATCATAAGCCACATGTAAGCGCCATTCAAGAAACACTAACATTACCTTTGTCGCAGTCCATAAGACAAAGGTAATGTTTCTCCTATGCATAATGACCTATGGCATTATTGTGCACTTGTCCACCAAGTTCATTCGCTTATTAATCGGCGACTCTTTAGGTCGTTCAGTCCCCTTCTCTCTTTATCTAAGGCTTATTCGTTTAATTCATCCTGAATTGGGAAGATATATATATATAATTACTTAATGGAGGGATATTATAATGGCACACGAAAAATACCAAGAGCTCCTCGACACCTTGCACGACTGTATGGTACAGTGCAACCATTGTTACGATGCTTGCCTGAAAGAAGACGACGTAAAAATGATGGCCCCATGCATTCGCCTTGATCGGGAATGTGCAGATATTTGCGGTTACCTCGCTCAAGCAATTACGAGAGGCACGCCATATGTAGAAGAATTGGCTTCCGTATGCGCAAAAATTTGTGAGGACTGTGGAAATGAATGCAAAAAACATGAACAAGAACATTGCCAGAAATGTGCGGATATCTGTATGAAGTGTGCAGATGCTTGCCGTAAGGTTGTTTAATTTACTGGGATACTCTCAAAAATGGCCGGACAAAAGCATGGCCACCAAAGCGACAACCGAACGAATTTTAACTATCGATCAAATTCGTTCGGTTGTTAATTTTTGTGTCCCTTATTTAGACTTCTTACTATCCTGTTGTTTGATGCTTGCTTCGTATGCTACGACAAGCTACTACGCTATGTTTTCGGGGTCTAATTTTTACATGATCAAAACAAAATAAATAGAACTCTACTCTTCTATTGCGTGTGAGTATTTCCAAACAATGACGAAGACGAACATCAGCACGGAAGGTTTTTTATTTAGAAATTGGAACGTGCGAACCTGCACCAAAAAAATTAAAAAGAAGTACTCGTCTTCCCATTCTTTCCATTCAGTTTAGCTTTCTTTCTACAACGATATGAGAAAAAACGCATCGCTCGTTTGCGAATAATTCCACAGGCACGGAGGCAAGGTACGCAGACTCCTGCGGGATGAGCGCGAGCTGAAGATCAACTTGGTAAAGTGCTTTTCTTTACCAAGTTAGCTGAAGAGGTGCCCGCTGAAAGCGAGGTACCCTGCCGAAGTGTAATCTTGCTCTTTTTAAAGGGCAGGTTAGATCGGTTTCCTTTTTCTAACCCACGAAAACATGGGCACTGCTTGTTTTTCTCTGGCGTAGAACCGGCAAGGCATTCCGAAGCTGATTACAAAACCAGCAATCCAAATACACTCCTATGTCCACCCGCTTTCATCAGGGAGTGAACTACCAACCTATAAGCTTTTTCCGCACAATTAATTATAACTTATCTGCAACCGCTTCTATTACAGCCCCCCCAAAATCAAAAGAAACATTCCAACATATACAAAGAGCACCGTCAGTTTTAATCGACGATGCTCTTCCTATATTTAGCTTCTATTTTCCTGACTTTGAGCATCTGTTTTTTTCCATAAAGCCCCTGGCCAGAACGCATAGTTGCCGAGCACTGTCGTAATAGCAGGCACGAGAAGCGGCCTGACGATAAAGGTATCCAGCAACACGCCGATGGCGGTTACGACTCCAAACTGAACCAGCACCTGCATCGGCATCACAGCTAATACCGAAAATGTCCCTGCCAAAATAAGACCTGCGGATGTGATGACACTGCTGGTCTCGCCTACCCCTTCAGCAATTGCCTGTTTTAAAGGCATCCGTTTCCGGTTTCTCCAAATACTCGATATCATAAAAATGTTGTAATCCCCGCCGAGTGCTACAAGGAAGACAAAGGCATACAACGGGATAAGACCTTGCATCGCCGGTTCATCCATGCCGTAATGGATAATCAGCCAACCCAACCCCAAGGCGGAGAAGAAGGACAAAACAACCGTCAACAATAAATAAGTCATTGCAACAATCGAACGCAAATATACCAGCAGTAAAATAGCGATGATTATCAGGATGACCGGAATAATGATATTTTGATCACGGCTGGTTATTTGTTCGGTGTCAAATAGATTTGCTGTTTCTCCGCCAAGCCAGACACGATCACCGGCATTTTCCACACCCGCCTGTTCCAAAACGTCCACAACGCCCTCCTTCAAATCCGGAATCATGGCCACGGCTTCAGAAGAGTATGGATCGATGGATAACGTGATGGAGTAATGAACGAAATTCCCATTGTTCTCACTAAATGTCGGATCACTTACCTCCGCGACATTCTCCATTCCAGCCAATACCGATTGCATTTCATCCATCCCTCCATCGGCCTCGACGATCATGTCGACTGGGGCAATTTCTCCTGGTGGATAGTGTTCAGCAATTAGAGCAAAACCTTCCCGTGAGGGCATATCATCCGGAAAAGAATCCAGCACGCCATACGTGTAGTCGATTTTTGGAACGAATGCTGCCAATCCGCCCAAGATGAGAAGACAGACAGTAATGAGTGCCCAGGGCTTCTCCGTAACCAGTCGTCCTGCCGCTTTACTGAATTTGCTTCTCGTTTTTGGCTGCCGCACTGGTTTTCCTTTTTTCTCTGTTAATTCCTTCACCATCTTATCTGTTCTTGGTATGAATGGGAAGAAGGCTGTTCTGCCGAAGATGGCCAAAATTGCCGGAAGCAAGGTTAGCACTGCAAGGCACATAATCACGATAGCAAGACTGAATGGAACAGCAAAACGGTCGTAAGAGGCATACTGTGCCAGTGACAGAGTCAATAATCCGATTGCCGTAGTAAGTGCACTCATCATGATGGCGCCACCAGAATTGGCAATCGCCAGCTGCAGTGCCTTATATTTATTGGCCTCCAATTGCAGTTCGTCCCGGTAACGGGAAACAAGGAACAAACAGTAATCTGTTCCGGCTCCGAATAACAGGACAGTCATGATGGATACTGCCTGTGCATCGACGACAATCCAGCCTCGACTAGCAAAGAAACCTAGCAATGGACTGATCAATCCATATGCAAAACCAACTCCTATCAGCGGAACAACCGCCAATATTGGGGAACGGTATAACACAATCAGCAACACCAACACCAATAAGACAGTCGCAATCAACAAAGTCACATCCGCCTGGCTGAACAACGCGGTGGTATCCGTCTGAATGCCTGCCGGGCCGGTAAATCTTACGTGAAGCCCTTCAGAGTCGATGTCTTTTTCAAAGACCTGCTTCTCCGAGCGGTCACTTATACGTTTCTGCAAACTGTCCATCGCCGATTGAAGCTCATCTGTAGAAGCTTCCTCCTTGAAAAATATCGGAGTCGTCAGTGCCATTTCATCTTCAGAGGCCGCACCTTGCAATGCAGGTACCGGCATTTCTCCGAACGGCGGAATCATCTTTTGATTTTCGAGCGGGTTATCTTCCAAATCGCCAAACAAAGATATTACAGATGAAAAATCTTTGTCTGTCAATCCGCCATCTCTGTACCATACAACAAGTAACGGAACACCAGAATCATCAGGAAACTGTTCGTCAGAAAGCGTGGCGGCTTTTTCCGACATCGCGTCTTCCGGTAACAGATTATTCGATCCTGTTTCTTCTTCATTCACTTGCGGCCACACCATCGATACTACTGCCACAAGCGCAATCCATATCACCACGGTCAACCATCTGGTTTTTATGCCAGCTGCCGCTTTGCCTAACCATTCCAGAAATTTATTCATGCAATCCCCTTCTCCGGTTGAAAGATAACTACTGCATACAATTATATATACTGGTAAGTTAATTTTCAATCAAGAGTAAATTTCTTATTGAAAAACTTATGGTATACTTGCAAAAAGTAAAAAGAAACAAGGAGAGAACGAAATTGACCGCGAATAACCAACGGCCGCTGGGAAGACCGCGTGCAAGTGACCGAAAACAACCGACAACCGACATCATCCTCCAGGCAGCCATCGAGCTTTTTTTGACCAATGGTTATCAGGAGGTATCCGTGGACGACGTAGCCAGGGCCGCCAACGTCACCAAAGCTACCGTTTATTATTACTATCCAAGCAAGGCAGCCTTGTTTACAGAAACCATCGTACAACTAATGAACCGGATTCATGGGCAAATCCAAGGGATTTTACAGAAAAATATTCCTTTGCGCGAACGCCTGTTGGAAATTGCCGAAGCACACTTGACTGCCACGTTCGATATTGACTTAGACAGTTTCATGCGGGAGACAAAAAATACTTTATCAGAAGAACAAACCGTCAGAATGCAAAAGGCCGAGGAACACTTATATAAATCGATTGAACAAGCATTGACAGAGGCAGTAGACAAAGGAGAAATATCCACCATCCATCCTACTTTTGCCGCCCATGCCTATGTAGCATTGCTCCGGGTCGGCAACTATCGCGATCGGAATGGCAACGGCATATTTCTGACGACAACGGAAGCTGCAGAACAGATTATTGATTTCTTCTGGAATGGTTTAAATCCAGAGAAAGACTAACGTACATGGTTACAGATTAATTTTTTTATAGATGAGTGTGGAGACGGAATTCTCGTTTTAAAAAGAGATAGCACCGACTTGTAGTCTTTTACGATTAAAATTTGAAAGCTTCCAGAAGCACTCCTCCTTCTCTGCGAGTAGATAGCAAAAAACCAGTCAACTTTAACAGTTGACTGGTTTTTTCATTTTTTAGCATTTAAGCTTGCTCTGTCCCCTCTTCCACAGAAGGACGGGAATTTTTGATAAAGAATGACAGGATAAGCCCGAGTATGGCAGTGACACCCGCCACGATAAAGGAAACGTTCACTCCATGGACAGCGCCATCGATGCCATTTTCAGGCTGGATATTATTGGTCATAACCGTTACCAGGAGCGCTGTACCGACAGCTCCTGCCACCTGACGCATCGTATTGTTCATGGCGGTTCCATGTGGAATCAAATGCGGCGGCAGTTGATTCAAGCCAGCCGTCGTCACCGGCATCATGACCATCGCTACACCAAGCATTCTGACTGCATTGACCGTTGCCAGGTAGGTAAAGGTCGTTTCAGCTGTTAAATTCGTAAACATGAAAGTAGTGACAACCAAATCGGTTAGACCGATAATGGCCAGCCACTTGGCACCGAATTTATCGAACAGCCTTCCCATAACCGGGTTCATTACCCCCATCAATAAAGCACCCGGCAGAAGCATAAGCCCTGATTCAAAGGCAGTATAGCCAAGCATATTCTGCATGAGTAGCGGCAAGATAACCGCTCCGCCAATCATGGCGATAAAGACGATCATACCAAGAGCTGTAGTAATCGTAAACATCTTGTGTTTAAACACTTTGAACTGGAGAATCGGTTGTTTAAGCTTCGATTGACGATTGATGAAGAAGTATAAGCTTATCGCACCGACAATCATCGATATTACTACTTGATAGCTTGTCCAGCCGCTGTTACCGGCAGTACTGAATCCATATAACAGACCGCCGAATCCTAACGAGGAAAGTATAATCGACAAGACATCGACCTTTGGATTCTTTTGTTCGGTTACATTTTTCAGAATAAAGTAAGAAACAATCAAATCAATCACGATAATCGGGAAGATAACATAAAACAAGCTTCTCCACGGATAATTTTCCACTAGCCATCCGGATAGCGTCGGACCGATTGCCGGCGCAAAAGCAATAACCAATCCAAACATTCCCATCGCGGTTCCGCGCCGCTCCACAGGGAATATCAAAAACAAGATGGTCTGCATCAACGGCATGATGATACCTGCTCCGGATGCTTGCAGGACTCTGCCGACCATCAGAGTCGTAAAGCCAGGGGCGAATGCGCAAATTATTGTACCTAGTCCAAAAAGCCCCATGGCAGTAAAGAATAATTTACGCGTGGTAAATCGTTCAATTAAAAAAGCGGTAACTGGAATCATAATTCCGTTTACCAGCATGAAAATGGACTGCAGCCACTGGGCAGTATTTGCATTCAAATCCAAATCCCTCATGATGTGCGGCAAAGCAGTCGCTAACAAGGTTTGGTTCAATATAGCAGCAAACGCTCCGGATATCAGCACGATCATCAACGGGATTTTATTGATACTTTGCGGAGAGGATGCTGCGTTTTGACTTTCAACCATAGTATTCCTTCTTTCTTATTAAGATAAAATTAGTTCATAGGAAGTTGCTTTATGTCTGATTGTCGCTGAATAAAAAATCAGGACAGTGAAAATCATTAAGAAGCTTTTACTTCACCATAAAATTCGGTCACTTGAGACATTCTATACCAGTGGTATAATTAAATCAAGGGTTTTGAAATAATAAATAGACAGCCTTAATATATAAGCTTTTATAAAATATACCAATGGTATAATTTTCTGGAGGAATTATATGAGTGATCGAAAAAAACAAGTAATCGACAGCGCCTTGCAGCTGTTTATCGAAAAAGGAATAGAGCAAACTTCGCTTCAAGACATCATAACGAGGGCTGGTATATCCAAAGGCACTTTCTATAATTATTTTGCCTCAAAAAATGAGTGCGTACTCGTCATTTTAGAAAGGGCCCGTTATGAAGCAAGTCTACAGCGACAGGAAATGCTGGCCGGTAAAGACCCGGCTGATATCGAATTGTTGATCCAGCAAATATCGGTTCTTTTAAATATCAACCACCAGCAAAACCTTATCGCTGTGTACAATTCGATCCTTCATTCCGGGGATAAAGAATTGAAAAAAATGATTTCCCTGCATCGCCTTCATGAGCATGAATGGCTGGCTGAGCGGTTTACAGATGTTTTCGGGGAAGCAGTCCGGCCCTATTCATATGAAGCAGCTGTGCTTTTTTACGGAATGATGCAGCACATTTCCATTACATGGCGAATGACCCATGATGCCGCGCTCGATCCGATAAAAGCAGCCAGGACGATCATTCTCTATATTAAAGAAATCATTCCTGTAATGGTAAGAGAAAACACTGCACTTCTGGATTTGGAAGCGATGGAAATGTTGAAGAATAAAATTGAAATTCATCGGGTACCGAAAGGGGACATTCTCCACTTATTAGGAAGGTTGAGACAGGATATCTCGACAAAGCAAACACCAAAAAACATGCTCGATTTAGCTGATGTCTTGTTTGAAGAACTTTCTGCCGACGATATCCGAATTGCGGTTGTGGAATCACTGCTCCGGCCGTTTTATAAGGCTTTCGAGGATACCCCTTTTGCCAATGAAGCAAGAGAAATCGCAGCTAAAACTAGCCAATATTTGAAATCTAAAACGAAGCAGACAAAATGAATGCTGCACATGCTTTTCAGTTTAAATCGTGGATAAAAGATGGAATTCAGCAATAGTTACAAATACAAACAGCAGAAAAACCCGTTTGGCATCTTTTGCTCAAACGGGTTTTAGTATTCACTATGCTTTGATTGCATGGAAAGTCGATGTTCTACGATAAACACTGAGCACGAGTCCAAGCATGATAGCATTAAATACTATCAGATAAGACCCATAGCTGATGAATGGCAGCGGTACCCCCACAAGAGGGAAAATCCCCAAAATCATACCCAAGTTGTAGAATGTTTGAAAGGCAAGCAAAGTGATTGCACCGCCAATCAGTACTTTTCCTAATGGATCATTGACACGCGGGAAAATGAAAAGCATTCTTACCAGAAGTCCAAAAAGCACGATTACAGTGAATAATCCGGTCAGCCAACCAAACTGTTGAATGATGGTAACAAGGGCTAAATCCGTATGAGCTTCCGGCACACCTGCAGCTTGATCCCCTCCCATCCCCAGCCAATTTGCATGGGTAAATACTTCTTGAATATTGGAATAAACAAACGTTTTTTCTTGCGTGTATTCCCCTGGGAGATATGTTTTTAAGCGTGTTGCTAAACCGATAACCAGTCCAACTGCACCCATCAGGAGCAAATATATTTTGTTAGGTCGAGCCGTATCAGCCCACACAACCATACCTATAAGAATAAGTGTATAGAGAAGCATCGCCAAAATATTTCCGATAAACGCAAACATCAAAAATGGAATCAGATAGAGAATGCAAAGGACAAGTCCATTCATTCTTTTATCCCTTAAAAACCCTGTCCAGCTAATGAAAAAGAACGGAATCGTGTCCAGAATGTTAAAAGCGAGCGGCCCCAGTTCGACATAAGGGAAGCCGTTTACGTAAGCAGTTGGAAAAAGGAATAAAAGGAATGACAAAAACAGTCCGCCAAGATAACTTGCCCATCGGAATTTGACTATTTTGGAATAGTTAAACAGCATCAGTCCACCTGTGATCACTAACCCAAATATTGCATAGATAATTTTATGTGGCACGAACCCCAAATTTCCGCCTATCGCCATCAAAGGTAAAAAGCCTAAACAGAGAGCCATGATAAATAGAACTGCGATCCACCAATCAACTTTGGGGCGGTGAAGTTTTTTCAATTCTTTCCCTAGCGGAACAGGATTCCCCATTTGTGCAACTGCTTTTTCTTCTGCATCCTTTTCGTCCATTCCTGATGTTATAAAACGTTGTTTCTCTTTATCGATATGGTATTCCAACTCAGTCACAATCATTTTTCGGACAGACGGTGATTTTATCTCTGTTCCAACGGTTTCAAGAAAAATTTTCTTGCTGTTATTCATTAACTGTCACTTCCAGCCATACCTTCAAATCACCCTGTTTATAACTGTTTTTTTCCATTCTTTCCAAAAGGCGCTTTCCTCTCTGGTTTAATCGATACCGTTTTTCTCTCCGCTCATTCCAATTGGCTGTCAAATGACCTTTTAGCTCCAGTCGATGGAGCGTGGTGTAAAGAAATCCTTCGTTACTATCGAATTTTTTTATTCCCCTTGCCCTGAGTAGTTTTGCTAGTTCAACACCTGTCTTCTCTTGAACAAGCAGCTGTAATACAGCCCGGAAAACATCCTCCTCTTTCTCCCCTTCTTTTTCTATTACCTGGAAGACGGCACTTCTGTGACGTTCCGAAAAGTCCAAATCCTTGAAAATCGTTTTGTCCATTGTGTTTTTCAATTTGCTCAACCTTTTCTCCAATTTGCTCACCCCTCTAATTTTTTTCGCAGCAATTTTCTTGCTTTTCTTAATCGTGTCTTCACGGTATTTAGATTTTTCCCGGTTACCATCGATACTTCCTTTAACGATAAATCCTCATAATAAAACAAATAAATGACCTCTCTGTATTTCACTGACAGTTCCATGACGACAACCATTAGCTCCCGATCCTCACTGTTCTGAATCACTGTATTCTCTACATCATCTTGGTTGATGACCTTCTGAAAATATTCATACCCATCGGTGAAAACATTTCTGGTGTACCAACTCTTTAAAAAATCTTTGCAATGATTGATGGCGATCCTCCATAGCCAAGTCTTCAGTTTTGATTTTCCATCGTATGTATCAAGCTTCTGGTAACACTTAATAAAGATTTCCTGTGTCAAATCCTCAGCAGCTTCTTTGTCCTTCACATAAGAAAAAACAAGCTGCAATATATCTTGTCCATGATTTTGCATAAGTTGATCGATGACTTTTTCTTTATCCTCTATGACATCTTCTGCTACGTACTCTTCCAATTTGATCACCTCCCTGTTAGTTAGACGAGAAAGATAAAGGCAAGGTTTTTGTTTTTCTCAGTATAAACAAAAAAGAGGCTTCCTCAGTAAAGGAATGCCTCTTTTTCGCTAATACTTATATGCTGTTCAATACAACCAATAGATAGAGTCATCTGTTTGTATCGTCCGTTCAAAACCTATCTTCTCCAATACACGGATGGAAGGAGCATTGTCGGGATCACAACTGGCCATCACCTTTTTCACCCCGGGCTGTGTGAGTCCCCATGCCACCATTGCTTTTCCCATTTCTGTAGCAAACCCTTTCCCCCGGCTACTCGGAATGATACTGTAACCTAAATCAATCACCCCTTCTTCGTTAGGTCCTCCTTTAAATCCCATATCGCCTACAATCCTATTGTTCGTTTTATCGACTATCAATCCTTCCCATTCATTTTCAGAAGGAACCTTACGGAAGCGCTCAATTTTATATGGAAATAGGTTTTTATAGACTTCCAACGGCCACTCGGCTCCTGTGTCGAACGGAACTATTCGTTTAAGCTCTTGTCCTCCTTTTAACACGGCTTCCATCATGTCTGCCGTCAACGTATGCATTTCCAACCGCTCCGTTTTAAATTCTGGCATATGTATATCTCCCTTTCTTTGAGTCTATCGACTATCTATTGTTTTTGCAAAGCAGGATAAAGCACTTATTACACCACAAATTCCATTGTTGTACCAATCAGACAATTATACAATCCCATATTCTATATTATACTCACTAAAGGAGGATGCTTATGATTTGTTCTACCTGGCAGCCACGCTGGAGAGACATATGCCAGCCACCTTGCCAGCCTTGCTGCCCGACGCCGCCAGAGCCAGAACCCGAGCCAGAACAACCTGATGGAGGTTGGGGTTTGATTACCATTATCATTCTGGCACCTTTCATTTTGTTGCTAGCCATCTTATTTGGCATAATCAGCTTTGGGACAGGGCTAATCTGCCGTAAGTGCTAAGAATAAGGAAAGGAAGCTTCTAAACTGCTTCCTTTCTAAGAAATTATCCTCTCAAGAAGATTATCACCGAGTCACTTGATAGCCATTTTAATAGTCAATCCCACTTGCTCCTTGAATACTCCGGCTGGATTCATGGAGAGCAACACTTCCCCCGCTTCTGTTTCAAATTCCTTCTCTCTATTACCGAGAAATCGTTTTGCTCCGTAAGAGGTTGAATACAGAGTTCCGATGATTGTTTCAACTGTCCAAGTCACTTGATAAGACGGAAGCCGGTGAACTTCTAAATCGAAATCTGAATCCTTAATGATTGTTTCATAACTCCGATCGGGATGTCGATAAGTAGTATTTCCAGCCCTCCGTTCTTTTCCATTCTGTTTCCCATTCAAGAAAAAACGCTGCACTAAGTATCGAACGAGCGTGGAAGGATACATAGGTCTGTATTTTGCATAATAGGTCGCTGTTCCTTTGAAAAGTTTTACCCATGTGTGTTCACACTTTACACGCTTATTGAAATTCCATTCTTTATTAAAGATTCTCTGCTTGTCGGAGTATCACCTGCAAGAAAAGCGCTTCTGAAATAAATCAGAAACTCTTCTCCGATAATTAAGGGATAATCGCGATATTCCAAATGTCATTAATATTTATAGTAAGGACGAGGAAATATTGAACCATCATGTGAATCCCCCTTCCAACTTTTAGACTGGCAAATAGATTTTTTGTTTCATTTTTTTCAAAACAATCACTAAAAATCCCCTTCATTTGCATGCTTTCAAGCTTATTAATATCTCTGTTGATAGGAACTGGGACTTGGTTATCTTTTTAGAAAATCTTTCAGATAAAAGAAAAAGCACCCGGTTAAGGATGCTTTCTGCTTATTTCATTGTAAAGGGTGGAATATAACGGCCGTCCGCATCAACAAACTGGTATTCCTTTGCAAGGTCACCGACTTTACATATTCTACCTGTTTTCTTAAAAATATCAGGATCTTCAGCCAAAGCTGTAATGCCCCGACCAATATAAAACGGAGTTTCTGTACCTTGTAAATCTTTTGACTGCTGCCAGTTCTCCTCATCTGATTGATGATATTTCAGTACTAATTCCGTTCTCATAAATCCCGGGGAAACAGCAATTACTGCGATATTATCTTGTTTTAGCTCTAACGAAAGGTCATAGGCCATGCGCACAATCGTGATTTTGGCTAAATCATAATAAAAGTGTCCAGTATAATTACCATCATCCCAAAAAGTCGTATGGAAAATAACCGCCTCCTGATTTTCCCTCATAAAAGGAACCGCATAATGATTCGTCGCCAATTGGGCACGGACGCCAGCCGTGAACATCGTATCCCAATGCTCTAAAGGAAGGTCCCAAAAGGGCCCTCCTTCCACCCCCAGATCATGTGCTCCCCAGACATTATTCACTAAAATATCCAGTTTCCCTTGTTCCCTTCGTATTTGTTCTATTACTGCTGCTGTCTCTTCGTCTTTCGTATGATCGCATCGAATGGCAACCGCCATCCCTCCTGCCTCTATAATTTCCTCTGCAGTCTCATCGATAGATCCAGGAAAATTTTGGGTGGAACTACCTCTTAAGCTACGCCCTGTAACGTAAACTGTCGCTCCTGCTTTCCCTAATTCTATTGCGATCCCCCGCCCTGCACCTCTGCTTGCTCCAGTCACCAATGCAATCTTCCCTGTTAACTTTTTCAAATTACTACACCCTTTCTATAAAAGATGTATTCATTGTAAACAAGCTATCTTGACAACCTCTGTCATATTTCATTAAATAATCTATATATGGAAAGTTGGTGAACATGATGAGAGGAGACCGGCTAATATCGATTTTATTGTTATTGCAATCGTATGATCAGTTGACGGCAAAACAGCTATCCGAAAAACTGGAAGTTTCAGAACGAACGATTTATCGAGACATGGATGCGCTCAGCAGGATAGGTATCCCAGTTGTTGCAGAACGCGGTAAGCAAGGCGGATGGTCATTACTTGATAACTATAAAACAACCCTTACCGGTTTTAAAGAAGCTGAAGTCCATGCCTTGTTTATTTCTTACTCGATACAGTTGCTAGAGGATCTTGGCCTTAAACGTGAAGCTGATGACGCCAGAAACAAATTGTTCGCAGCCCTTCCAGCAGTACAACAAAACAGTGCCAAAGCAGTGTGGAATCGGATTTATATCGATACTAGTAGTTGGAGACAAAAACAAGAAAATGCCACTTCATTTTCTGTACTTCAGCAAGCAATCTGGGATACAAAAAAATTAAGGATAGAATACCAGCGTGCAGATGGCAGTGAGGATGAGAGGATAGTAAAACCACTAGGATTAGTTGCTAAAGGAAACAAGTGGTATTTTATTGCTGGTAAAGAGAATAACGAAATCCGCAGTTACCGAATTTCCAGAATACAAGCCGCTAAACCAATTGATGAAACCTTTATCAGACCTAATAATTTTGACCTTTCTAGTTATTGGGATTCCACGACCAATGCGTTTATCGAGCATTTGCCTGAATACCCAGTATCGGTAGAGGTAACGAAAACAATCATGCCCCGGCTGACTTTCACTGGACGTTTTGTCCGGATTCTCGAAGTAAAGGATCCATCACAAGAAGGTTGGATTCCAGTTGATTTGGTTTTTAATACAGAAGAGGAAGCAGCAGCATATATCTTAGGTTTCGCCAATCAAATCAGGATCCTCAAACCAAAACGGCTACATAGCAAAGTCAGCGATATGGCAAAAGCTACAGCCGCTTTTTATCAACAAAATGACTAGGAAGCAAATGACCAGTATCGCAAAAAGTTGCTTTTAGTGAAAAAGGACCGTCCTCCGATTTTAGATAAAGCCCTTTTTTACAGAAATGAAAACCAGCACTGTCCCTTCAGCTGCTGGTTTAAAGTATTGTTGTGAATTATCTATGCTTATTCTATCTCCCATTTCTCCACATCGGTGGCAGGGATCACAGGAGCGCCAAACATTACGTAAGAATTGTCCTTTTCCTGTCCTGTACTATATTGTTCTATCCGTTCATCTCTTTTAATTGCTTCCAATATCGTGGGGTGGATGAGAATTTTTTTCGGAATAGTCGGCTCTCCAATTTCCGTTTGCTCAGCCCGCCATATTGAAATGTCTTGTAGCAGAGCGTCCAGTTCCATCATGTTTCCTCCTTATCTTGCTGTCTTATAATCCAGTCAACTGATATTCTGCTGCAACCTTATAAGTTCTTCCGCAAATTTCTCAATGCGTTCGGTAACCTCTTCGTCAATGATTTCATTTTCATCGTCAAATGAGTCGTTATGGATAAAAACATTATATGCCGGTACCAATCCTTTTAAATAAGAAAGAATTGGTTTTAGCTGATATTCGGAGACAAGAAAGTGCTTTTCGACTGCTCCGGTAGACACAATCCCTGTTACTTTATTCTTAAAAGCATCGACCGGGAAGTGGTCCAGTAAGTTTTTCAATGCTCCGGAAATTGAAGCCTGGTAAATCGGTGTGCCTATGACCAGAAAATCAGCCGCCAATATTTTATTTATTACATTAAAAGTATCTTCATTATAATAGGCAAGCGGCGTACCGCGGACAAATTCCACATCGTAATCCTTCAAGTCGATCATTTCCTTTTTCACATCTGAATCAACTGCTTTAGCAGCTGCCAATACTTTATTTATGGCTACATGGGTCTTCCAGCCAACCAACGATCCTGATATTCCCACAAGTTTCATAGCAAGTACCCTCCTGGATAGTAAGCTTGTCTCGTTTATACATGAATAATAATTTCAGTGAAAACAAGTTGTTTCTCAATATCTGCTTATTAAAACCTCTTATCGCCTTGTTTCAATCTATGTCCAAATAATCTTCAATATTATTAGTATATCATCTTTAATGAAAAACAAGCCATATACTCTATTAGCATTATAGAGATTGAACTGGCTAGCATCCTGATTGTTTTGTCCATATTTTTGTACTGGTAATAGCAGGAAAAACAATGGTAAAATTAAAAAAAGCACTTTAAGCAATAAGTCAAAATAGAGGAGTGTTACTATGGATTTGAGTATTTGGTTAGTTTTTGGAGCAGGAATTTTATCTTTTATATCTCCCTGTGTATTCCCGCTCTATCCTTCTTATTTATCATATATAACAGGGTTGTCAGTAGCCCAGCTATCAGGAAATAATCCCCAGTCCCCTTCTGGTGTAAAACGGACCTTATTGTTACATACGTTATTTTTTGTATTTGGATTATCAATTGTTTTTTTTATTTTAGGGACTACATTTACATTTATTGGAGACTTTTTTATCAATTACCAAGACCTTATTAGAATGTTAGGTGCAATATTGATTGTTACAATGGGGTTCTTTTTAATGGGCATATTTCAACCAATCACTTTAATGAAAGAAAAACGTTTTAATGTAATCAAAAAACCCGCTGGTTATCTAGGATCACTTTTTGTAGGGATTTTTTTTGCAGCAGGTTGGACACCTTGTATTGGTCCTATTTTAACTTCAGTCTTAACTTTGTCAGCCACTAATCCAAATAAAGGCTTGCTTTATACTGTAGCATATACAGTAGGTTTTTCTATCCCTTTCCTTTCAATGTCTTTTTTTCTCGGCAAAACTAGGTGGATTATGAAATATTCAGAAAAGATTATGAAGATAAGCGGCTGTTTAATGGTTGTACTCGGAATTTTATTGTTTTTTGACAAGATTGCTGATATAGGAATTTGGTTGAGATATATATTTGGTTATGAAGGTTTTTGAAAAATGGAAGGAATTCCCAATTATATGAAGAATATAAATATTGAAAACTATTATGAAAGGGGAATTTCATATGAACAAATGGAAAGTACTTCTGCTAGCGATTATTATGTGCTTAGCTTTCCCTGTGTCATCTTTCGCAAGTACCGGTTTTTCAATGGGAGCGGGAGAATGGGATTGGGCTGGAAGTCGAATCTTTTATGGAGATCATCGAGACAACCCAGTGAGCTCTGGAGGTGGAGATTTTTGGATTCAGTATGTTCAATATCCAAATTATCCTAGTACTACTTTTAAAGTATATGAATATGATCCTAATAATGCGGACGATTATGTAGGAACTTATACTGTTACAGCATCGAATAGGGATGTTTACTTAAGAGGTATTAGCAATTTTGTAGATGGCTCAAACAATAAAGCTGAATTTTATGTGAAAACCTCAAATGATAACGATGTATCAAATGTTGCTTTTTGGGATTAAAATATTTCTAAAGACCGTACATATTGTACGGTCTTTTTTAGTTTAGAAAAGTTACCTTTGCTATCGTTTCCTGAATGATTCCCTGCTTTTCGGACAGGCTAAAACAAGGAGGGATGATTTTGGCACAACAATTTTTATCCATAGAAGAATTCAATCAACTAATCCAGCAATGGAATGGCAAGACCATTAAAGTAACGAAGCAGGAAATCGGCGATTATGATGAGACGGTACTACGGTTAAATGCCGTTTCCTATGATACAGATACACGAAGAGTGGATGACTATCAAGCGAAGCATAAGCTGCAATTAAGCGGAGATGGCACCATGCTTACAGATGCAGCAAATACACAGCCGCTACCAAACCAGGTCTACGAAATTCCAATTGAGGATTCTACATTATTTCAATACGACGATGAACGTTTTTCCTTAACGACCGACCGTGGCAGCTATACCATTGAATTAATAACTGAATAGGGAGAAGTATACATAGTAAAAACATGGCACCATTAAAAATAAGCGCCATGTTTTTTCATTGCTTGATCCCTTTTTTTAACCAATTTAAAACAAGGTCAAACCATGGTTCACAATATTGATTGATTTGCTCTTTGCGTGCAGCCGAAACGGCAGTGCCCAACGAGAGGCCATGTACCCCACTTTCAAAAAAGTGAGCCTCATTTGGGATTCGCTTTTCCTGAAGGGCGAGCATCAGTTTCATCGAATTTTCTACCGGCACCGTCGCATCATCCCTTGTATGCCAAATGAATACTCTTGGCAAATGTTCCGGGATATGTTTGTCAGGTTGGATAAGCCTTTTCTTTGTCGGTTGATGAAAGTCATGCCCGAATAAATCTTTGATTTCTTTCTCTCTTTCTACTTGTTTTGGCCATCCATAAGTGAAATTAACGACCGGATAACATAATACCAAATGATTTACATGCAATTTTTCCGAAGAAACACCCAGTAGTCCAGCTACCCAGTCCTTTTCTGCCGCAAATGTGAGAGCAAGGTGCCCTCCTGCCGAAAAACCAGTCAGGACGATTTGCTCCAAATCGACATGCCAGTTCTCCGCGTTTGAACGCAGCCACAAAAAAGTTGAACCGAGCTGTACATAAGGATCGGGAAATAAAGAAGTATCAGATGAAATACAAGAATATCTTACAATGATGACATGGTATCCTTCTGAGAAATACTTCATCGCCACAGGATCTGCTTCCCTGTCGGAAGTGTGGGTATAGCCTCCTCCTGGGCATATCACCACGACCGGACGTTTCTCCCCAGTCTTGAATTGAGAAGAATCCTCCCATAAATATGCTATTGCGTATGCACCTTGTGTACCGAATTTCTGCTTTTCGATTCTCAATCCTCTCACCCCTCAGCCTTGAAAATGTATGATCTATTACTAAGATAAAGGATGGAGAACTTTTTTTCACGGCATATTATCCGATCAAGCCTCTGCTTCTAATTGCAAAACAGCTCCAACATTTTGCTGAGCAGTGGTAAAGCAAATAAAAGCGATCAATTCACTAATTTCTTTTTCTGAAAACACATCCCGTAATACATCGAACACGGAGTCTGGTATTTCTCCATGTAACCTGGCAAAAACTTCAGCAAATCCTGTTGCGGTAAGTACTCTTTCATCCACAATATGCGGGTTCGGTTTTCCTTTTGCTTTGCAGTATTGACAGCCATTTCGCTGAGCCAGCGTCCTTCTAACCTGCTCTTTAAGTTCTACCGACAGTTGTCCGTCCTTTTCCAACACTTTCCCGAGCAATGTCCAACTTTCCATTATCCTCGGGTTAAGTCCCAATAGTTGTTGGAAAGGCGTTTCTCCAATTTTTGACTGATTAATTCTGACCATCCCTATCCCTCCTTGTTTTATAATGATAAGATAATAACTAAATCTTTCACATACACTTTTTAAAGAAAATATACAAAATCCTTTAGAAATCAAACGTAATCAGGAGGCATCATTTAAAATATGAAAATAGATGATATCGATGTAAAAATAATAGATGAATTACAGAAAAACAGCCGATTGTCAATGAGTGAGCTTGGCAGGAGAGTCAATCTTTCTTCGCCCTCTGTGACGGAAAGGGTGAGACAAATGGAATCTTTCGGAATCATCCAGCAATATACCCTCGAAGTCGACTATGAAAAGTTGGGCTGTCCGATACAATGTTTGATAGAAGCTACAGTGAAAGATGGAAATTACGAAGCCTTTAAAAATAAAATCCAAACGTTCTCTAATGTAGAGTTTTGTTATCGAATTGCCGGCAAAGCATGTTATATGCTGAAGTTGCATTTTAAAGATTTTACACAAGCAGAAGAATTCATTAATACGTTAAGTTCCTACGCTGCAACGGTTACCCATTTTATCTTTTCTAAAGTGGAAACCAATCTATCATTTCAATAATAAAATATAATAAAAACCCCTTCGTCCTCTTGGGCAAAGGGGTCAGCTTGTTGTTCAATTACGCAAAAAGTCGAATAGCTTCTCAGCTGTTTCTGTATTTTCCAGTGAACCTGCAAATTGATCGGAACCTGGACCATATGCGTAGATATTCACATCGACACCAGTATGTCCGCCTGTCGTCCAGCCAGTTCCAGATCGCTCGTTAAATATCGCTTCAATGGCATTGTCGATATCCGTTGCCTCTCCACTTTGGCTTGCTGTTTCCACGGATTGAATCTCATCTTCCGTCAAAGCTAAATCAATGTTTTCATCCAACACAGACCTTACTGGCTCACCATTCGTTATTTCCTGTGCCATATAATCCGGAGTTCGTTTTGCCGCCTTTATTGGCGCCGGATTCCAAACATACGGACCATTAGCTCCGATAGACAATCCTCCCGTAGAATGATCAGCTGTGGCAACTACCAGGGTATGCTTGTCTTTCTTTGCGTATTCAATCGCTGCCTTGAATGCTTTTTCGAAGTCTTCCATCTCACTCATAGCCCCTACAACATCATTATCGTGTCCTGCCCAATCAATTTGACTCCCTTCTATCATAAGGAAAAAACCATCTTTATCCTTACTCAGACGATCAAGAGCGGAATTGGTCATTTCGGCCAAAGAGGGAGTAGATGCGTTACGATCAATCATTTTATCCATTCCTACCGGAGCAAACAACCCTAAAACTTGACCATGATCATCCTTCAGCAGTTGTTTGCGGGTTGTTACATAACTGTACCCATCCTTCTGAAATGCTTCCACCAAATTTCGGTCTTCCCGTTCAAAGTAGCTTGTCCCGCCGCCTAAGAGTACGTCCACTTTATGCTGGCCATTTATTGAATCATCATAGTAGTCATCGGCTATCTGATTATAGTTTTGCCTGGATTCATCATGCGCACCAAAAGCAGCTGGTGTCGCGTGATTGACCTGGGAGGTCACGACCAAACCGGTCGACTTCCCTTGTTCTTTTGCTTGCTCAAGCACTGTTTTAACATCCTGCTTCTTTGTATCGACTGCAATCGCACCATTATATGTCTTTACTCCGCCAGCCATGGAAGTTGCAGCCGCTGCCGAATCAGTGATGTTTTCTTCATGATCGTCGGGATAGGTTCTTTGCATGCCCACCAAGTAAGAATCAAAGACAGTAGATTCCATCATTGGTGTACTTGGATCATCTTTCAAGTAACGGTACATCGTGTTATAGGCAGGTCCCATGCCATCACCAATCAAAAAAATAACATTTTTTACTTTTGCATGGTTTTGTTCTTGATTCGCTTCCGTTGAAGTATAGAGGGTGAATATGCTTCCCAGTGCCACCCCTGTTATCACAAGCGGAGCTGCCAATCTTTTCAACATGCCGTTTCTATTCATTGATTTCCCTCCAAATAATAAATATGATTTCATCTAATATAGTAATCTTGTTTTATTAATGAAGGATTAATAGAAAGTAAAGATGGCTGATCTGCCGTTATTTTGATTTCTTAGGCCTAAACCTGCCAATTCTGCAGGCCGTTTACGGGTTATAAAGAACTAGAAAACTAATCTGCTTAGACTGGATGAATGATTTGATCGTAGGGATTAGATACATTTTCCTAATCAGCAGACTTAACAAAATTTACATTATATTTATAAAAACAAGCCGGCACCAATTGCTCGTCTAATTCTCACCTCTCCTTCATAAAGTTTTACGAGGTGAGAAAATGAAAAAAACTACAGCTAATAAATGGCACCTTTTTATCGTTTTGTTTTTTATCAGTTTAGCAATGAGAGTTCAGGTTCCCGTATTCACACCATATGCGGCAGCATTCGGAGCAACCAGCGTTTTTATCGGCATCATCCTGAGTGTTACCTCACTCACTAATTTATCCGGCAATGTTCTCGCCGGCCCGTTAATCGACCGGCTTGGTAAAAAACTATTCATCACACTCCCGATTTTTGCTTCTGGGTTGTTGTTTATTGCCCATGCCTTCGCCAATGATCCTGGCGACTTGTTGGTTTTGCATGGCCTGAATGGATTTGCTTTAGCATTCTTGATTCCTGCTGCTTTTGCAATGCTATCAGGATTCGCTGAGAATAGCAGGCAGCAGGGGAAAAACATGGCGATCAACGGACTTTTTTCTACCATTGCTGGTATAGCCGCCCCATTGATCGGCGGTAAGCTGGTTGTCATCATTGGTTATCAAAATACTTATTGGATTATCGGAAGTACCATGCTGGCAGTCGGGCTTTATGCTGTCCGTTCCTTAAATGAAACGAAACCTGTAGTTTCCCTTTCCCCATCGAATGCTACCATTAAGTTTGAAACGAATCCCAAATTAATCGCTGTCTATCTGATCGGGTTTGCGGCCATGTATGTACACGGGGTCGTCATTTACGAAGTACCATATTTAGCCGTGGAAAATGGGTTATCTACTTTCGATACTGGCAGACTGTTCAGTTATATGGGCATTGGCACTCTAATGATGTTATCCATGTTTTTTGTCAATCGCTTCTCCCCCTTTAAACGTCTGGTCACTGGTTTATTTGGAATGGCGATGGCCTTGGCAGGTATTTTCACATCGGTTCTTCCTCTGGCAGTATTATTGTTTTTCCTTGGTATTTTCTCCGGCTTGGTCATGCCTGCAATGGCAACAGCAGTCACAGACAATACAAGCAAACAAAGCCATGGCAGAGCCTTTGGTTTTATGTCGGCTATCTACTCGCTGGGTATCATCAGCAGCTCTTTTTTTACAGGGGTGATCCGTGATTCCATATCTCCGTACTTTATCGCATTTCTTGTCAGCATGACGGTGCTGACAATTGCCGGCTATACAAGATTGCGTTCCTCTAATGGGAATTTGCAGCATATCTAATCTTTCTCATGCAGCAAAACATGGCGGAGGCAAGATATGGAGACACTGACGGGAACAGCACGAGCTGAAACCCACTAGCGTTGCATTAATGGGTTATCTTTACTTTAATGAAAGAATATGTAATCTGTTTACAAAAATAAAAATTGCTCCTATTGTAGAAGAAGACCTAACTAGTTCCCAAATCTTCTACAAAGGAG